>CAYTCI010000024.1:0-49599 GCA_964436305.1 uncultured Cytophagia bacterium | reverse complement strand
CCCCGGCGTCATCGCCGACTGCACCGGCGACAATGCCGGCGACAGCGTCGGCCCGACCGCCGACGGCTTCGAGACCTATGGCGTCACCGGCGTCGCGCTGATCTCCTTCATCACCCTGGCCGTGATGAGCCCCAGCATCGAGGTCAAGGAGGCCATCCAGGGCAAGCTGATCGTCTGGATCTTCGCCATGCGTTTTCTGATGGATTTCTGCTCGGGCCTCTCCTACTTTGTCAACCAGGCCATCTCCACCGCCAAGTACAAGGGCAAGAAAGAGTTCGATTTTGAAGAACCGCTGATGCGCCTGATCTGGATCGCCGCCAGCCTCTGCATCACCACCTCGTTCGTCATGAGCTACCTGCTGATCGGCGATCTGCAGGTGATCAAGGACGGCGTCATGACCGCCATGCCCCATGTCTGGTGGCAGCTGGCCCTGATCATCAGCTGCGGCACCCTGGCCGCTGTGCTGATCCCCGAGTTCACCAAGATCTTCACCAGCTCCAAATCCAAACACGTCAACGAGATCGTCACCGCTTCGCGTGAAGGCGGCCCCTCGCTGACCATCCTCTCCGGCATCGTCGCCGGCAATTTCAGCGCCTTTTACAAGGGCATGCTGATCACCGGCCTGATGGCCATCGCCACCTTCACCAGCCACTACATTCCGGTAGAAGTGATCAACTATCCCTCGATCTTCGCCTTCGGCCTGGTCGCTTTCGGTTTCCTCTGCATGGGTCCGGTCAACATCGCCGTCGACAGTTACGGCCCGGTGACCGACAACGCCCAGTCGATCTTTGAGCTGGCGCAGACCGAGAGCATCCCCGGTGTCAAGGAAGAGATCAAGAAGGAGTACGGTTTCGAGCCCAATTTTAAAGAGGGCAAGCACTATCTCGAGGCCAACGACTCGGCCGGCAACACCTTCAAGGCGACCGCCAAACCGGTGCTGATCGGCACCGCCGTGGTCGGCGCCACGACGATGATCTTTTCGATCATTCTGCTGCTCCAGAGCAAGAACATGCTCGCGGTTTCGCTGACCGATGCGCCGGTTCTCCTCGGCCTGATCACCGGCGGTTCGGTGATCTACTGGTTCAGCGGCGCCTCGATGCAGGCGGTCACCACCGGCGCCTACCGCGCGGTCGAGTTCATCAAACGCAACATGGATCTGAGCAAGTCCGAGGCGGACATCGAGGATTCCAAGACCGTGGTCAAGATCTGCACCCAGTACGCACAGAAAGGCATGTGGAATATCTTCATTGCCCTGATGTCGCTGACCCTGGCCTTCGCCTTTATCAATCCCAACTTTTTCGTTGCCTACCTGATCTCGATCGCCTGCTTTGGTCTCTTCCAGGCCATCTATATGGCCAACACCGGCGGCGCCTGGGACAACGCCAAAAAGCTGGTCGAGGTGGACCTTGGCGAGAAGAACACCCCGCTGCATGACGCGACGGTCATCGGCGACACCGTCGGCGATCCTTTCAAGGATACCTCCTCGGTTTCGCTGAATCCGATCATCAAGTTCTCGACCCTCTTTGGCCTGCTGGCCACCGAGATCGCCATCGAGATGGCCGCGCATGCCAACGCCACCGGTGGCACCAACTACGCGCCCTATATCGCCGTGCCGATCTTCCTTATCGGCCTGGTCTTCGTCTGGCGCTCCTTCTACACGATGCGTATTCCGCTCGAAGCCGCCTGATCCCTGGCGCGACGCTGAGCACAAAGGGAACACCTTACGGGGTGTTCCCTTTTTTTTGTCACCGGGCGGGCCGCCGGGTATGCAATTCTCCTTGACATTGGTTTTGTGAATGGTTATTATCTGCGTGCGGTAGACTGTTTTCAGGAAGACCTATTCACGAACTGTGGACGATTTGGAGGAAGGCAGATGGCAGTGGACCATTTGGCACGCCGGCAGTTTCTCAAAAAGGGCTCTCTTGGCCTGTTGCTGGCCGGACTGGGCTTGCCCGCCGGGAGCACCCTGGCAGCGGACAAGAAGCGAAAAAAGATACCCACCCGCGTTCTCGGGCGTACCGGCCTGAAAATCCCCATTCTCAGCTTTGGCGTGATGAATTCGGACAGCCCCGATCTCATAAAAAAGGCCCTCGACAGCGGCATCACCCATCTGGATACAGCCAACGGCTACCTCCGCGGCAACAGTGAAAAATCGATCGGCGCGGTCCTCAAGGAACGCGGCGGCCGCGACAAGGTGGTCATCTCCACCAAAATCTGGCTCGCGCGCGATTTTCAAACCGGCCGCTTCACCCCCGAGAATGGCAGCTGGGCGCCCGGGGCCACCCCCGAGAACTTTAGCCGTTTGCTCGACACCAGCCTCGAGCGTCTCCAGAGCGACTATGTCGATATCCTCTATATTCACGCCTGCGATAATGCCCAAATGGTCAACTATGAACCGCTGATGAACGCCGCGCTGGCGGCGCAAAAGGCCGGCAAGGCGCGCTTCATCGGCGTCAGCTGCCATGCCCTGGTGCCGGAGGTGGTGCGCGCTGCCGTCGATGCCAGGATTTTCGACGTCGCAGAGATCGCCTTTAATCTCTGGCGCGAGGATAAGGAGCAGATCCGTCAGGCCCTTGCCTATGCCCGGGAACACGGTCTGGGCATCGTCGCCATGAAGACCCAGGGCGGCAATCCGGAGGAGGGCGCCGCCGCCGTCAACCACGCCGCCGCCCTCAAGTGGGTGCTGCAGCACAAGGAGGTGACCACCGCCATCCCCGGCATGACCACCTTTGACCAGCTCGATCTCAATCTCGCCAGCGTCACCGCTCTCGACTTTACCGACGAGGAAAAGGGCTACCTCAAACTGGGCGCTCTCGAAGGGCGAGGCTTCTGCCAGGGCTGCCGCTCCTGTGTGCCCGGCTGTCCGCACGCGGTCGAGATCCCCAGCCTCATGCGCGCCGCCCGCTATGCCAGCGGATACGGCAACCTCAGCCAGGCGGAATGGACCCTCGCAACCCTGCCGCACGAGTTCGGCTTGCAGGCTTGCCGCAGCTGCCCGGGCTGCACCGCCCGATGTGCACACGGCCTCGAGATCGGCCGGGAGGTGGCCGGATTACAGCGTCACTTTCCCTTTTTGGCCTGATCTTTTGCGTGGTTAAATAACGATCCGTGTTCACCCTGTAGCGGGATCCTGCCCATGAGCCGTTTGATTCTACCTCTGCGCGCGGCTGTATTAGCGCTGCTTTTGCTCTCCGCTGTCACTGGCGCGCAGACAGAGAGCGACTCCACACTCCTCCGCCTGCTGCCGGAGGCGGAAAGCCTCCCGGCCTGGCGGCAGAGCTCCGAAGCGCGTTTCTTTGGCCGCACTACCCTCTTCGAGTACATCGACGGAGCGGCCGATCTCTATCTGCAATACGGCTTCCGCCGGGTGCTGACCACCGACTACGCCGTCGGTCCGGATTCCAGTTCGGTAACAGTCGAGATCTATCGGATGAAGAGCCCCCTGCAGGCCTTCGCCATCTACGCCGCCGAGCGTTCGCCCGATGAAACCCCGGTCGCGATCGGCGTCGAAGGCTACCAGAGCGCCAATGTGCTCAATTTTTACAATGGCGACTGCTATATCAAGATCACCTCGTATTCCCTTGACCAGACGCTCTGGCCCTCCCTGCAGGAGATGGCGCACTGGATCGCCGGCCGCATCGGGACGGGATTTGTCCCGCCGGCCCTTTTTGCCGTTTTCCCGGAAAAGGGGGCGGTGCCGGCATCGGACCGCTATGTGCCGGGTGATTTCCTCGGACAGAGCTACTTCACCGAGGGCTACCGCCGGGAGTACCGCAGCGACACCTGCGGCCCCTATCAGCTCTTTCTCGTCCCCTGCAAAAGCGTCGAGGCGGCCCGGGATATTTTTTCCCGTTATTCGCACTTCCTGCTGCAGCGCGATACGCCGCAGCGCGCGGAGGTCATCGCCGGCCATCCCGCCGTGCTGGTTCAGGGACCGGACAAACTCGATCTGGTTGTTCATGCCGGGGCCTTTGTCTGCGGCGCCCTCGGCGCGCCGTGCGGTGATGCGATCCGGTCGGGACTGGAGGAGATGGCCGGGAAACTGGCTGGACAAAACAGCGAGGAGACCAAATGACGAGCAGCACGCTGCGCCGGCGCCTGTATGGCGGGATGGGTGTGATTGGCCTTTTTCTGATCCTGGCGGCCGGAGCGGCTGCGCAAACCTGGACCGCCGACAATGGCAACGGCACCTATACCAATCCGCTTTTTTATGAAGAGTTCTCTGACCCGGACATGATCCGGGTCGGCGACGATTTCTATTTGACCGGCACGACGATGCACACCATGCCGGGCCTCCCCATTCTTCATTCACGCGATCTGGTCAACTGGCAGCTGCTCGGCTATGCCGCCGAACGCCTTGACCTCGGGCCCGATCTCCGCCTGGAGGAGGGCCGCGAGGCCTACGGCCAGGGCATCTGGGCGCCCTGCTTTCGCTACCATGACGGCCTCTTTTACATTTTTGCCAATGTCAACGGTCATGGCACCCAGCTCTATACGGCCGCCAATCCCGCCGGCCCCTGGCGGCACCAGACCATGCGCGCGGGACTCCACGATCTCAGCGTGCTCTTCGATGATGATGGCAAAATCTATGCGGTCTGGGGCTATGATGAGGTCCACATGGTGCAGCTCACTCCCGATCTCCTCGACGTTGTCGCTGGCACAGAAAAAGTGATCGTGGAACGCGGCAGCGGCGCCGGCGAGGGCAGCCACATCTACAAGATCAACGGGCGCTACTTCATCACCAACACCAACTACGATCCGGTCTGCTATCAGGTTTGCCTGCGCGCATCCGCGCCCTATGGCCCCTATGAGGTCAGGGTGATGAGTGCGGAGGAGAACCTGGGGGTCGGCACCGGCTGGCGGCTCGCCGATACCCGGCAGGGACCTCCCTTTCAGCTGGTCGCGCCCGTCGCAAATTTTGTCGGCTGCATCCCGATGCACCAGGGGGGCATCATCCAGATCCAGTCGGGCGATTGGTGGGGCTGGTCGATGCTCGATTACAATTCGGTCGGACGCGTCACGGCCCTCTCCCCGGTCACCTGGCAGGAGGGATGGCCCTGTTTCGGCTTGCCGGGCAACCTCACCCGCACCCCGCGCACCTGGATCAAGCCCAACACCGGCTTTTCCTCCGCCCCGGCAGCACCCTTCGAGCGCAACGATGAATTCAGCGGACCCCGGCTGAAAAATGCCTGGCAGTGGAACCATGTGCCGGTCGAGGGCAAATGGTCCCTCTCCGAGCGCAAGGGCTACCTGCGCCTGCATGCCCTGCCCGCTGACAACTTTTGGCACGCCCGCAACACCCTCACCCAGCGCGGCATCGGGCCGGAATCCTATGCCGTCGCCGAACTGGATCTCGCCGGTCTCAAAACCGGCGATGTCGCCGGCCTGGCACTGCTCAACCTGCCCTGGGCCTGGGTCGGCGTCAGCCGGCTGGCGCAGGGCCTGGAACTGCAGTTCTATAACCAGCAGGAGCTCATGCTTTTGCGCGTGCCGATCACAGCCCGGACCGTCTGGCTGCGAGCCGATTGTAATTTCGACACCGATACCGGCAGGCTTAGCTACAGCCTCGATGGCACTGGTTTCACCGGGATCGGCGGCGAGATCATCATGCCTTATCAGCTCAAGACCTTCCAGGGCGTGCGCTATGCCCTCTTCAATTACACGACCGGGAAAAAGGAGGGGGGGTACGCCGATTTCAACCGTTTCACCGTGACCGAACCCCGTTGCCAGGGGCTCACCCGCCCCATCCCCCATGATCAGCTCATCACCCTTACCAGCCTGGCCGACAGCACGGTACTGGTGAATTGGCGCAACCATCTCCGCCCGGTCGAGCGGGAGAGCCCTTTCGCGGAGGGGAATGCCGCGCTCTTCCGGGTCCTGGATCGCGGGCAGGGGCGCATCGCGCTGCAGTCGGCAGCCACCGGCGGTTATGTGACGGTCAAGGGCGGGGCTGGACTGGCTGAGGTCCGCATCGAAAGCAGTGAGAAGGGCGAGGCGTCGCTCTTTCAGTGGGAGGATATGCTCAAGGGGGATCTGATGCTGCTGTCGCTCGCCAACCACCGCTATCTCTTCGCCGACCCCGGTGCGCGCAGCCTCTGTTCAGCCGATGCCCGCGGCACCCGCCCCGATCGGCGCGACGGCTCCTGCTTTGTCTGGCAGCTCGCTGCGACAGCGAAATGAGTGTGGAATCCTCGGGCCATCTCCCCGCGGCTGCCACCGGCGATGAGCAGCCGGCCGGTCGCCTGTTCGAGAACTTTCAGGCTCAAGCCCGCCTTGCCCCCCGTGCCGCCGGCGTCTATGTGATGAGGGATGGCGGCGGACAGGTACTCTATGTCGGCAAATCGGTCCAGCTCCGCCAGCGGCTGCAGCAGCACGCCGCCACGCTGCGTTCGGGCTATAGCAGCCGCAGCTACCGCTGGATCTGGCACGTCCGGTCGATCTCCTGGCAGGAGACCGGCTCCGAGCTCTATGCCCTGCTGCTGGAGGATCAGCTGATCAAACAGCACTGGCCGGTCGGCAATGTGCGGCAGAAGGAGTACCTCGAATATGCCTGGCTGGCCTTTTCCGAGGAGCGGCTTCCCCGGCTGCAGGTGATCGATGCCCGGCAGCGCGGGCAGTATGCCGCTGTCTTCGGTCCCTTCCACGACCGTTACCATGCCCGCGATATGGCCGATCTGGTCGCTGCCCGGTTCCGCCTGCGCACCTGTGCCGCGGTTCGCGATGGGGGATGCCTGCAGTGGGAAATCCGCAAATGTTTCGCACCGTGCCGCAACCCGGCGGTAGCGGCACGTTATCAGCACACCATCGCCCGGGCGGCCTCCGCGCTCCACGCTGCCGATCCCCTTTTCCTCCGCTACATCGACCACAGAATTTCTGCGTGCAATCAGAACAGGGAGTTTGAGCAGGCGGCCTGGCTGCACACCATGCGGCACCGTTATCAGGCGCTCATCCGGCGGCAGACCTTTCTCGAGCGTTTCCGCCGGCATGGCGTGGTGGTGCGGGAAAAGGGGCGCTGGGAGAATACCTTCTGTTTTTGCCAGGGAAAGCTGTTATGGCGGAAGGAGGGGGATCTCGCGCCGGAGTGGCTGGCAGCCGAACCAACCCTGGACGAGTGGCAGATCATCGATCGCGCCGGGGTGATCTGGCAGTGGCTGCAGCAGGAGCGGAGTGGGGGAGAAGCAGCGGTGATCGATCAGCGCTGGAAGAACATTATGACGTGGTCCAATGACCACCGGACGGCGATATTTATGCCGGCGGTTCTGGATGCAAACTCTCTGGTACGCTGATTCGAGGCGGTTACTTTATCAGGTTGAGTCTTTTTTGTGCAAAGAATGTTTCACTGTTCATTACATAGAAATAGAGGCCACTGGCCAGGTTAGCAGCGTCGAGTTCGATACGATACCGCCCGGCGTTCATCTCTGTATCGACCAGTGTGGAGACACTTTGGCCGCGGAGATTATAGAGTCGCAATGAGACATGAGCGGTTTTGGGAATCTGGTAGGCGATGGTGGTATTGATGTTGAATGGATTGGGGTAATTCTGCGTCAATTCGTAACGTTCTGGAACGCTCTCCGCTCGGCCAATTCCTGTCTCGATGGCGAAAGCCGTCGCATTAGACCAACCACTCCACTTCAGATTGTGATCCCGGTATCTCACCCGATAGTAATAAGTCCTGCCGCCGCTGAACCGTAAGCGGCTGAAAGCCGTCCGCGTCAAATCCATTCGCACATTCGTATCAATCGGCTCATATCGCGCATCCACGCCATAGATGTTACGCCAATGGATCATGGTATCAATTTTTACCCGGGAGAATTCGGCATCCCCGGCAATCTGGATATGGATGCTCATGAGTGAATCTGGCCCTGTCATGGGCGAACAGTTCAGAACAACCGTGGTGTCTGACAGGAGAGGCGGGTGTGTAATCGGTACATCCGGGCCTCGCTTTTGCAGTTTTCGATACCACCGGTCCATTAGCTGGGCATTGCGGCTTTTAAATTCGTTGCCGAGACTGTACATTGAAATTTCATAGGAGTGATTGGGCGCATCAAGCTCGAGGAGTTGAAAAAAATAATGGTCGAGCGCAACATGGATAAAAGGGTAATCCGTGTTCCGATATTCACCCCAATTGTCCGTGCTCCCACCCCCGCCGCCGGCGCAAACGATCCGAAAATCGCCGTCGGGCATGGGAGAGTCGATCGTGCCCCGTTCGAAGGCATGGGTGTGGCCGTAGGTCAGCTGCTGTACTTTGGTGTATTTCCGTATGACAGGGAAGAGCTCGTTTCTGATGTATTCCGAACCGGCATCACCGGCTACTCCTTCACCCCATAATTCCGAATAGGGCAAATGGTGGAAAAAAATAAAGATGAAATCGATTGCGGGATCCTGTTCAGCCTGGCGCAACCGGGCATCAAGCTGGTTTTTTTGCAGGGTGCCTGCCACGGAGACAATATTGGTGTTCATGCCGATGAAGAGGGCATTGCCGGCGGTGAGCCACCACATCCGCTCCGCATACGTGCTGGGCGGAGGAAAGGCTGAGAGTTCTTCGTATTTCATGTATTTGTAATAAAAGGGGCTTTCCCCTTCATGATTGCCAATGACAGTCATAAAGGGGACCCAGGGTGAGAGTGCGGCCATAGGCCGGAAGAATTGATCGGTGTACTGGTTGATCACGCCGCCGTTGACGACGAGGTCGCCGGAATGGAAGACCAGATTCAGCTGGTTCTGGAGGTCCTGGCCGTAGAGTCCGGTGATCTTGTTTTCCGCTGCCCGAATGACCCGATTAACCATAGTCGAGTCGGGCGAGTGTGTGTCGCTCAGCAGCAGCATCCGCAGCTTGCCGGCACTGCTGGCAGGTGGCAGTGTCCTGAAATTGTAGAGCGAAGAGGGGGCGCCTCCACTGACGACCCGATAAAAATACTCTGTGCCAGGCTGCAGATTGGTGAGTTTCGCGGAATGCCAGCGATAAGGGGTGCTCAACAGTTCATTGACTGCGGGGGCGATCATTCCAAGGCTGGCGGAGGTTCCGTACTCCACATACGAAGAGATTGCGGAACTGTCATGCCAGCAAATCTGGATAGAGTTGGGAGTTGGTGCCTGCAGATAGGGAATTCGCGTCATCAGATCATAATGAAAGGCATGGCCAAAGCCGCCCAATTGCCTGACTTCAGCCGCGGCGAGGGGGGTGTCCCAAAGGGCCACTTCGGCACAGTCGATGGGGCCATCCTCGCCATTCTCATCGGCGAAGAGCAGCAGGACGCTATCAAGCGAGAAACGGCCATCCCGGCTCTGGATGTTCCCGGCGAAAAGCAGTTCGCCGTCCAGATAGTAGTTGTAAAAAGAGCCGTTTTTCACGGAGAGCACCAGCCGGTACCAATCGCCGGGTTTGACAATGGCGTCTGAATAGCCGGTGGCCCCGACGCCAATGGCACCCTCCGGATTGATGAAACAATCCCCGTCATTGGCATTCGCCATATTGGTCTGAAAGAAACAATACCAGACGCCGAGGGTGGGCACCCTGAAATCGATGGCCAATGTGTATTCGTTGACAGCGCTGCCGCCCCCGTTGCCGGCGATCCCGTGTGTCATTTTAAAAAAATTGCCGACGCCAATGCGCGCGGCCCCATTCCCACTATCCGGTCCTGCCACTGCACTAATGGAACCTCCGACCGCTTCGAGGTTGCGGCCATGTCCAGCCTCCGCTCGGGTGAGGGAGGCTGGATCATCGAACTTCCACCAGCCCTTTGCTCCAGGGCGCTGGCCAAAGGCTGGTATAGACAGCACGAGCAGCAGCAGAAGAATACGTTTCATAGGTATGGGGCTCGCATCAGATGATTATTTGCACAGGATCATTTTACGGGTATGGGTAAAGCCGTTAACCGAGAGCTTGTAGAGATAGACGCCACTCGGCCAGGCCGCGCCTGAGATACGGACCAGGTGGCGACCGCTTTCCTGGTGTTGATCGACCAGGGTTGTCACTTTCCGGCCCAGGCTGTTGTAGACCTCGAGGCGCACAGGGCCAGAATGAACCAGGGCATAAGAGATGGTCGTCTCGGGATTGAAAGGATTGGGGTAGTTTTGCTTCAGTTCGTAGTTTTCAACCACAGCAGGCGTGGCCGGTTTTCCCTCTACGCCCACCGTGTGGCCATAACCGCCCAGAGCCTCGATTTCACCTGCGTTCAGTGCATAATTCCAGAGAGCCAACTCGGCGCATTCGATCGTTCCGTCCTCGCCATCTTCGTCAGCGAATACCAGCAAAACGGTATCGAGCGCGAAACGTCCGTCGATGCTCTGCACGGTCCCTTCCAGTACCAGCTGTCCGTCCAGATAGTACTGGTAATGGGAGCCATTCTTGACCGAGATGATCAGCCGGTACCACTCGTTGGGCAGAACGGCGTAATCGGAATACCCTGTTGCAGCGGTACCCAGGACGCCGGACGGCTTGATGAAGCAGTCTCCGTCGGTGCTGTTGGAGGGCGATGTCTGAAAGATGCAGCGCCAGCTGTCCATATCGGGCAGGAAAATATCCGCCATCAAGGTATACTCATTGACGAGAATCCCGCCGCCATTGCCGGAAACACCATGGGTCACCTTGTAGTGGCTGCCTGGGCCGATCATGATCGCACCATTGCCCCCAGTGGGGCCCGTGACGGCCTCCTGGCTGCCGACCAGTTCGAGAGGCAAGCCACTGCCGGGTTCGGCTTTGAGCAGGTCGCCGGGATCGTCGAACTTCCAGTTGCCGACCATCTTTTTAACCGTCGCGGTCGTGTCCTTGAGATTGTGGCCGTACCCGCCCAGCTTGATCATCTCGCTGTCGGCCAGAGCCCGGCCCCACAGGGCGACTTCGGCGATGTCCATTTCGCCGTCGTCACCGTCATTGTCGGCAAAAAGCAGCAGTGTCGGATCCAGGCCATAGCGGCCATCGACCTCCTGTTTGTCTCCTTCCAGCAACAGCTGGCCGTCGAGGTAGTAGCGGAAAAATTCGCCGTTTTTAACCGAGATGACCAGCCGGTACCACTCCTCCGGGAAGAGCTTATACCCGCCATACCCGGTGGAGGCTACGCCAATCTTGCCGTCAGTATTGATGAAACACTCCGCATCATTGCTGTTTTCCGCATTGGTTTGGAAGAAGGAATACCACTTGCCGACCTCCGGGATCTTGAAATCGAATTGCAGGGAGAACTCGTTCACAAAGGTGCCGCCACCGTTGGGGGCGATCCCGTGTTCCAGGGTGTAGTAGCTGCCGACTCCGATACGCGTAGCCCGGTTTTGCGCCGTTGGTCCTTCAACCGCCAGGTCGCTGCCTGAAAGCACCAGATCCTTGCCGATGAATCCCTCTGTCAGGTTATCCGTATTATCAAACTTCCAGCGGCCTGCCGGCTGTGCAGGATCAAGGGGCTGGAGATGACCATAGCCGCCGAGCGATTGTATCTGTGTGGCTGTCAGGGCCTTGTCCCAGATAGCGACTTCAGCAACATCGATCACGCCGTCATCCCCGTCGTTATCGGCAAAAAGAAGCAAGGCTGGTTCGAGACTGAAACGGCCATCCGCTTCTTGCACTTGTGCGTCCAGCACCAGGGTACCGTCGAGGTAATAACGGTAGTGGGTGCCATTTTTCACGGAGATAACCAGCCGGTACCATTCGCCGATATTTACTGTCGCATCGGTGTATCCGGTTGCTGCGACGCCAATTTGTCCTGCGGTATTGATAAAACAATCGCCATCGGTGTCATTGGCGCCCGTGGTTTGAAAAAAGGTGTACCATTTTCCCAGCTCCGGGATGAGAAAATCGAATTGCAGGGTATAGCTGTTCACCATCATCCCGCCGCCGTTGGGCGCGATGCCATGCATCATCCTGTAATAGCTGCCCACGTCAATCCGGGTGATGCCATTGCCGGGGGCAGGACCTTCGTCCCACTGGTCCGTGCCAACCAATTCCAGAGGATTGCCAAATCCCGTTTCCTCTTTGACGATATTGGCAGCATCGTCGAATTTCCACCAGCCGGTTGGATTCGGCGCTTGCGCCAAAATCGGGAGTGCGACGCAAATCGATGACAGAATCAAGAGACGTAACCATGGTTTCATAGCCATTCTCCTCTGTTACATTGCTGAGCACCATAAAAAGGGGGCTGGCGAGCAGCCTCCTGTACTTGAGTGCAAAATAAGCTGGCAGGGTTTGCAAAACAATCGCATGAACGTGGTATTTTGCCAGTCGCCATGGCTGCGGTACCAGCAAGGTTCCGCGGCCACTCTCCTCAGAGGATATTCTCCTTGTAGACCTTGGAGACCGCCCCCGAACGGGTGTTGACATGCAATTTGTTATAGATATTTCTGATATGGGTATTGACGGTATGAAAGCTGAGGAAGAGTTTCTCTGCGATCTGCTGTTTGGTCATTCCGGTGACAAGGTGTTGCAGGATTTCCTTTTCCCGTTCCGTAAGCCCGTAATCGGGTTTTTGCGGGTGACGTTTTCTGAACATTTCAAGGACCTTGTAGGCGATCTGCATGTTCATGGGCGCGCCTCCGGCCATCACCTCCTGGATGGCATCGATGATCTTCCCGGGAGAGGAGTCCTTGAGCAAATACCCAGAAGCCCCGGCGCAGATGGCATCCAGCACCGTGTTGTTGTCATCGTAAATGGTCAGGATGATGATATGCGCCTGGGGAAAAAGAGATTTGAAGATCTCGATGCCCTGAATGCCGTTCATGCCAGGAAGACCAATATCCAGAAGGATGACATGTGGCGGCGGCGCACTTTTAGCCAAACCAATCGCCTCTTCGCAGGTCGACATCGTCTGTGAGCAGACAATGGATTCGGTGTGTTCCATCAAGGAGGCGATTGTTTTTCGGTAACGGGGATTGTCCTCGATTACCCAGAGATTGACCGGGAGTGGAACCGGGAAGTTTTTTTTGGATGTCATCTTTGTGTTACCTTGCTCTCTTGAAACACGCCGGAAGATTGACTTTTACCCTCTGATGACATGATTTTTTACAATCCCCAGGCGGGATCGGCAATGGGATTCGCCATATGCCGGCTGCCTGATTTATAGAGTTGAACACTCATCCATCTTGAATTGGCCGATGAAGTAACGGTGAGGGTGTCCAGCACCGTACGATGGATGGTGACGGGGTACTGTTCTTTCAGCACATCCGCTTGCCGGATGAGAATCTGACGCGCAGCCTGAAGCCAGGCATCCCTTTTGGCTTCCTCTCTGAAATCTGCAAAGACGGGTTCTTTCCCTTTGTGCAGCCGATACCGGCTGATATTCTTGTCGAAGAATGACCGGACGGTTGCGCTATCGAGGTTGATGTTTCGCAGAAAATAGCTGCGCGATTCATCGTAAACCCACTTGTCGCGCCATTGTTGCAGGGCACGCCGGAGTCCTGGGCTGTTTTGCAGGCTTAGTTTTCGCGCCTCTGCAGCCAGAAAGTGGTTGCGCAACGTGAGGGCGAGCTGCCTGTTGAGGTCGCTGCGAAGGGCCTCTCTATTTCCGGCCGGTGTCTTGATCGATCCGGGATCGAAACGCTCGAGCAAGTCGGCAATGGTCCATGCCCCCCCTTCGAATTGCATCAGGGTATTGTTCATGCTGTTCCGCAATTTGAGAAGATGTGGGGTATCGGGTCCGGCGGCTGCCAGAGCCCCCCTGAAATCGCCCTTTCGAGCCGGCTCCAGGGCCATCCATTCCGTCGTTGCGTCGGCCAGGAGAAGAAAGGTCTCCATTTTGGTCCGAACATTTTTAGGGGTCATGAGGCTGTCAACATAGTGGCGAACGGCGGCTTGCGCTTTGCGGTAAAACAGGGTTTGCCGCATACTTTCCGCGCCTTCACGCAAAGCATTCTCTGTAAAGGCATCCCGCTGAATGTCGGTGATCTGGAAGAGGACCCAGGTGCCATGGATGTTGAGCGGCTCGGAAATCTCGCCAACCGGCAGGTCCTTGATGGCTTCAAGGATCGCCGGATCGATCTCCAGCCAGGTAACATAACCGCTCTCAAAATCCTTGGGTTTCATTTTGATTTCTGGATTGCCCTCCAGCAGTTCCGCTACAATCCGGGCATAGCCCTGTTCCTTCATGGCCGCCTGGATTTGCCGGGCATCGGCGAGGCCGGGTTCGAACCAGTAGCGGAATTTCCAGCGTACCTTGGCCCGGATGATTCCCTCGCGTATCTCCTCCGGGTTGATGGTGATCTTTTGCCGGATTTCGTGGTCGAACAACTCCTCGATGAGCAGTTCGGGAAGGAGGGCTTGTTCATTTTTCTGAACCTGCGGATTGCGATCGAAACCCAGACGGTAGCCCTCGAGTGCGAGGAGCTTTTCGCGGATCATATAGTCGAGGTAGGTCGCCTTGGGATCCTGGCCTTTTTTCAGAAAGGGCATGCCGAATTCATAGTTACTGCGGAATTCTGCGACCGTGATGATCCGGTCGCCGATTTGGGCGACCACCGTCTCCTGCTGTTTTGGCAGCAGCCCGCAACCGGCAGCAAGAAGGCTCCCGGCGAGGCTGGCGCGCCGCAGCCAGGATGTACCGAACCGGACGAACACGCCGGGCGAAACAGGGGGCTGTGCGGGCAGCCCCCCGTTCAGGACCGGAGATCCTGTGTCGCGAATCACTTGATCAATACCATTTTTTGGGTTTTGATGAAGGCGCCAGCTTCCAGGCGGTAGAAGTAGACGCCGGAGGGCATGCTGGTGGCATCCCAGGTGATTTGAAAGGAACCTGCCGCCTGCTTTTTATTGTCCACAAGAGTGGCGACGCGTTGCCCGAGTTGATTGAAGACGGTCAGGCGCACTTCCGAGTTCCTGGCCAGGGAGTAAGCGATGGTGGTCCTTGGATTGAAGGGATTGGGCCAGGCGTTTTTCAGAGCGTAAACGAAAACCAGGCTGTTCCCCTCGTCGATCCCGCTGAGCGTGCCAAGTGGCGAGGCCGTTTCGTCCTTGGTGCCAAGGGTGTAGTAATTGGTATCCTTGAGTGTCAGATTGGCAAAGATAACGTTGTTGCCCTCAACCGTGGCAGCGACACTGAGAGCGGCAAAACTGCCGGAGGTGCTCGTACGGTTAAGCAGAAGATAATTAGCCGCGGCACCCGGGGCTTCATTAAAGGTGAAGATGGCCTTGCTCTTTTGGGAATAGGAGCCTGATGCATCGAGGTACCAGACGCGGTTGCAGCGTGCGACCGCACCTGCCGGCAATTCGGTCCTGGCCACACCGGACTGGCCGTTATGACCGCAGAGGATGTATTGTTCGTTCAGGTAGGATTCAAGGTCCGCTCCCCCTGGCACACCGGCCACCTTGGTCAGGGCGAATTTGAAATCGGCCGTTAGAGTCAACCCTCCGGAGCTTCCATTTTTCTGCCCGCCCCAGATTCCGGTCAGATCGCTGACGCCATTGGCGACGGGATCGGCGATCGGAGCGTAGGAAACCTGCCATTCGATCGCCCCTTTCAATTCGGCGTCATGCCCGTGGCCGCTCACATCGGTGATTATCTTGCCGGAGCCGTTATCGAATTTCAGATAGGTGATCAGATTGGCATAACCAGGATGGTCGGCAGTGACGAGACGATGGGCCCATTTTTTCACCGCTTCCGGGGAGAGTGCTGTGTTCCAGATGCGCACTTCATCGACCGCTCCGGGCATCTTGAAGCCCCAGGCATAGTGCTCGGTCCCATCCTGCATGATACAGATCGGCAGGCCGGTATTGATGTCGCCCAGGGCCGTGCCTTCGTCCGAGATCAGACTTTGCGGTACGGTGACGCTGTTGTCGGTGATCAGGATGAATTCCTTTTTGTCGCGGTCGACGATGACCGCCAGATGGTGCCAGAAACCGTCATTGACGTTTGGCGTCGTGATGGTGGCATCGAAACGCAGCCCGGATTGGTCGGCGATGTTGAATTTCCAGTCCTCACCGCGCAGGGAGAGCGCCCAGCCAGGATTGGCGCCGCTATCCCAGTCCTTGTTGGAGATGAGGGCCGGATCGCCATCGTAGGGGAGGTCCGGGCGGACCCAACATTCGATGGTGAAACTGGTGGCGGAGCCAAAGTCAAAATCAGGGTGGTGGAGAATTTTGGCATACTGGGTTTCTTCGGCGATGCGGAACTGCACGGTCTTGAGGGCCGGAGTGACCTCCTTGCTGCGCAGATGCTCATATTTGCCGAGGGCGATCACCTCTTTCTCACTGAGAGGCCGGTTGTAGAGCGTCAGATTGGCCACCTCCATGGGAGCATCCTCGCCATTTTCGTCCGCGAAGAAGAGCAACCGGTTCAAGCCGCTCAGGGCGGCCAGGGAGAGATCCCCGTCCACCTCGAGTTGATCCACCCTGAGGCAAGGTTTGGCGTCCATGTAGAGGATCAGGTCCTTCGCGGTGTCGCCAGCGCTGCAGGTCATGACGACACGCGACCATTCGCCGACATAGAGGGCCGAATCGCTCCAGCCGATGGTCGCGGCGCCGATACGTCCTTCCGGATTGACGAAAAGATCGGCGTCATCGGTGTTGGCCGGGTTGGTTTGCATGAGCGCGCTGAATTTGCCGCGCTGGAGTTGGCGGATATCCATGGCCAGGGTATATCGGTTGACATTCTGTGGGGCGCCGGCGCCGTTGGGCAGGATGTTTACCGGGCTTTGCAAGGCAGCCCCGGCGCCCACAGCGGCGGCACCGTTGCTCGCGCTCGGGCCGGCGACGGCTTTGACATTCCCCACCAGCTCAAGAGGATCCCCCGTCCTGGCCCACCAGAGGCTGTCGGGTTTGTCGAAGGTCCAGGTGGCGACCGGAGTCTCTGATTCGATAAAATGGCCATAGCCGCCCATCGCCACAATCTCGGCGGCCGTCAACGGCCGGTCGAACAGTGCCAGCTCGGCAACATCGATCGGGGAATCCTCGCCATCATCATCACTGAAAAAGAGCACCTGGTTCGAACCGTCCGGGCTGTCGAGGGAAAAGCGGTCGTCGAGATGGCGGCTTCCGCCATCGCGCAGCAGCTGGCCATCCAGGTAATAGCGGTAAGAGCTGCCCAGGTCGGCATTGATGACCAGGCGGTAAAAATTCCTGGTATCCTGGACCTTGTAGAATGAATAGCCTGTGGCGGCAACGCCGATGGCGCCGCTGGTATTCATGAAGAGGTCCGAGTCACTCGCTTTGGGATCGCCATTGTTGTCTGTGGCGAAAAAGGCATGCCAGACGGTCGTCTCGGGAACCCGGAAATCGATGACGATGGCGTACCGATTGATACGTGCCGGCAAAGAGTCGGGAAGGGTGGGGTCGGAACCGTTGGCCTCGATACCGTGGTAGCAGCGATAGAAACTGCCGGTGCCAATGGTCACAGCGCCGTTGGCGGCTGTTGGCCCGGGTATCGATTTGATGTTGAGCGTGCTGGTGAGCTTGTCCGGCACCAGGTCGCTGCCGACCGTGGCTTTGTCCGGGTTGGCCGCGTCGTCGAAGGTCCAATGACCGACCAGGCCATCGGCCGGCAAATTAATCTGGGCAAAGAGCGTGCCGGCCATAAACAACAGAGGGATAGGGCTGCGAAGTGACAGTTTCATATGCACTGCTCCTTTAAAGGCGAAGGTTCTCAACTAGATCGTGTGCTTCCAGATCCTGTGCAGGAGCCAGAATTACCTGAACAGGATGCCGACCGAAAAACGGTGACTCTGCTCGAGAATGCCCCAATCTGACCAGGCATAGTCGATGCGGAAACCCATACTGCCCCGGCGGTAGTAATCCAGGCCGCCGCCGAGGGTGAGTCCGTTGATCTTTTCTTTTTCGAAGAGGTTTGCGTAACCGACGCGCAGATAAAAAAGCCCGGCGAAACCGTATTCTGCGCCAAGGTTGACGCTCTCCGTGGAATTGCTGGGATGGTTCACATCGACGGTGACCAGGGTCGTGCCGAATGACCCGAGATCCCGCTCGTAGGCGATGCCAAAGCGGAAGAGCAGGGGGAGGGGATAGGTGCCGGTCTTGTATGCTGCCGGAACGCGGTCAATGTTCTCATTCTTCTCGTCGGGGTCGACTGAGGTATCCAGATCCCGGCCGCGCAATCCGATCTCATTGCCGAAATTGCTCATCGCCAAACCCAGTTTCAATCCCTTGAGCATGGTATTGTAGTGTATGCCCAGATCGATGCCCAGGGCGCTGCCGCTTTCGTGCCAGATTTTTTGGCTGATATATTTCCCGGTCACCCCAAAGGAGAAGCGGTCGGTCAAGGCCAGAGCCCAGGTCAGGCCAACGGCGTAATCGCGTGCATCCCAAAGCTCGCCGGTCCCCTCAGGACGTTCGACCGTTCGCACCGGCTGTTCGCCGTAATCCAGCATGATCAGATTTGCGCCAAAGGAGGCATTGAGGAAAGGCAAGGGGAGCAGAAGACCGACAAAATCGTAACGGGTTCCCACCAGCCAGTTATTATGCATCAGTTCGAGTTGCGCCCCGTTGACCCATACAATACCGGCGGGATTGTAGTAGAGGCCACTCGGGTCATTGGAGAGAGCCGCATAGGCACCGCCCATGGCCTGGGCACGGGCGCCGACGCCGATTTCAAGAAAGGTGCTGGCACTGGTCCCTGTTCCGGATACGTTGGCTTCAAATTGCGCACGGCCTGTTCCAGATAAGGCCAGGAGCAGCAGCATGATCCATTTTGTATAGTGCATAGATGGCCTGCAAAGGATAAGGTTATCAATCCGGTGAGAGACGGGCATGCATTCCGCATACCCGTCACTTGATCACAGCCAGTTTACCGCGCTTGACCCCGATCTTCGGAGCCTCGACCACATAAAAATAGATGCCATGGGCGATCTCAAGGCCGTCCCGGGTGCGAAGATCCCAGCTTTCCCGGGACATGGTCGCATCACCCTTGTGATCCAGCTCGCGCACCAGCCGTCCTGCTGCGGTATAGATCGAGATATGGCACTCCGGCGGCAGGTTGACGAAATCAATCCGGCGGTCCCCCCGTCCTTCTTCCTGGTTGATCACTTTGCGTTCGAGTGCGCTGACGGCAATATAGGGATCCGGCACCGTATAGATCTTGTCGAGATCAGCAGCGATCTTGCGCGAGCTGACCGTATTGCCAAGCAGGGCGAACTCGAAGCGATCGTTGCGGTCGAAGGGCTTCAGGGTGTGGATCTGCAAACGATCCCCACTGACTGGAAGGGCCCAGGTCGAGCTGTCCGATTCCGCCGGGAAAGTGAAATCCCATTTCCAGGTCTGTTTTTTCTCGACGGCGTTGTTGACCAGGATAACCCGGCAGCCCGCTTTGAGAAAACCGCGCTCGGATGCCGTTGTGGTCTTGCTTTCGGTGAAGCGGTACTCCACCTGGAATGGCGCCTGGGGATTGGTCTTATCCCAAACCTGGAAATTGGTTGGCGTGGTTATATTGATCGGTTTGTACGCACCCCATTCCATGACGCGGATTTCATAATCGCGCGGCAGGGCAATGCCGCTCAAGCTTTGCGTCATGTCCATCAGGCCAAGCGTCGAGGTGCCCGTCGACCACCAGGTGCTGTCGATGGTAATCTCGTGGTTCTCCATGAGCACCTGGAAACCGTCGTAGATGAACTCCGCCATGGCCTCCTCAGCATCGGGGTGATCGACGGAAAGGAGGGCGAGCCCGTTGCCGCCGCTGACGTTGTAGAGGGAGATCCGCTCGGTCAGGCCGGTGAGGGTGCTGTCCAGGGTTTTGAATGAGCCATCATCGGTGAAGCGGAGGCCGTAGGTGCGGTCATTCTGGACGGCCAGGGGATTGACAATCCGGATCGCGATCGAGCCCGTGCCGTTTCCCTGCACGTGCTGGATCCCCTCCTCACTGAGGCTGGGCTGCTGCCATCCGGCCGGGCGCTCGCGAGGAACGACCACCGCGGTGTTCCGGTCTGTCCAGATCGCGCGGCCAAGGGGATCCATCTGGATGGTGGCGGAGCACTCGGTAGGCGAGATGGGCAGCAATCCTTCGCGGTCGGAGATGGCGGGATAGAAGGAGGGATCGTAGCCCTTGTCAATCGAGACCACCGCATAATAGTAGGTACGGCCATTGGTCACTGTCGTGTCGATGAAATTGTGGCGCAAGCCGCTGTCACTGCCCATGTTATAGGAAATTCCGAGGTCGCTGTCCGCACCCAGCTCGCTGCCTAATCGCACCGGATGGATCCCCTTGAGGCCATCCTGAAGATCAAAAATGGCCATGGGCTTGAAGAGCAGGGGATTGCCAAAGCCATCGGTGATGGTCTTGATCTCCCCGAACGAGGCATCGGTGCTGCGGTAGATGTAATACGCCTCGAAATCAAGTCCGTAGATGGGATCCCTGGAGCGTTCAGCGGCGTCATCCCAGCTCAGATAGACCTTTTTGTCGCCGCCCGTGGCGGTCAGCAAGGGGGTACGCGGCGGTTTGGCGAAATTATAGTCATTGTCGTAGATAACTTGCATGGTGCGCTTGTTGCGCAGGATATCCGCCTCATCATTGCCGAAGAGCAAGGCGATGGCATAGTGGTGGGAATTGGCCTCCTTGCTGAACGCCACATAGCCGCTGCCGTAGCTCCAGGCGATATCGCGTTGGTATCCGGGGCGCACGGCGAACGTGCCGGGGACAATCTCGGTGAGCCAGTATTTCTCATCATCAGCCATGGTGTTGTCGACATCGCGCAGATAAAAAGAGGTCAGGCCGACCTGATCGGATTCGGAGTTGTCGGTGAACTCGAAGTTGGGCTCGCCGGGATCAGGCAGGCCATTGCCCTCGCTGCCATTGGGATCCGGCCCGATGTACTCCTCAGACTCGGGAGAGAGGCCGTCGCTGCCGGTATCGTCGTTGAGGGGCTCGTAATCCATTCGGCCGTTGCCGTTACGGTCCTCGTTTTCATCGAGAAGACCGTTGCGGTTGAGATCCTCGGTGTCCCAGATGCTGTTGCCATTGCGGTCTTCGTAACGGCGCCAGTCGCCGTCGTCATCGATCCTGTTGTTTTGCGCTTCATCGATCAAGCCGTCCTCGTCGTTGTCCACACCATCAAAGGGCAAGCCCGGGCTCTCGAGGAAGGCAAAGCCAAAATAACCCATCGGCCAGCCCTCTTCGGAAAGCATACTGGCGCTCCAGGCGTAGGTGATATCCTCGCGTTTGTCGAAGGCGGCATCGTCGCCGCTGAGGGATCCTCCCATGTCGGGATCGATGTACATGCCGACAACGCATTTCTCGAGGTCCTTGCCATGGTTGACAATATCGTAGGTGGAGATCATGATGTCTTCTGAAAGGCGTGCCACCCACTGGTAGTCACGCACTGTGACCGTGAGCCCCAGTCCGCGTCTCCCTTCGGGCCAGGGGCGCATGTCGTCGAAGGGGTAATAGGTAAACTCGTCATTTTCGCGGTCATCCATCACATAATAGGATTCCTGGGTGGCACGGATATAGGGACCATAGGCACCGTTCCAGCGTCCGGCGCGCAGACTGGGGCGGGTCTCTCCCTCTTTGCGGTCGTCGTCGACGAACGATCCGATGGGCCAGTCACGGGGCCAGGTCTCTTTGCGATGGCTGATGGCGAACCAGCCCACCGTGTTCTGCAGGCTGAGATCGAGTTCGCCATTGCGGTTGTAGTCCTCTTCTTTTTGCAGAACGCCGTCCCCCTCGCCGGAATCTCCGCTGTTGGGTACCCCGTCCAGGCCGACATCCTCGCTGATCCCGTAAACCTCCGGAGTTTCGAGCGATCCCGGCTGATCGAGGTTGAAGTATCGCCCCAGCGGCATGAAGGCATACCAGTGGGAGAGGTCGGCTGAGGATTCGGCGTTATTGCGGCGGTAGTTGTCAGAGACAATATGGATGGTGTTGCTCAGGGCGTCCTTGACCTCGGCGGCACAGTAAAATACACCACCGTGGATATAGCGCACCGCACTGGCACCCTTGGGCCAGGTGATCAAAGGAGCGGCGCCGACATAATGATAGGCGAGCAGCCCGGAGTTGATGGTCGGGCCGGTCACCAGGTTACCATCATGAATGGCCCAGCGCAGATACTTGGAGTTGCCCTGGGCGGCTGTCTCCTTGCCGAGGGTTCTGACCTCGCGGGTATTGGTCCAGGAGGAGAGGGCTCCCACCCTGCGGCCGGACTCTTTAACGATCTCCCCGGCTGATGCTATCCCGGTTGTGCAAAGCCCCAACCAGAGCAGCAGTACGATCGTGATACGATGCAGCAAGTGAGGGAAGTAGGTCATAGTCGTTGTCCATTTGTGTCCAGGTTGGCCGGTTGCTCGGTCTACAAGTTCACCTCAAGTCCCATCTGGATTCGGCGCGGATCGGAAAAATAGTCGGGATAGACATCATATTCGTCGATGGTGAACAGCCCCTCTTGTTCCAGGGTATCAAGCAGGATCTTCTGGTTTTCCGGAAGGCGCGCCACCTGGTCCGCCCGGCCGGTAGAGGAGTGAACAGTATTCTGGTTCAATTGATCGAAGAGATTGTCGACCTTGAGGAAGAGCGTGGAGCGCAGGCCGGCGATCCTGAGATATTTTTTTGCCTTGAGATCGATGCTCCAGCGTGCGGGCTTCATCTCGCTGTTGCGATATTCCAGTTCATTGATGTCATACTTTTCCACGAAGGTTGGGCTGTAGGGCATGCCGCTGTTGAGGTAACCGGCGACACCGATGCTCCAGTTTTCGGGGCGGTACAGATTGACGTAGAGGTTGAGCGTATGGCGCTGGTCCCAATTGAGCGAGAGGATCTTGCGGTCCACGAATTGTACAGGAGCGCCGCCGATCTGGGTTGCCGTCTGAATCAAATGGAGTGCGGTGGGATCCGAAGCGCTGCCATTGGCATAGGCATAGGTATAATTAATGCCGCCGGTCACCCAATCGCCGCTGGTCCGGGAGAGGCCAATACAAATGCCCTTGGTATACCCGTAATCACGATTGATGAAACGGGTGTAGGCGACGGCATCGAGGGTAGTGATCTGTTCAACGCCGAGGAGATTGCGAATGTCCTTGTAGTAGGCGGTGATATCGGCGACGATTGTGGGGCTCAGCTGTTGCTGCAGACCGATCTCATAGGCAACGGTTTTTTCCGCCTTGAGGTTCGCATTGCCCAGTCGTTTGCCCTCCAGCTGCAGTTTGGTCATGGTGTAAAGCGGGGTGTTATACATGTACTCGAAGCTGGGCATCTGGAAAAAATGGCCATAGGCGGCGTGGAAGGCTCCGGTGGCTGAGATCGGGAAGGAGATGCCGAGCCGCGGACTGGTCTGGAACTTGACCGCGGCTTTCTTCATATTTTCCGCCTGGCCCAGATTGAGGGCTTCGGTACGGGGATTGAGCACATACTTTTCGTTGGGATCGAAGAGGTCAAACCGCAGGCCGGCGTTGATGATGATCTCACCCAGCTCGATCTTGTCCTGGAGGTAGAGTGCCGCTTCCATCGGCTGGATATTGTAATCGCGCCAGAGGGTGTATTCGGAATCGGCATAGGCCACGTAGCGTTCGGCTTTATTGATGCGCTCCCAGTTCTTCCAATAGTCGATCAACAGGTTCCAGTATTCCTCGTAGGAATAGTTGGCGCCATCGATCAGGCCGCGGTTTGGCCAGGCATTGTTCTCCCAGGCTTCGGTTGCCTTGTAGCCCCAGGAGTAGGTGTTGATATCGTGGCGCCTGGCGATGAATCCGGCCTTAAGGAAATTGTATTTATCCACCTGCCAGTTGAAATCCCCGCTGAAGAGCATCTGGGTGCGGTAATTTTTGTCCGATTTGCCGGTATAAAACCCGTCGGTTGTGCCCAGGGTGAACCCGTCAGCCGTCGCCGAGAGGGGCTGAATCCCGGAATCGCCGGGATAACGGGCGATGCGGTTGTCCTTGCGATAGTAATCGTCCCTGATGTTGTATTGGAAAGAGAAGTTAAGATTATAGAAAAAATTGCTGGCCGGGAAATGATGCAGCGCCAGGAAATGGGCATGCGACCACTCCTCAGAACGGCCGCTGCCGCCGGGCGCATAACGCCGGGAGGTGCCGCTCCCCGCCACAGCAGCCACACCAGCGTCCGACCCCGAGCGCTGTGCAAGCGCACCAAAGAACTGATAAGTGAAATTCAGGTGCGAACTGGGGTAAAAACCAATTTTTGCCGAAAGGGAAGTGTTGTTGCCAGTGGTCAGTGGTCCCTCGCTGCCGTCGCCAGTCGCCAGGGAGTCGGGGATGGCGATGGCGATCGAGGTCTGACTTTCGGCAAGATAATGCTCCTGGAACCAGCGCCGGTAGGCAGCAATTCGCCAGCCGTCGATCGGATTAAAGCGTCGTTGATACCAGTCACGGCTTTGCCAGCGGTTATGGCGCGCGGTGATAAAGAGGCCGATTTTCGCGGTGAGGGGGCCGGAGAGGCTGAACTGTCCATCCTTTTCGCAGAGGGGGTTGAAGCGATTGATACCAAGAAAGATCTTGTCGTGGGTGCTCAGCCAGTCGCCGGCATATAGTTGCAGGGAGCTGCTGAATTTTTTCGCCGGGCCCTTGGTGATGATATTGACGATACCGGACTGGGCCGAGCCATATTCTGCGTTGAAAGTGCCGCTGATGACCTCCAGCTCCTGAATCATGGTATTTTCCACGACGACATTATTGCCGCCGTTCTGATCGTAGGCGTTGGTGACTGGCACGCCATCGATAAGATAGGAGACTTCGCGGCTGCGGCCGCCACGGAAATGGAGTTCGCCGTCCTCGTTGACTACCCCGGACTGGAGCTGAATCACCTCATTGACCGTAGTGACGGGCATCATGGCGACAGTCTCGGTGGTGACAACCGCTGCCGTGTGTGTACGATCCATCTCGATGGCCGGCCGTTCGGCCTGGATGGTCACTTCCTGCCCTTCGATCACCTGCTGTTCCAGCATGATGTTCTGCTGGGTGGTGCGGTCGACGCTGACATTGATGTTGGTCAAACGCTGGGTGCCATAGCCGATAAAGCGAACCGCGAGGGTATAGCTGCCGGGGGGAATGTTGATGATCTGGTAAAAACCATCGGCATCGCTGACGGTGCCGCGCGAGGTCCCCTCGAGGATGATATTGACGCCAAGGAGGGGCTCCCTGGTTTTTCGGTCGGTAATTTTGCCGCTGATTTTGCCGGTGATTCCGGCATGGAGGGGGAGTGCTGCGGCCATCAGCCAAATAACCAGCAAACCCGTCCGGAAGCGGGCCTGCCGGTGTGTGGAGTTTCCATACCCATTCACCATCATGGTCCTTTCCTTCGATTACAGCACTTCAAGCTGCCGCAGGGGGATTGCGCCCACCATAGTTGGGCAGGGCCACGCATGCAGTATATCCATCTTTAGGCGAAGTTAACAGCTCCAGAATAATAAAGCAATCGCATGAACGTGGTATTTTGGCGGGATCCGGCCGGCCATCTCCGGTTCGGTCAGTCAGGGGTGATGCGGGACCGTAAGCCGTATTTCCGTGCCCTCGCCGGGATTGCTGGTAATTTTCAGCTGCGCTTTGATCCGCGCTGCGCGGCGATTCATATTCAGCTGGCCGCTCTCTTTCTGGGTGTTTTCGGCATCGAAACCCTGTCCGTTGTCCCGGATAAAAAGCTGGTATCCCGATCCTGTTGCGGCGAGGGTGATGTGACAGCGGGTGGCGCCGGAATGTCGAACGATGTTGGTGAGGGCTTCCTTGTAGATCAGAAAAATATTGCGTCGCACTTCGGGGTCCAGATCTTCAAAGTGCACTTCCGGCATAAGATCCAGGCTCCAGTCCAGTCCTGCAAGCAGCCGTCCTGCAGTCTCCCGAAGTTTGGTGAGGAGATCTTCCATCATGTCATTTTGCGGATTGATGAACCAGACAATGTCGCGGATGGCATCCATCGTCTCTCTCGCTGTCTCGCCAATGTCGGTTAGTTGTTCGCGCTGCTCCTGCTCCAGCGCGGGAGCAGCAAGCACCAGTTGGGTCTCCACGCTGATGGAGCTGAGATTACTGCCGATTTCATCGTGAAGATCGCTGGCGATGTTGAGGCGAAGACGGTGAATCTCCATCAGGTGGTTGACCCGATAGCGATGGAGAAGCCACAAACCGGCCAGCAGGGTCAGGATAATGGCGGACTTGAACCACCAGGTCATCCACCAGGCAGGGGAAATACGGAGGGGCAGTGAAATCGGCGCGCTCCAGATGCCGTCGGCATTGCTGGCCATGACGTCGAACCGGTAAGATCCGGGGTCGATATCGGTGTAAGTGGCCGTTCTGCTTGCGCCCGCCTGGACCCAATCGGGATCGATCCCCTCGAGCCGATAGGCGTATTGGTGTTTATGGTGTGGGGCGATATCAAGGGCGGCGTACTCAAAAGAAAAGAAATTCTGGTCATGCCGAAGCTGGATCGGTGGAATGGCGCCCCAGAGATGGGGCAGGGCCTGTTCCCGATTGAAGATCTTGAAAGAGCACAGCACAACAGGCGGGGGAGTCTTTTCAGTGCGAACCGAATCGGGGTGGAACCAGATCAGGCCATCGGTCCCGCCGAAATACATGATGCCCGCGGCCGTTTTACAGCACGCCCGCCAGTTGAACTGATCGCTGATCAGACCATCATACTGGTCATAAACGCGGACGCTGAGGGTGTGCGGGTCGAAACGGACGAGTCCTTTCAGGGTGCTTGTCCAGAGTTGGCACTGCCGGTCCTCGAGGATGCCAAAAACAACATCGTTGGGAAGTCCGTTACGGGTGGTGTAGGCGGTAAACCGACTGGTCTTTTTGTCAAAGCTGTTTAACCCGCCACTATGGGTCGCGATCCAGAGGAGGCCATGCGAATCCTCGCTGATCCAGGTGATTTTGCTGCTGCTGAGGCTGGCGGTGTCGGCCGGCTGCGGCATATAATGGTGGAGTTTCCCGGAGGCAGGATCGTAACGGTATAGACCGTCGAGCCAGGTGCCGATCCAGATTTCTCCCTGATGGTCTTCGAAAAGGGCATTGACCGAGAGATTGGCGGGCAGCCATCGGGAGGGATTGCGGACCGCAGGGGCGAATGCGGTGAAACGCTCACTGCGGCGATCGTAGAGCTGCAGCCCACTGTTGGTCCCAACCAGGAAGAGCCCCTGGCGGGTTTCAAGCAACTGCTGGATCCAGTCCGAG
Organism: uncultured Cytophagia bacterium; assembly: GCA_964436305.1. Taxonomy (GTDB): domain Bacteria; phylum Zhuqueibacterota; class Zhuqueibacteria; order Residuimicrobiales; family Residuimicrobiaceae; genus JAKPUX01. The sequence continues at coordinate 22,571 of CAYTCI010000024.1, read as the reverse complement.
CGCAGGCTGAAGGGATCGCCTGGCTTGTGGCGGAAATGCTTGAAGCGGCCGGTAGCTGGATCGAATCGGTTGAGTCCGCCGCGGCTCGTGCCGATCCAGAGGTAGCCGGAGCGTTCCTGATGGAGGGTCACCACATCCTCATCACTCAGGCTGTTCGATCCCTCCTGGCCGGGCTTGAAGTGGCGGATACGGCCACTGTCGAGTTCGAGGCGGTCGAATCCGGCGCCGTTGTAGCCGATCCAGAGGATACTGTCCGGCCCCTGGCAGATGCTGCTGACAATCTTGCCCCCAAGGCTGGCGGGGCGCAGCGGCATGTGCTTGAGTTGATGGAATGGCTGTCTGACGGGGAGCTTGTTCAGACCATCCTCCGTACCGATCCAGAGATTGCCGCGACGGTCTTCATAGAGCCAGCGGATGCGGTCGGAGATCAGCGAACCCGGATTGTCCTCCTCATGGCGGAGGTGTTGCAGGTGAGTGATCTCTCCCTCTTTCTCCTCGGCAAGAAAAAGTCCTCTGTACTCATAGGTGCCGATCCAAAGCCGGCCCAGCCGGTCGCGCAAGGTCTGGCGTATCGGGGTTTTCATGAAGGAGCGGTACGGCTTTGGGATGCCTGGATCCCGCGCTATACGCCGGGTTTTCAGCTCCAGTCGGTTGACGCCAAGGTCCGTGCTGATCCAGAGGAACCTGTTCTGATCATTGAAAACATGCGAAACCGAATTGGTGCTGATGGTCCCGTCGTGGTCAGGGTCCCATGCGAATTGGGCAAAAGAGGCATCTTGTGGACCAAATCTGAGGATCCCAGCGTCCAGGGTCGAGAGCCAAAGGTGGTGCTCGTGATCCTCTGTTATTGCGGAGATGTTATCGGACGGGAAGCCAGGCGGGCGCTCCAGATGGCGTGCCCAGGTGGCGATCCGCCCTGTTTTGGCATCAAGCCGGCTGATTCCCCCTGTGGTGGTCCCATACCAGATGAATCCTGCATGATCCTGAAAGAGGCACTGGATATAATCATCCATCGCCTCCGGGCGATCGACGCGCTCAAACTGCTCAACACCGGGATTGTAGCGGCACAATCCGCCGCCCCAGGTGCCAACCCAGAGTGTACTGTCACGGCTCTCGAGCAGACACATGATATAATTTTCAGGCACCGTTTTCGGATCAAAGGGATTGTGCTTGAAGATCTTGAAGTTCTGCCCGTCATAGCGGTTCAGACCGTCTTTTGTGGCGATCCAGATATATCCGTCGCTGGTTTGCACGATGTCATTGACGGAATTGTTGGAGAGACCATCACTGATGGTCAGATGATCGAAGACAGGGGCGGGGTTGAATGCATGGCAGAATGATACAGGGAGGAGGAGTAACAGGAATGCCGGGAATCTTTTTCTGGTTTTTTCCGCCATGTAGAGTACTCGGATCCCAGTTAGGAGTCCATTACCACGGGGCAATTATCCTTGTTACGCGCATACCTGATCTCCAGCCCGATGCTGGCGGCGGATTACAAGTTGCCGCAAGATATTAGCTATACGAATGGTCAATGTCAAGTGAAAAGAGGAAGAATTGGCAACCGGAGATAAAGGTGTTTCGGCCGGTCATGGGGGCGGACCTCCGGATGGAGATGCAGCGCACTGTAACGAATGGTTGAATGGAAGGAGCACCAGTCATTTTCAGGAGGGGCTTGCAGCTCCGGAATGGCTTTGCCAGCCGAGAGTCCAGCCGATATTCATGGTGGGCGGCGCGACCGAGCGCAGCCAGCGGTCGTTGCAGCTGCCGATCAGTTCGGCCGCGCGGGAATCGGCCGGGCGGAGACGGACGATGGCGTCGGCCTCCAGCGCCGCGATCTGCCGGATCAGCCGCTCCCGGATCGCCTCGGCTGAGCCCGCATCGCCGGTCACGAGCAGATCGGCCATCGGCCGGGCATGCAGCGGCACAAACTGGTGGCGGATTCCTCCGGTCGCCTCCACAGTCAGTATGAGATAGCCCTTGACTTCCTCGCGTTCCGCAAACGAGGTCCGCTCGACGGAACCGGGGTAATAGACCGGCGCCTGCAACCGGCGGCCGGCGAGATCCCGGGTCAGCACCTGATGGCGGTGAATATGGCCGCTGAGAACAGCATGAAATCCGGCGGGGATATCGCCGCCGCGGATCACCTCTTCGCCGGCGCGAAAGGTATAGTTCTGCACACCAACCTGCGCTCTCTCCACCGCCTGATGCATGCACAGCAGCCGGATCTCCGCAGCGCACTCCCGCCAGCCACTCTGCTCCACCTCCCGGACAAAGCGATCACGCGGATCATGGCGTACATTGGGAAATCCCGACAGGGCGACCCGGATGTTGCGCACCACCCGAAGGTGCGTTTGCGGCTGGTCAAAGATGGCGATGCCCGGATGACTCTCCAGCAGCGAGCGCGGGATATTCGAGCGCTCGTGGTTGCCGGGCACGATCAGAACCGGAATGTTCAGATCGGCGATGCGGAGCAGGGGCGCGAAGGCCGTCTCGACCAGGGAGGGATGAATCCGGCTGCGGAAGAAGAGGTCGCCGCCGTGCACGACCAGATCGACGCGCTGCTCGAAGGCGGGCTGGAGGGCGGCGAGATAGTTGGCATAAAAATCATCTCCCCGGCGCCGGCGCTGCACGCGGGGGCGCAAGGGCGCATCGAAGCCGAGATGGGTGTCGGCGAGGAAGAGGATCCGCACTGCATCTTCAGCAGGTGAAGCTTGCGCGGGTGTGGAAAAGGGGGCCTCCACGGCGGTGGATCAGCCTGGCTTACTCTTTGGCGGCGCAGTTGAACATCCACTGGATCCCGTAGCGGTCAGTGAGGGAACCGTGGTAATCGCCCCAGAACATCTCCTGCAGTGCGGTATGGACCTGGCCGCCGGCGGCGAGGGCATCGAAGAGCCGGCGGGTCTCGGACCGGGTGTCGGGCATGAGGTTGATGTAAAAGTTGTTGCCGGTATGGATCGAGAAACCCATGGCGGCCGGGGCATCGGAGCCCATGAGCATCATCCCGCCCGGCAGGGGCAGCGCGGCGTGCATTACCAGATCTTTGACCTCCTCGGCAAGCGGCGGTGTGCCCTCGGACGGGGGGACGTCCCTGAAATGCATGATGGGAGCGTGGTATTCCGTGCCAAAAACGGTTTTGTAAAAGGTAAAGGCTTCCTCGGTCTGGTTGGAAAAGTTGAGGTAAATACTGATGCTGGCCATTGCTGTGCTCCTGAAAAAGAATTCCCGGGGGTAACGGTGCGGCCCCCGCCTTTTGATCATTGCAACAAGGGCAGGGCCCGTTCTATTCTGGCTGAATCGCCTTTCAGCGCAGCGCCGCAGCAGGATGCGCCAAATCGCCGCATGCGCAAACGCATTTTGCCGAGTGCGGATCGGCGGTGCCGTATTCAAGGCAGAATCGGTCCGAAAAAGGCCCTGATTCTTCTTGACATTTTAGGGCGGAATGGCTACTATTCAGCATGAGATGGCCTGGTTTCTGTTCAACCCTGATCGGCTTGATGTTCCTCCATCCGGGGAGCGCTTTGCCGCAGGCCGTTGGCACCGTTTCGGTCCACTCCTCACACTGGCAGTGGTCGATTCAGTATCTCGGCTTGACCTATCACCCCGACGGCGGCAATACACCGCAAATATATCCCCTGAAACTCGACAAAAAAGCCTACCTGGTTCTCGATGTCGGTGCCGCGGCGAATCTGGACTGCCGCCTTGGCCGCCACAGCTTTTTCCGTTTCACCGCCTCCCTCTACAAGGATTGCGCCTTCGTCACCGCTGGTTGTCTGCATCTGGGGCCACGGCTGCAATATGGATGGGGCCGGAGCCGCTTCAATGCCGGCATCGGCCCGATCCTCAGTTTTCGCCAGGACTGGCACCGTTTTGCGGAGTATGTGGATGACGAATTTTATGGCAGGCGGGTTTATCATGGCTGGCAGTATCGGCTCTATATGACCGCTGTCGAGCTGGAGTACCTGCGCCGGATCAACGACCGGATGGAGTTCCAGTGGTCGCTGATCCCGGGCGCACCCCTGGTGATCACCTCGATGTTTGGCCTCCGCTTCCGGCTGTAATGGCTGTAATAAAGAGAGACCGCCCGGTTCTTCATCCTTGCGCAGGATCCAGGGTCATGTCCCGCTCCGCGGCGGGATCCTCAGCCGGTTCCAGATGGGTAAACAGATAGGCGCCTGGAATGAGGGCGCGAATCTTGAGATCCATCTCCTCCACCAGCTGATGTCCTTGCTGCACCGGCCAGGTGCCGGGTACCAGGATGTGGGCGGAGATAAATTTGCGCGCCCCGGACTGGCGGGTCCAGAGGGCATGATAGCGGACGCCGAGACGGGCGTAGTCGGCGAGCGCATCCTGGATCAGGGTGATTTCCGCCGCGGGCAGCGCTGTATCCATCAGGCCCAGGGCGGAGCGGCGCAGCAGCTGGAAACCGGTCCAGACGATGTTGGCGGCGACGATCAAGGCGATAAGGGGATCCAGCCGCTGCCAGCCGGTGACTGAAACCGCAGCGATGCCGAGGAGCACCCCGCCGGAGGTCCAGACATCGGTCATGAGATGGTGTGCGTCAGCCTCGAGGGTGATGGAACCATGGGTTCGCCCGGCCTTTAACAGGGTTCGCGCCACTACAAAATTGACGGCGGAGGCGGTCATGGAAACCAGCAAGCCGACGCCGACCTTTTCCAGGGGTTGGGGCGCCATCAGACGCGGTATCGCCGTCCAGCCGATCATGACGGCGGCGAGGAGGATCAGGGCGCCCTCGGCGCCGCTGGAGAAATATTCCGCCTTGGTATGGCCAAAGGCGTGCAGCTCGTCCGGCGGCCGGGCGGCGATCGTCAGCATGGCCAGAGCCATGATCGCCGCCGCCAGATTGACCATCGATTCCAGGGCATCCGACAACAATCCCACCGAGCCGGTGAGCAGCCAGGCCGCACCTTTCAGGCTGATGGTCAACACGGCCGCAGCAATAGACAGCCAGGCATACCGCGTCAGCCCCTTTACTTCAGCCATCCCATTCTCCTCCCTTTTCCCGGTCGGATTATCCCCAGGGCTCAGTTATTCAGCTTCAGTTCGCGATTCATGATCTTGTCCAGGTAGAATTGCTTGAATACCTGATAGATCTCATCCCGGATGGCCCGAAACGCAGCCAGTTGTTCCTCTTCGCTCCCCACAATTGCGGCAGGATCGGCCAAGCCAAAGTGCAACTGCTCCTTGACCTCGCCAAGGAAGACCGGGCAATTCTTGCGGGCGTCGTCACAAACGGTGATGACATAGTCGAAGGGCAGATGGCTAAAGAGCACCACCGATTTGGGCCGGGCTTGCGAGAGATCGATGTGCTTTTCAGCCATCACCTGGAGGGTCAGGGGATGCACCGCTCCGGCCGGCCGGATGCCCGCGGAATGGACCTCCAGAGCGGGATTGAAGTGCTTGAGAAAGGCCTCAGCCATCTGGCTGCGGCTGGAATTGCCGGTACAAAGAATCAGGATGCGCAACGGTACCTCCTTGTTTACTTTTTGTTACGAGGGTCGCCCTCTTCGCGGCGCATGACCAGATAGATCGCGGCTAAAATAAAGACACCCAGTCCCAGCAGGGTCGGCTCGAGCGCGGCCTTGACCGAGCCCTTTTTGAGGGCGTAGAGGCAACCCGACACGACAAAGAACAGGACGACGACGAGGATATTTTTCACACCCAGTTTCCGGATAGCGTCTCGCAAGGTGATCATTGGAACCCCCTTATGAGTGTGTCATGGTGCGGTTTCCTCCCCGGCTCAGCCGGGAGGGCTGGCGGCCATTTTGGGCCGGCGCCGGAGCGTTGGGCCTTATTTGACCAGCAGCAGCTTGCGGCTCTGCACCTGCCCGTCCGCCTCCAGGCGGCAAAAATAGACGCCCCCGGCCCAGCCATTGCCATCCCAGCGGATGGTATGCCGCCCGGCGGCCAGGTGGCCGGAGACCAGCGTGGTGACCTCCCGGCCAAGCAGATCACAAAGGCTCAACCTGACGAATCCGGAGCGGGGCAGGTCGAAGGCCAGCGTGGTGACGGGATTGAAGGGATTGGGATAATTCGGCAGCAGCTGCAGCTGCCCGGGCTGCTGCGCATCCTGTGTCGCTACGCTGGTGTTGATCGCCGAGAAGGAGGCGGTCATTTTGGTCGAACTGCCGACCAGCAGCGAGACTGCCGAATCGGCCGAGGTGAGGGTACCGCTCCAGCCGTCGAACTTGAAACCGGGATCGGGGCAGGCGGTTAAATGGACGGGATTCTTGCGAAAATAGAGCCCGGACCAGGGTTGTGTCACCGGCGTCAGGGTCAGCGAATTGAGCTTGACCCGCCCGCCGGGGGTGGCGCCGACGGTGATGCGGCCGTCGATGCCGCAGTTGAAATAATCACGAATGAATCCGCGCAAATAGCCGGGCCGCTCCTGGGCAAAAGTGGTCATCCGTTTGAGATGGTCGCTGGCGGTCTTTTCGCTGAGATTCCAGCGCTTGCGGTGGCGGACGGCTTCGTTGGCAATGTGGCCGGCCATCCGGTTGATGGTCTCGACCACCCGCGTGCTTTCGAAATTGGTATTGAGCAGGTCGGCGCTGAGATTGATGAACTGTTCGCGGATTCGCGGATTCTTGAGCAGCATGCGCGGCACCAGGGTCGACCAGGTCGGGTTGGAGCCCGGCCGGGTCTCGACGCCCGAGAGCAGATAGGTCAGGTGGTTCTCCGACTGGCCGGTGGTCTCGTACAGGTTGAAGCCGAAATCGAGGTCGAAGAGGATCCAGCGCCACTTGCCGGTCGCACTGCGCTCGCGCCAGTATTTCATATTGTTCGCGGGCCAGTCCTGGCTGTTGTAATAGACCTCGGCGGCGAAGTAGAGCAAACATTCATCGAGGTCGATCATGCGGTTGACCCGGGCATAGGCGCTGTCGCTGGTCATGTCCTGCGTGGAGATATAGTCGATGAAGCGCTGGTAATGGGTGGCGTCGCCATGGATCACCTCCATGTTGCCTTCGAGCATGTCGATTTGGTCGGGATCGACGCCATGGCGGTTGGCGACATAGTGCTCGTTGATCTTTTCCCGGATGTTGTAGATGCCCCAGTACTCGCCGTTGATGAAAGCAGCCGCCGGGCGATACTCGAGATAGTCGACGTCCAGATCCTTCACCAGGCTTTGCATCATGGCATCGCGGATGTGGGTGTAATAAAAGTCGTTGCCCGAGTTCCTCAGGACGAAGCCCTTGAAGGTGGTCAGCCAGAAGCCCGGGAAGAGGGGATAGTCGATGCCGGAAACGCCATAGTCATTCTTGAATTTCACTGCGATCGATTTCTGGGGGAAGGATCGGGTGTAGGCCCCGTAGATGGCGATGCCGCAATGCTCGGCAAAACCGGGCTGCTTGTCATCCTCGAAGAATTCGACATGGGCGGGCCGCTCCCAGTCCATCCAGAAATTGGCGCCATAGTTGGGCGCGGTGGCGGTCCAACCGGGGCCATTGGCATAGATACCGTAATTATAGTCGAAGAGATTGCCGGGATCGCTCGAGAGGGAGACGACCGGCAGGTCGGTGGTCTCGTTGATGAAATAGCTCTGGATGGTCATCGGCGAGAACTGGTGGCCGGCCTCGATGCTCACGGCCTTGAGGACGGCGGTTTTGCTGATAACGACCGGCGTGCTGTAGGGTGTAGAGGTGGAGTCCGGATCGCTGCCGTCGAGAGTATAAAAGATCCTGCCGCCGGCTTTCAGGGTGATGCTGACCGCCGCCGGGTAGAATCCGGCCGATGGGGTGAAGGCGACCGGGGCTGACATGGGCAGGATGATCCGGCCGGTATTGCGTCCCCCCGGCGAGGCCGTCTGAAAGACCCAGGTGGCCGCGCCGTCCTGGATCCGGCCCCAGGCGATATCGGCGTTCATTGCCGGCGCATCGACCCGGTCGACCACCACGCCGGCGGGATCGCTCAGCACGATGCTCTCCCCCGCGGCGCTGATCTTGAAATTGGTATGCCAGTAGGTCGCTTTTTTATTCTTGTCGGAGGCGAAGACCAGAAGATATCCCCCGGGATTCAGAACGGCGCTGCCGAACTGCCATTTGCGCACCGCCGGATCATCGCTGAGACCGTAGCCCTCTAGCTGGACGGGCGCTGTGCCGCCATTGTAGAGTTCGATATAGTCCGAGGCGTTGCCATCCTCATCATCGATGGTGTTCTGGTTGGAGGCCATGATCTCGTTGATCACCAGACTCTGGGAAAAACTGTTCCCTGCCAGTAAAAGGAATGCAAGGTATAGAACTCTGCGCATGATGATGCTCCGGTTGGTTTGGAACTGGTCTGCTCGAAAGCGGTTAGAACCCGGGACCCTAGTTTACGGAGAATTCTGCTGAGGTGCAACACAAATCCGCCTCTGCGGGGTCAGCGCAAGGGATTGGTGGCTGCCAGGTCGGCGCCAGAGGTTGGAGGCTGGGGCCGGCACGAGAGTGTGGAGGCCGCCGGGCCTGCACCCTGATGGGGGGGTGCCCTGTTTCCCCTTGATATTGATCCACCAAATGGTTATACTTAGCTGTGAGCAGGGGCAGGGCTCCTGCCGGTCCGATTGAAAGAATGGGCCTTAAGAGGTTTTTCCGGTACCTGACTCAGGAGGCGAAGATGGCAACCATGATCTCAGCCTGCGGGCTGGATTGCTTTGGCTGTGAGTGCCGTGAGGCGACCCTTTCGGGGGACATGGCGAAAAAAGCAGATATCGCGGTGCGCTGGTCGCAGAACGATAACGCCACGCTGACCGCAGCGGACATCGAATGCGTCGGCTGTACCGCAGAGGGCGTTCATTTTGGCTGGTGCGGGCAATGCCCCATCCGTACCTGCGCCGTCTCGCGGCAAAACACGACCTGCGCCGAGTGCGCAGAGTTTCCTTGCGACAAGAGCCAGCTCATCCTCAGCTCGGATCCAGAGGCCAGGGCTCGCATCGAATCCCTGCGTGCCAGCCAAAACCGGTAAACCCGGGCCGGCACAGGCCGGCCCAATAAGGGGGAGCCGTTGTGGAAGAGCAAACTGAAAAAAAAGCCCGATTAAAGCTCCGGACTCATGCTGACCGGGATCAGGCATACACCGACTGGGCGAAATTCCCCCTGGAAAATCCCCACCCGGTGCTGCGAACCGATCCGGAAGGCACCATCCTGATCGCCAACCGCGCCTGCTCGGTGCTGCTGCGGGAATGGGGCAGCAAGGTCGGCAGCCCCTTGCCCGAGCGGATAGCGCGCCTGGTGCATGCCGCCTTCGTCAGCCGGAAAAGACGCAGCATCGATCTCGCCTGTCGCGACCGCCTCTATTCCTTTTTCATCGTCCCGATCGTCCAGGCCGGTTATGTCAATCTCTATGGCGTCGATGACACCGAAAGAAAACAGGCTGAAGCCGCCCTGACCCGGTCCCATGCCGAGCTGGAGACCCGGGTCAATGAACATACCCGCAAACTGCGCGAAACCCTGGCCGAACTGCAGGGCGAACGCCAGCGCCTCCACGATGTGCTGGACATGCTGCCCGCCTACATCATCCTCCTGACCCCCGATCACCACGTGGCCTTTGCCAACCGGTTTTTTGAACAGCGCTTTGGCGAGGACCATGGACGAAAATGCCACGAATACCTCTTCAAACGAAGCGAACCTTGCGAGCACTGCGAGAGCTTTATCCCCCTGCGGACCGGCAGCCGGCACGGCTGGGAGTGGCGCGGACCCGACGGCCATTACTACGAGATCACCGATTTCCCCTTCCCGGATCGGGACGGTGCTACGCTGATCATGGAGATGGGCATCGACGTCACCGATCGCAAACTCGCCGAGGCGGAACTGGGAGAGCGCAAGGTTCGTCTTGAGGAGCTGGTCGCCAGCCGCACCGAGCAGCTCGAGGGACTCAACGCCGAACTCCAGAGCGAGATCTCCAACCGGCGCCAGACCGAGGAGGAACTCTTGCGGGTCAATCGCACCCTCCAGGCCCTGAGCAACTCCAGCCTGGCAATGGTCAAGGCCAGCACCGAAGCGGACTATATGGCCGAAGTATGCCGGATCATCGTCGAAGACTGCGGGCATACCATGGTGTGGATCGGGATGGCCGAAATGGACGAGGCCAAAAGCGTCCGTCCCGTTGCACATGCCGGTCAGGATTCGGGCTACCTGGCGGCTGCGAACATCACCTGGGAGGAGAGCGAACGCGGCCGCGGTCCCACCGGCACGGCCATCCGCACCGGCGAGATCTGCGTCCGCGGGGATCTGCTCGGGGACCCCGATTTTCGGTTCATGGCTGGTGAGGCCGCCAAGCGCGGCTACGCTGCGGCCATTGCCCTGCCCTTGCGATCGAACGGGCAGATCTTTGGCGCCATCACCATCTATTCGAACCAGCAAAATCCCTTCGCGGAAGCCGAGATCAAGCTCCTCTCCGAGCTGGCGGCCGATCTCGCTTTCGGCATCGCCTCGATCCGCTGGCGTACCGCACTGGCCGAATCGGTGCAAAGCCTGACGCAAACCTCCACCTACCTGCAGAGCCTCTTCGATCACGCCAACGCGCCGATCATCGTCTGGGATCCGGATTTCCGTATTACCCAGTTCAACCGGGCCTTTGAGCAGATGACCGGACACGCGGCCCGAGACGTGATCGGCAAGCCCCTGGCTCTGCTCTTTCCTGCGGACAGCCGGGATTCATCGATAGCCTTGATCGAGTTGAGCCGCGGCGGCGAATACTGGCAGTCGGTAGAGATCCCCATCCTCTGCCAGGACGGCACCATTCGCATCGCCTTGTGGAACTCGGCCAATATTTATGCGCCGGATGGTTATACCCTGGTGGCGGTCATCGCCCAGGGACAGGACATCACCGAACGCACCGAAATGCAAAAGGCACTGCAGGCCTCGCGCGACGAACTCGAACTGCGCGTCAAGGAGCGGACTGCCGAACTCGAACAGATCAATCAAACCCTCGAAGGCGAAATCGCCGAGCGCAAGGTCATGCAGCAGCAGCTGCATTCCCTCTCTACCATGCTGGCCAAGACCGAAGAACGCGAGCGCCGCCGGATCGCCACGGACCTGCATGACCGCATCATCCAGAATCTGGTTTTCGCCAACATCCAGCTCGGCTCTCTGCGGGAAGCCCGTCCGGACGCCGGCTCAGTGACTGCGGTCGACGGGATCTATCAGAACATTCAGCAGACCATCCATGATCTGCGCACCCTCACCTTTGAGCTCAGCCCTCCGGTACTTTATGAGCTCGGCTTTTTGCCGGCGGTAAAATGGCTGATCCGGCAGTTCGAGGAAAAATACGATCTCACCATCGAATTCGAGGAGTATGATCTGCCCGAGTTCATCAACGAGGAACTGCGCCTTATTCTGTTTCAGGCCTTGCGCGAGCTGCTGACCAATGCGGTCAAACACGCCCGGGCTGCGAGCATCAAGGTGGCCGTCGGCCGCCACTTTGAGTCCCTTTATATCCATGTCGAGGATGACGGCATTGGCTTCGACAGCCGGCTCAACACCATGAACCGCAAGGACAACACCGGCTTCGGCCTCTTCAATATCCGCCAGCGGCTCGAATCGGTCGGCGGCTGCATGACGATCCAGTCGGGGCATCATGCCGGCACCCGAATCGAGATGATCGCTCCCTTGTACTACTGACCTTAGCGTGAGGAACCATCGATGAGTATCCGTGTGTTGCTGGCCGAGGACCACCATATCATCCGCCAGGGGATTCGCAGCCTGCTGGAAAAAGCGCCGGGGCTGGAGGTCATCGGGGAGGCGACCGACGGCCGGGAGACGGTCACCCTGGCGCGCCAGCTCAATCCGGACGTGATCGTGATGGATGTCAGCATGCCCAACATGAACGGCATCGAGGCCACCCGCCAGATCTGTCTCGAAGATCCCACCATCAAGGTCATCGCCCTTTCTGTCCACTCGGATGATCCCTTTGTCTCGGGGATGCTGATGGCCGGCGCCAGCGGCTATCTGCTGAAGGACTGCGTGCTCGAGGAGCTGGTGCAAGCCATCCAAACCGTAGCCCACGACCGGCTCTATCTCAGCTCAAGGATCACCCGCAATGTCGTCCAGGACTATCGGCTGATGAAATCGCGCGAGCTGGATACTGTTTTCAGCACCCTCACGCCTCGCGAGCGGGAGGTGCTGCAGCTGATCGCCGAGGGCAAGTCGATCAAGGAGGCCGGCCGGACGCTCTTCGTCAGCGAAAAAACGGTCGCCACCCATAAACAGCACATCATGGAAAAACTGGGCGTCTTCACCATCCCCGATCTGGTCAAGATCGCTATCCGTGAGGGCCTGATCCATCTCGAGTAGCCCGGGCCTGAATCCTGAAGAGTCTTTCCCACCGCACCCTCCCGCCCTTTTTGGAGTGGTCTCTCATCTATATTTCCGGTCAATATCAGCATTTCACCGATGGCAAGAGTTGGCGATAGGTGTTATCTTGATATCGTTATTCCGTGCCGGTGCGGAGTTTTCCGCTTCCGGTTTGTTGCCGATCGCAGGAGACTTTATATGTCAAGCCCTATGGAGATGCTCGAACAAGAGCATCAGTTGATTTCGCATGTCGTCCGCGCCGCCCAGATTCTCGCCGCGCAGATCGAGGCCGGGAAGGCTGTGAACGATGACTTTTTGCGTGAGATCGTGGAGTTTATGCGCCTTTTCGTGGGGAAATACCATCATCACAAGGAAGAACAGCTGCTCTTCCCCCTGCTGGCCGAAAACGGGGTCCCGATTCAAGGCTGCCCGATCGGCGCGTTGCAGGCTGAGCATCTCAGTGGCCAGGCGTTTGTCCAGGGGCTGGCTAATGCGATCAAGGCGGCCGAACAAAACACCGCATTTGCCCGGGAGAACAAGGTTGAGAACCTGCGCGGGATCGCCGGGCTCTATCCCGGTCATATCTGGAAAGAGGATTATCTGCTCTTTCCGATGACCGGAAAGGTCCTTTCCACAACACAGTTGCATGGTTTGCAGATGGAATTCGCGAAGGTTGAACGGGCGGTGGGTGAAGAGGTCCACGACCGGCTCGAGCAGTTTGCCCGGCGCATCGAGGAGCGGCTTTAACGACAGAAGGGTATGCGGGTCAGGATGAAACCATATCGTCACCAACCAGGAGGAGATGGTATGAAAACACCAAGAAGATTCAGCATCGGCCTTGCGGGCCTTGTTCTGATCCTGCTGGGCAACCGGGTGTTGGCCCAGGAACCGGCCGCGCAGGCGCCGCCGCCGGCGCGCAAGATCGCCGGCATCACAGCTGCGGATCCCTTCCCGCACGCCTGTGCCGATTGCCACATCCATTATGTGAACGAAAAACTCGACGCCCGCTTCAGCACCTTGCTGATGCAATGGAGCGAAAAAGTGGAGCCCGGCCTGCTGGCCAAGGCGCAGGCTTCGTCGCCCGAGGGGCTGGTGCTGCTGGGCAAACATCCCAAAGTGACGGATATTTTCCAAAACATCCCGGCCAATTGTCTCGCCTGCCACAGCAAGGATTCCAAGATCTCCCCGCCTTTTGCCAATCTGATCCACAATATTCATCTGACCGGCGGAGAAGAGAACCATTTTCTGACGCTGATGCAAGGCGAATGTACCTATTGCCACAAACTCGACCTGAAAACCGGTCACTGGTCGATTCCAAGCGGGCCGGAAAGGTAGGTCTAGCGTGCAGGAAGGAGGGGGGCAACTCGCCACGAGGAACAAAATCGTTACGAACGGGGAGCTGAGCTCCGGCGCCGGGCGTTCCCCTTCGGGCCATCCACCTGTTCGTCCGCTTGGCCTTGCCTTCCTGCAAACCGAGCTCGAGCGCGATTACGGCCAGTACAATGTCGAACAATCCCTGCGGCTGGGCCGGATCGGGATCGCTCTTTGTTCCTCATCGCGCGGGGTGCAAGCTTTACCCATCTGATCAAACGGGGTACCAGGCCCTGATGAGTCTGCTCGTGCTCAGCGCGGCCTCGGGATCGCCGGGATGATCCTGATGACCGACGGATTCCCCGAGCAATTCGATGATACAGGCAAGGAGCTGGGCTATGACCGGGTGCGGGAGGTTTTCAGCACGGCAGCCCATCTGCATCCGGCCAGGATCATCGATCGCTTCCATCGCACTGCCAGGCTGCGGATGAATGGTTCGGCCCAGAAAGATGACATGACCTCCCTGGTGCTCAAGATCAAAGACAATCCCGCCCATGCGGTCCCCATGAAGAAGATGGATCAGGCCGATTGCCTTTGATGCGGAGAGATGGTCACCTGCGTTAATCCTCCGTTGCGAGCACCTGCAGCCGGTATCCTACCCCCGTTTCAGTGATCAGCAGTTGTGGATGCGCAGGATCCGCTTCGATCTTATGCCGAAGCTGCGAAATATAAACGCGCAAATACTGCATTTCTTCACTGCCCGTCCTGCCCCACAGATCTCGCAAGATATGGGTGTACGTCAAAACCTTGCCTGCATGCTGTACTAAAAGGCGAAGGAGATCATATTCGGTGGCCGTCAGTTTGACCGGACGGCCGACGACGGAGACCATCCGGCTGGACAAGTCTACCTGCAAATCTCCGCTGCGGAAGAGCGCCTCTCCGGCTTCAGGAGCTAAATGGCGCAGGGCCACCCGGAGACGGGCAGCCAGCTCGCCGGCGCTGAAGGGTTTGGTCAGATAGTCGTCCGCTCCGGCATCCAGCAAGGCGATCTTGTCTTCCTCGGTATCGCGAACCGAGAGCACAATCACCGGGATTTGCGACCATTCGCGCAGCGCCCGCAACACATCCAGCCCATCTCGGTCCGGCAAACCCAGATCAAGGATGATGAGATCTGGCCGGAGCATGGCCGCCTGCACCACGCCCTCCTCGCCGCTTGCGGATTCGAATACACGAAATCCCTGTGCCTCGAGCCCGATCCGCAAATAACGGCGGATCTGGATCTCGTCATCAATGACCAAAATCTTGATGGGATTCATCTTTGGTTTCCCTCATTGGGGGGGGGCATGGACTCCACTGCCAAACGGAGGGTGATTTCCAGCCCCCCTTCCGGGGCATTGGCCGCCGAGATCGAGCCGTTCATGCTTTCTACTAATCCTTTGCTGATGGAGAGACCGAGTCCGGTACCGCCTTTCGACCCCGGAGCGATCCGGTGGAATTTGTCAAAGATATGCTGTAATGCGTCGCCAGGGATTCCGGGGCCATGATCCCGTACCTTCAGGATCAAGGTGACATTCTCCATGCCGGCCCAAACTTCGACGCTGTTTTTTTCCGGAGTATACCTTAAAGCATTTTCGATGAGGTGAGCCAGCGCCTGCTCGACCAGTCCGGGATCGGTTAGGATCAAAGGAAGGTGCTCAGTGCTACCAAAGAAAATGTTATGCTGTGTCACAGCCGGAATGAACCGGCGGTGAAGGGCGCTGAAGATATCTCCAATATCGCACCATTCCATTTTGGGGTGGATGTGACCGGATTCCAGGCGCGACATGTTGAGCAAATTCTCCACCAGGGCATTGAGCCGGCTGGCTGCGCTGCGGATCTCCTCCAGAAGGGCATGTTGGTCCGGCTCTGCAAGCGGCAGTGCGGTATCCGTCAGGGTATCAATCGCTCCGGAAATGACCGATAGTGGCGTGCGGAACTCGTGCGAAACCGAATTAAGCAGAGTTTTGAAGAGCTTTTCCGAGGCGTCCGCCAACTCGACTTGATGACGGTTCTCGATAAAACGTTCGCGCTCGATGGCGGCGGCGATTTGGCTGCAGAAATTGGCCAGAAGCGATTCCTGATCCAGGCTGAAGGTCTCCTCACGATGGAAAGCGAGGCCTGCGACCCCATGGACCTCGCGCGGGGTTGCCAGGGGTTCAAACCGTCCGCAAGCCTGCGGCAGATTCGGCGTGGCCTTGCCGGCGGCCTTGCGGTTTTTGGCGACCCATTGGGCCACAGAAACTTCCTTGTCATCGGGTTGCCAGCTGCCCCCACTTTGAATGGCCAGTCCTTCACCATCCTGCAAAAAAAGCGCGACATCCGCATCAAAGGTTCGGGCGATTTGTTCATGGGCGATGCGGATGATAGCCGAAAGTGAATCAGCTGCGGCAAGCTGCTGCGACATGGTATAGAGCGCCACCGCGCGCTGCTCCCGCAAGCGGACGATCTCCTCCTTGCGGCGGATCTCGGCGGTGAGGGTTCCGGTGACCATAGCGATTAAAAAGTAGAGGCCAAGAATGAGCAGATCCTCGACGCGCGCAATGGTAAAGGTATAGCGCGGCGGGATGAACAGGAAATCCCAGAGCAAGGCACTCAGGGTGGCCGCGGCCAGGACCGGGCCCCGGCCCAGCCTGAGCGAGAGTAGGGTTACTGCAAAGAGCAGGAACATGGCCACCGCAAGATAATTGATCTGCCTCGAGAGTGCAAAAAGAATGGCCACAGCCGAGCCGATTGCCATCAGGCTCAGGCCATATTCGCCCACGGCGCTCTGAGGATGGGGCCTCCGTATGGCAGGCGCGGGCGCCGCTTTATCAGTGTCGCCGCGCACGACATGAATGTCGATCTGGCCGCTGGTACGGATCAGCTTTTCCACCAGGGTCTCGCCCGCAAAGAGCCGGCGCACCCGGCCCGCCCCGGGTTTGCCGACGACAATTTGGGTGACATTGTTTTCCCGGGCCACCTGCAGCAGCCCCGCCGCAACATCCTCGTTATAGACCGTGATGACCTCAGCACCCAGCTCCTGCGCCAGCCGCATGTTTTTCATCAGCAGCTCCGTTTGCGCCGGCGTCAACCGGCCGGAGGTCTCGACATAGACCGCCACCCATGAGGCGCCCAGGGTGGTGGCCATTCGGCGGGTCCAGCGGATAAGCTGCGCAGAGAAGGGACTCCAACTCAATCCCGCCAGCAGCCGGTGGCTCGATTTCCACGGTCCTGGGATATTCTCACTGTCCATCCAGGAACGCAGTTGTTGGTCGACATGATCGGCGGTGATCCGCAAGGCCATTTCGCGTAACGCGGTCAGATTGCCCGAGCGGAAAAAACCCCGGGCGGCCCGCCGGGCTCCTTCCGGGGCATAGACCTTGCCCTCGGCCAGGCGTTTCAGCAGCTCCTGTTCGGGGATGTCGATCAGGGCGATCTCGCTCGCCCGCTCCAGTACCGAGTCAGGTACAGTCTCGCGGACGCGGACGCCGGTGATCTCTTCGACGGTTGTGGCGCAGCTTTCGAGATGCTGGATATTGAGGGTGGTGAAAACGTCGATGCCGTTGTCGAGAAGCTCGAGGACATCCTGGTAGCGCTTGGGGTGACGCGCACCGGGCACGTTGCTGTGAGCCAGCTCGTCGACCAGCACGATTGCGGGCCGACGCTGCAGCGCCGCATCGAGGTTGAACTCGGTGAAGGTCACCTCGCGGTGGCTCAACGACAGAAGAGGGAGGCGTTCCAGTCCCTCAGCCAGGGTCTCGGTCTCGACCCGGCCGTGGGTTTCGATGAGGCCGATGACGACCTCCCGGCCTTCGGCTTTGAGCTGCTGCGACTCGCGCAGCATGGCGAAGGTCTTGCCGACTCCGGCGCACATGCCGAAGAATATCTTCAACCGGCCCTTCACTCGCCCGGGCTCTGCGGCATGGATCTTGGCCAGCAGGGCATCGGGATCGGGTCGCCCGGTGGTATCATTTTTCATCTTAAAATCCGCTCAGGGCTTTTCCCTTTGTAAGGTAGTGAATCCCGCATTCTTGTCCAAAGCAAAATTGAGCTCACAGACATTGATCAGGGGTGTGCTCCACAAGTTGCCCAGCTTTCTCCGGGCTGCTCTGTCGATCAGGGCATGGAGCTGCCTCGCCACATCCGGGCT
This sequence comes from uncultured Cytophagia bacterium, assembly GCA_964436305.1. Classification (GTDB taxonomy): domain Bacteria; phylum Zhuqueibacterota; class Zhuqueibacteria; order Residuimicrobiales; family Residuimicrobiaceae; genus JAKPUX01. Next base: position 4,805 of record CAYTCI010000024.1, on the reverse strand, counting down.
GCCGCCGCGATGAGCGGTGATGCGCGCGACTTGCAGGTGCGCCGCGCCCGGGGTGATGTGCGGATCCAGGCCTGAGCCGGAGGCGCAGAGCATCTCGGCCGGCACCACGGTGGTATCGGCGAGGCGGTTTTCCCGAAGGAACCGGCTGCGCCGCACTCTCAGCGAATCATGCCACGCAGCACTCGAAGGGGCAAGGTTGGTGGCGGCGCCGGGCTGGGTGCTCCAGCCGCAGGCCGAGGGACGAAAGTGAAAGTCACCGGGGTCATCGTCACGGTAGGCCAGCAGCTGTGAAGCGCTGATCTGCCCATCCGCTCTAAGCAGCGAGCCGCCGGCCTGGTGGGGAAAAAAGAGGCGAGCCAGCAGGGTCACCGCGGCAGGGTAGAGGCCGCCGCAAAACAGGGTCATGAACAGGATCAGACGCAGGGCGATAAAGGTCGGGGTATGATGTTTCATAGCTTTCCTTTCAGACCAGTTCCAGGACGGCCAGGAGCAGATCGATGAGCTTGATGCCGATGAAGGGGACGATCAGCCCGCCCAGGCCATAGAGGAGCAGATTTCGTTTGAGGGTCTCGGCGGCCGGCGCCGGCTTGAAAGTTACGCCCCGCAAGGCCAGCGGAATAAGGGCGATGATGATCAGGGCATTGAAGATGACGGCGCTGAGGATCGCGCTGGCCGGTGAGTGCAGATGCATCAGATCCAGTGCTGCCAGCGGCCCCCGGCCGGTTACACCCGCATGGAGCGTCCCGAAAAGAGCCGGCAGAATGGCGAAATACTTGGCCACGTCGTTGGTGATGCTGAAGGTGGTCAAGGCGCCGCGGGTCATCAGCAGCTGCTTGCCGATCTCGACGACATCGATCAGCTTGGTGGGATTACTGTCGAGATCGACCATATTGCCGGCCTCGCGTGCCGCCTGGGTGCCCGAGTTCATGGCCACACCGACATCCGCCTGGGCCAGAGCCGGTGCATCGTTGGTGCCGTCGCCGATCATGGCCAGGCGATGACCCTGGGCCTGCATCAGCCGGATGGCTCGCAGCTTGTCCTCGGGGCGGGCATTGGCGATGAAATCGTCGACGCCCGCCTCTACGGCAATGGCCACAGCGGTGAGGATGTTGTCGCCGGTGATCATGATGGTGCTGATGCCCATCTGCCGCATCTGGGCGAAGCGCTCGTTGATCCCGCCCTTGACCACGTCCTTCAGGAAGATCAGCCCAAGCACCTGGTCCCCTTCCGAAACCGCGAGCGGGGTACCCCCCTGCGCGGCGATGAAATTGCTGGAAATGTGCACTGCTTCCGGGAAAGAACCCTGTTGTTCGAGGATGAAGGCCTCGATGGCCGGCACAGCCCCCTTGCGGATCCTCCGAAAATGACCCGAAGAGATCGGAATATCCACCCCGCTCATGCGGGACTGCGCCGTGAAGGGAATGAAATTGTAGTTGTCGTGGGCTGTTTCGCCCATGCGCAGCCCGTATTCGTTTTTTGCGAGGACGACAATGGAACGTCCCTCCGGGGTCTCGTCCGCCACGGAGGCCAGATAGGCGGCCACCGCAAGGTGGCGTTGGTCAAGGCCCGGCGCCGGAATGAAATCGACAGCCATGCGATTGCCCAGTGTGATGGTGCCGGTTTTGTCCAGGAGCAGCACATCGATATCTCCGGCGGCTTCAACCGCACGGCCGCTGGTGGCGATGACATTATGACGCAGCATCCGGTCCATCCCGCTGATGCCGATGGCGGAGAGCAGGCCGCCGATGGTGGTCGGAATCAGGCAGACCAGCAGGGCAGTCAGAACCGGCAAGCTGAGCAGAGCGGCGCCGGCTGGATTGGCACCGGCCAGGCTATAGGCACCAAAAAAATAAAGGGAGACCGTGACCAGAAGAAAGATAAGCGAGAGCACGGTCAGGAGGATGGAGAGTGCGATCTCGTTGGGGGTTTTTTGCCGTTTGGCCCCTTCGATCAGGCTGATCATGCGGTCGAGAAAGGTCTGGCCTCGAACTGCCGTGATCCGCACCGTGATCGCATCGCTGAGCACCTTGGTGCCGCCCGTGACCGCGTTGCGGTCGCCGCCGCTCTCGCGGATCACCGGAGCGGACTCGCCGGTCACCGCCGATTCGTCGACCGTTGCGATGCCCTCGATCACTTCGCCGTCAGAGGGAATGATCTCCCCGGCGCGGCACAGGACCACGTCGCCCGTATTCAATGCGTCAGCCGCCACCCACTCCTCATGTCCGTTTTGGATCAGACGGGCCCGGGTCTCGCTGCGGCTGCGCCGCAAGCTGGCCGCCTGGGCTTTGCCGCGGCCCTCTGCCAGCGCCTCGGCGAAATTGGCAAAGAGTACCGTGAACCAGAGCCAGCAACAGATCTGGACATTGAAGCCATTCCATCCCCCCTGCTGCAGCAGGAGTACTGTTGTCGTCAAGGCGCCGAACCAGACGATAAAAATAACCGGATTTCTCAGCTGCCAGCGCGGATTGAGCTTGCGCAGACTGTCGGCCAGGGCGCGAATGAAAATTTCACGCGTCAGTAGTTTGCTGAAATCCTGGGTGGTGTGCATGGAGTCCTCAAAAAGTGATGCCCAATCTCACCAGGGCGTGTTCCAGCAACGGTCCCAGACAGAGGGCCGGGAAGAAGGTCAATACGCCGACGATGAGAATGACGCCGATGAGCAGCCCCGCGAAAAGGGGCGTGCCGGGATTAAGGGTACCGGCGGTTTCGGCCACTTTCGACTTCGCGGCCAGCCGTCCGGCCATGGCCAGGATCGGAAAAATGGCAGCGGCACGGCCAAGCAACATGACCAGGGCGAGGGTGCCATTGTAGAATGAGGTGTTGGCGTTCAGACCGGCGAAGGCGCTGCCGTTGTTGCCGGCGGCGGAGCTATAGGCGTAAAGAATCTCGGAGAGGCCATGAGGCCCGGAGATGCTGCGGCCCACCAGTCCGGCCGGACTCGAGACCGCCAGGGCGCTGCCCGTCAGGATGAGCAGGATCGGCGCCAGCATGACGATCATGGCCATCTTGATTTCGTAGGACTCGATCTTTTTACCAAGATATTCCGGCGTCCGTCCGACCATAAGTCCGGCGATAAAAACAGTGATCAGGACGAAAACCAGCATACCGGTCAGGCCGACGCCAACACCCCCGAAGATCACTTCGCCCAGCATAATGTTCAACATGGCCATGCCGCCCGTCAGCGGCGCGCTGCTGCTCAGCATCGAGTTGACCGAGCCGTTGGAGGCGCAGGTGGTCAGGATGCTCCACAGGGCGCTGCCGCCGACCCCGAAGCGCAGTTCTTTGCCCTCCAGGGAGGGCTGCAGAGCGCAAGCGGGGACCGGCTGATACTCGCTGGCCAGGGCGACGGCCAGGCCCGCCAGCAGCAAGACCATCATGGTCAGCCAAAGGATCCATCCATGCCGCCGGGAGCCGATCCATTGACCGAACATCAGAACGAGGCCCGAGGGAACGAGTAAAATGGCCAGCATCTCGAAAAGGCTGCTGAGTGGTGTGGGGTTCTCGAAGGGATGGGCGCTGTTGGCGCCGAAAAAACCACCGCCGTTGGTCCCCAGCTGCTTGATCGAGATCTGTGACGCTACCGGTCCAAGAGGAATAGGGTAGTGGCGACCGTCCGGAAGCTGGGCTACCGGTCCGGCGCTCCAGCTCTGCACGACCCCCTGGCTGACCAGAAGCAGGGCCAGGAAGAGGGCCAGCGGCAGAAAGAGGTAGACTATCGCGCGAACCAGGTCTTGCCAGAAATTCCCGATCGTCGCCGACTTTTCCTGGACAAAACCCCGAATCAGGGCGAGCAGCACAGTCAGTCCCGTCGCAGCGCTGAGAAAATTTTGCACGGTCAGGCCGAGGGACTGGGTCAGATGGCTCATGGTGGTTTCGCCCGAATAGGCCTGCCAGTTGGTATTGGTGACAAAGCTGACGGCGGTATTGAGCGCCAGCCAGAAAGGCACAGCGCCCAGATGCACCGGATTGAGGGGCAGGTAATCCTGAACAAGCTGCAGGATCAGCAGCAGGAGCAGTCCGAATCCGTTCAGCTGCGCCAGGCACCAGCCATATTCATGGGCGGTCATTTCGCGCTCGGGATCGGCCCCGGCCATCCGGTAGATCATCCTTTCCAGCCACCCCAACGGCCGGCTGAGAAGGTGTGGCTCGCCTCCGAAGAGGCGGGCCATAAACCGGGCGAGCCCGAGCGTCAGCAGAATGAGAAGCATGAAATAGAACGCGATTTGTGCGAAAGTAATGATATCCATGGCCAGCCTCAGAATTTCTCGGGAAAGAGCAGGGCATAGACCAGATAGGCCATCAAAAAGATCACCATGAGCAGGGCAAGTATCCAGGAAAAATTCATACAATCCTCCTTTGTTCGCCCTAATTTAGCACGCAGAAGATAAATGATCCATAGGCAAAGAGGCTGAAAAATATAAAGAAAGCCTAAAGAGAGGGGTGTGGAGGGCTGGGCGCGAGGATCAGGTCGTCGCCAGATTTTGGGGGCCGTCAGATCGTTGCCGGATTTTGGGGTACCCTGAGCAAAAAGGGATTGACTTTGGCAAAAAGGGGTTGTATTTTAGACCGAAAAACGAAAATAGTCGAGAATTCCATGTATCGAAAGAACGACGACCTCATCCGCAGCGAGATCCTCGCCGCCGCGGAACGGCTCTTCCAGCGCTGGGGCTTGAACAAGACCACCATGGAGGAGATCGCCGCCGAGGCGGGCAAGGGCAAAAGCACCCTCTACTACTACTTCCCGGGCAAGGAGGAGATCTTCGACGCTCTGCTGCGGCGCCAGGTGGAGATCCTGATCGCCAGGG
>CAYTCI010000023.1:9942-52228 GCA_964436305.1 uncultured Cytophagia bacterium | reverse complement strand
GCTGGGGAGGCGGCCTGCCCGGAAAGCCTGGGCCCGCAGGACAGTGGTCCGGGAGATACGGATGGCACCGGTGTAAAAAGCCGCGGTATCGGAGGGGATGGCGCCATTGGTGGTATAACGGATCGACTCGGCGGTGCCGTCGTGGGAGAGGAGGACGGTCTGCTCGCCGCGATAAAAACCGCCGGGCTGCGAGAAGCCCGGATCGGAAACGATCCCTTCGAAGGGCTGGACGAGGTTGGCCGTCCCCGGCGTCGGGGTGCTGAAGTAACGCCAGGCGCCCAGACCGTCGGGATAGCGCCCGCAGGAGACATTGGTGGACTGCTGGCCGTATGAGAGGGAATCGATCAGCTTGCCGGTATAGTCAAACAGCCCGATCTGCTCGCCCTCGGCGGCCAGTTTGTAATTGGTATGCAGTCCGCTGTTCCGGTCATCCGCCCAGATCACGAGGAAGGATTTCGCGGCAATCGAGCTATTGGCCGGAAAGGTCCACTTGGCCGGCTGCGAAAGGTTGTCGGTCAGAGTGTAGCCGGCAAGCTGCAGCCGGGTCTCTCCTGCATTGTAGAGTTCAATCCAGTCGGCATAGGCCTTGTAGTCCGGATCAGGATTCAGTTTGGAATTGGAAGCCAGGAATTCATTGATAGAGAGTTGAGGCGGCTGCGCATACAGCATGGCGGAGGAACACAGGAGGAGGCCCCATCCCCATCGGCTGATGCGTCGGCGAATTGTTCGATTCATGTTCACCTTCTGCACGGGTTGGGTGTAAGAGATCAGGAGCGGGGCCGCCTGACGCTCGCCGGAAGCCGGAGAGAGAGCCGCGGCAGCCCGTCAAAAAAAAAGCGCGATGGGATCGCGCTTTAAAGACCATTCTTTGGCCTAGAGGATGATATTGACTCTCTTTTTGTTTTTGCCGTGGGTGCTGAATTTCACAGTGCCCGTTTTGAGAGCGAACAGGGTATCATCCGAGCCAATGCCAACATTCAAACCGGGGTGAATCCGGGTGCCGCGCTGGCGGACGATGATGCTGCCGGCCGTGACGACCTGGCCATCGTACCGCTTGACGCCGAGCATTTGCGGGTTGCTGTCGCGACCATTGCGCGAGGAGCCCACGCCTTTTTTGTGCGCCATATACTACCTCCTAGAACCGATCGGGCGTTACCCCGCTCTTATCCAACGATTGTTTCGATTTTCAACGTGGTGTGCTGCTGACGGTGCCCCTTGAACAGGGTATACCCTTCGCGGCGGATTTTTTTAAAGATCTGGACCTTTTTGTCCTGGCCGTGGCTGAGGATGGTCGCCTGGACTTTGGCGCCGTCAACGTAGGGCTTGCCCACCTTGACCTCGCCGTTCTCACCGGACAGCAGAATGACCTTTTCGAGTTCGACGGTGGAACCCACCTCGCCGGCCAGCTTCGGGGCGTTGATCTTGTCGTCCTGGGCGACCTTGAACTGGGCGCCGGCGATATCAATAATTGCGTACATGCAGAACTCTCCGTGCGGTAAATGATCGATAAATCCAAAATGGCATTAAATATAGCAATTCTTTTGCTTTTTGTCAAGCGGATTGTGCGAATTTCGCGGCCAGGTCGGCGCGAGGAGTCTGCGCTGCAAGGTCCAAGGCGCGGCCGGGTCAGCGCGAGGAGTTTGCGCCGCCGGGCCGCTTAGCTGAAATACCTGTTGGTCAAATCCTCCTGGCCATCCTTGGTCAGAAAACGGAATTCGTCCATCGCCACATTCTCGTCCCCGATCAGCCGGATTCGGGTCCAGTACTTCCAGCTCAAGCGCAGCATCTGGCTGCGATAGCCGGAGCCGAGATAGGCCGCCAGTTCGGGATTGACCACCAGCTGCAGGCTGCGCTCGCCCTTCTCGGCGCGGTAGCGCATCAGCCAGCGCTCGATGCGCGCCATGGTCGTGGTCTTGGAGAGAACGCGCCCGGTGCCGAGACAGGCGGGGCAGGGATCGCTCAGGGTGAAGAGCAGGGCCGGGCGGATGCGCTCGCGCGTCATCTCGATGATACCAAACTGCGAGATCGGCGCTACGTTGACCTGGGCGCGATCCGAATCGAGTTCGCGGAGAAACTCATCCTGCAGCCGCTTGCGGTTCTTCTCCTCGACCATGTCGATGAAATCGATGATGATGATGCCGCCGATGTCCCGCAGGCGCAGTTGGCGGGCGATCTCCCGCGCCGCCTCGAGGTTGATCCGCAGGCTGTTGGCATCGTGGTCTTTCTTGCCGATGAAGCGGCCGCTGTTGACATCGATGGCCGCGAGGGCCTCGGTGTGGTCGAAAAAGATATAGCCGCCGCTCTTGAGCCAGACCTTGCGCGAGAGGCTGCGGGTGATCTCGGTCTCGATGCCGAACTTGTCAAAGATCGGCACGCGCCCATTGTAGAGCTCGGTACGATCGACCAGGGCGGGCGCGACATCGCGCACATACTTGACGATCTGTTTGTGCATCTTTTTATTGTCGACCGCCAGCAGCGAGACGTCGTTGGTGAAGAGGTCGCGGATGACGCTGGAGAGCACATCCATATCCTTGTGGACGAGCATCGGTGCCGGGTTCTTGCGGACCTTGTCGACCAGGGTCTCCCACATCCGCACGAGGTCCTCGAGGTCGGCGCGCAGCGCCGCTTCGTCGCGATTCTCGGAGACAGTGCGGATCACCAGGCCGAAGCCCTCGGGTTTGATCGCGCGGCCGATTTGTTTGAGGCGGGCGCGTTCGCGGCGGTTGGTGATCTTGCGCGACACCCCGATCATGTCGTCATAGGGGATGAGGACGAGAAAACGGCCGGGCAGGGAGATCTCGGTGGTGACGCGTGCTCCCTTGCTCGAGATCGGCTCCTTGGTCACCTGGACCAGGATCGGCTGGCCCTGGCGCAGCTGCGGCTCGCTGAAATCGCGTCCGCCATGGTGGCGCTGGCGCTGATTGTTATTGTTGTTGCCTCCACGGCCGCGGTTCTCTTCCTGGGGGAAGAGCGGATTGAAGGCCGCCAGATTGTCGGCGACATCCGAAAAATGGAGAAAGGCATCCTGGTTGAGGCCGATGTCGACAAAGGCCGCCTGCATCCCCTTGATGACCTTGGCAACCTTGCCGTAATAGATGTCCCCCACCATGCGTTCATTTTCAGGTTTTTCGAGATAGAGTTCCGCCAGGCGGCCGTCCTCGAGGATCGCGACGCGCGACTCGCCGATGGCGATGTTGATAATGATGTCCTTTTTCATGGTTCCTCATTTCTTTACACTCTGATGCCGCCCGCCGCCACGAGGGGGGAGATGAGCTCCCCTTCCCTCTCCATCCACAGGTGGAGCCTTTTGATGGAGGCCAGCCGCGCACGGCCGGGTTCGTCGGGGAAGAGCAGGCTGATAATTTCTTCCATGCGCACGGTCTTGCCGTGATCGACATGGCTGACGATCTGTAAAGCCCCCTCCCGCCAGGCCAGTTCCAGCAGGAAGGGCCGGATATCCAGGATGCGGGGGGCTTCATTTTCCTTGTGCCGTGTCACCAGCAGCTCCGGCTGTCCGAGGAGGGCTGCGATGCGCGCGGTCAAATCGACGGGTTCAGCCAGTGTAGGCCAGGTCACCCGGCTGACGGTGCGGACGATCTCGTCCGCCAGGGCACGGGGTTTGGCCGGCAGGAGCAGAGCCTCGCGGATGCCGATCCCGGCCGGCAGTTGTGCCGCCAGGGCGGCGACGCAGGAGCCAATCTCCTCCGACGCGGCCATCAGGTCGATATATTCGGCCTGGCTGATATGCCCGGTGGGCAGCGGCGGTCCATAGGAGATACGCGGATGGGGATTGAATCCCTCGCTGTAGACCAGCGGCCATCCCGCGCGCCGCAGCGCCCGTTCGAGAACATGGATAAAGTCGAGATGCGAGATCCAGCGCACCTCTTCACCCCGATGGTAATGCAGACGCACCCAGCGACCTTGTCGAGGCGGAGCCGGTTGCGGCAGTGGCGTACGGTCAGCCACCTGCGCCGCGGGCGCCGGCGGCAAAACGCCGCTGTGATACATTTGTTCCCCCTTGAGGATCTCCTGGCAGACCGGCTGCCCCATCAGGCCGCAGCGGTTGCACTGGCCGTCGCGGCAGTCGGGCGTCACCTCCTGCCCGAGCGCCCGCCGGTACTCATCCTGCAAGAATCGGGTTGTCACCCCCTTGTCCAGATGCGCCCAGGGCAGGGGCGCCTCCAGGGGATACCCCCCCGTGAAGAGCTCCGGCTGCAGCCCTTCCGCGGCGAGGGCTTCCAGCCAGATCGTGTGATGATAATTCTCGGACCATCCCTCCAGGGTCGCACCCGCCTGCCAGGCGCGCTGGATGACCCGCCCCAGCCGCCGGTCGCCGCGGGCCAGCACCCCTTCGATCTGGGCCACCTCGGCATCGCGCCAGCTGAGCTTGATCAGCTTGTCGCGCAAGCGCTCGCGTAAAAAAGCGAGCTTGCGCCGGGTCTCTCCCGGGCTGTCCTGGGCCGCCCACTGGAACGGGGTGCCCGGCTTGGGGACGAAGGGCGAGACCGAGACGTTGATTCTGTTCCCTTTCCACCGGCGCGCCAGGGCGATGACCTGGCCGATGAGATCGGCTATGCCCTGCAGGTCCGCGTCGGTCTCGGTCGGCTGACCGATCATGAAATAGAGCTTGACCACCTTCCAGCCTTCGCGGAAGGCCAGTTCCACCGCGCGCAGCAGGTCATCAGCGGTGGTGGTCTTGTTGATGACCTCGCGCAGCCGCTGCGAACCCGCCTCGGGGGCGAGGGTCAATCCCGACTTGCGCACCCCCCTGGCGAAGCGCGCCACCTCGGGGGTGAACTTTTCCGGCCGCAGCGAGGGGAAGGAGATGTTGACCATTTGCCTCCCCAGCTCGGCCTGCAGCCGCTGCATCAGCGCTCCGAGCTCCTCATAATCGGAGGTCGAGAGCGAGACCAGCGAAACCTCATCGTAGCCGGTGTTGCGGATGCTCGCCACCGCCTGCCCGACGAGATCCTCGACGCTGCGCTGGCGCACCGGGCGGTAGATCATCCCGGCGTTACAGAAGCGGCAGCCGCGTGAGCAGCCGCGGGCGATCTCGAGGGAGACGCGGTCGTGGGTCGTGGTGATGACGGGAACAAGCGGCCGGTCGCTATAGTTGCCGGCCGGCAGACTGGAGACGATGCGGCTGCGGATGCGGCGCGGCGCCTCTGCTTGCAGCGGCTCCAGTCCGGCAAAAGCGCCGGTGGCGTCCCCATGCGGTTGGTAAAACTGCGGAATGTAGACCCCGGGTATCTGCGCACAGCGGCGCAGCACCTCCCCCCTCGCCTGGCCGTTCTCTTTGGCCTGAGCGATCGCCTCTGTCAGTTCGAGCAGCACCTCCTCGCCGTCACCGATGGCAAGGAGATCGAAGAAATCGGCGACCGGCTCGGGGTTGAAGACCGATGGCCCGCCGCCGACCACCAATGGGCCCTCGTGGCGCTCTGCCGCCCGCAGAGGCAGTCCCGCCAGATCGATCAGGTCGAGGATGGTGGTATAGTTCAGCTCGTACTGCAGCGTAAAACCGATGAGATCGAAATCCCGCAGCGGCGAAAAGGTTTCGAGCGAAAAGAGCGGCACGCCCTTTTCCCGCATCTGTGCCGCCATATCCAGCCAGGGCGCGAAAGCGCGCTCGGCATAGAGATGCGGCTGCTGATTGAGAATATGATAGAGGATCGGATAGCCCAGATAGGACATACCGACCTCATAGACGTCCGGAAAGACCAGGGCGATGCGCACCTTCGCCGCAGCCGGATCTTTGCGGACCATATTGAATTCATTGCCGATATAGCGGCCGGGCTTGGCCACGAACGGCAAGAGGTCATGGAAAATACGCTGCTTCAATGAACCGGAAGTGGGCTGCGAATCGGTCACGCGCTTGTTTTAACCCCGCAGATTACGAACAAATTCCATGCCCTTTTCGACCGCCAGCTTGTTAAGCGGTATGAGGTTCTGCCGTTTGATCAGCGTCGGCATCGCCGCGAAAATGGCCTCCTTGGGCAGGATCCCGGAGAGGGCGATATAGGCGCCGAGGATTACCATGTTGGCCCCGCGGGTGTTGCCCAGTTCATCGGCGATCGTCGAGGCGGGGATGCCCACCGCGGTGACGTCCGCGCGCTGCGGCGGCCGGCTGATCATGGCGGTATCGTAGATGATCAGGCCGCCGGGCACCACCTCACTCTCGAACTTTTCGAGAGAGGGCAGGTTCATCGCCACCAGCAGGGTCGGCCGTGAGACGGTTGGCGAACCGATGCGGCGTTGCGAGAGGTTGACATGGCAGTTGGCTGTGCCGCCGCGCATCTCCGGGCCATACGAGGGGATCCAGGAGACGTTGTAGCCGGCGTGCATCCCCGCCTCGGCCAGCATCAGTCCGAGCATCAGCACCCCCTGCCCGCCGAAACCGGCCAGCTTGATGCGCGGATCGCGGAATTCTGCCGCCGGCAGCTCCGTCTTGATCGTCGTATCGTGGGTGACCGGCAGATCGAGGGCTTCGCGAATGCCGTTGACGTGAAACACATGCCGCGTCCCCTCACGCGCCGGCACCTCCTCGGTACGGTCGCGGTAGACCCCGAGCGGGAACTGCTTGATCATATAGTCGCTTAGCCACTGCTTGGCCTGCACCGGAGTCATCTTCCACCCCGAAGGGCAGACCGAAAGCACCTCGATCAACGAGAACCCCCGGTTCTCGATCTGATTCTGCAGCCCCTTGCGCACCGCACGGCGCACCCGGGCGGTGTTCTTGGCATCGGTGAGCGCCACCCGCTCGACATAAACCGGCGCCTCGAGCGTCGAAATCATCTCGGCCACCTTGATCGGATAACCTTCGTTGCCGGGATTGCGGCCGTAGGGTGAGGTGGTCGTCTTCTGGCCGACCAGGGTGGTCGGGGCGAGCTGGCCGCCGGTCATGCCATAGATGGCGTTGTTGACAAAAAAGACAGTGAGATTCTCGCCGCGATTGGCCGCCTGGATGATCTCGGCGGTGCCGATCGCCGCCAGATCGCCATCGCCCTGATAGCTGATGACGATACACTCCGGATGGGTCCGCTTGATCCCGGTCGCCGCCGCCGGCGCCCGGCCGTGGGCGCACTGGATGTTGCCGGTGCGGAAGTAGTAATAGGCAAAGACGCTGCAACCCACCGGACTGCAAAAGATCGTACGCTCACGAATATTGAAATCATCGATCGCCTCGGCGACCAGCTTGTGCAACACCCCGTGACCGCAGCCGGGACAATAGTGGGTGACCTCCTTGTTCGGGCTGGGATTGCGATCGTAGGTATCGAAAAAACTTGCCGATTTTCTGAGAACTTTTTCAGCCATCGCTCATGCCTCCAGTAGGTTCAACACCCTGGCCTGGACCTCCTCGGGGGAGGGAACCATGCCGCCCATCCGGTTGTGGAGATGGACTGGCCGCTTGCCATTCAAAGCCAGGCGCACGTCATCCACCATCTGTCCGTTGGAAAGCTCGACGACCAGGAACTGTTTCGTCCGGTCGCCGAGTTCGGCGATGTGGGCGCCCGGGAAGGGCCAGAGGCTGATGGGACGGAGCATGCCCACCTTTTTGCCCGCCGCCCGCAGATCGTCGACCGCGGTCTGAACGATGCGTGAGACCACACCATAAGCGATGACGATGAGTTCCGCATCCTCGGTGTGATACTCCTCGAAGCGGGTTTCGTCGCGGGTGATCTCAGCGTACTTGTTCTGCAGATGGATGTTGTGCTGCTCGAGCAGTTCCGGCTCGAGGTTGATGGAGGTGATAAGACGATGCTCATCGGCCGCATCGCCGTGGAGAGCCCAGGGCTTCTCCGGCAAGACGGTCCGGGCTTCGGGAAACTCGACCGGCTCTTCCATCTGGCCGATGAAACCGTCGGCCAGCAGGACCGCGGGAATCCGGTAGCGGTCGGCCAGGTCGAAGGCGAGGATGGTCAGATCGCACATCTCCTGGGCGCTGTTCGGCGCCAGGGCGATCACCTTGTAGTTGCCATGACCGCCGCCCTTGATGATCTGGTTATAGTCGCCCTGCTCCGGCGCGATATTGCCGAGGCCCGGGCCGGCGCGCATGACATCGACCAGGACGAAAGGCAGCTCCGCCCCGGCGCAATAGGAGAGCCCCTCCATCTTGAGGCTGATGCCAGGCGAGGAGGAGGCCGTCATGACCCGGACATTGGCCGAGGCCGCACCGTAGACCATGTTGATCGCTGCCACTTCGCTCTCGGCCTGGATGAAAGTGCCGCCCACTTTGGGCATGTAATAAGCCGCCGCCTCGGCTACCTCGGAGGCGGGGGTGATGGGATAGCCAAAATAAAAACGGCAGCCGGCGAGTATCGCCCCCTTGACTACCGCTTCGTTCCCCTTGATCAGTTGTTTGGCCATGTCACTTCACCTCCTCGCCGACATACCCCTTCTTATAGACGGTGATGGCGCCCGGCTCGGGGCACTGATAGAAACAGATGCTGCAGCCGGTGCAGCCCTCGCCCTGGTAGGCGGTCGGGTGGTAACCCAGGTGGTTCAGGTGTTTTTCTTCGAACAAGACTCCCTCGGGACAGGCTTCGATGCAGAGGCCGCAGCCCTTGCACTCATCTTCACGAACCACGACGACGGCGTGTTCGAGTCCGATGGGTTCCGCCATAGTACCTCCATGTTTTGATCCGCGCGGCGGCAGGCCGGGCCCGCTGCGGCGCCCATTTTCGCGCCTCAGTTTAACCATTTTTGGGCTAACTTGCAAGGAGATTTTCCCGCGCGGCCGGGGCGTACCGCAGCCCGCCCGGCCAACACACTCGCGCCGACCAGGGCCCACGCCCTCGTGCCGCCCCGGACGCAGACCCGATCTCTATCGCAAAAAGGGATTGAACTTTTTCTCGCTGGCGAGGGTAGTGGATTCCCCATGGCCGGGATGGACCACCGTCTCATCCGGCAAAGGGAAGAGGAGCGTGCGAATGGAATGAATCAGTTGCGCCGCATCACCGCCGGGCAGATCGCTGCGGCCGATGGATTGGCGGAAGAGGAGATCCCCCGAGAAGAGCCGGCCGTCGCCGTAGTAACAACAGCCACCCGGCGAATGGCCGGGCGTGAAAAGCACCTGCAGCTGCAAAGCGCCAAAGGTCAGCACCTCTCCACCCTCCAGCCAGGTGGCGACGGCAAGGGGCTCCGGTGGCGGGAAGCCAAAGTAGGCGGCCTGCAGCGCCGCCCGTTCGAGATTGGCAGATTCCGCCTGGTGCAGCGAGACCGGCGCCGCCGTGGCCCGCTGCACCGCCGCCACCGCGCCGATGTGGTCAAAGTGGGCATGGGTCAGCAGAATATGCCGGAGGGTCAGCCCCCTGACGGCAATCATGGCAAGAATTTCGCTGGCATCCTCGCCCGGATCGACGATCACCGCCTCACGGCTGGCCGCATCGATGGCGAGGTAACAGTTCTCCTCGAGCGGCCCGGTGACCAGGGTCTCCACCAGCATACCTTCTCCCTTCATCGGACCAGCGTAACCTTGATGACCTGATGGCGGCCACCGGCGGTCAAATGGACAAAGTAAAGGCCGCTCGGCAGCGGGCGACCGGCGCCGTCGTCACCAGACCAGCGCAGCTGGTAGAGACCGGCGGACTGGCGGCCGGAATAGAGCAGCGCCACCTCCTCCCCGCGCAGGGAATAGAGGGCAATACGGACCTCGGCCGCTGCCGGCAATTGCCAACTCAGGGTGGTCGACTGATTGAAGGGATTGGGATAGTTCTGCGCCAGCGCCAGCGAGGTGGGCAGCTGGCCCGGTGGCAGCGCGACCGCGGTCACCGGACCGACACTGAATCCCGGGCTCTCCATGCCGCTGAAGGCCGGCTGCCCCAGGGCGGTAGCCGCGACGTAGCGCGAGGAGGCCACCGCTCCGCCGGCGCTGACAAAACCGCTGCGTTTTAAAGTGTAGGAGCCGGTGTGCAGTTGCAGAGGCAGCGCCAGCAGGATGATCAAATGGTTCGGGAATTTCATCGTTCTCCTTCGGTTTTCTTTCCGGGCCTGTGGCCGGGTCAGCGCTAGAGTCGGGCGCCGGATTGACCCGAGAACCGGGTCCGACAGAGTCTATTGCAGCGTCGCCAGCACCTGGATGACGCCGGTGCCCGAGGCCAGCCCCTCCAGCGCCTTGCCCACGATCGTCCCCGGGCGGATCTCGGCGGCCTTCATCGCATGGCCGGCCAGATCCGAGGTGGTCAGCAGGTCACCGGGACGAATGGCGCCGTTGGCAGCGGTCACCTTGCAGGGCACGACCCCGCTCAGGGCCAGGGGATAGCCGCCGCTGTTCACCAGGGTGCCGACAACCAGGGTCGGATTGGTCGAGATGATTCCGGCGGCGCGGGTGT
Organism: uncultured Cytophagia bacterium; assembly: GCA_964436305.1. Lineage (GTDB taxonomy): Bacteria > Zhuqueibacterota > Zhuqueibacteria > Residuimicrobiales > Residuimicrobiaceae > JAKPUX01. The sequence goes on along the minus strand of CAYTCI010000023.1, from coordinate 41,900 downwards.
CATAGGCGCTGCTGCAGCGCATCAGCTGGTGGGTTCCGGAGGGATCGATCACCACGACGTCGCCCGCCTCGAGCGCCTCCCGGCTCTTGAGGTTCTCGGCCACGTCGCCCCAGCCGCCGGTGGTGCAGACCGCTCGCCCCTCGACGTAGAGGGCGTAGCTGTTGGCGGTGGTCGCCCCATCGAGGCGCGCATGGACGCCATAGAGCGCGCCGACGCCCAAAACGCCGGTCCCGGTCGTGCTGGTGCCGCGCACCCCGCCGGTCAGGCCGCTTCCCTCGAGCCCCCAGCTGTTGACGGCGGCCTGGTTGGCGACGCTGAAGACCGGTCCGCCGGTATAGGTCTTGCTCAGGGAGAAGGTGTTGCCGAAATGGCGCTGCTGGATGATATTGTCCGCCAGGTCGCCGGACTGGATGCCGAGGTCGGCGATCATCTGGCTGGTGACACCGCCGATGATGTTTTTATTGAAGAAACGGCCGTCGTAGGCCGCCCCCGAGAGGTAATTGTCATCCAGGCGGAGGACCACATCGCCGCTCAAGCCGGGAGTGGTCGTGGTGATCCCGCTCATGCCGGCGACGCTGGTGATATCGCCCGCCGGAAAGGAGAGGTCGCGCGGCTCGATGGTCCCGTCAAGGATCATGCCGCCGGTGACGACGCCGAGCTGGCCCTTCTGGACAAAGCGGGTGTCGTAGGCGGAGCCATCGCGGTAGGCCGGCTCGAGCTGCACGGTCACATCGCCGACCAGTCCGCCGCCGGCGATGCCATTGGTAGCCTGTACCGCGGTGATGTCACCGATGTTGAAGGCGAGATCCTCCTGGGTGAGCGAGTTGTTCTTGACGTCGGCGCCGGTGATCTCGCCATCCTTGATCATCGCGCTGGTGATGGCGGTCTCCTCTCCCTTGCGGACGAAGCGGTTGTCGAACGCCGTGCCATTCTGATAGTTGCTGTTCAGGCCGAGGGTGACCGGTCCGCTGGTGCCGCCGCCGGTAAGGCCGGCGCCCGCCGTGACCGTGGTGATGGTGCCGACCGGAAAGCCCAGGTCTGAGACCTGGATCGAATTGTCCGCGATCTTGGCGGAAGTGACGCTGCCATCGCGCAGCATCGCATTGCCGACCGAGCTGGCCTCGTCGCGGCGGACGAAGCGGGTGTCGTAGGCCTGGCCGTTGGTATACTCCGGCGCGAGAGCGAGCGCCACGCTGCCGCTGGTGCCGCCGCCGTTAAGGCCGCTGCCGGGCGTGACCGCGGTGATGGTGCCGCTGCCAAGGGCAAAGCCGATATCGGCCCGCTGAACCGAGCCGTCGACGATCATCTCGCCGGTGACGCTGTTGGCGCCGCCGCGGGGCACATAGCCGGCGTCGAGCTGGAAGCGGTCGTAAAAGTCGGCGGCCTTTTTCCCGCCGAGTTTGGCGGCGTCGATCTGGTTGTTGGCAGCCTCATTGGCCTGGCCCCTGGTGTAGAACTGGTCCGCAGCGACCTGGCCGAGGGCGCCGGCATTGGCGGCATAGAGGCTGAAGGGAACGTTGAGCAGCTCCTTGCGCGGGGTCAGGGTCTCGCCATTGAGGGCCAGCTGGATCCAGCGCGCCGCCCCTTCGAAGACCGTGCGCGGCAGCTCGATGGTGCGTCCGAGTTCGGCGGTGAAATAGCCCTGATAGACATCGAGATTGAGATCCTCCTGCCAGAGCTTGGTCCCGAGGAGCGCCTCCGACCAGATGCTGATCTGCGCCGGCAGGGTGCCGGTGACCGGATTACCGTTATTGTCGGTGAGAAAACCCTGGTAAGCGACCACCGCGGCAGTCGTGGCGGCCTCCTTTTGCAGGGTGAGGGCGGCGGGTGCTCCGGCGGCCGAATCGGCGGCCGCGGCGGCGGGAACCTCCTGGGCGTGGAGGGCCAGGGAGCCCGACTGGGTCAAGAGGGCGCAAAGGGCAAGGGCTGCACAGCGCTTCATGGTGCCAATACCTCCAGTAGATGGCGTCAAGGGATGCCGGGAAAGGGATTTACTTGACTAATAATAGAGGATTTGCGGCGCAAATGCAGAATTATTTCCCCGGCGGGCGCATAAAAAGGCCCCGGCGGCCGGGCTGCCGGGGCTAACGGGTGCAGAGATCAGCCGCTGCGGCGGCAGGGCGGGTGCTCCGCCGCAACGGGGAACGGAACGGCGCCAGCTAGACGACCCACAGAGCGGTCTGCGGGTTGGAGAGGAATTCACAGCCGGTGGCGGTCACCACCACCATCTCCTCGATGGTCACCACGCCGTGGCCGGCCACCGTCAGGCGCGGCTCGAGGGTGTAAACCTGGCCAACCTCCACCTTGAGGAAGGGGAGATTCTTGTAGCGGTCCCAGACCGGGCAGAGCAGTCCGGCGCCGTCGTGGGCACTGCGGCCGACCTGATGGCCGAGGGCGTGGGGGAACTCGTCGTAACCGGCGTTAACGATGTACTGCCGGGCCGCCTGGTCGACCGTCCATCCCTCCACCCCCGGCTTGAGCGCTGCCGCCGCGGCCTGAATGGAGCCGTAGATGGTGGCAAAGCCCTTTTGCACCTCGGCCGGTGCCTCCTGCTCGCCCGGACACAGGAAATACCAGGTGCGCTGCAGGTCGGAGACGTAGCCCTCGTAGCGCACGCCGAAATCGGTGTTCATAATATGGCCGGGCTCGATCCGGCGCGCGGTCGGGCCGGCGTGGGCTCCGGCGGTGTCCGGTCCGGTGAAGACCGAGGGACAGTGGTCGGCTGACCACGCCGGTGTCAGTCCCCTCCCCTCCATCTTGTCGGTGATGAAGGCGGCCACCTCCTGCTCGCTCATGCCGATGCGCACGTGGGCTGTCACCTGGTCATAGATGTCGAGGGTCTCGCGGATCGCCGCTTTGATCCGGCTGAGCTCGGAGGCGGATTTCCGCCCACGCAGCGCCGCCACCAGACCCTCGCTCGAGATGAGCCGCTCCAGCCACGGTGTCCCCTTGAGATAATCGGTCAGGATAAGGTAGAGGCCGTGCGAGAGGCCGTCGGCCATAATGTCGTTGGTGGAGTAGTTGATGGCGATGCGCCGCGGCTGCACCTCTGCGAGGACCTTGAGCAGGGGCTCGGCGACCGAGTCGCGGTAGCCGATGACCTCATAGCGCGGGGCGGCGTCCCGCACCCCGTGGGCGTCGAGGCTGCCGACGATTGCCAGGGCCTTGCCGGAGGCGGTGAGGATGAAGGCGGAGGGCCAGACGACATGGGCGCCGGCGAGGAGATCGAGGACCGGATCCGGGGCGGTGCCGGTCTCGTGCACAAAAGTGAGCCAAAGGTCGACCTCCTGCTCCTGCAGGATGCGGAAGGCCTGTTCGATCTTTTCGTGAACCATGAATGCACCTCTTGTTGGGGGGAAAGATGGGCTCCCGGCCGCTCAGGGCTGCGGCTTGGGCGTGAAGCCCTGCATGTTGAGCATCGGCACTGCGCCCTGCGGCAGGATGCCCCACTGGATATTGGGCGCCAGTTTCTGGACGAACTCCCACTGGATGATGGTCGGATTCTTGGTCAGGGCCGCCTGGCGGATCTCGATGCTGCGCGCATCCCCCTCAGCGGCGATGATCTTCTGTTCCTTGCGCATCTTCTCCTGCTCCATCTTGTTGCGCTCGGTGCTGATGTTCTCGAGGGCGATTTGCTTCTCCTCGAGGGTACGGGCGTACTCGTCGGTGAAGGTGATGTTGCGCAGTACGAGCTCGTCGAGGATCAGTCCGTTGGCCTGGAACTTGGGCGAGATCTCGTCAAAGAGGGCCTGCTGGGCCTCGTAGCTCTTTTTGGTATAGAGGTCGTAGGCGGCAAAGCGGGTGGGTACGCGCCGACCCGAGCCGCGGATCTCGGTCTTGACCACCTTCTCGACATAATCGCGCTCGGTGCCGAGGTTCTGCAGGATCCAGGCGGCCTTGCTCGGCTGGATCATGAAACGGGCGGTGATCCCGACCTTGATCTGCTGGCCGTCGGAGGTCAATGCCGAGATGATGATGTCGGGATAGTCGGCCTGGCTCTGGTCCGGAATTTCCGAGGCCTCGTAGGTCTTTTTCGTCGTCGGGAAGAGCACCACATGATCGATCAGGGGGAGGATGAAATGGAGCCCCGGCCCCATCTCGCCCTCGACGGCGCCGAAGCGTTTGACCACCCCGGCGGTGCCGGCCTGAATCACCACCACCGACTGGGAGAGGAGCAGCACGACGATCAGCACCGCGATAATGGGCAGGCCGAAGCGTCTGAGTCCGCCCACCGCGGCATTGGCTGCCCCAGCGGTGGCGGGATTGCGGCGCAGGATCATCAGCGCCATAAAGGCCATGAAAAGGACCATGATCACGAATCCGGCCATGGGAACCTCCTTAATAAAACGTGAGACAGCCACCTGGTCAGCCGGGTGGAACGCCGGACTGGGTTACCTTTTTAAAGGTGAGCACACGGATCCAGAGCACAAAAACGATCGGCAGAATGAGCCACTTGAGATTGATCACCAGCACGGTCAGGGAAAAGTTGAAGAGACCGTGAACCAGCACCGGAATGAGAAAGGCGAGGCAGAGCCATTGCAGCCGGTCCGGTCCCAGGCTGAATCTGGATTTGCCGACAAAATAGCCCATGGTGCCGCCAAGCAGGGCGTGCAGGGGCATGGAGAAGATCGTCCGGCCGACGATCACGTACCAGCCGCTGTCGTCATAGAACTCGTAAAAGTACTTGACGTTCTCGATGAAGGCAAAGCCGAGGCCGACGAGCACGCCATAGAGGATGCCGTCGTACCACTCGTCGAAATGGCGGGCGCGCCAGGTGCAGAGCATCAGCAGGGCGAACTTGGCCAGTTCCTCCTTGAAGGCGGCGTTGTAAAAGGCATCGATCAGGGCGTTGCGGTCGGGGCCATGGACGAGCCTCAGCTGGGGCAAGATAAGGTAGAGCAGGATCACCAGCAGGATGGAGAGCATGCCGGCGGCGAAAGCGCGCGCGACATAATAGAGCGGCTCCTTGTGTTTGTCCATGGCATAGAAAAAAACGGCGATGAAGAGGGCCGGGATGAAGGAGCTGGCGATCAGGAGCATGGACGGCTTCCTTGTTTGGGCATAGGGCGGGAGCGATAACCAAAATAAGCAAAGCGGGGAGAGAAAAGCAAGGGAAATCTTTGCTTTTCAGGCCCGGGGCTCTGGCGCCGTGCCGGTCTGCCTCCCCCCTCTCGCGCCAACCCGATCCTCGCCGGCCGGCCTCGCGGCACCGCTCACGGGCAGATCAGCCACATAAAGAAGCTGCTCGCCAGCGGCACGGAGAGATTGTCGGTGCCCGCCGGGGAGAGGGCCTCCGCCAGGGTTGCCACCGTCGCCCCGAGGATGGTCATCAGAATACGATCGGCCAGGCCGATCGCCGGACTCATCGGTGCAAGGCCTGATCCCGGCAGCCAGGTCAGGGTCAGCCAGATCACCACCAGGCTGACCACCGCCATGGTCGCACTCCCGAGATAAGAGCGGGTATGGCCGAATGCCTGATATTTCTTCCGTCCCCAGGGCTGCCCGACCAGACTGGCAAACGCATCCCCCCAGGTCATCGCCATGATGCCGGCGATGCCGGCGGGGATCAGGTCCACCGGGCCGGATGGCCGCCATAAAATAAAGAATATCAAGGTGATTGACAGAGCAAAATAGACCGTCCCCGGGGTCGATTTTTCGACGTCCATTTGCGAAAAGGTCTGGCGGCGGTAAAAAAGATAGTTGAGGAGAATAAAAGTGGCAAAGGGAATGATCCCCCAGCGCAGCTCGTCGAAGAAATAGAGAATGCCCCAAACCCACATCCCGGCGCCGATGTGTATGATTTTGCGGCTGACATTTTGCGGCCAGCGTAACTTCTTGCCCACCGCCTCGATGATCAGCAGCAAAGAAAAGGCATAAAGATAGGAAAGAACCATCCCGATGATCTCAAGTCTGGACATAGGCCGCTCTCCTGAATGACCGGTTCCCTTAACAGCATGTTGTCTGCATCACTCCTGAACTGCCTAATAATACCTATTTTCACTGAATAAATCAAATCGATATTGCATTTGTTTCGGGAGGGCGGCGAAAAGACGAGTGAGCGCGAGGGGGTGGGATCGGCGCGAGATCTCCGGGCGTGAGGGGGTGGATCGGCGTGAGATCTTGTGGTGCGCCGGAGGCCGGGGGGATCGAATGAAAAATAAGACCTTGACTTTGACGCAAAAAAATAGTAAACTACTGTTCGCATTCCGGACCTGCAATTCTGCGGGATCCATGCCGATGTAGCTCAGATGGCTAGAGTGCCTGACTGTGGATCAGGAGGTCATGGGTTCGATCCCCATCATCGGTACCAGATTTCTTTCCGTACATAGGCGTTGCCGTATTCTGGCTCATTATCTGTTTTCCTCGTTAATGAGCTTTTTATTTTTCATGGGAGATGGTCATGGATTTATCGCTCAAGGGCTTCAGGGATCTGCTGCCCGCGGACATGCTCGCACGCGACCGGATGGTCGCGGTCATCAAGGAGGTCTACGAATCCTACGGATTTGTCCCCATCGCCACGCCTGCGCTCGAGCACAAGCGGGTGCTGCTCGCCTACAGTGAAGCCATCGCCGAGCTGACCCGCGAGGAATGGGAGCGTCTGCTGCTCGAGTTTCCCGCTGCCCGCGCCATCCTGGAGCCGGTGGTTCGCGAGGAGGGCGGGCTCTTCTTCATCCGCCTCAGCGAGCTGCCGGCCAAACAGCAGCATGAGCTGGGGAATGGCTGCCTCGAGCGGATCGTCGGGCGGGTCATGGCCGACAAACAGATCTATCTTTTCCAGGAGCCCGACGGCAGTGCGGTCGGTTTGCGCTTCGACCTGACGGTGCCGATGTCCCGTTTCGTCGCCGACCATCCCGAACTGCCGCGGCCTTTCAAACGCTATCAGTTTCAGCCGGTCTGGCGCTACGACAAGCCCGATCCGGGCCGGTTCCGCGAGTTCGCCCAGTTCGATATCGACACCGTCGGCACCGATTCGCTCATGGCCGACGCCGAGATCATCGCCGCCATGCACGAGTCGCTCAGCCGGCTGGGGGTGAACTACCGCATCCGCTACAGCAGCCGCAAACTGCTCAACAGCCTGCTCAACTTCGCCGGGATCGCCGCGGAGCGGGCGCATGCCCTTTTCCGCGTCATCGACAAGCTGGAGAAACAGGGCCTCGAAAACGTCAAGAAAGAGCTCGGTCCCGGCCGCATCGATGCCTCGGGCGATCCCATCCCCGGTCTGCATCTCGACACCGGGCAGATCGCGCGGATCGAGCAGTTTCTGACCAGCGGCGAGCCGGCGCGCGTCAAGACCCTCGACGCTCTGAAGAAGCTCCTCGCCGGGGTCGAAGGCGCCGAGGCGGGCATCGGCGAGCTCGAGGAGATTCATCACTACCTCGAGGCGATGGAGATCCCTGAGAGCCGGGTCATCATCGATCCGACCATCGCCCGCGGCCTCGATTACTATACCGGGCCGATCTTCGAGGCGGTGCTGATCGATGAACGGCTGGGCAGCTTCGGCAGCGTCATGGGCGGCGGGCGCTATGACCATCTGATCGGCAAGTTTCTCGGTGAGGAGATTCCCGCCACCGGCGCCTCGATTGGCGTCGACCGGCTCCTCTCCGCGCTGCAAAAGATCGGCGGTGCGCCGGCCCGGCCCTCCACCGCAGAGGTTCTGGTCACCGTCATGGACCGGGAACGTATCATCGACTATCAAAAGATCGCCCGGGAGCTGCGCGTCGCCGGCATCAAGACCGAGCTTTACATGGGCCGGGAAAAGGGACTCGGCAAGCAGCTTAAATACGCCGACCTCCAGATGATCCCGGTCGCGGTGATCGCCGGCTCCGATGAGTTCGCCGCCGGACAGGTCTCGGTCAAGGACCTGCGCGCCATGCGCAGCGAGCAGGCCGAGATCAAGGAGCGCAGCGAGTGGGTGAAGAAAAAGGTGGGACAGGTCACCGTCGGCCGGGAGCAGCTGATCGAGGAGATCCGGGCGATGCTGGCCTGACCGGCATCGCCGCAGTTCCTCAGCCCAGGACCAGCAGAGCGGCTGCGGTATCCTGCAAATCTTCCAGGAGATAATCGGGATGGTGTGCCGCCAGGTCGGCGACAGAGTGGGCGGCGGCGGCGACGCCGACGGCGACCGCGCCATGCGGCCGGGCGCACTGAATGTCGTACGGGGTATCGCCGATGACGTAGACCTCATGCGGCCGGGGCCGGCGGCCGTGCCGTGCGGCGAAGCGCGTCACCGCGAAGGGCAGCAGTTCATCGCGCACCCCCGAGTCATCCGCAAAGGCCCCGAACGCAAAGAAATGGTCGAGTCCAAAATCGGCCAGTTTGAGATAGCCGCTGGTGCGCCAGTTGCCGGTCAACAGCCCGAGGTGAAGGTCGTTCCGCTGCGCGAGTGCCTCTAGCAGCGGCACAACCCCGGGCATGATCCGCTTGCCCGCCACCGGCAGCGGCATCTCTTCCTCCAGGCGGGCGAAATAACGCTGTTTGTAGACCTCCTCCCCCTCAGGCGACCAGGCCAGCTGATACCGCGCCAGGCCATCCTGCAGAATCGAGCGGTCCGTCCGGCCGGAGAGTTGAATACCCGCCAGCGCGTCCGGGATATCGTAGAGATCGGCGAAGGCCCGGTTCATAGCGCGGAGGCCGGCCCCGCCGGAGAGAACCAGCGTGCCGTCGATATCAAAGAGCAGCACCTTCAATCACAAGGCTCCTTTCACGCCCAAACCCGGCCCATCGGGCAGGATCAGCCAGCCATCCTTTACCGTCACGCCGCTGAAAGGATCCTTCGCCAGCAGCAGATGGCCATCTAGATCGGGATAATCGGTCAGGGGAGAGAGATGCGCCGCGGCGGTGATCGAGAGTGAACTGGAGACCATGCAGCCGAGCATGATCTTGAGGCCGAGGGAACGGGCCATCCAGATCATGCGCAGCGACTCCTGCAGCCCGCCCGCTTTGTCCACCTTGATATTGATGCCGTCAAAGGCCTCGGCCAGTTTGGGGATGTCCGCGCTGGTTTTGACCGATTCATCGGCGATGATCGGGATCGAGGCACGCTCCTTGACCCAGGCGGTCTCCTCGAGCATGGTGCTGGGCATCGGCTGCTCGACGAGATCGACGCCGTTGGCCGCCAGCCACTCCACCTTGCGCAGCGCCAGCTCCTTCTCCTTCCAGCCCTCGTTGGCGTCGACGCGCAGGGTCTTGTCGGTGACGCTGCGGACCGCGGCGAGGATCTCCTCATCGTTCTCCTTGCCCATCTTGATCTTGAGCAGGGGATAGGGCGCTGCCTCCTCCACCTTTTGTTTGACCATCTCCACGGTGTCGATGCCGATGGAGAAGGTGGTGCGCGGCGCCTTCTTCGGATCCAGCCCCCAGAACTGATAGAGGGGGATGCCCAGCGACTTGCCGAGCCAGTCCATCAGGGCGATATCGATCGCCGCCTTGGCTGCGGTTTGGCCTTCGCAGACCGCCTGCACGGCTGCGTTGAGATCAACGAATTGCCAGGGGTCGCCCTGTTCGAGGATCGGCCGCGCTTTTTCGAGGGTGGCCAGGATCGATTCGAGCGATTCGCCGTACCGTACGTTGTGGGCCGCCTCGCCCAGCCCGTAGATGCCGTCCTTCTCCAGTTTGACAAAGGCATATTCCTTGTAGGTGCTGGTATTGCGGGCGATGGTCCAGGCATGGCGCAGATCAAGACGTTTGGTCTTGACTTCCATGGTAAAGCCACCCCTGCTGTGGGCGCCCTGTTTACGCCCCCCGGCCATGGCGGGCGCGGCAGCCGTCGCTCCGGCCGCGATCAGGCCTTTTCCTGCGGTCTTGATGAATTCCTTGCGCGACATGGACATTCGGTTCCTCCTAAAAGTCCTTTTTGCGATGCTCAAATTACAGCTTTCCTCGCTAAAAGGCAACTGAAATGACGTGCTGCGGGGAGCTGTGTTACATTTCCGCCCAATCTGCGTACAAAAATATGAATTATGGCCTAGGGAGCACAGCATGACCGGAAACGAATCGACCGCCGACCCGCACCTGAGAAGGGTGCTGCGCGACGATCTGCGGAAAGGAGGCTATTGGGCCCAGATCCGCAGAGAGAACGCCGAAATGAAGCAGTTCTATCTCAGCGATGAACAACGCAGCCGGTTGCGCGCGATGGGGAGCGTCCGGCGCTTTTTTTCCACCAGCCTCTGGCTGCTGCGCAGTCTGCTGCTGCATATGAGCAGCTTCCGGCGGCTGATGCTGATCATCGCCCTGCTGCTGACCGTCTCCCCCCAATGTCAATGGCATGCGCAGAATATCCAGGCCAGCAATGACACCAGTTTTGCCGGCATTGTCCTGCTGGTCCTGCTGCTGATGCTGGAGGTCAAGGACAAGATGCTGGCGCGCAGTGAGTTGCAGGCGGGCCGGATCGTGCAAAAGGCGCTCATCCCCGATCAGCCGCCGGTCATCGAGGGCTGGTCGATCTGGCTCTATTATCATCCCGCGAACGAAGTGGGCGGCGATCTCCTCGATTACATGCCGATCAACAGCCACCGCCACGGTTTCGCGCTCGGGGATATTTCCGACAAGGGCCTCGGGGCCGCCCTGCTGATGGCCAAGCTGCAGGCCACCCTTCGCGCCCTCGCGCCCGAATCCAGCGATCCCTCGGAGCTGGGCCGCAAGATGAACCGCATCTATATCCGCGACACCATGGCCAATCGTTTCGCCTCGATGATCTACTTCGAGATCGCAGCCGGGGAGGGGCTGGTGCGCTTTTTCAACGCCGGCCACCAGCCGCCCCTGCTCGTCCAGGGCGATGAGGTGACCGAGTGGCCGAAAGGAGATCCCGCCCTGGGTATCCAGCCGAAGGCCCTCTATACCACCCAAAGCGTGGAGCTGAAGCCGGGTGAGACCCTCTTTTTCTACTCGGATGGATTGGTGGAGGCGCGCAATCTGGCGGGAGAATTCTGGGGCGAGGAGCGGCTGCGTGCCAGCCTGGCGGCGATGACCAAGGGCAGCGCCGAACGAATGGGCGAAAAACTGATCAACCGGCTGCAGCTCTTTGCCGCCGACGCGCCGACCCACGACGACATCACGATGATCATTCTGCAAAGGCAGTGACCAGGCCCTTGGCGAAACCTCAGCCGGGGTGAGCGGGGCGCTCAGGCCTGCCCTCAGGCAGGCCTGATGGAGACACCCTATTCGAGTCCGGCTACCCGGGCCCCGCGCGGATAGGAGAGGGTAAAGTGAAGCGTTAAGTCCCGTCTTTCGCCGGGTTTGAGCGTCAACAGCCAGGTCAGCTGCTGCTGATCCTTGTCCCTGAGCGCGGGCTCCGGCGCCAGCCGCACCTCCCCAACCTCGATCTCATCCTGCTGCGAACGCGGCAGATGATCCATCACCTTGACCTCGACCGCCTTCTTCTTGAAATTTTCGACCGTGATCCGGTAATCATATTCCATCTCGCGTTTCTTGCTCAGGGTCCCTGTGTTGCGCTCGAACTTTTTCACCAGCTCGCGCTTGACCTGGAGTCCCTCGTCGATTCCCAGGGAGAGATCGAGGCTGTCACCCGCCGCCACGGATGCAATCGCCGTCCTGCCGACATAATCGCCGTCGACATAGATCATCCCCTGACCTTGCAGCAGGGGATAGAGAGCGTCGTGGGTGAACCGCCCCTGCAGGTAGACGAAGGGCGAAAGCCGGGGGAGGGTGAAGTAGGTCATCTGCGCCGCATACTCTTTGCGCGCGATCAGCACCTTGCCGGGATCGTCACCACTGGCGACGCGGCGTACTCCGGGAATGGCGAAGAGGACAGAGGTCGAGCGCTCCTCCACCCCGGCCTGGGTCGGCGCCGGAGGAGCCTCCGCGGCCGTGGTCAAGTCCAGCATCCTGTTCGCGGCCTCCATCTCGGCCGGGGCGGATTTGAAAAGGGCGGCGGCCCGCGCCGGCTCCCAGAGGTGCACGTTCCATGGCCTGGGTTGGGGTGCGGTGGCATCGCGCGCCGGCTGGGCGGTCGATAGAAAGAGCTCGACATCCTCCCACTCCTCGCCGGTCTTCTGACGGATCATCCCCGAATAGAGGAGTTCGATCCGGCCTTCTGCCGGCAGGGCGCGAAACTCGTAGGCCGGCCACCAGCTGACCTGATTGACCAGATAGGTGAGGCTGATCTGGCCGGTGGCGGCTTTATCGGCCCGGATGTTCAGGGTGACCGACTTTTCCTGGCGCGGCTTGGCCGACTGCTGCTCGTCGAGCTTTTTTTCGAGGGCCTCTTTCTCCGCCTTCAGATCGCGGATTTTAAAATCGACCTCGACCATCTCCTCATAGATCTTGTGGAGCGCACTGCCGAGAAACGTGAGGGTGGTGTTCCAGGCAGCGGCATCGGGGCGCATCCCGGCCGCCGGCTGCCCGGCAGCCGTCGTCGGCGTGGCCTGGATGGAGTGGAGGAACTTTTCCCGGGCGGCGAGGCTCTTTTGTTCGCCCTCCTGCTGGCCGATCTGGCGCTCCAGGTCGCGGATGGCCTCCTCAAGCCTGTGTACCTCGCTCTCGCCGGAACGGGCGAGGAACCAGGTTTCGACATTCACCTCATCCAGGAGCAATCCCTGGCCGGAAGTGATCCGGGCATGGACCGATTCATCGACCAGCGCCGCCGGCAGGCCGTTGAAGACGAGCGTGTTGGCTCCAGCCTGCAGGGCCGGAGTGGCCTGCCGTTCCACCAGCGCCATGCCCGGATAGACCGTCACCCGGACGATCCGGCTCTCCAGGTCCGCTGCGCCCACACTTCCAGCCATCAGGAGGATCAACAACGCTTTTTTTTGCATGACGGACTCCGCTGATTGATGAGCATCCCCGTTCGGTCGCCGGGTTCAGGCCGGCGCGACCGCCTCGCCTACTCTAAGGTATTAAACCATGGACAAAATATCAAGGCCAAAGTGCGGGCCGGTTGGGTCGGCACGAGAGCGGGGGGCCAGGCCGGCAGCAGCGCGGGGGATGCAGGTCGGCACGAGAGCAGGGGGCCAGGCCAGCACGAGAGCGGGGGCCAGGCCGGCAGGCGGCGTTGCAGGGCATTGGCAGATGTTGACAATGGGATGCTATTTACGTATATTTAAAGACCGAAACGAGCGACACGCCCGAACCTGCCGAAAGATGCCATGCTGGATCCACGCCTCCAGGAACTCGCCCGCACCATCGTCCGTCATTCCCTGCGGCTGCAGTGCGGCGAAAAGGTCTATATCGAAGCCACCGACATTCCGGCGGAGGGCATCACGGCCCTGATCCGCGAAATCCGTCAGGCCGGCGCGCTGCCGCTGGTCACCCTGCGGCAGAGTGCGGTGCTGCGGGAACTCTACCGCGAGAGCAACCGGGAGGGGATGGCGCTGCTCGGGCGCCAGGAAGCGGCGCAGATGGCCGAGGTCGAGGCCTATATCGGCCTGCGCGGCGCGCCCAACAGCTCCGAGCTGGCCGATGTGCCGGACGAGCAGATGCGTCTGTATCAGCGCCTCTGGTGGCAGCCGGTACACCAGGCTATCCGCATTCCCAAAACGCGCTGGGTGGTGCTGCGCTGGCCGCATCCGGCGATGGCGCAGCAGGCGCAAATGAGCACCGAAGCCTTTGAGGACTTTTACTTTTCGGTCTGCACCCTCGATTATGGCCGAATGGCCACGGCTATGGCGCCGCTGGTCCGGCTGATGCAGGCGACCGACCGGGTACGCATCGAGGGACCCGGGACCGAACTCAGCTTCTCGATCAAGGGAATGGCGGTGATCCCCTGCGCCGGCGAGTATAACCTCCCCGATGGTGAGGTCTATACGGCGCCACTGCGGGAGTCGGTGGAAGGCCGCATCCGGTTCACCGCCCGCAGCATTTTTCGCGGGACGGTGCACGAAGGGATCGAGCTTGCATTCAGCCGCGGGCGCATCATCGCCGCACACTCGAGTCAGAGCGAGATCCTCAATCGGGTGCTCGATGCGGATGCGGGCGCCCGTTTTATCGGCGAATTTGCCCTGGGCGTCAATCCCCACATCACCCGGCCGCTGCTCGACATCCTTTTCGATGAAAAGATCGCCGGTTCGTTCCACCTGACGCCGGGCAGCTGTCTCGACAACACGCCCAATGGCAATTCCTCCCAGATCCACTGGGACATGGTTTGCATCCAGAACCCGGAGTTCGGCGGCGGCGCCATCTGGTTCGATGAGCAGCTGGTGCGCCGCGATGGCCGTTTCGTGCCAGCGGAACTGCAGGGCCTGAACCCGGAAAACTTGCTGTAAAGGACTTATCCAGGACCTACCATGACCAACGATCCCCTCGCTGCGGCCCGCCGGGCTGTCAGCAAAAAAGAGTATGCCCGGGCCGTGGAGCTGCTGGTCCCGGTCGTCGCCGACAACAGCCTGAACGAAGCGGCGCTGCTGCTGCAGGCCCGCTGCGATATGGCCCTGCACCAGCATGCCGCAGCCGGCAAGATCTACTCCTTCCTGCTCCAGCAGGAAAAGTCTTTTTCGGCAGCTGCCCGCGCCGAGGCCTCGCTGATCCTTGGCCAGCCGCGCACCGGCTTGACGCTCCTCGCCCCCCTGGTCCGTGCGGATATCCCGGGAGAAACGGCACTGCTGGCGGCGGTCTGCGCCTATGGCTGCGGCCGCCTCTCCGAGTGCCTGACCATGCTGATGCATCTGGTCAAGAGCGGCGAGGAATGGGATGAGGAGGCGCCCCTCGAACTGGTCATCGAGCATGCCCTGGAACGCAGCGAGTACCACGACCTCGAGCAACTCTACCTCGATGCCCAGGAGATGGTGCAGGCCGGCAACCGCCAGCCGCGCAACCGCTGGTTCTCGATCAATATGCCGGTCTATGAACTGTACACCGCCTCGCGGGCCGAGCGGCGACAGCAGCGCGCCTCCGCCCTGATCCGCATCCTCGCGCCCGGCGAAACCTTCAACCCCGAAGGCGCCCGCGATCGGCTGCGCCAGATCCTGCAGGACTTCGCCGCGAGCGAAACCGACGCCCGTTTTGGCCTGGAGAGCCTGAAGCACCTCGATGCGGGCGAATGGTCCCAGGTGGCACGGCTGATCATGGCGATGCAGCTCGAGCATCTCCGCCAATTTGCCGGAGATCTGGGCCTCGAGAGCGAACAGATCGCCGCCAGCGCCCTGCAGCAGCTCATCCCCCTCCTGCCGCTGCGCCCCGCCATGGGGCTGATGCTGCTCTACGCCATCGCTGACGATGCGGACCGGATGCTGCAGCAAATGGTGCAAAAAATCGAGGAGGAACTCCTGGCCGCGCTCATTCAGGTCGCGTTCCACTCTTTCTATATCGATATGGAGCGCATCCGCCTGCTCAATCTTTAAGAGAGGCCCTCCCCGCGGCTTTCACCCCAGAATTGCCTTGACTTTCAGCCGATAATCCGCTAAAATAAGGCGTGAAAACAGGCCGCGCGGCCCACCCTTCCCGCCGCGCCCGTCGGACCCCATCCTCAGGAGGCGCCTTATGCTGTCCCCGTTTCGCAATGAATCATTCACCGATTTCACCCGGCCGGAAAACCGGCAAAAACAGGAAGAAGCGCTCAAGCTGGTCGCCAGCCAGGCCAGCCGCGAATATCCTCTCTTCATCGGCGGCAAGGATGTGACCACCGGCAAGACCTTCAAGTCGATGAATCCCTCGCACACCAGCCAGGTGGTGGGGACCTTTCACAAGGCCGGCCAGGCTGAGGTCGATCTCGCCATGCAGGCCGCGCTGGCGGCCTTTGAAAAATGGCGCTGGGTCGCTGCGAAGGAACGGGCCATCATCCTGCTCAAGGCGGCCGCGGTGATGCGCCGGCGCAAACTCGAGGTCAACGCCTGGATGATCACCGAGATCGGCAAAAGCTGGCCCGAAGCCGACGCCGACACCTCCGAGGCGATCGATTTCCTTGAATTCTACGCCCGCGAGGCCCTGCGCTGGAGCGAGGTCAAGGGCGCAACCCCCTTCCCGAACGAGTTTCCCGAACTTTCCTATATCCCCCTCGGCGTCGGCGCCATCATCCCGCCGTGGAATTTCCCGATGGCTATCCTCACCGGCATGACCGCCGCCGCCATCGTCACCGGCAATACCGTGCTGCTCAAGCCCGCGTCCGACACCCCCTGCATCGGCTACCTGCTGGTTGAGATCATGCGCGAGGTCGGATTGCCGGACGGCGTGCTCAATTTCATCCCCGGCAGCGGCGGCGAGATCGGCGACTATATCGTCACCCATCCCAAAACCCGCTTCATCTCCTTCACCGGTTCCAAGGAGGTCGGCCTGCGCATCATCCATCTGGCCGCGCAGGTCTCCCCGGGCCAGATATGGGTCAAGCGCGTTGTCGCCGAGATGGGCGGCAAAGACACCATCGTCGTCGATGCCGATGCCGACCTCGAAGAGGCGGCCACCGCCATCGTCGCCTCCGCCTTCGGCTTTCAGGGGCAGAAATGCTCGGCCTGCTCCCGCGCGATCGTGGTCGAGGCCGTTTATGACAAGATCATCGGCCTGCTCGGCGAGCGGGTCAAAAAGCTGACCGTCGGTCCGCCGGAGGATCCCGCCACCTATATGGGTCCGGTGGCGAACAAGGCCTCGGAGGAGAAGATCCTCGGCTATATCGAGATCGGCAGGAAAGAGGGCCGTCTCATCAGCGGCGGGGCCAAGGCACCCGGCGATGGCTACTATATTCAGCCGACCCTCTTCGCCGACATCCAGCCGGGCACGCCCCTGGATCAGGAGGAGATCTTTGGGCCGGTGCTGGCGGTGATCAAGGCGAAATCCTTTGACGAGGCCATCCGCATCGCCAACAGCACCGAATTTGGCCTCACCGGCGCGGTCTGGACCCGCGATCGCTACAAGATCGAGGCGGCCAAGAAGAGCTTCCACGTCGGCAACCTCTATGTCAACCGCAAATGCACCGGCGCCATGGTCGGAGCCCATCCCTTTGGCGGCTTTAACATGAGCGGTACCGACTCCAAGGCCGGCGGCATGGACTATCTCGGCCTCTTTATGCAGGCCAAGTCGGTCTCCGAACGGCTGATCTGACCTTCCGGAGTCCGCCCGGTTCCCGCATGCGGGCGGATGCAGCGTATCACAAACCGAAAAAAAAAGCGCGCCCTCACAGGCGCGCTTTTTTTACTCCTCCTCCTCCTCCCCGGTCGGGAGAAAAAAGGCCGCATGTACGGGCGGCGGGCAGGGGCTGTCGAGGCCCTTCACCGCGCGCCAGATCACCTCATTGAACAAGCCATCCGGACAGCGGTCCTCTTTCGACCAGTCGAACTTTTCACTCAGCTCCGACCATTTGCTCACCTTGAGGTTGCGGTCATTGAGATCGACCGCGATCGGCCGTGCGGTATAGGGCGCGTGGCCGGCGGTTTGGGCGAAGCAGCGCCACATCGGCGTTGCCGCCGCATCGTACTGGCTCATCGGCGGCAGTCCGAGGATCAGCTCGATGGTGCGGAGCATCGAGGCCGTCGAATAGGCTGTATGATCGACCAGGCCGCTCTTGACCAGGCCGCCCGCCAGCAGCGCCACCGAGCGGTGGGCGTCGACGTGGTCGGGGCCATTCTGGGCGTCATCCTCGACGATGAAGATGGCGGTCTGGTTCCAGATCGGGTGGTGGCTGAGATACGCCACGAAAAGGCCGATGGCCAGATCGTTGTCGGCCATGTGGGCGAAAGGCGTCGGCCGACCGACCGCCAGCCCCTCGGTATGGTCGTTGATGAAGCGCAGGGTGTTCAGCTGGGGCACGGCGCCGGCGGCATAGAGACTGTCGAAATCCCGTTTCCACTGGTAAAAGCGGGTGGTATCGCGCACCGACTGGTCCCAGCTGGTGAAGTAGCGGCAGTAGTGGTCTTTGAGCACCGGGATGTTGGGCTTGTAATCATCCGCAAACTCGCCGTAGGTGCGATAGCTGACGCCATAGCGCTTGCAGAAATCCCAGAGAAAGCCATCGCGGGGGTTGGCGATCTCGCGGTTCCCCTCAGCCGTATAGAATCCGCCGCGGCCGCCGTAACTGCTCGGCCAGGTTTTTTCGAGATAGTCGGTGGCGTAGGCGCCGAGGCTCCAGTTGTGACCGTCGGCGCTGACCTCGCCATTGACGTAAAAATTGTCGAGGAGGACAAACTCACGTGCGAGGGCATGATGGTTGGGCGATATCCTGTCACCGAAGAGCACCAGGGTGGTATCGCCGTTGCCTTGCGGCAGGTCGCCCAGAACCTGGTCGTAGGTGCGGTTCTCCTTGATGATATAAAAGACATGGCGGATCGGCGAGGGATCGCCGATGCGCATCGGGATCGGATTGCCCGCCTCGCCTTCGCTCAGGGCTTCGCTGGCCTTGGTGTAGGGGGTATTGGCATAGACCGCGCGCGAGTAGAGGCCGAGTTGGGCGGCATCGGGCTCATCAAGGATGGCCAGCACGCCGCGAAAAAGCCCGCCGATGTACTGTTCCTTCTGCCGGCTGCCCTGCTGGTATTTGGCCTCCCCTGCTCTTGCAGCCGGATTGGGGCCGAAGGGATTGGCCATGGAGGCCAGCCCCTTGCCGTTGGCAATATAGAGCCGGTGATCGGCCACGCGCACACCGGTGGGATACCAGCCCGTTGGAATGAAACCGCGGCTGACACTGGTACCGGGCTCCTCGACGTCAAAGACGGCCAGGCAGTTGTTATCGGCGTTAGCGACATACAGGGTCTTGCCATCCTCGCTGAGGGCGAGGCCATTGGCTGTGGAGCCGCTGGGGGCGTTCGGGAACAGGGCGGTGTTGAGGGTTTCGACCACCTTGAGGGCGCGGGTATCAATGACCGAGACGCTGTTGTCGTTGGCATTGGCCACGTAGAGCCACTCGCCCTTTTTGCTGAGGCAGAGCGCGTTGGGATTATCTCCCACCGGGATCGAGCCGGCCAGCTGCTGGCGCCGGGTATCGAAGAGAACTACCCTGTTGGCGCCCCAGCAGGAAATATAGAGCATACCACCGTCCGGGGCGAGCAGGCAGGAATAAGCCTCGCCGCCCAGGGGATAACGGGCCACGACCTGGCCGGTCGAGGTGTCCAGGGTATAGAGTGAGTTGTTCTCCCGGGTCACGGCATAGAGGAGATGGCGAGGGTCGTCGAGGGCGATGCCGGCTACCGAGATGAGTTCGGGCCAGGGTTTGCCGATGATCAGGGTATCGACGGCGTTCAATTTGCCCTTGAGGATAGTGTATTTGACGATCCAGTTGTCGTTGCCCCCTGAGGCGTAGAGATACTTCTCGTCGGCCGAAAAAGCCAGGCCGACCCACGCCTTGGCGATAGCAACCGAATCGGTCATGAGGTTCTTGCTCCGGTCGAAGAGCTGGATCGATTGATCGCTCTGGCCATTGTTGGTGATGGCCAGCAGCTTTTTCGAGGGCGACAAGACGAGGTTCAGCGGCAGATCGCCCAGGGGTACCATCCGGCCGACCGGCGTCAGTTTCCAGCCATTGGGCAGGGTGATACGGCTCGCTTCGATCGCAGGCAGGCTTTGCGCCAGCAGACCGGTGCACACCATCCACGGCACCAGCGCAGCGGCGACCAGGGCGTACAACCAGGGGATTTTTTTCATGAGGATGATCCTTGTAAGGGTTCTAATAACGCAAGCCGCCTATGCCAATCGCAGCGGCTTGACCAGAAGAACCATTATATCAAACTCCGGCTAAAAAAACAAGGATTACCTTGCGGGATAGATAAAAAAAGCCGCAGCCATCCGGCAGCGGCTAATCTCTTTGCTGTATAGCGTTGAGCGCAGCACCCCCTGGTCGGTCAGGGCTGCACCTCCGGCCCCGGCCCGGGCTCCTTTTCAGGGCCGGGCAGAGGCGGGCCACCCTCTGGTGCCGGCGGAGAGTTCGGGCCGTCCGGACGCATCGGCCGGAACTCCCGCATTCGTTCCTGCAGGATGCGCGTCAGGTTTTGCCACTGTTTCTCTTCCAGATAGGGCCGGATGGTGAGCAAATGGTCGACCGTCCGTTTCTCCATCTCGCCCTGCAGCTGGTTGATCTTCTGCAGGACAATGGCGATCGAGTCGGTGGCTGCGGGCTGTTTGTCCATGAGCCGGACCAGGCGCTGGCGCGATTGCCGCAGCGACTCACTGAGCGGCTGCAAGCCGGCCATGAATTCCTGCCGCAACTTTTCCACCTCCGGTTTCATCGCACCCGGGATGCCCAGCCCCTGGCCGCCCGGACGCGGGTGGTTGCCACGAGCGTCAGCAGGCCACTCCATCGGGCCTCCGGGCCGCATCTCCGGCGGCCCGGCATGCCGGGTGAGATAGAGCAGGGTCCCGACCGCCGCCAGATTGACTGCGAGCGAGAAGATCAGCAGCACGACCAGCCATTTGTTCATTGCTTTCCTCCTTCGGGCCAGGAAAGGTCCAGGTAATTGCTGGTTAGCGGCGCACCGGGCGCCTGTGGGATCAAAGCCGCCTCAAGCGTTTCCTGGTTCACCGGCGTCGTAGCCGACCAGCGCGTGGAGAGGTTCTGCCCCAGCAGAACGCCGAGTAGTATCCCGGCAGCCACCGACACCGGAATCAGCAGCCGAAAGGTGATCCTGAACCGCTGCGCCCCGGCGTCGAGCGAACGGCGCAAGGCGTCTCGCACGCGGACCGCCATCAGGGGATCCGGCGGCAGCGCTTCGCCTGGCTGCAGCAGGGCATAGGCCCGCTCAAGGCGTGCCTGGTACTGCCGGCACTCCGGGCAGGCTGCCACGTGCTCCACCACCTGGCGGTGCAGCCTCAGCTCCAGCTCACCATCCAGGCAGGCAGAGAGATGTTGTTTACAGTCTCGGCAATTCATCTGGGTTTTCATCCTTTAAACACCACCTTGTATCATTTCTTGCAATCGGTCTCCTCTACAGGCCCCTTTTACTGCGGGAACGGGGCGCTCCGCTTTCAGTCCTCGATATAGGGCTGCAACAGAACAGCCAGTTTGAGCTTGGCGCGATGCAGCCGTGCCTCGACGGCCGCAACACTGCTGCCGGTGGCTTGAGCAATCTCCTGATACTTCATGCCCTCGAAGCGGTGCAGGATCACCGCGGTTCGCTGTTCCTCGGGGAGGGCGTCGAGCGCTAGGCGAACCATTCGGCTCCGTTCCGCCTGTTCCAGCTCCTGCAGCGGGGTGAAGGCGGTGGGCTGGCCGTTGGCGAGCTGTTCCTCCTTGTCGAAAAGCCGGGAGAAGGGTTTGAGCCATTGCCGGCGCCGGCGGCCGCGGAGCAGGTTGAGACTCTGGTTGATGGCTATCCGGATGAGCCAGGTCGAGAACTGCGCCTCAGGGCGAAACGCGGGCAGTGCATGGAAGGCGCGAATGAAGGTCTCCTGGGCGGCATCCTGGATGTCCTGGGGATCGGAGAGATAGCAGGCGCAAAGCGAGCGAATGCGCTGCTCGTGACGTTGCACCAGCGTATCGAAGGCGCGTTGATCGCCCTGCTTGAAAGCGTCGATCAGTTCCTGGTCGGTGTGCACAAACCATCCTATGCGGTGCGGGGATGTCGGGTCGCTCATGGCATTTTTTCCGGCTGATATCCACTTTATTGAACACCGCCGGTGTCTGATACTTGCTCCCGATATATACACTTTACCTCGAAAAAAAACAACATAAATATGGTGAGAGATTGGCACGCAATTTGACAGAGAGGCTATGAATGGACGCCATACCGGCAACAGTGTTCATTAAATATATTATTTAATAACAGCAAGTTGGAATATCCTGCATCCCCGTTCGCGATCGGTTTTTGTGGCGCCGCCTCTCCATGACAGGGATATTCAATGGGGCATGAATGGGACACAACCATGTTGAGGAGAACAATAGTGAAAATGCATTCAAGCAAAGATGAATCGCACAGCTGGAACACCGAGGTGGTCCGGTTGTGGTGGTTCTGCCTGCTGATCATCCTCTTTTTGATCCTCTTCAGTGGCAGGAGTTTTGGGCAGGCCT
Source organism: uncultured Cytophagia bacterium (assembly GCA_964436305.1). Classification (GTDB taxonomy): domain Bacteria; phylum Zhuqueibacterota; class Zhuqueibacteria; order Residuimicrobiales; family Residuimicrobiaceae; genus JAKPUX01. The sequence continues at coordinate 20,026 of CAYTCI010000023.1, read as the reverse complement.
CCATCAGCGGCTATGCCTGGATGGATCTGAACAAGGACGGTATCCAGGGGGCGGGAGAACGCGGTTTTTCGGGGGTGCAGGTCGAGCTGTTCCGCCGTCTCGCGGGTGACCGCTACGAGTCCCTGACCGCCCTGCGCACGCAGAGTAACGGCTCGTTTCTCATCCTGGTATCGAGTGATTTGCTGCCGGGCGAGTTCTACCTCCGTTTCGAAAAGGTGACGACCATGTACTTCAGTCCGCCGAACCGGGGTCTGGATGATCTCGTCGACTCGGATGCCGATACCAGCAGCGGGCGGACGCCCCTCTTTTCCTTGATGGCTCAGGCCAACGCGGTGGGTTGGAATGCCGGCTACATGGCCACGCCGCTGGTGCCTGAGGTACAGCCCGCAGCCAACCTGTTTTTGAACGTCGCCACCAGCGCCGATTCGGCCCAGATCGGGGAGTACATCGAATTCACCATCGCCGTGACCAACAACGGTCCGGATCCCTCGATCTCGCCGGTCCTGACGATGGAGATGGATCCCGCACTGGAATTGCAGACGGCGAATCCGGCGCCGGAAAACACCAGCGCCAATCCCTTGCGCTGGCAGCTGCCCTCGCTGGTCTCAGGCGCGGAGTACCGGATCACCCTGCAGGTGAGGGTCACCCACGAGGGCGACGCCACCGGTGAGATCTGTCTCGCGACCACGACCGAGGACCCCGATCCCGAGAACAATTGCCATACCTATTTTTTCCACAACAGCGTTCCGGTCGAGTTGACCGAATTCCTCGCCCGCTTCGACGGCCGCGGGGTCCTGCTCCACTGGATCACCGCCTCGGAGACCGAGAACTTTGGGTTTCAGGTTTGGCGCGCCAATTCCGAGCAGGGCTCTTACGTCAGAGTCACGCCCGTGCTGATCGAGGGGGCGGGAACGACCTCCTCCGAGCACCGCTATGAATTTATCGACACCGGCGTCACCCTTGGCGGCACCTATTTCTACAAGCTGCAGGATATCGACTACAGCGGTCAGGTGGCCTGGCACGGTCCGATCACCGTCAGTGCCGCCCAGCCCGCCGGCTTTGAGCTGTCGCAAAACTATCCCAATCCCTTCAACAACGAGACCCGTATCCGCTTCAGGATGCTCGAGGCCGGAAGAGCCGAGTTGACTGTCTTTAACCGGCTCGGTCAGCTCGTCAAATCGCTCTGCGATCAGGAGTGGTCGGCCGGTGAGCATGAGGTGCGCTGGGACGGGACGGATGGCTTCAATCTGCCGGTGGCGAGCGGGCTCTATATCTATCTCCTGCGGACCGGCGATCAGAGTGAAAAACGTATGATGAACCTGGTCAAATAACCCCACCCGGACCGCTGCCCGGATGGCAGCGGTCGGTTTTTTTGGCAATGCAACGTACCATGCGGCTGCATCCTCAGACACCTTCGCCCTTGACCTCCACGATGCAGCGGCCCGCCGGATTTCAACCCTCCGGCGAATCAGGAGGTAAAAATGAATCGTCTATCCGTTCTTTCACCACTTTTCATCGGGCTGATCCTGATCGGTTTCGCTGGCAGTGCGCTTTCCGGCGAGCTGGTTCTGCCGCCGTTGTCCGCGTCGGTGGTCGTGCAGACCAATGGCCCCCAGGGACTTCTCAGCCACGGCGACTGGTGGAGCAACAGCGCCGGCGGCAACCAGGCCCACTGCTACAACCTCTACGTCCCGCAAGGGGTGCCCAACGCGTTCGCTATCCGGCTGGAACTCTTTGATCCGGAATGTTACCAGACCAATGGTGAACTCGATGAGCGCAAAGGCACCACCTGGGATTCGGCGCGCTTTCGGCTGATCGCACCCGATGGCACCACGGTGATTGCCGACCAGACCTTTGCGCCAGCTGCCGCCACCTCGAATCTGTGGAACAGCTTCGCCCAGTTCACCGCCGCGCAATACGGTCACGGCGTCTACCGCATTCTGGTCACGACGGCCGGCGACGATGAGAACACCTACCGCCTCAAGATCGTCGAGAGCGATCCCGATGGTGTGGTCAGGAGCGGCGACGAGATGAACCTGGCCATCGCCAAAAGCTCCCTGCAGTCCATCACGACGGCGGTCGCCGCTCTCCATCTCTATGTGCCGCCCGATGCCTCCGCGATGTGCCTGGCCAATTTCGGGATGGATTCGAACCGGTCGATCTGGTACATCCCGCCGTCCGGCGACAGCCTCGCCGGCACCCTCTCCGGCGATGGCATCTGGAACAACAGCACCAGCGCCGCGCTGCCGCCGCCGGGGGGTGACATCCTTTCGGCTCCGCGCACCGGATGGTGGACGATCCATCTATCGGCCAATGCCAACAACCAGTTCACCCTCTATACGCCCTGGCCGCTGCTGATGGGCGACGCGCCCGGCACACCGCAGCTGACCGCAACCCTCACCAACAACCGCACCCAGGTGCGCAAGGGCGAACTCCTCACCTATACCGCCACGCTGCGCAACAGCGGCACGGCGCCGGCGCAGCTGTGCAGTCTCAGTGTGGCGCTCTCCCCCGGCCTGGTGGTGACCGATCCCGGCACCGGCTCAACGCCGTCGTCGAGCCGCTGGCTCTTCACCACCCCGCTGCTGCTGCCGGGCGCTGCAACCTCGGCCAGTTTCACGATCTTTCTCAGCAGCGAAACCACCAGTCCGGTGGCTGGCACGGCCACCGCTTCAGCGGCGGATCTGCTCTATCAGGCCTGCCAGAGTGCGCCGGCGATCGATATCGATCAGCTGCTGGTCTCCGGCTCGATTGCCGGGCGGATTTGGCAGGATCTCGATCACGACGGCCGCATCGATACCGGTGAACCCGGCATGGCCGGCATGAAGATCGATCTCTACGGCCCGGCCCAGACCCGGATCGCCTCCGATACCAGCGGCGCCGACGGAACCTGGCAGTTTCTCTTCCTGCCCATCGGCAGCTATCAGGTGCGGCCCGATGCCGCTTTCCTGCCGGAGGGCTGGGACGCCACGACCACCGCGCAGACTGAATGGTTTTCCATCACCGACCTGGGCGAATCGCATCGGAACATCGACCTGGGATACAACAATTTCGAGACCCCGGTGGAGATGAGCCATTTCGCCGCCGCGGCCAGCGGCAACCAGGTCGAGCTGACCTGGCAGACCGAGAGCGAAACCGACAATATGGGCTTCCATCTCTACCGCAGTCCGACAGCGGCGGGCACTTTCGAGCGCATCACCCGCTCCCTCATTCCCGGCGCGGGCAGCAGCCAGTCGACACACTATTACCAATACAGCGATGCCCTGCCCGCCGGCGGCGGCACCTGGTACTACAAGGTCTCGGATGTCGACTATGCCGGAGTGGAGACCCTGCACAACACGGTCTCCGTCACCCTGACGGCGGCGCCGGGAGCCTTCAGGCTGGAGCAGAACTATCCCAACCCGTTCAACAGCTCGACTGTCATCACCTTCGCGATGAAAGAGCGCGGATCGGTCCGGGTCGTGATCCATAACCTTCTGGGTCAGGCGGTTCGGGTGCTGGCGGATGAGAGGCGTGAGGCGGGAGAGTATCGGTTGATGTGGGATGGCCGGGATGAAAGCGGGAGCGCGATGCCGGCCGGCGTTTATTTTTGCACCATGCAGGCGGACCAGTTCCGCGCCACCCGCAAGCTGCAGTATATTCGTTGAAAGGAGCGGGCCGCGGTCATCGCGGTCCGCGATTCCGGCGCAGACGCTTGCAGCCGAACGGGCTGGCGAGATGGACGGAGCGAGGTGTGGATCAGGTGGGTTCCGTCGCCGGCTTGAGCGCCTGCACCCAGAAATAATGCGGCCGTTCTTCCTCAGCCTCGAGGATGAAGCCGCTGGCGGCCAGCAGGCCTGCCAGTTCGCGGGCGCGTGGCAGCACATCATGCCCCACCACCCCCTCCAGCCGGGCATGGAACCGGTTCAGCTCGCGGCTGCAGCAGGTATGCCAGATGAGCAGCTCGCCGGCGGGACGAAGTACCCGGTACACCTCGCGGATGACCCGGCCGGACTGCAGGAAATGAGGCCAACTGCCGAAACAAATCACCTTGTCAAAGAGGTCATCACGACTGGCGATGCGGGCGGCGTCACAGCAGAGCGGCTGCACCGCATGGGCCGCCAGCCAGGCCGGTGCAGCGGCAAGCATCTTTTCGGCGCAGTCGAGCGCGACAATCCTTCCCCCGGGACCAGTCCGGCTGCGCAGCGCCGCCGCCAGGCGGCCTTTGCCAGCCCCCAGATCCAGAATCCATTCCCCCTCACGAAACTGCAGCCGCGCCAGACCGGCCTGCAGCTGCTCCTCCTCCGACCCCGGCAGGGGCCATTCCGCTGCCCTCTGATTGAAATAGAGGCGATGGGACTGGGACATCCGGCTCCCCTTATCTGAATGATCGATACGCTGCCAGCCATGGGCGCCGCGCCCGCCAGGGACAACTCTGGATTACATTGCTGCGTTCCACTCGACCAGGGCATGCCGGCCCGGCATCGGATAGCCGCTCATTGTCTGGTAACGGGCGTCAAAGGCATTTTTCAGCATCATGCGGAGATCCACCCGGCGCGAGAGGCGCAGCTGCAAGGCGGCATCCGCCACGGTGTAATCGGCCAGCGGTTGGGCGTAGAAATCGGCTCCGTACAGGCCGCGAATGTGCTGGGCAGCCAGGGTCAGCCGCAGGCGCTTGTAGGGCACATCGCAACTCAGGACCAGCTTTTTGCCGGGCGTGTAAAGGGTCTGGTCGTCGGGATCGAGTTTACTCCAGGCGGCCGTGACCTCACACTCCGCAAAGGGCAGCCAGCAGGCGCTGATCTCATAGCCGGAATGGGTGAAGGCCCCGCTGTTGCTCAAACTCAGGTTGGGCCAGCGCCCCTCGACGCGGATCAGGTCCTCACCCTCGCTGCGGAAGAGCACCCCCTCCAGCCGCAGGGTACGGCCCGCCCTCCAGGCGAGGGCCATCTCGTAATTCCACATCGATTCAGGCAACAGACCGGGGGTCGGCGCCGGGAAGAGATAGAGCTCACGCAGGGTTGGGCTGCGAAAGCCCTCCGCGGCCGAGAAGCGCAGTGTCAGCTGTTCTGCAGGATTGAGGACCAGGCCCACCTTGGGCAGGGTTCTGGTGCCATAGAGGCTGTGGGTCTCGGCGCGCAAGCCCGCGGAGAGGACGAGGTGGCGGAAGAGCAGCTGCTGGATGTGCAGATAGGGCGCGGCTTCGTGAACCGCATAGCGGCCAAAATCCATCCCGCTCAGGACGTTGTTTGCGCTGCCGCCGTACGCTTTCCAGTCCAGTCCGACCGTGGCCGTGACGCCGCGCCAGGGCGTGCTCGACTGAAAGAGCATCAGGCCGCGGGTATAGTCATCCGAGCGAAAGCCGTCATACACGCGGTGGCGCCCGAAATTGGCATGCAGCTTGACCTGCAGTTCGCCCAGCCGGTTGTTGTCGATCAGGGTCAGATCGCCGCCGCGGCGCCGCAGGTCGTACCACTGCCCGGCTGTGGCAGCCGTCGTGGGGCCGGGATCGCTCAGATCGATGTTGGCCAGGTTGGCGTTCAATTCCAGGCGCAGGCCCGTCCGCAGGTGATAGCCGGAATGGAGGGTATAGTGGACGCCCTGATAGCCGGAATTTGCGCGGTGGCCGTCGGTCCGGTCGGTGGAGGCGGTCAGGTAATAGTCCCAGCGTCCGGTCATGCCGCCGTGGGTGAGGGCGAAGGAGCGGGTAGCAAAGGCGCCGAGAGCCGCCCGGGCGGAGGTCTCGAAGCCCGGCTCATGCCGGCGCCGGCTGATCAGGTTGATGACGCCGCCCATGGCGTTGGTGCCATAGAGAAACGAGGCGGGGCCGCGCAAAACCTCCACCCTTTCAAGGCCGAGGGCGTCGTAGGAATCGGGCAAGGGATGGCCAAAGAGTCCCATCATATCCGGCCGCCCGTCGCGCAGGACGAGCACCCCGGTTACCGGGCTGCCGCCGACACCGCGAATCGAGAGGGTGCCGGCGCCGCCGGAGATGCCATAGCCCATCACCGCCCGTTCGGTGACAAAAAGGCCGGGAACCCGCTGCTGGAGAGCGCCCAGGAGGGTGCCGGAAGGTGAGGCGGCCAGACTGGCCTGCTCAAGGACGGTGATGCTCGCGGCGATCTCGCGCTGCGATTCACTGATCTTGGCCGCTGTGACCACGACCGGATCGAGGTGATAGCGGATCGAATCCGGTGGGATCTCCCCGGTTACGCCGCCGGCTGCCCATCGGCTTGAGATCAGCGCGATGAGGGCGAGGGTGAAGAGAGAGGTGCGGTCCACGCGGATTTCTCCTGATTCACGTAATCAAGTTTTAGAGGATAACAGAGCGGGACCTTTCGCTATTCCCCCTGATCGGAGCGAGGCGCCCGGTACAACGGCATCTGGCCGAGTGCTTCAGGGCGTGGCAACCGCCCCCTCCGACAACGGTGAGAGGACCGGATAGACAATGGTCTGCCCCGGCTGCAGGGTCAGGAGGTTCTCGCCGCGGTTGTAGCGCAGCAGCAGCCAGTAGGGCGCCTCAAAGACGCGGCTGCAGAGCGGCCAGATGGCATCGCCCGGCTTGACCGTATAGGTTCTGGTGCTGTCAATGCGGAAATTGGAAAAGAAATCCTCCTGCAGGGCGCGGTGGAATTCGAGACGGCGGCGGTGGAATTCCGCGGCCGAGGTGCGGGCAAAGGAGATGCGGATCTTTTTCCCCACGCTCAGGCTGGCCCGGCTCCCCAGGCCATTGAGGGCGCGCAACCGCTGCGGCGCCATTCCGAGCCACTCGGAGATGTGGCCGATGGTCTCCTCCGGCTGGATGATGATGGTGCTGTCGGCCGGCTGGTCAAAATCCACTTCGAAGCGCCAGTTGCTCGGCGCCGGCGGTTGGGAACCTGTAGCGTGCGGGGCGGCCGGTCCGTAGAGGGCGCGGTCAGCGCCGGCGTGCTGCCGCGAAAGGGTCAGCAGATCGGCCCGCGGCAGGGTATCCGCCGGCGCGGCTGTGGTCACCTCCGCCGCAACCGGCTTGGGCGCCTCCTCCCGGTCAACGGCCGGAGTGGTGACCGCGGCACGGGGGATCAACACAGGCGGCGCGGTCGAGGGTTGGGTTGCCGCACCGGCAGCAGAGGCCTTTGCGCTGCCGGGCAGCTCGAGCAGCTGGCCGACGCGCAGGCGGCGGGGATTGCTGATATCGTTGAGGTCCATCAAGGTCTCGACGGTGGTGCCGAACTCGCCGGCGATACGCCCGAGGTTGTCACCGCTCTCGACTACATAGTAGCGGTCGGAGACCTGCTCGTCATGCTTCTCTTCGGCCGGCACCTGGGCATAGAGGGTGGTGAGATCGATATTCTGCTGCCGTGGCAGGCGCAGGGGATACCCCTTGGGAATGCGCCGGGCCGATTTGAGGATCGGCCGCCGCAAGGCCGGATTGAGCTCGGCGATGAGGTCCTTGCTCAGGTTGAACTTGCGGGCGAGCGCGTCGAGGGTGATATAACTGGGCACCATGAAAATCTGCAGGGCGTCCGGTTTCTCCTTCTCCACCTCCCCGAAATAGTGGCGATAATTCTTGCCCAGCTCGCGCGCGGCGAGGAATTCGGCGTAAAAATTCTTGGAGGCAAAGCCGAAGCGGCGGCCGTCATACTCCTCGATGATCGCCGCCAGGTCATCGGTATCGAGCTGTTCCACCGCCCTTTGCATCCCGCCCTTGCCGTGATTATAGGCGGTGATGGCCAGCGGCCAGCTCCCCAGCTCGCCATAATTGTGCTGCATCAGCCGGGCGGCGGCATGGGTCGCGAGGATCGGATCATAGCGTTCATCGATGGCGTAATCGATCTTGAGATACAGACGCCCGGTCGAACGGGTGAACTGCCACAGACCGGCGGCGCCAACCTTGGAGTAGGCGCGGGGATTGAAAGCCGACTCAACATGGGGGAGGTAACAGATATCCTCCGGCAGGCCGTACTGGCGAAAAATGGCCTGCATGGTATCCAGATGCGCTCCGGAACGCTGCAACCCCTTCATGAAGAGCTCGCGCACCCCGTATTGCAGGTGAACATTCTCCAGCGCCTTGACGAATTTGCCGGACTCGTCGGTGAAACTCCAGAGACCGTAAATCTGCCGCTCACGCAAGGTCAGTTTGAGGGTATCGCTCGCTCCGCTGATCCGGCTGAGCCGCTGCAGGGCAGCGCGGATCTCGCGGCGTGCGGCATCCACCTTGCCGAAACGGGAGCGCCGGCTTCCGGTTCCCTCGGTGAGATCAACCACATCGTAGACGACGTTCATATGGTCCGTATCGTGAATGATCACCTGATCCCGGCCATATTTGCTGAATACCTTGATCCAAAAGTCGACCCGATGCTGCAGGTCAGGGGAGGTTGGAAAGAGATCCTCCGCCTGCAGCAGACCACCCATGAAGAATAAGAGTCCTGACAGTATCCATCCCAAAGCGCTAGCGTATGCTGAATGCCTCATCGGTTGCGTTTTTCCTTGCTGAATAGAGTGAAACCGTTGATATACCCCTTCCACCGGGTTTTCCTGCCGCGTTCAACCCTCCTCTGTGACACCGGGATCGATCTCATCCCAGTCCGGCTGCCGGCGCTGCAGGAATAGTTCCGCCAGTTCTGCATTCTGGCGCACGATATTCTCCACGATCCCCACCAGTTGTTCTTTTTTCATGGCACGGACCTGCGTCAGGACCTCCTCCACATCGAGGAACTCGTCCTGATCATTGACCCAGCTGTAGAGGAGGGCAACGACGTGCTTGCAGATTTTACGCGAGCGTTGACAAGGGCAGGCGCCGGCGATCTCGTTCTCATGGAAGGTAACCCGGACGTCGAAATTCTCGAGATAATTGCCGACCCGTGCGGAGATGTGGTTGTGATAGACCGAGGCGCGGGTGATCAGGGCGTTTTCATAGTAGGACAAACCCTTGCCGCCGATCACCTCGCGATCCAGTGATTCGACCTGGCCGAGATCGAGATTCTGGAGTTCGGGATCAACATGTCCCTTTTTGTGCATGATGCCTCTCCTCTTCTTCCCCCGGCCCACATGTTACGAAACTCAGGCCTTAGATTCAAGGGAAAAAGCGGCGGCACGCCGGTCACCCCTTGACACTGCCGAGGGTCAGACCGGAGATCAGCCAGCGGCTGAGGAACATGAAGAGCAGCACGACCGGGACGCTCACCACGACCGCCCCGGCGGAATAGAGACCCCAGGCCACCTCCATATTGGACTGGAACATCTTGAGGCCGAGCGGCAGGGTGAACATGGTCTTGTCCTGGATGATGACGGCAGCGACGAGATATTCGCTCCAGGCGGTCATGAAGGTGAAAAGGGCGTTGATGACCAGGGCAGGGGCGGCCAGGGGCAGGACGATCCGCCAGAATACCGCAAAGGGGGAGCAGCCATCGATGCTCGCCGCCTCCTCGAGGCTGTAGGGGATGGTATCGTAAAAGCCCTTCATCTGCCAGATGGTGAAGGGCAGGGCGGTGGCCGAATAGGCGATGATCAGTCCGAGATAGTTATCATAGGCCTTTAGGCGGATCAGCAGAATGAAGAGCGGCAGCAGCAGCATCGTCACCGGAAACATCTGCGTCGTGATGATGCCAACCATGGCCGCATCGCGGCCGCGGAATTTGTAGCGGGAAAAGGCATAGCCGGCAAAGGCGGCCAGCAGCGAACCCACCAGGGTGACCACACCCGAGACGACGACACTGTTGCCGAGCCAGCGCAAAAAAGGTTCGCGGGTGAACAGATGGACGTACGAATCCAGCGTGGCATCCCTGGGCAGGATTGCCAGGGATTTGCTCAGCAGCCGGTCGCCGGGCCGCAGCGAGATGGAGACGACCTGCAACACCGGCCAGAGGGCGAAAAGGGTGAAGAGGATCAGCACGGCGTAGGCGGCTATCTTGCCTGTCGTCGAGAGGTCACGAGGTTTGCGCATCTTGTATCCTCAGGTAAGTTGCGATATGCAGCCCAATATTCTCGCGCGCCGCAGAGAATAAATTCTCTCACACGGTGGCACGGAGAGCACAGAGAGAAAAAACATTCTCGCGCAGAGCTGCAGAAAATAAATTCTCTCACACGGTGGCACGGAGAGCACAGAGAGAAAAAACATTCTCGC
>CAYTCI010000023.1:0-9842 GCA_964436305.1 uncultured Cytophagia bacterium | reverse complement strand
GCAGAGCTGCAGAGCGCGCAGAGAAAACTGGATACTCTTAAATCAAATTTGGAATTAGCTTTTTTATGTCTCTGCGCCTCTGTGAGAGAGGGCTTTTCCTTGTTGCTCTCTGCATCGCTGCGCCGCTGCGCGAATCCACTCTTTTTGTGCCTCCGTGCCTCTGTGAGAGAGGGCTTTTCCTTGTTTATCTCAGCGCCGCTGCGTGAGAGAGTTTTCAAGAACTAGTACACCGCTTCGGTGGCGCGGGTCTTTTTGATAAAATTCCAGCTGAAAATCAGCAGAATCGCAAAGAGCACCATCGAAAAGGCCGCGGCATAACCCATGCGGAAATAGGTAAAGGCGCTCTTGTAAATCCAGGAGACCAGGATATGGGTCTTGTCCGAGGGCTCGCCGCCGTTGGAGACCAGCCAGACCACATTGAAATTGTTAAAGGTCCAGATCACCCCGAGTGTGATCGCCGGCACCATCACCGGTTTGAGCAAGGGGATGGTGATATGGCGCAACTTGTGCCACCAGGTGGAGCCGTCGATGTCGGCCGCCTCATAAAGCTCGTCGGGGATGCTCTGCAGGCCGCCGAGGGCGATGATCATCATGAAGGGAAAGCCGAGCCAGATGTTGGTGATCAGACAGGCCGCAAAGGCCCCCCACTCGGTCGTCAGCCAGGGAACGGTGATGCCGAAGCCCTGACTGAGCAGCAAATTGACGGCGCCATACTCCGAATTGAACATCCCGCGCCAGGTGAGGGCGGTGATGTACTGCGGCACAGCCCACGGCAGGATCAGCAGGGTGCGAAAGACCGATTTGCCCTTGATATCCTTGTTGAGCAGCAACGCCAGCGAGACGCCGATACCGACATGGAAGACGACATTGAGCACCGTCCAGAGCACGGTCTTGAAGAAATAGTACCAGAAGCTGGAATCGGAGAGCACCTGCAGGTAATTGGCGAGTCCGCTGAGATGCCAGTCGCGAAAGTGGGTGAGGTTCATGTTCGAAAAGGAGATGACGATGTTGAAGAGAAAGGGATAGACGATCATCATCCCCATAAGGATGAAGGCGGGCGTGGTATAGAGATACGCCAGCCGGTTTACCTTGACTTGTCCGGCGCTCGCTGCCATATTACTCCCGGTTTTCCTTGATCAGTTTGAGAGCCAGGGCCTGCATCTGCTGTGCCGCCTGTTCGGCGGAAAGCCGGCCCGAAAAAATCGCCTGATAACTCGGCCGCATCGCATCCCAGATCCAGCGCATCTCTGTGACCGGCGACATCAGCCGGCCGACCTTCATCTGCTCAAGTGAGGCCAGCGCAAGGGGATTGTTCTGCACCTCCGGGCTGTTGAAGGCCGCAGCGCGTGAAGGCAAGGCAATGGAGAGCGCGGTAAATTCAAGCTGCACCCGGGCTGAGGTCAGGTGGTGCAGCAGCTCCAGGGCGATGCGGCGCTTCTCGCCACTGGCATTGACATTCAGGGAATAGCCGAGCGGAGAAACTGCTGGCGCCGGCCAAAGGCCGGTTTCGTCGATCCGCGGAATCCGCGCGATCCCGAGGTCGATGCCATTCTCCAGATAGGTGCCCCAGGACCAGCTGCCGTTGATGATCATCGCCGCATAGCCATCCTTGAAGAGGGCATTGGCGATCTCATAGTCGCACTCCTCGGGAATGATGCGGTAATTATGGCCCAGGTCATAGATCAATTGACAGGCACGGCTCACGGCCTGCGTATCGAGGGTGGGCCGATGGGTCGAGTCGTCGATGATCCAGCCGCCGTAGCCGCCAATGAAGGGCACGGCAAAAAAGGGCTCGGTATAGTTCCAGACCAGGGCGTATTGATCCGGTTTGCCATCGCCATTGAAATCCCGGGTCAGGGTCTTGCCGACACGGATCAATTCGCTGATCGTCTGCGGCGGTGTGGCGATCATCTTTTTATTGTACACCAGGCAGAGATGATTGCCAACGCGGTCGGCGATCTGCCAGAGGTGGCCGTTGAGCCAGGTATTAGCCTTGATCGGCTCGAGCAGAAAGCTGTCGAGAAAGGCCGGCTCGAGCAGCGGCTCGAGCGGCTGGATGACGCCCATCTCGACCAGGGGGCCGACGTTATCGTTGGCGCCCCAGAAGAGCTCCGGACCGGAGCCGCCCAAGGCCGAGATGATATAGTTGGTGCGCGCGGTCTCGTTCTGGTAATAGAGCTCGCTGAAGGTCCAGTCCGGATAGCGCGCCCCGAAACGGGCGAGTTCAGTGCGTAGCAGTTCAGCCTCGACCGGTCGCATCGAGTGCCAGACCAGGATCCGCTTTTCATCCCGTTTGCTACAGCCCGCCGGTGCGAGGGTCAGCAGCCCTGCCAGAAGCAGGAGAAGGCGTTGACGACGTGTCAGGGTGCGCAAGGACAAGGGTCACCTCTTTGTGCAAAAAGATCGATTTCGGACTCGGGAGTGCAGCTCCGCCCGGCAAGGCTCAGGGTGCCCCTGCCGCATCCAGTTGTTGCTGCAATTTGAGCACCCGCGCCTCCCCTGGCGCCAGATTGAGGGCAATCCGGGCTTCGGAGCGGGCGCCGGCATAGTCGCCGCGCTGCGCCAGAGCGACGCCGAGCAGATAGTGGACCCGGGCAAGGTCCATCCGGGTGAAATCACGGCTGTTGCCGGCCAGGGCGATCGCCCGCCGGAGCACCGGCATCGCCTTGTCCGCATCATTGCGGTTCATGTAATGCACCCCCAGCTTGGCAAAGGCAAAGGGGAGGTTGGGGCTACAGGCTGCGGCCTGCTGCAGCGCCTCTTCGGCCTCCAGCTCCTTGCCCATCTGGGTGAGCAGGGTGCCGAGAAAGAGATAGGGATAATAGTTGCCAGGCACGACCCGGATGACCGCCCGGTATTCCTGCGCCGCTTCCGCAAAGCGCTGCCGGCCCGCCAGCCAGTCGGCGACGCGGTAGTGGGCTTCACTCCAGTTCCATTTGCGCTGGAAGAGCATTTGCGCCGCGCCCTGCAGCACCTTTTCATACTCCGGATCGGAGGTGGCCTTGATCAGGTGCTCCTCGCGGAAGGGATAGCGGCTGGTCAGGATGCGGATGCGCTGATAGGCGATCTCCTCCTCAAGCGGGGTGATACAGGCCAGTTCGAGCATCTCCTCGGGCGCAGGGTCGCGCGCCCAGGGCCACTGCGCGGCCGGGACGATCCGATCATGGGCGGCCATCGCCCGGCAAAAGGCATCCGCCATCAGCAGGTAGCCGGGCGCCCCGGGATGGAGATGGTCGAGCATCAGGGTGTGGCCGATGAGCCCTTGCGGTGCGGCCTGAATGAAGGCTGCCTCGGTTTCGGCCACCGGGGTTTGCTGCGACCGGCAGACGCTGCGGATCACCGCGTTGAAATCCGAGCCGGCCCGGAAGCGCAAGGCATCGAGATCGCGCGCCCGTTCTAACAGCCGGCGGGCAGCAAGCGAATCCCCCAGCAGCCGCTGGCACTGCCCCATCCGATAAAAGATCCCGGCCGGCAGCGAGTCCAGGACGGCCGCCTGCCGGAAGAGGGCCAGGGCGGCAGCGGGCTGCTCGCGGCCCAGGGCGGCGTCGCCCTGCTGAACCAGGGCGTTCCACTCGGCTTCGCCGCGGAAACCTGGTGTGAACGGGGACTCAAAGGGCGGCTGGTCGGCGATGTTGCTCACCAGGGTGCTCACCAGGACCGGCACCCCGGCGTGATGGATCAGCGTCAGGACCTCGGTCAGATTGGCGGCGAAATCAGCGCGGGCCCGGCGGTATTTGGGGCTGTCGAGCAGGATCTTTTTGTCGCCGACCATGCTCTCCATCAGGGTTTCATGCGGTCCCGCGGCCGCCGGAGCGCGGCGCAGCCGGCTGAGTCCGTCGCGCAGGAGCTGGAACAGCTTGAGGCGTTCCAGCCGCATATAAGCCTTGATCAGGGGACGACTGAGACCGATACTGCGGGTGCTGGCCACCCCGAGCGCACCGTAGAATTCGTTGTGCCCCATATAAATGAGAAAAAGGTCGGGCTGATAGCGCAGCAGCTCACGGGTGAAATCGAGCACCGAGTAGCTGTTGATGGCGGAGATGCCGACGTTGATCACCTCAAAGTTGCGCTGCGGAAAGAGGCGGGCGAGGCGCACCTGCAGCTGGCTGGGGAAGCCGGCATTGTGCTGAAAGGGCCAGCCGGCTGTGGTGGAACCGCCGAGGCAAAAGATGCGATAGGTGGCCGGCGTTTTGGCATAGGCGAAGGCCTCCCCACGGGCATCGGGGGTATTGGCCTCGCCGCCGGCAAAGTAGCGGCGCGCCACCTGGCGATTGATCTGGTAATAGCGCTCGCCGTACTCCTGGCGCAGCAGCACCAGATCGTCCTCCCCGCCATAGTGGAAGAGCCGCAGTCCGCCTTCCAGCAGCAGCAGAAAGAGGAAGGGGAGCACGGCCAGACCGGCCCAGAAGAGCCGCCGGCGGGCCGGTGAGAGCAGACCGGGAGTAGTATGGCGGTCGCCTTGGCTCACGCGCCGGCCATCAGAAAAGGGTGTAGATGAAGGGGGCCAGGGCGGAACCCTCGGCGAAGACGATCAGCAGCCCGAGCAGGAGCAGAAAAAAAAGGATCGGACCGAGCCACCATTTTTTACGTTCGCGCAGAAAATACCAGAATTCCTTGAGGATGGCGAGTTTGGACATTACTTCTACCCTCTCACTGAGATGGATGGCCTGGCTTGCCTCCGCCGCTCGTATAATCACGCGGCGGGAGGTGATGGGAAGCTCTATTTAAACCTTAAGGTAGGAAAATCCCGGGCGAATTTCAACTCCTTTTGCGCGCAAGGTATCCTGTAAAATCTGGCGCTGACCCGGTGGGCACCAGAGGCCAGCGCTGCGGGCCGGCACCAGATTCCGGGGAATCACCTGATTATGTGCACCCATCCCGGCCTATTTGTTCGGCAGCCCCATCATATCGATGCGTTCCCTGCCGGCGGGGAACTCGGTGGCGAGGGCCGCGAGCTGCGTTTCGTTGCGGCGGATCTTCGCCTTGCGGCGCAGTTCCGCGGCCATGCCCGCATAAATCCGGTCATTCTTTTCGCTGAGGAGATCCTCGCGCACCCGGCTTTGCAGGGCCGGGATCAGGGTGAGCGAATCGGGTGAGAGCAAGCCTTCGGGACGGCTCTCGAGAAACTCGCGGTAGCGGCCGGTATGGGTGGCGAAAAAGGTGGCCTCTTCCGCCGGGTTCACCTTGAGGGTGTCGCGCACCCGCTGCCAGAGCACGCCGAAGAGATAATCCTCCCGCCATTTGCGCACCCCCTCCTGCACCAGGGGGTCCTTGTCCAGATTCTGGCGTTTGGCCTGTTGCACCAGCAGTTCGCGCATGGCGAGTTTGCCGATATCGAAGCGCAGATGGCCGGGCGTATCGATCCGCGGCCGTTCGCTGATTGGCAGCGACTCGACCCGCTGGAGAAAATCGCCGAGAGTGATCTGGCCCCCCTTCCAAACCACCAGGAGCTCCTTCTGCTGGCCGCCAGCCCCCTCGTTCATCTGCAGCATCTCACGGCCGCCGAGCATTGGCTGGTAATTCGGCACCATCCGCTCGGCCCCGAGGACGATCTCCTTGACGTTGGCGGCAAGGATGGTAAAGGTCGCGTTGATCATCTTGACCTCGAGGGCGCTCATCATTTTGTCGACATAGGCGCCCGCCGCCTTTTTCTCGAGTTTGCGCTGCAGATCCTCGGCGATGGCCTGGCGTTGTTGATGATACTCGGCCTCGCTGTTAAACAGCTGCTGTCGCCGGTTGTCGACGCGCAGGATATGCCAGCCGTAGCGGCTCTGGACCGGCGGCGAGATCTGGCGCAGGGGGAGGGCGAAGGCGGTCTCGGCGAGTTTTTCGTCGATATCGTCATAACCGACAAATCCCAGATCCCCGCCGCTGCGGGCGAGGGTGGAGTCATGAAAGGTGCGCGCCGCAAGCGTCTCGAAAGGCACCCCGCGGTCGAGCTGCTCCTTGAGCAGCAGGGCATCGACCTCGGAGCGGGCGAAGAGATGGCGCAGATGCACCTGTTCGCGGCCACGCAAAAAAGCCGCATGCAGATCCGCCTCCCCCGGCTGTACCTTGTTGCGGACCTCGTCCCGATAGAGCGCCTTGATCATCTGGTCCCGCTCCGCCCAGTCGACGACCTGGCGCACCAGCGGATTCATCTCCAGCCCCTGCCGCCGGGCCTCCTGGGCGAACAGCTTCTTCTCGATCAGCAGATCGAGGTGGGCATCGACCAGCTCCCGGCCCTGCTTGTTGCGAGCGTAAAGGGTCATGAAATGGATATTGTTGCGAAGCTCCTCGATGGAGACCGGTTCGCGATTGACCAGCGCGGCGGTGCGGTCCTCCAGGGGCGTGAGGCTGCAGGCGAGCAGCAGAGCGGTCAGGGCCAGAACTTTTTTCATATCATTCCACAAAATGAATCATCGGGTCAGCGTGAGAAATGGCAAGAGGGGAGAAAGCCCTTGCTCTCTCCCCTCTCCGGCCGGAAGTCAGGTCCCGGCCGGCAGCACCATGCCAAGATCGGTGCTGCGGCCTGAAAATCAGAAACCGATGCCCAGGGTGAATTTCTGGACATAATCGAAGCGGCCAAAGGCCTCATAGGCGTAATCGAGCTTGAGTGCCATTTTACCGCCAAAACCGTAGCGCAAACCGCCGCCCAGAGTCAGGCCTTGCTCGGCATCCTTGGAAAAGAGCGAGGCATAGCCGCCACGCAGGAAGAAGATGGAATCAAAGGCGTATTCGGCGCCCAGGTTGACCGATTCGACATTGTCGCTCGGGTGGACGGCATCGACCGCAACCCAGAGTGCGTGCTTCCTGGTGTTCTGCAGGAGGTTATACGACAGGCCGACGCGCAGATAGAGGGGCATCTCAAAAGAGTCGGTGGCCATATTGGCATTGATCTTGTCGTTGTTGCCCTCGCGCAGGGGATCGGTATCATGCTGCACCAGCAGATCCCGGCCGGACATGCGCATCTTGGTGCCGAAATTGCTGATCGAGGCCCCGAGGCGCAGGCCGCGAAACTGGGTCGTGAAGACCGTACCGATATCGAGCGCGAGGCCATCGGCGCCGCTGTTCATGATATATTCGTGGACATACTTGACATTGGCGCCGATCGCGAAGCGGTCGGTGAGGGCGCGGCCATAGGTGAGGCCCATGGTGTAGGCGCCGGAATTGAAGCGTTGCCCGGTTCCCTCGGGATAGAGCTCGGTGGTGACATCCATCTCGCCGATGGTCATGAAATTGCCGAATAAACCGACGGCGCCGATATTGCCGAGATTCATGGCCACGCCGGCAAAATCGAAATTGATATCCGCGATCCATTCCGAATGGTTAAAGACCGCCTCGCTTCCCTGCATGGTGGCGATACCCGCCGGATTCCAGTAGAGGGCGGTGGCGTCATTGGCCATCGAGACATAAGCGCCGCCCATGGCGATCGCCCGCGCCCCCTGCCCGACATTCAGGAAGGAGGCGGCTGTAGTTCCCACCTTGGTCACGTTCTGCGCATACCCCGCCATGACCAGGAGAAGAAGGATGAGACCTGAAAAAAGTATTCTTTTCATAATAACCTCAAGATGGTTTCGTTCCCAAACAGCCAGGATCTCATGGTCCTACTTGATCACGGCAAATTTGCCGACGAAGCTGCCCAAATCCCCGGCATCGACGTGGAAGACATAGATCCCGTAGGCAATGTCGAGATTGTCCTTGGTCAGCATGTTCCAGGCCTGCGTGCCGTCGTAGAAGGCCGAGTTATGCTCAACCGTCGCGATCAGTTCACCCTGCACGGTGTAGATGCGGATGGTACACTTCATCGGCAAATGGGTGAAATGGATTTCGCGCGTGCCACGTCCGGTGGCGTAGGGATTGAGCGGCTCCCAGCCGGCTGAGGCGACATAGGGATTGGGCACCACCTTGATGTTCTTCAGCTCGGAGGCGGCCTTTTTGGTGTCGACCGTGGCCGCTTTGGTCGTGAAGCGGAAGCGGTCATGGCTGCCAAAGGGGCGGGTTGTCACGACGCGCAAGGTGTCACCCGATTTGGGATGATAGGCTGTGGTATCGTTGCCGGTGAAATAGAGACTCCAGGTTACCTTGGTCTCGTTTCCGACTTGCTCGTAGAAGACGATACGGTCAAAGTTGGAGAGCTGGCCGGGCTGGATGAAGCTGGGCCGCTGCGCATAATCGAGAAAGGCGTAGGGGATCTCCGTCCTGGTATCCAGGTTGATGACCTTGAAGTTGGTCGTGACCGCCGGGATGTTATAGGCGGCGCCCATGGTGCCATTGGGATTCTTGCGGTGAATGGTCAGGGTTGAGGACTGGCCGCTGAAATCATCGGCCGCCACCACCGCATAGTTGATCGGATATTCGACGCCGGTCTCATAATAGCCGCCGAACTGGAATTTGGTCAGCACATAGGAGTAGTTGAAGGGCGCCTTGGTGCGGATGATGTTCCAGTTGGAGAGGGCCAGGATCCGTTCGACCCGGGTGGCATTCTCAATGTTGAGACGCATGCCGTAGAAGAAATCGCGGCCGCCGTCGATATCGCCGCTGGTATCGACCACCGTATCCGGGATGGCCGAGCCTTCGGCCAGCTTGATGAAGCTGGCCTGAACCAGGGTGTCGGTGACACCGGTCTGGGTCACATCGTAAACGCGATAGCCGGTGGTCAGGGGTACCCACTCCTGCAAATCCTTGTTGTCGAGGTTGGGCTCACCCGGTGTCGGCAGGCCGTCGCCCTCACCGGCATCGCCGGTTCCGGCAATCCCGTCCGCGCCGAGGTCATCGGTGGCCTTGTTCCAGTCGCCGTCGTTGTCGACGCCATCGCTGGCGGTGTCGGTGAACTGGACGAGAATGTCGCGGTTCTCGGGGATGCGTTTTTCATCGACGATCGACGCCACCACCGAGCCGGTGCCCATCGTCCCGGCCTCTTTCTGCAGCGGGATGGTGTTTTCGCGGTTGACGTAGCCGGCGGCCTTGGCGGCGGGGATAACGGCCACCACATTGGAGCCGAGCGAGACGTTGCCGGCCGCGTCGATGCTGATATCGATCGGGCATTCAACCGGATTGAAACCGTTGGCCATGTCGCCGCGGTCATAGGAGGTGATGGCGTAGTAGTACTTGTAGCCGTTGACCACCGTGGTATCGCGGAAGGAATGGGCCAGGCCTGAATCGTTGCCAAGATAGAATTCGACGCCGGTGCCGGGATAGGCTTCGGGATAGAATCCCGCGATGCCGTTGGCGCGGTCATACTGGGCGAGCGGCACGGACATCAGGCGGCTGCCGAGATAGTTGGTGACAGGGGTGGCGTCCTCAAAGCCGGGATCCGAGGCGCGATAGACGCGGTAGCCCTCAAAGTCGTAGCCGCTGACCGCATCGTAGGAGAACTCGGCGGTATCATCCCAGTAGATGGTCACCTCGCCGTCGCCGACCGCGGCGTAGACCTTGGGCGGGTTGGGGGCTTTGGCAAAGTTATAGTTCTCGTCATAGATGAACTGGGCCGTCTCTTTTTTGGCGACAATGCCGCTGCGCGGATCGCCCGGCACCCAGGCGGAGTAGAGAATCGCGGTGGAGATGCGCTCGGTCTCACCCGGTTTGAGCGGGAAGTAGCCGGAGGCGTAGATCCAGTCGCCGTCGACGTTGTTGCCGACGCCGTTGACGAATGAACCCGGCGTGGTATAATTCCAGAGCTTTTCGTCCTCTTTCAGGCCGAACTTGTTGAAGGGGTAGAAGAAATAAAAGCTGGTCAGGCCGAGCTGGTCGGATTCACTGACGTCGGTCTTGTCCATATGGGGTTCGCCCGGCAGACTGGTGCCGGCGCCCGAGGTTGGCAGGCCGTCGCCTTCGCCGGTATCCATGGTGTTGAACTGGCC
>CAYTCI010000022.1:1496-52651 GCA_964436305.1 uncultured Cytophagia bacterium | reverse complement strand
TTGTCGGAGGCTTGCTTCCGCGACGATATCGACTCCAATCCTGGCGCCCAGGTGGCGTCTGGGATGGCCGCAGCGATCTGGGGATGGTGGTGCCGAGCGGCGTCTACTTTTGCCGGGTGCAGTCCGGTGCAGAACACCGCCTGATCAAGATGGTCTTCGCCAAATAGTCGGAGCAGAATGCCCACTCCAGGGCTGTCCGTTCACACCGGGCAGCCCTTTTTTTGTTAGCCCCGGATCGGCGCCAGAGCTGAGGGTACCCTGACCAGGAAAACCTGTTGCTTTTCGCACGGATATTTTATACTTTTCAGCGACCAAACAGAGAGGTGACCATGGATCTATCCGCCATACAACATGCGCTGAAGGAAGCCGGCCTCGACGGCTGGCTCTTTTACGATTTCCATAACCGCGATGCCATTGCCGCCCGCATCCTCGGCATGGACACCCATCGCTTCGCCTCGCGACGCTGGTACTATTACATCCCGGCGCTGGGCGAGCCGCAAAAGCTGGTCCACCGCATCGAGCCGTGGCGCTGCGATCACCTTCCCGGCGCCAAACACATCTATCTGCCCTGGCAGGAGCAGCACGCCCTGCTGAAGACGATGCTGGGGGGCGCCAAAAAAGTGGCGATGCAGTATTCGCCCAACAACGCCATCCCCTACGTCTCGATCGTCGACGGCGGTACGGTCGAGCTGCTGCGCAGCTTCGGGATCGAGGTCATCTCCAGTGCGGACCTGGTCGGCCGTTTCGAGGCCCATCTCTCGATGGAGGACTGGGCTAGCCACAAGGAGGCGATGGCAGTGCTGCACAAGACCAAGGATGCGGCCTTCCGTGAGGTGGGACGGCTGATCCGCGCCGGAATGGCGCCGCGCGAGGTCGAGATCGCCGAGTTCATGCGCAGCATCATGCGCGAGCACCATCTCCATTTCGAGGACGGCCCGATCGTCGGCATCAACGAACACGCCGGCGATCCCCATTTCGAGCCGACCGAGGAGAACAGCCTGACGATGAAGGAGGGCGACATCCTGCTCCTCGATCTCTGGGGCAAGATGGACCGGCCCGGATCGATCTACGCCGACATCACCTGGATGGGTTATATCGGCAAGAGCGTGCCCGCCGCGCTCGAGGAGAAATTCCAGGTCATCCGCCGTGGCCGCGATGCCGCCGTCGCCCTGGTGCGCGAGCGCTTTGCCACCGGGGTGACCGTCCATGGCTGGGAGGTCGATGACGCCTGCCGCAAGGTGATCGTGGAGGCCGGCTTCGGCGACTTTTTTACCCATCGCACCGGACACAACATCGGCGAGGAGGTGCACGGCAATGGCGTGCACATCGACAACCTCGAGACCAAAGATGAACGCACCATCATCCCGGGCAGCTGCTTTTCGGTTGAGCCGGGGATCTATATGCCGGAGAAGGGGCTGGGCTTCCGCACCGAGATCGACGTCGTCGTCACCGACGAGGGTGAGGTGACGGTCGAAGGCGGACTGCAGGAAAAGATCGTGCCGATCCTGGCCTGACCGCTCTGTCGTTTCCGCCACCGATTCAGGCGTGCGCGCCGGCTGCTGCGCACGCCTTTTTCTTTGGATGCTGCTGAAAACCGGCGGGAATAGCCACTCTCCTGCCGGCGTTATCTGTGTACATGTTTCAGGATGTATGGGAGATTGGTTATGTTTTCACATAGAATTTTGCTCATCATGCTGGCGGGTGCGCTGGCGAGCAGCGCCTGCCAGGCCCAACCCGGAGATAAAAATATGCCATACAACACGTTGACGCCGGAAGAGGAGCGCGTCATTCTGCACAAGGGTACGGAGAGGCCCTTCACCGGCGCCTATACCGACCTGGAGGCCAAAGGGACCTATCTCTGCAAGCGCTGCAATGCGCCCCTCTACCATTCGACCGACAAATTTAATTCCGATTGCGGCTGGCCGAGCTTCGATGACGCGATCCCGGGTGCGGTCAGACAGATTCCCGACCCGGACGGTCAGCGCACCGAGATCCTCTGTGCGGCCTGCGGCGCCCATCTCGGCCACGTTTTTACCGGCGAGGGATTTACCGCAAAAGATACACGCTATTGCGTGAATTCGATCTCGATGAATTTTATCCCGGCGGGAGAAAAGCTGCCGGCGCCGATCGGTGCGGGGAAAGCGTCGACGAAAGCCAGGAGCGCAAAGGCCTGGTTCGCCGGCGGCTGCTTCTGGGGGGTGGAATACTATTTCGAACAGGCCAAGGGCGTGGAGGCGGCGGTTTCAGGCTATATGGGCGGCCACGTCGACCATCCCACCTACCAGCAGGTCTGCAGCGGCACTACCGGCCATTACGAGACCGTCCAGGTCAGCTACGACCCGACGCAGTCCAGCTTTGAAACCCTGGCGCGGCTCTTTTTCGAGATCCATGATCCCACCCAGGCCGACGGCCAGGGACCGGATCTCGGCCAACAGTATCACTCTGTGATTTTCTATTCCACCCCGGATGAAAAGGCGACGGCAGAAAAACTGATCGGACTCCTCAAGGAGAAGGGCTACCAGGTGGTCACACAGGTCAGACCGGCGGCGACCTTCTGGCCGGCCGAGAGCTACCATCAGGACTATTATGCCCACAAGGGTAAAACCCCCTACTGCCATTTTTACACCAAGCGGTTCTAAACTGAAGTCACTCGCGGCCGGGGGGGTAGCCCATTTCCACAAGAATCTGGTACCCGCCCGGTCGGGTTTCCGCTTCCCGTTGGAATCCGGCGCATGCCCGGCTGCCACGTTGTGACGCCTGCCCCCTCTCTCGGAAGTAATCTCCCACCAATTTTCACAATAATCCTTGACAAAATCAGTAAAAAAATGTATACTGTATATGTAACATATATACAGTATGGACGTATAAAACAGTAGAAACAGATCCTGAATGGCCATCAAGGAGTTTTGCCTGTGAAGATCATCCTCTCCAATGCCTCACCGGATCCCATCTATGAACAGATCAGCCGGCAGATCAAGAACCAGATTATCAGCGGTGAGCTGACCGAAGGCGAGCCGCTACCCTCGATCCGCACCCTCGCCAGAGAACTGCAAATCTCGGTCATCACCAGCAAGCGGGCTTATGAAGAGCTCGAAAAGGAGGGATTCATCGACACCGTCGGCGGCAAGGGCACCTTTGTAGCTGTGCAGAACAAGGAGCTGCTGCGGGAAAAGAAGATGAAGATCGTCGAAGAGAAGCTCAACGAAGCGGTGGCCGAGGCGCAGCTCCTCGGGATCTCGCTGGGCGAACTGCTGCAGATGCTCGAACTTTTATATGGGGAAGAAGGCCTATGATACCCGCTCTTGAAATCACTGCCTTGCGTAAGAGCTACAAGGGTTTTATGCTCAGGGATGTCTCTTTTACCCTGCCGCAGGGGTACATCATGGGATTGATCGGAGCGAACGGCGCGGGCAAGACCACGGTCATCAAGCTGATCATGAATCTCATCCACCGGGACGGCGGGGAGATTCGGCTTTTCGGGATGGACAACCGCCGGGAAGAGGTTGCAGTCCGGCAGCGCATCGGCTTCGTCTATGACACGGTTCCCTTCATCCAGGACATCAAGCTGTCGACGATCGCTGCCGGCATCGCGCCCTTTTATGCGGGCTGGGATCAGGGCACCTTCCTGGAATTAGCGCGGCAGTTCGATCTGCCCCTGAACAAGACGGTGAAGAAACTTTCGCAGGGAATGCAGACCAAGTTCGCCCTTGCCCTGGCCCTGTCGCACAAGGCCGATCTGATTCTGATGGACGAGCCCACCACCGGGCTTGATCCGGTTTTCCGGCGTGAGCTGCTCGGGCGTCTGGCCGGGATCATCCAGGATCAGGGCAAGTCGATCCTCTTCTCCACCCATATCACCACCGATCTGGAGAGGGTGGCTGACTATATTACCCTGTTGCGAGACGGCGAGTTGATCTTTTCTTTAACGCGGGAAGCCATTGCGGAAACCTATGGGGTGGTCAGGGGCGGGATTGAGCTGCTGGATACCTCTCTGCAGCCGCTCTGGGTGGGCATCAAGAAGAGCGAATTCGGAGTGTGTGCTCTGACGGCGGAACGTGCGCTTGCTGCCCGCCTGCTGGATGGCCGCGGGATCGTTGAAAAAGCAACACTGGACGAGATTTTACTCTTCATGAACAACGGAGTCCGCGATGACGCGAAAAATAATGTATCAAGACTGGCTGTTTAACCGGCGGACCTTTGCGGTTCTGCTGATTTTGCTGCCGGTCTATTTCATCTATACCAGCTGGTCGATCACCGGGCCCAGAGCCCAGGCCATCATCACGGGACTTTTGACGGCCTTCCTCACTTTCACACTATTCCTGCGCGAGGATAAATTCAAGGCCCAGCCGTTGATTTGCAGCCTGCCGGTGACCCGCCGGCAAATCGTGCACTCCCGTTTCGCCATGATGTGGATGGTGGTGACCGGGCTCTATCTGCTGTTTCTGCTGGTGGCTTTCATCTCCCCGATCGCGCGTCTGGATCCGTTGGCTTTGTTGAAACCCGGGATGGTATTCCTTTTTCTGGCGACAGCTACCGTGATCGTTGGCATCATGTTCCCTCTCAGCGTTTATTTCGGTGCGATGGGATTTATTATGGTGCTGGTAGCCCTGCAGTTTGCCGGCATCGCTTTGCAGGCTCTGGTGGTGGCTTTCGGCAGAGGGCGGAGTATCGGGGCGATTCCCGAGGCGATCGCTGCCGGGTTGGCCGATATCCGGAACTCGGCGGGCGGCCTCCTCTATTTCCTGACCGTGGCGCTGGCCCTTGTGGCGTTCAATCTGGGTGCGCGGGAGGTCTCGGTGCGTCTTTTCATCAAAAAACAGCTATAGTGAGGTGTCTATGGAACCGGTTCTGGAAATAAAAAACCTGTGCAAGAACTATGCGGGCTTTGCTCTTCAGGATGTCTCCTTTTCGATCCCGCAGGGCTACATCATGGGGCTCATCGGGCCCAACGGGGCGGGCAAGACCACGATCATCAAGCTGATCCTCAATCTGGTGAAGAAGAACGGCGGTGACATCCGGGTTTTCAACCAGGACCATATTCTGGAGGAGCTGGCGATCAAGTCACGGATCGGTTTTGTCCATGACGCTCCCCTTTTCTATGAGTATCTCAGCCTCGAACAGATCAAGAAGATCGTCGCCCGGTTTTACCGGGAGTGGGATGATGCGGTGTTCCACCGTCTGGCGGGTGAGTTCGAACTGGCTCTCGGCAAGAAATTCAAGGAATTGTCACGCGGCACGCGGATGAAATTCGCCCTGGCCCTGGCCCTCTCGCACCATGCCGATTTTATCATCATGGATGAGCCTACTTCCGGCCTTGATCCGGTCTTCCGGCGCGAGCTGCTGGATAAACTGGCCGCTCTGCTCCAGGATGAGAAAAAATCGATCCTCTTTTCCACCCACATCACTTCCGATCTGGAGCGGATTGCCGATTATATCACCTTTATCCATCAGGGGAAAATTGTCTTTTCCACCGCGAAGGACGAGATCCTGGAGAAGTGGGGCGTCGTGAAAGGGGGGAGGGAACTCCTCGACGGCCGCTATCGGTCGCTCTTCCGGGGCATCCAGGAGCATGAGTTTGGCTTCGAGGCGCTGACGGCTGACGCCGACCAGGCGCGGCGGAGCCTGGAGGGCCAGGCGGTGATCGAGCGCGCGACCCTCGAGGACATCATGTTCCATATTGTCAAGGGGGATGGCCATGCTTAACCTGCTCTGGAAAGATCTCTATCTGATCAGGCTGAACCGTACCTCCTGGTATATTCTCGCTCTGTTCTGGCTCCTTTTGCTGTTGTCCGGCAGCGAATCGCAGATCTCGGGGCTCACGGCGATGGCCAATGTGCTCGTGGCCTTTCTGGTCACGGTGACCCTTTCAGCCGGTACGGAGAGTATGGAAGCGTCTCGCCATCAGGAGATGCTCTTCTGCAGTTTGCCGGTGAAACGTTCTCATCTGGTTTATGCGTCCTATGCCTTGACAGGTTGCCTGACTGCCATCGGCGTCGGCTATACCCTGGCTGCAGGCCGGTTGCTGGCGTGGCTGCTGCCAGCCAAGACCTTTGGTCCGGAGCGGATCATGAGCAGCGGCGAAGGCCTGGTGGTCTTGTTCATCATGCTCTTCAACGCGATCATACAGAATCCGCTCAATTTCCGTTTAGGCTCATTTAGCCATCGCAAGCTGCTCTATATGGGGATGATCACCGTCACGGTCATCGTCAGCTTTTTCCTCCTCCCCCTGGCCATGGTCTTTCTGATCCAGGGCGATCTGTCGGGTCTTTCGCTTCACGAGGGCAGTCCGCTTACTCCCCTGGTCCTTCTGGGGCAGTTGTTATCCGATATGGAGATCGTGCTGGGCTGTGGTGCGGGTTTTCTGCTCCTGCTCCTTTTCTCCATCTCCCTGTCGGTGCATTATTTCAAATACCGGGAGCTGTGATATGGGCAGATTTTTCTACAAAGACTGGATCATCAGCCGGCTCTTCCTGGCCGTTCTGGCGCCCTTTTATCTGCTGTACGGCGTAGTGGCGCACGTGGCCCCGGGGATGTTCTTCCTTTATCATATTTTGATTGCCAGCGCCCTGAGTGTGGGCGTGCTGGCCATCGAGGACCGGTACCGCACCCATGACTGGATCTGCAGCTTGCCCGTCCGGAGGAGGGATGTTGTCTATGCGCGTTATGGCAGCGCCCTGCTGGTGATCGGCCTTGTCTTCCTGCTCCTGGTCGGGTATGGCGGCCTGCTGCAGCTGCTTCTTCCCCGCCGGCAGAGTTGGCCGTCGCCCGGCCTCACCCTGCTGGTTCTGTATCTGCCTGTGCCGGTATGGACCGCTTCACTGGTTTTCCCTTTTTATTTCCGCTATGGTTTGGGCCGCGGTGTGATGCGGCTGCTGATATGGCTCGTCGCTGGGGCTGTCTTACTGACGTTGTACGCCAGATGGACGGGGGGATGGGGTGCCTTTTTGCATTCCGTAGCCGGTTTAGTGGAGTGGATAGGGGGAAGGCCTTCGATCTCCGTCCTGTTGATGACCGGGTTCGCCCTCACCGCAGGATTGTTTTATCTATCCGCTCGCCTCTCCCTGCAATTTTTCAGCCGCGAAGATCTATAAAAAAAACGGCGGACAGGATTTTTCCTGTCCGCCGTGCATAAGCCGCCGCTGCGGCCCCCCCCAATAGATATTCCTCAGCGCAGCAGCAGCATTTTCCGCGCAGCGGCAAAACCACCCGTGGTCATCCGGATCACATAGAGCCCGGAGGGGAGCTGCCTTCCGGCCTCATTGCTCCCCTGCCAGACCAGCCGATGTTTTCCTGCCTGCAGCAGACCATAATGCAGGATAGCCACCCGCTCGCCGAGCATGTTGTAGACGGCCACCTCCATGCGTTCCGGTCGTGCGGCGGTGACCTCGATCGTGGTTTGGCTGTTGAAGGGATTGGGATAGTTCACTCCCAGTTGCCATTGTGCGGGCTGACTTGTCACTGGGTCGGTCGAAACGGAGGTGGTTCCCGGGGCCATGGCCATTGCGACGAGATTGCTCTTGCCCAGGGAACAATGGGTTGTTCCTTTCCCATTGGCAAGGTCTACGGTGATAAGGGTGTACTCCTGGCCAGGCGATCCCTTGAGCGCATAGAGTGTTCCGGCACCATCAAAAAAAATCGCGGTCGAAACCTTGCCATCTCCGGTGGCGCCGACCAGGGTGGTATCGGCGTCCAGGATGTTGATCTGGTAAATATTATCCTTTCCTGTTGCGCTCGAACGGGAAGAGGCGTAGAGCTGACCGGTGAGAGGATGAAAAGCCAGGCCGCCGAAGACAACGCCGGGGGCCGTGCCGATCAGCGTAGCGGCTCCATTCGCGAGCGTGATGCGATACAGCTTGCCGTCCGCCGTGCCGGCATAGAGTGAATCCCGGGCGTCAAAGGCCATACCGAGAATTCTGCCTACCGGGACAGTGCAAAGCAATTTGGTATAGCCGGTGTGGCTGCAGATGCGGTAAAAATCGCATTGGCTGAGCGACGCATACAAGCCGATCAGATCCCCGCTCGAAGGCTCAATGGCCAGGACAGTGATTTTGATGCCGGTTCCGTTGACGGTGGCGTTGGTTACACTGCCAGCGGCCAGATCGACCCGTTTCAGGAAATAATCGCTGCTTGCCGTGGCATAGATGAGTCCGGACTGGGCGGGTGTGTAGAGATAGCCTGTTCCCCTGACGCTCATCCGGGCTTGAAATTCTCCTGCCGGGCCGGAAAATAGATTGATCAGGCTGGAAATTTCACCGGCTTCACCCGGTGCGAAAACAACCTTGAAGGTCAGATGATCATATAGGGAGTCCAGCGTGAAAGGGAGCGTGGGGAATCCCGTTAGCTGAAAATCTGCACGGCTGCTGGTGAACGATCGAATCGTGACCGGCCGGTTAGTGGTATTACAGATTTCCGCCTCCAGGGTATCGCTCTCGCCGAGGGCGCAGACATCAAACTGGATCTGGGAGGTCAGGGCGACCTGCCATCCGGGATCGGCAAAACTTTGCCAATGATGGACCAGGGAATGGGCTGCGTGCAGATCAGCCCAGGGCCAGTCATGGATGGCACCCGGGGCGACGTAGGGATCGCGAAAGGTGTTGTAGAGTCCATGTTCCTGCATGATGTCCAGCAGCTGGCGGTTGGCCCAACCGTTAGTCATTAGGTCGATGGGCAGGGTTTCCAGATGAAAACGGATCTGCCGGTATTTTGCCAGGGTTGCCGCGTCGGCCCCCTTGATCAAATTGGCCGGACCATAGGTGAGCTGGTAGGGGATATTATGCGGGTTGCCGAAAAGAGCAGGATACCAGGTAAGCCAATACCGAACATCCGCGCCTGTGCTCGTGACATCCTGCGGATCCAGATTATACCAAATGTAATCCCCATCGAAGGCACCGACGGAGCTGAAGAGGCCGGGATGGTGCAGCGCCAGCACGACGGCCGGCGTGCAGCCGGAGGAGTGACCATCCGTGCCGCGATGGGCGCCGTCCGCGATGGTGCGATAGGCGGAATCGATATGAGCGATCATCTCGCCAACGAGATGATCTTCCAGCCGGCCGGTGCCGACATCTCCAGCCGAATCGGGACACAGAAAATTGACGCCCAGGCCTAACGTACCACTGTTCCCGCCGCTGTTGGGACCGACCAGGATCATTTTACCTGTCAACCCGAGATCGAGCAGCTGGTCGGCCACCTCCTTCAGGGCTTTGCCCTTTCGCGATGAATAGTTGGTGTTAAACCACTCGGTCTCTCTGTTGCGGAAAAAATAGACAACCGGGTAGCGTTCGCTGCTCTCATCATAACCAGGTGGTAAATAGATGGTGTAATTCCGCTCCAGCTCCAGAACCCGCGAGTAAAAGGTGCGGGTTTCCACGCGACTCGGCGATTCCGGCCGCAGCGGTTGCATGGTGCCGTACAGCAGCAGGCATACCAGGACATATCGCAGCCTCTTCATGGCCTTCCTCCCTGTAGTTAGGTTTGTCAACCCTGAACAGCGCTGGAGGAAGAGGTGAAGCCGCAATGATGGCAAGGTAAGCGGCGACCGGCCGCTTCAGTTCATCCTTGCGTCTGCGATGCCTTCGCCTTCCAGCAGCAGCCGGTATTGGGGCGAATCCGGCGCGTTGCTTTCCAGGGTCAAATCAGCCCTCTGGCGCATGGGCTCCGTCGGTGTGAAGTGAACCTCCACCCGGAGGGTCTCAAACGTTTGCAATGTGACCGGCAGAGCAGCCGGCCCATTCAATCTGAAATGGGGCCCTTGCGCCGTGATACTGGTGAGGATCAGCGGCGCCTGGCCGAAATTGGTGATGGCAAGGATGCGCGTCGCACTGACACTGCCCACACGCGTCGGCTCGAAGAAAATTCCGGTTTGGGGATAGCAGCCAATGGGCGCCACTTTACCGATGCGCCATTGATAGATGGTGTTGCTGTTGCCATCGCCACTCCAGCCGAGATCACGGCTGACCATCTCTATCCATAAATGAGCCACATCATCGATCATGGTCCAGGAGGTGCCGTTATCCATCGTAAAGGCCGATCCGGTTTTGCCAAGTCCCCAACCGCAGCTGGAGAGCAGGTATCCCCCTCCTGTGCCGGGGATGGAAGCGGGAGAGAACGCGAGGAAATCAGGCGTCGGGATGTGCTCCCAGCTTGTGCCGGCATCGCCTGTTCGGCGCATTCCGAAATGCTGTTTCATAGCGCTCACCGCCGCCAGGGCATGCCGGGGATCCTTGAAAGAGGGCCAGATAAAACTGCTGTCCGCCCCTGTGGCGATCAGCGCCCAGCTTTTACCGTGGTCGCTGCTTTTCAAAATCCTGCCTGCTGAAGTAGGGGCATAAAAATAGTCGCCATCTACTGTGTAGGCGCTGTGAGAGACCCCTTCCAGTTCCATCAGCCGGATATTGTCCTTTTCCGGCACCCCTCTCCAGGTTGCGCCGCAGTCGCTGGTCGTAAAGATGGTGAGGTAGTTTCTGGGATTTCTTTCTGTCAAGTTTTTGAAGGTTAATCCTTCGCGGTCATTGAAAAAGTAGACGAAGGAGGGGAAAGGGCTGACGGTCAGCTGCTGCAGCCAGGTTTTGCCGCCATCGACGGTTTTGTAGATGCCCGCCCGCTCCGAGTCGTGAAAACTTCCCGCGGCAGCCCAGGCGGTATCGGCATCGATGGCGGAGATGTTGAGGATGAAAAAATCGGACGGCAGAGGGATCGTTCCTGCCAGCCAATGGGCTCCACCATCGATCGTCCGGGAGAAATCGGCTGAGGGGGCGAGAAAATCGCGCTGTCCTCCAGCCCAGACCACTTTGTCATTGACGGCCGAGATGCGATAGGCGCGCACATCGGCCGGCAGATTGGATTCCTGCGCGATCCACTGGCCGGAAGCCGTCGCTCCGGCGCAGAGGAGGCTCACAAGCAATATAATCCAAGATCGCGTCATATACGCTCTTGATGTGCTCAATTTAAACCGGACAAACACTTGCTTGCACCCACCATGCCCGCTGCGAGACGCGGCAGCCGGAAGAGTCCGGCAGCCCGCGCGATGAGGCGTACACTCATCTTTCTGCAAGTGCTCTTTCAACAAGTATGCCGAAAAACGTTGTTTCATGGCTAACTCCCATGTCTTTGAAAATAATACAGTTTAATCGATTGATATCATACTTGAATCCCCCGCTGCGCGTTCAGAATTTCTCAGGGCAAGTAAAAGAAAAAATGCTGTTGATATTAAACAGGTTATGTTTACGATTTTTCGGATAAACAAGCGCAGGCAAGAGGTGTCGGTGGAACAAGGGGTATATGGGGCCTTGGGAAATTCATCGCGCGATCTGCAGCCGCTCCATCTTGCTGTGCAGAGTCTGCACCGGCAGCTTGAGCGCCCGGGCGGTGCGGGATTGATTCCACCCATGCGCCTCCAGAGCCTGGCGGATCAGTACCTTTTCATGGGCCTCCAGCTTTTCCGCCAGCGAGGCTTCCACCTCCCACTCTTCGGCGCTCTTTTTCCGGTTTAAAAGCTCCGCCCACAGCTCCGCCGGCAGATACTCCTGGCTGAACACGGCAACCTCTGCCGGCGCGAGGGTCACCAGGCGCTCCATAAAATTCTCCAGTTCGCGGACATTCCCGCGCCAGGTGCGGCGTTTGAAAAGATCGATGAGTTCCGGCTGAAAGGTTTGCACCTGCTTGGCCTGCTGAGCCGCGAATTTTTTAAGGAAATGGCCCGCCAGCAGGCCGATATCCTCCTGCCGTTCCTGCAGGGCGGGCACCATGATCGGGAAGACATAAAGCCGGTAATAGAGATCCTCCCGGAACTGGCCGAGTCGCACCCGTTCTTCAAGAGAAGTGCTGGCAGCGGCGATGATACGAACATTCACCCTGACATTTTTATTGCCGCCCACCGGTCTGATCTCGCCCTCCTGCAGCACCCGCAGCAGCTTGGACTGCATCTCCAGCGGTAGATTGACCACCTCATCCATGAAGAGGGTGCCGTGGTCGGCCTCGGCGATCAGCCCCTTGCGTTCCGTCAGGGCCCCGGTGAAGGCCCCCCGGACATGACCCATAAGCTCGCTCTCGACCAGGCCTGGCGCGATGGCGCCGCAGTCGATGGCGACAAAGGGACCGCTCCAGCGGCCGCTGACCTGATGGATGGCGCGGGCGACCAGCTCCTTGCCGGTGCCGCTGCTCCCCTGCAGCAGGACGCGCACGTCGCAGCGCGCAGCCGCCTCGATCGCCTTGAGCATGGTGATGAAGGATTTGCTCTTCCCGAGCAAACCGAGCCGGGCGTACTTTTCGAGGAGTTGCGCGTCGCTCGCCGGTCTGGGGAAAAAGATCATGAACTCCCGGGTCATGCGCATAAAGGGGGAGATGATTTCCCGGAGCATCTCCAGCAGGGCCAACTCCTCGGCCGTATAAGCGCTGCCATCGGACTTGTCGATGAGGACCAGGGCACCGAGAATGACGGATTCACTCATCAGGGGTATGCCCATGACCGAGCGGGCCGCCACCGTCGTTTTTAGAGTCCTGAAACGCTCGTCGCCGGCCAGCTCCGCGCTGAGCAGACTCTTGCCATAGCGCATGATCCATCCACCCGTATTGGTCTCGATTTCGCGCAATTGTGCATCGTCCTGCTTGCGGGAAAGGCGGTTGATGGTGCGCACGGTCTCCCGGGTCTGGGGATTGAGCATATAGAGAAAGACGTGCTCGGCCTTGAAGAGCGTTGCCGCGCTCTCGGTGACGGCGGTGACGATCGCGGCGGCTTCCTTGATCCGGTTGAGGCGGGCGGCCAGCCGGACCATTTCCGCGAGGTCGGCTGGATCCGGACTGGCGGCGGTATGGTTCAGGCATTGTTCGGGCGGCATGTTTTGAATTCCGTATTGGTGATGGTTTACTGCAATCGGGCAAGACGATGCTGTGCCAGGGTGGTCAGGTGTCTGAATTCCGGATCGCAGTCGCGCCACATGAAGAGGAATTTTTTATATTCCTGCGCGGCCTCATCGGGCCGCTCCATTTTTTCGAGGATTTCTCCCATCCGCAAGGCGGCCGGGGCGCGCCAGGGGACATCATAAACATAAAGCCCCTTGAAGGCGCGCAGCCAGCTCAAGGCTTCTTCGTAGCGGCCATTGCGCGCCAGCAGATCGGCCCGCAGGAAGCGGGTGAAGGGAATGGAATAAGCTGGACTGGAAAAGAGCGGGTAGCGAATGATAACCGGCTCGTTTTCGAGCAACCGCAGGGCCTCGGCCTCGCGCCCGCTTTTAATTGCCGCCAGCGCCTGGATGGTGACGGCCCAGAGGCGCAGCAGCGATTTGGCCTCTGGTGGTGGTGCCTCCGGTCGCCGCGGTTCTGCACCATGCGCTGCCGCTCGCCGTTGTTCCGTACGTTGTGCTGCCGCTCGCAGCAGCTGCTCCGCATACTTCGCCGCCGGCAGGGAGTCGCCGGAAAAATGGGCGAGCATGCCGAGGTGGTAGAGGCGGATGAAGGGGAGGATGGCGTTCATGGGGACAAAATCCCATTCCATGCCGAAGGGCTCCGGCCGCGGCCGCGGCTGCCAGCTCCGTACCTGGAGGAGCTGTATACTGCGCGCCGAATCCGCCGCGAAATAGCCGTAGAGGGGATAAAAGAGGCCGCGAAGCGCGGGTGCATACTCCGGCAGAAACCGGGCCAGGGTGTCCAGCTTGCTCATCGCCGCCCGCCAGCGTCCGCAGCTCATCTCCATGGTGGCGAGGGTCAGCCAGCCATGTGCCTGCAGCCAGGTGGATCGCCGGGGATCGATCAGAAAGCGGGCATAGGGAATGGCTTCGGCCACATCCCGGCATTGAACATGTATATTTTCAATGCCAAGAATCTGGCAGAGTTCGCTCTGACTGGTGGCCTGCGCCATCAGCCGCCGGCGCAGCAGGGTGTCGCCGTTCATAAAGGCGCGCGGGATCTCCACCGACCAGGTGAAGGGAAAATCGGGACCATAGCGGTGGAGGCGGGCGAGCAGGGTGTCAATCTCCTCGAGGTTGCCGCGGCAGAGGGCTGGGAAAAGCGCCTGGTGATAGTTGCCGGCGTTTTCCGGATCCAGCTCCAGCATCCGCCGGTCCGCCTCCGGCTTTTCCGTGATCGAATGGCCATAGAGGACCGAGACCTGCCACCATTGGCCCGCGTAAATGGACCATCCCAGGGCGTCATCGGGATTTTCCGTCACCATTTGCTCGCCGATTTGCAGCGCCTTGCTGTTCTCGCCATCGAAGACGTTCTGCCAGTAATCGAGAGAGAGGCGGTCATGGGGGGAGAGGCGCACGCTGTGGCGCTGGGCCATCCTCAGCTCCCGCTCGGCTCTCTCCTGGTTGAAAATCCAGCCGGCATCGATGTAGCAGAGGTGATACCAGGCCATGGCGAAAGTGGAATCCCATTCTGTCGCGTGCGCATAGAATTCCCAGGCCTCCTCAACGCGGCCAAGGCGGTCGAGGCGGCGCCCCTCGAGATAGGCCTTGAGAGCGGGCAGGGACCGGGTGGTCCGGGCGCCGAGGAGATCGAGGCCGTCGGCCGGCTGATCGGAATAGTTCGCGACGATGGTCGTCGTCATCCGGTCTACCAGCTCGAGCAGCTCCTCTGCCCCGCCTTCGGTGGTCACCGGGACCGGAGCCCGGGCCGCGCTGCCGGCATCATAGAGCGAGGCGCTGAAGCGCAGCTGGCCGCCGGTGGCGATGAGCCCCCCCATCAGATAATGGCGCGCGCCGAAAAAACGCGCGATGGCGGCGGCGTCGGCCAGTTCGAGCTTATCCTTGTGCAGCAGCCGGATCCGGTTCAGCAGTGAGCGTGGATCGACGGCGCGCAGGCCGCCTGCGCGGTCGAGGTTGGTATAGAGGAGGTCCAGCATCCCCTCCTCGAGATAAGCGAATTCCTCATCGCCCTGGACGGTGAAGGGAAAGACGGCGAAAACCCTGGCGGAGAGAGGAGCCGCCTCATCCCCAGAGGAGCGGAGACGCGGGAGTACTAGTAAAGAGAGTATGACCAGGAGGGAGGCCGCTGCACCGAGTCCCCAGCGGAGGGTGTGGCGATGCCGTCTCCGGCGCCACCGCCGGCGCGGCGCATGCAGGGCTCGACGCGCGGCCGGGGAGCTATCACTCCCCAGGCAGAGCTCCAGGTCTTCGCAGAGCTCCTGCATGGTCTGATAGCGCCGGGAGGGTTCCTTTTCCAGACAGTGGTTGATGACGGCGTCCAGGCGCCGGTCGGCCTCCGGGCGTAGTTTGGTGACCGGCTCCGGATCCTCGTTGTTGATGGCGTAGACCAGGGCGAGCTCTGAGTCGGCGGGGAAGGGCAGCCGGCCGGTGATCATCTCGTAGAGGAGGACCCCAACCGACCAAATGTCGGCGCGCGGGTCGACCTCCTCTCCACGGGCCTGCTCGGGCGACATATAGGCCAGGGTGCCGAGGGTAGCGCGCGAGCGGGTGATGCGGCTGCCGCCGGCCAGTTTGGCCAGGCCAAAATCGAGGATCTTGGCGACCGCCTGCGAGGTGATGATGATGTTGGCGGGCTTGATGTCGCGGTGGACGATACCCTGGGCATGGGCTTTAGCCAGCCCACCGGCGATCTGCAGGGCGATCTGCAGGATTTCGCGGATCTCGAGAGGGCCCTTTTCGATCCTGGCCTTGAGGGTATCCCCCGGATAGTAGGCCAGGACGATGAACATCTGGCCATGTTCGGTCTCGCTGATCTCGTAGATGGTGCAGATATTGGGATGATCGAGGGACGATGCCGCCCGGGCTTCGATGACGAAGCGCTGCTTCTCTTCATCGCCCGCTTCCAAACCGGGAGGGAGGAATTTAAGCGCCACCAGGCGGCCGAGACGGGTGTCCTCGGCTTTGTAGACGACGCTCATGCCTCCGGCGCCGATTCTTTCGAGGATCTTGTAGTGGGAGATGGTAGTGCCGATCATGGCTGGAGCTTTCCCCTGTAGTGGTCCGGTCTGCTCGTGCAGGTGAACCAGCAAGCGTCCATACCATTCTGTGGCGGTGAGATCGGCCTGAGTTACCGCCCTTGCTTCAAGATAGTGAACGGGAAGTTATTATTCAAGGGAATTGGCGAAATATTCTCATGAGACGCTAAGCGGTATCGCAGGAAAAGTCCGATAAGGGACAGATTGACATCAGCCAGCTACTCTTCAGACAGAATTAATCTTTCTACCCGTTCAAGGTCGACTCTTTTTTGGGCCTGCCAGAGGTCGTAATTATTCTGCATCAACAGCCAGCTCTCCGGAGATCTCCCCAACGTCTTGGACAGACGCAACGCCATTTCCGAACTGATGTTGCTTTGTCCGTTTACCAGACGACTGAGGGTCGACGTGGATACCTGCAGCCTTGCCGCCACCATGCGCAGGCTGAGATTAAATGGCTCCAGATAGACTTCCCGAATGAATTCTCCGGGGTGGGGTGGATTGTACATTCTCACGAGTGGTAGTCCTCATAATTAACAAAATAAACATCACCATCGGTGAATTGGAAGGTCAGACGCCAGTTTTTACTGACCGTGATCGCCCAAAACTCCTGCATCTCCCCTTTCAGGGGATGGAGGCGGAAGCCTGGTATATCGATATCATTCAAGCTGGTTGCGGTCTCCAGGGCTGCCAGCCGCATTCTCAATTTTTGGGAATGGACCGCCTGAATTCCCGCGGTGCTTCCTGTTTCAAAGAATTTTTGCAGACCTTTATGCCTGAATGATTTGATCATACTGTAATATAATAAACTATTGCGCAACACGCAACAGATAGTTCCCGGTTTCGCGCAAGGATAGCAGGATAGATGGCAGGCTTAGCGTTTCTATTTTGGCCCCACTGATTACGGCAATGATCCATGATAACAGGTGGGAGCAAGTCCCCCGGCCTTGCTCCCACCCCATCTCATTGCCGTACCAGGATTATTTTCCCGTGCTCGCGGCGCTGTGTTGCAGTCATCCTGTCATCCCATCCCGCTTTCAATCAGCGCAGCAGCAGCATTTTCCGGCGTTCGCAGTGCTGCCCGCTCCGCAGGGTAATGTAATAGATACCCGAAGGCACCGCCCTGCCGGTGTGGTCATGTCCGGCCCAGGCGACCTGGTGTTTCCCCATGGGGAGCGATCCGTCAGCCAGCACGGCAACGCGTTCTCCCAGGAGATTGCAGACCTCCATGCGGACCCACCCGGACTGTTCCAGTGTGAATTCAAGGGTGGTCTGGCTGTTGAAGGGATTGGGATAGTTCTGCATTAACGAGAATGTGCAAGGAACCGTTTCGATCTGCTCTTTTACAAAAGTGGTCCCCGGCGCCCAGGCGATGGCCCTCAGGCCGCTCACGCCGGTCGAGCCGATGAGCGTGGCGGTTCCGTTCTTCGGATCGATGGTGACGAGGGTGTTAACCTCTGTGCCGGTCCCCTTCAGGCCATAGAGAATACCGCCCGGTGAGAATGCGATGGAAGGGGTCACCTTGCCATCCCCGGTGGCGCCGAGGAGGGTGGTGTCCCCGTCTGCTGGATTGACCGTTGCGATCACATCCTTGATCTTGCTGTCGGTGGATTGGATGGAGGCAAAGATGTGGCCGGTCCCAGGCTGCACTGAAATGCTCAGATAAAAGACGCCTGGCGCGGTGCCGAGCAGCGTCGCTTCGGCCGCAGGAAGGTTAAGGCGATAGAATTTTCCGGTCGGCGTGGCGCCAAAAAGAGTATCCGCCTTGAAAGCGATCGCGCGCAGGTAACCCACCGGCAGTATGCCGAGTATGGCCGCCGTTGTGGCCGTGGCGCCGTCCAAACCATAGCAGTAGGTGAAGGTCGCCGTCGCTGAGGGGCTGGTCAGGGTGAGCGAAGCGGGCTCGACAGCCAATCCCTGCAGACTGGTGAAGGGCGACTTGCCGATCAGGGTCGCCTGCGCGGTTGCCGGATCGATGGTGTAGAGAGAATTGGCGGATATCCCGTAAAGGAGTCCTGCCTGCGCCGGAGCGAGGGCTACCCCCTCTCCCTCAAAGTGGATGCCATAGTTCGGGGTATTGGCGGCATTACTGACCACCAGGACCGAATCGGTGATTTTCCCCCCGGTGACGGGCACAAAGCTGATGCGGATGCGGGCCGTTTGCAGGGAGTACAGGGTGAGGGGAAGTGCGAATTCTCGCTTTATGCTAGCATTTGACCCGGTACTCAACTCTGAAATGACCAGTGGCGCCTGGCCGTAATTGGTGAGGGAGACCTCCTGCGACTGGCTCACCCCGCCGGCCATGGTCGGATTGAAGTTCAACGGCTTTCTGGGATAGCAGCCCAGAGCGGCCTGCTGGCCGATCTGCCACTTGTAAATGATGGTCGAGTTGGGATCTCCGACCCAGCCAACATGGCGGGAGGCGAAAACAGGATTATTGTAGGGGGTGTCGTCTATTTTGGTCCAGGTATCGCCGTTATCGAGGGTGAAGGCAGAACCGGGGTAGATGGGCAGAGAGGGGCTCCACCAATTGGCGCCGGCTACGAGATAGCCGGCGGCTGTGCCGGGAATGGAGGTGGCGAAATGGGCGGAAATCGGCGGAGGTGAGGTGATGCGCCAGGTGGAGCCGCCGTCGTGGGTGATGGCGGCGCCGACGCCCCTGGCCCCTGGTGTGAGTGCAGCGATCATGCCGTTATCGGCATCCTTGAAACCCGGCCAAATCATAACATCATCTGTTGTTGGAAAATCACACTTGCTGACGCTCCAGCTTTTGCCGCGGTCGCTACTTTTCAAGATCCTGCCGCCGGTGGGCATTCCTGTGCCAATGTAGATGACGCCCTCGGCGACGCTGTACATATGAATGTTCAGCCATTCCCGGTAAAGCAGGGGAATATTGTCGGCATCAGGAAGCCGCTGCCAGCTTGCACCGCCGTCATCGGTGGTGTAGATGAGAGGGTAATTGCTCACCGGATCCAGGACGGCGATGCCGTCGTTCGCATCAAAAAAGTGGAGAAAGTGGAAAAAGGTCTTTACCGTGTCGAAACCGCTGGCGCGGTGTTCCCAGGTTTTGCCGCCATCGACCGTCCTGTATGGCCCTGCGTTGGTTGTGATCGAATTGGTCATCACCGAGATCCAGGCGGTATCCGCACTGAGAGCCTGGATGCTGGTGATCCAGGCGGTGTCGGGCAGGATAGACCGTTCCGCGGTCCAGGTCTGGCCGCCATCCAAGGTCCGGCTGAACCAGGTGCATTCAGAGAATCCGCCATTGGTGAGCTTGAAGCCGAAAGCCCAGGCGACCTGTTCATTCACGGCAGAGATGGTGTGTGGAGCCACACCGGCTGGAAAATTCGACTGCTGGGCGACCCACTGTGCTGAAGCGGCCGAGCCCAGAATGAGCATTCCGGGTAGCAGAAATCTGAATCGTTTTAACATAGGCTCTCCTCCATAGAGGTTTGGAACGGTTGGTGCTGCTCTCCCAGGGAGGGCCATCAACAAACATGCCAGCGGTAAAACTGTGGAGGGTGATGTACAACCTGCTGATTATTATTAAAATGGCGCTGCCTTGTTCCAGGGCGGGATCGGGTTAAAGCGCGCGATTATTTTACAAAAAGCGGGGGTCAATGGGGATATTGTTTAATATGGGGATAGATTGACAAAAAACTGGAAGGATCCAGGTGGATTCACGGGAAAGGAACAAGCGGGGCGGCAAAGGGAGGCATCCCGGGGCGGCTTGCCCGGATCCAGCCGGTCCGTCTGCCTTTTTTTGAAGCATTTTTTATGGAGCACACCGGTCAGGGCTTGATCTTCAGCTTTTCGACCTTGTAGTGCAGGGTCTGCACCGGCAGCTTGAGGGCACGGGCGGCACGGGACTGGTTCCAGCCGTGTTCCTCGAGAGCGCGCCGGATGAGTTGGGCTTCATAGGCAGCGATCTTTTCAGCAAGCGGCGCTTCACCCCCCTCCTCATCGGTTTGCCGTCGTGCTGATTTGGCCTCCCGGCGCAACTCCGGTGGCAGATAATCCCGGGTGAAAAGGGGGAGATCCCTGGGCGCCAGGGTTACTAGCCTCTCCACCATGTTTTCGAGTTCGCGGATGTTTCCGGGCCAGGGACGTCTTTTAAGATAGTCGACGATTTCCGGGTGAAAGGCGCCGAGTTGTTTGTTCTGCTGTCCGGCGAACTTGTTAAGAAAATGGCCCGCCAGAAGCCCGATATCCTCCCGCCGTTGTTGCAGGGAGGGGACCAGAATGGGAAAGACGTAGAGGCGATAGTAGAGGTCCTCGCGGAAGTGACCGGTCTCGACCCGCTTCTCCAGCGAAGAGCTGGCGGCGGTGATGATGCGCACGTCGATACGGCGGGTTTTGCTGCTGCCCACCGGCCGGATTTCTCCCTCCTGCAGCACGCGCAGCAGTTTGGACTGCATATCGAGGGGTAGATTGACTACCTCGTCCATGAAGAGGGTTCCCTCATGGGCGCTCTCCAGCAGCCCTTTGCGATCTGCAGCCGCGCCGGTGAAAGCGCCCCGGACATGTCCCATGAGCTCGCTTTCGACGACGCCGGGGGCGATGGCGCCGCAGTCGATCGCAAGAAAAGGCCCGCTCCAGCGGCTGCTCATGCGGTGGATAGCGCGGGCGACCAACTCCTTTCCGGTGCCGCTGGCGCCCTGCAGCAGGACGCGCACGTCGCAGGCCGCGGCTGATTCGATCCCCTTGAGCAGGGCCACAAAGGGCTCGCTCCTGCCGAGCAGTCCCAGCCGCGCGTATTTTTCCTGCAGCAATGGCTCTGGCAGGGGTTTGTCGAAAAAGGGCTGAAACTGCTGCGAGCTGCGCAGGAACGGGGCGATGATCTCACCCAGCTGGATCAGAAAATTGAGATGAAGTGGTTGGAATGCACTTTCCTCCCGGCGGTTAATGAGCACCAGGGAACCGAGGATAAGGGACTCGCTCATCAGCGGCACACCAATGGCTGAGGCCTGGGCGCCGGATGTAAACTTGATCCCCTTGAAGCGCTCGTCCCGGGTCAGGTCGGGGCTGTGCAGGGGCTGCTGACAGCGCATGATCCAGCCGCTGGTGTAGGTCTCGATCTGGCGCAGCAAGGGATCGCTCGTCCCGGTGGAGTGGCGGTCCATTGTGCGCAGGGTTTCGCGCGTGCGCGGATTGAGCATGAAGAGAAAAACGTGCTCGGCCCGCAGCAGAGCGGCGGCCTGCCCGGTGATGGTGCGGACGACCCCGGCGGCGTCGCACTGCCGGTTAAGCGCGGCCGCCAACTCAATCAGTTTTTCAGTTGCAGGGGGTTCCTGTCCCGTCATTTTCATTGTCCTGGTTGATGTACAGCCTTGCAAGACACTGTCAGATCTGCACCAGCCTGCTAAAAGTCGATTTCCATTCCCAGCCGGACGGCCATAGGCGGCTGATAGCGGGTGGCTTTGCCGTAGAGCGGATTGAGGTTGATGTTTGCGCCATTCTCGTCCAGGCTGAAATAATGGACCTGCTCATAAGCGACCGGGGTTCTGCGGCTGCCGATGTGGAAAGCATCAAGCATAAGGCGCGGCTTGATGGCATATCGCAGCGGAGATGGCAGATCATAAAGCAGCCGCATGTTGAGGTCAAAGAGCGCCGGCGTGCGGCCGGCGGTGCCGCGCCGCTGCATGAAGCGGTACCAGGGAGCGCCGACAGAGGAACCGCCCCATTCGTTAAGGGGCGTGCCACTCTGCCAGAATCCCGAGATTCCCAGCTGCAGCCCCCTGACCACGTTGATGGAACCCGAGGCCTTGAAAACGTGGGTCCGGTCGTTCGGCAGCAGACCGGTGCCATTGATCAGGGTTTCCACCTGGTCGAAGGAGCCATTGGCGTTGGGGGCGTTGTAATTGAAGTCCGAATTGTACAATCCCGGATAGTTGCCCCAGGTTCTGGAGAGCAGGTAAGCGGCGAGCAGGGCGAGGTGGCCGTCCCAGGGTTTTTCCAGCCGCAGTTCCAGGGCGCCGTATTCCCGCCTGACCCTGGGGTAGGCCTTAAGCACCCCTTTGCCCGGATTGGCGAACCAGACGTCACCGGTGACCGGGTCAAAGCCGTCCTCGATCCCCTCGCGGAGGGTGCGCCAGGTCCCGCTCACACTGATCTTGAGGGCGACGGAGAGACGCCGTTCATAACCGGCGGCGATGGCGTCATAATATTGTCCCGAGAGATCTGCCAGGGCCGGACGGATTTTGGTGAGGATTTGCAGCGAGTTGTCGGGATTCTGCGGATCCACGGCGGGATCGTGGGAGTAGTAATCCAGGGCGGTCAGCGAATTTTGCAGGAAATAGCTGGCGGAGATCCAGGTGGAGAGTTCTTCATAAAAGCGGCCGAGGGTAAGCGCAATCTTTTGTGTGCCGGCTGGTCCTGGCTGGTAAATAACTCCGAAGCGCGGTTGCACTTGATCCGGAATGGACTGGGCCAGCTTGCCGGTGGAGGCGATGAAATATTGTCCCTCCCAGCGCAGACCGGCCTGAAGGCTGAGCCGGGCGGTGAGCTGACAGGCGTCCTGAATGAAGAGAGCCAGAAGGCGGTTATGCACCGTGCCGTCGGCACGGCCGCGATAGACGAACCAGTCTGTTTCGCCCAGGCGGGTAATCGAGGCTGCGTACGAGTCGAGGTCAAGGCCGTTGTCGCGGTATTCCAGACCGCCCTTGAGCAGATGCCGGCTGCCGGCATAGGTCAATGCGAGTCCACCGCTCACTACGCGGGAGCGGGCGTTGACACGAGAGGGAGATCCGCCCGACCAGCGGCCGTCCATATCAATGTAAAGGGACTGCGCCCGGCCCCTCTCCGTCTCGGGCTGGTTACTTTCCTGACAGGTGAGCAGGGAGGCCCGGGTTTCCAGCAGCAGCCTGGCGCCGAGCTGATGGGTGCCATTGAGCGCATAGTTGATGCCACCGCGGCGGATCTTTTCGAGAAAGGGATCGGGATCGGCAAAGGAGGTGGGGGTGCCGAAGTTACCAAAGGTATCGCCGATCCCGCGGCGCCGCTGCGGATCGCCGAAAATAGTCAGGATGAGATTATCTTTTCGACTCGCTTGCCAGGTCAGCTTGGCGGCAAAGGCCTGCGTGGTGATGAGATCGGAATAATAGCCCTGCCCCGGGATGAGCACCTCCTCGCGCTCCCGGATTGGATTCCAGGCGGCGAAAAACCACAGCCGGTCACGCAGGATGGGGCCTCCCAGCCGGAATCCGGCATCGTATTGCGCAAAATCACTACGGGGAGGAGCGAGCATGGGCTGGCGGGGCTCGCCGCTGAAGCGGTTGTTGGTGAAGAAGCCGAAGGCCTGGCCGTGGAATTCGTTGCCACCGGACCAGGTGATGACATTGACGATCCCGCCCAGGGTGCTGCGGTATTCCGCCTGATACCCCCCGGTGCGGACCTGCACCTCCTGGATAAAGTTGTAAGGCAGGTTGGTGCCGCCCAAACCACGAAAGGGATCGGTCACCTCCATGCCGTCGATGAAATACTTGTTCTCCATTCCGGTCGCGCCCGCGATGTTGGCCCCATCGCCATAATAGCTGACGTTGGCCTGCGGGATCAGGGTGATGACACTCCTATAACTGCGCTCGACCGGCAGCCGGGCGATGGTTCGGGCACTGAGGCTGCCGCCTTCTTCGGTTTGCGCCGGATCGATCAGCGGCCGCTCTGCCAGGACCGTCACATCGGGCAACTTCACATCGCGGGAGCGCAGCTGAATGTCGCCGAGCGTGGTGGTCTTGCCGAGCTGAATGACGACTCCGGTGATGAGGGCCCGGTGGAAAGCCACGTGGCTGATTTCGACCTGACAGGCGCCGACCGGCAGCGCCGCGAATTGAAAACGGCCCCGGGCGTCGCTGACGGCGCCGCGCAAGCCCTGCAGAGTTTCCCCGCTGATACGAATGTTGGCGCCGGCCACCGGGATCTGGGCGGCGTCGGTCACGCGGCCCTCCAGCCGTCCGGTGATGGTCTGGGCGTGCGCTGTGACCATCCACCATACGATGATCAGAATCATGCCGGTCCTTTTCACAGGCTGCTCCTCCAGGATGATCGTGAACGGCTGCCGCTGTCCGGCTGCCGGCGGTACTATCTGAGTGCAGTGATTCTTGCTTCCGCCTCTGCGACGAGGGGCTTGAACTCGGGGTCGCACTTCCGCCACAGGGCGAGAAAGCGTTCATATTCGCGGATGGCCGCGGTTTTTCTGCCGTTGCGGTCGTGGATCCGCGCCCTGTGCAGGGCGGCGGGCGCCCGGAACGGCAGATCATAATGGTAGTTTTGCGCAATCGATGCAAACCAGGCGAGGGCCTCATCATCGCGGCCCAGCTCTTCAAGGAGAGTGGCACGGAGGTAGCGGCTGAAGGCCGTGTTATAAACCGGGCTCCAGAAGAGCGGGAAGCGGATGACGACCCGCTCCTTTTCGAGCTGGGTGAGCGCCGCTTCATAACGGCGGCCGCTTCGGGCGATCAGGGCGCGCAGGGTGGCGGCCCAGATGCGCACCAGGGAGCGCGCCTCCTCGGGCGGCGTCCCGGCGAGCAGTGTGGCCGCTGCTGCCCCGGCCTTGAGCGAATCCCCGGAATAGGAGGCAGCCAGGCCGAGGCTGTACAACTCGATTTGCCGGAGCAGATTGCGGGCGTCGGCAAAGGCCATTTCCGTAATGAATCTCTTCTCCAATTCGCCACCGGATCCGGTTGGCAGGAAGGATCCCGGCTGGCCTGGAGGCCGGTCTGCCGGCGCCATTTCGAAAAAGAGGGGGTTGTAAAGCCCCTGGATGATGAATTTGTAGCCGGGATGCAACTGTTCGAGGGTATCCAGTTTCGCCATGGCCGCACCCCAGCGCCCGCGGCTCATCTCCTGGAGCCCGAGAAAGAGACAGCCCGAGGCGCGTATGGCAGGGCTGCGCTCCGCCTCCACGGCGACGCGGGTGAGGGGGATGACATCGGTCAGGTTTTTGGCCAGGACGCTGCTGTTGGCGATGCCGTTGAGGAGGTTTCCATCGTCCACCAGCCTGGCCTCCTGGAGAATGGTCCGCTGGTCGGCGGGATCGCCCGTGATGAAAGCGCGTGGTGCCAGGACCATCCAGCCGTACTCGTGGTCCGGGCTGAGCTGCCTGAATCGGGCGATATAATG
This sequence comes from uncultured Cytophagia bacterium, assembly GCA_964436305.1. GTDB lineage: Bacteria > Zhuqueibacterota > Zhuqueibacteria > Residuimicrobiales > Residuimicrobiaceae > JAKPUX01. The sequence continues at coordinate 27,642 of CAYTCI010000022.1, read as the reverse complement.
ATCGATCTCGGCCAGGTCGCCGCGGATGTAGGCGGAGAAGAGCACCTGCTGGTAATTGGATGCATTTTCGGGGTCGAGCTGCAGCAGTTTTGCGAAAGCATCGTAGCGTTCGAGCACAGAACGGCCGAGCTGATTGGCCCATTGCGGCCAGAGCGAGGCCACCTGCGTCCATCCCCACACATCATCGGGAAACTCGTGGACGATTTGCCCGGCGATCTCCAGGGCCCGCTCATGCTCGCCCTGGAGGACGGCCTGCAAAAAATCGATGCCGCTCTGGTCCCGGGAGGAGAGCATGCCACGGTGTCGCGAGGCCTGCTCCAGACAGCGCTGCGCCCGGTCGAGTTCCATCAAATAACCCCATTCCAGATAACCGAGATTGAGCCAGGCCATAGCGAAGGCGCTGTCGAGATCGACCGCCTGCGAATAGAATCGGCGCGCCTCCTGCAAGTGGCCGTCGCGGTCCTCCCTGATCCCTTGTAGATAAGCCTTGAGGGCGGGCAGGGACTGCGTTGTACGGGCGCCGAGGAGCTCGACGCGGTCCGCCGGAGCTGTGGAATAGCGGGCGAGGATCTGGCGGGTCAGTCCATCGACCAACGCGAAGAGGTCATCCCCCTTGCCCTCGGCCGTGACGGGAATCGCCTCCCGGCCGTCACCGGCGGCGTCATGGAGGGCGGCGCTGCAGCGCAGCTCGCCGTTGGCGGCGATAAGGCTACCCATGATAAAATGGCGGGCGCCAAAAAATCGGGCAATATTTTGCGCATCCGCGAAATCAATCTTTTCCTTGCGCAACAACCGCAGCTGGTTGAGCAGGGCCCTGGGATCAACAGTGCGCAGCCCCCCGGCGCCATTGAGATTCGTATAAAAGAGATCCATCATCCCTTCTTCGAGGTACTTCATGTCGGCTGCCCCGTTGACCGTGAAGGGAAAGATAGCGAAAGTCTTGTCGGAAAGGGGCGGAGGAGATTCCCCCATGTGGCGAGGCCACAGCAGCCAGAAGAGGAGGGGGACGGCGAGAAGTAACAGAGCGGCAGTGAGCTGCAGCACTCTTCGCCGCTTTCTTTTGGCCGGGGAGGCTTGCGGTTCCTCGCCAGAGGTATTCGTTGTGCCGGCATCCGCACCGGTTCGAAGACAGCGGCCAAGCGCAGCGATGAGTTCAACAATGGTCTGATAGCGCGCGCTCGGATTCCTGGCCAGAGATTGGTTGAGCAAGGTTGCGAGGGCGTCCGGCACCTCCGGCCGCAGATTCTGGATGGGGATGGGCGCTTCATTATTGATGGCGTAGAGCAGTTCGATTTCCAGGTCGCCGTCAAAAGGCAACCGGCCGGCGATCATCTCGTAGAGGAGGACGCCAAGAGACCAGATATCGGCACGCTGGTCGACCGGTTCGCCCCGGGTCTGCTCGGGGGCCATATAGGCGACGGTACCGGCCGTGGAAGCGGAACCATCCCGCTGACCCGGGGCGAGCAGCCTCGCAATGCCAAAGTCGAGGATTTTAGCGATGCTATCGGTGGTAAAGATGATATTGGCGGGTTTGACATCGCAGTGGATGATAGCGCGGGCGTGGGCTTTGGCGAGCCCCTGAGCGATCTGCAGGGCGATCTGCAGGGCTTCGGGAATGGAGAGACGGCCCTTTTCAAGGCGGTTTTTGAGGGTTTCGCCCTCATAGCAGGCCATGGCCATGTAGATCTGGCCGTCCCGCGTTTCGTCGATTTCGTAGATGGTGCAGATATTGGGATGATCGAGAGAGGAGGCGGTGCGGGCTTCGAGCATGAAGCGCTGTTTTTCGGCCTCGCCGGCGGCGAGACTGGGGGGCAGAAATTTGAGCGCCACCAGGCGGCCGAGCTTGAGGTCCTCGGCCTGGTAGACGACGCTCATACCGCCTTCGCCGAGCTTTTTCAGGATCCGGTAATGGGAGATGGTAGTCCCGATCATGGCTGGAGCTTTCCCCTGTAGCGGTCCGGGCTGCCCTGTGCAGGTGAACCAGCAAGCGTCCATACCAGGCCGTGGCGGTCAGATCGGAGTGCGCTACCGCCCCTATTTCAAGATAGTAAACGGGACGTTATTATTCAAGGGATTTGGTTGATATTTGTGCCTCTGCGTAAAAGAAACCCACCCGTAGCGCCCGCTGGGTTCAGTTCCGCTGCGCGTTATAGATGACCGAATAGATCATCGCCATCTGGGCGATGACGGTGATCAGGCTACGCGCCTGTTCCCAGTAGTCGCGCTCCGGCTTTTCCGGCACAAAGACGGTATCGCCGATCTCGACGATGGTATCATCGTTCGGCTTGGCCCATTCCCCGGTCTGGCTGCGGATGATGCGCACCCTGCTCTTGCGCGCATTCCAGTTATAGCCGCCCGCCTCGTTGAGATAGTGTTTGAGGGTTTTTCCCGGCTGGTAAGGATAGAGGCCGGGATTGACCACCTGTCCCGAGACCTTGACGGTCTGTTCCCGGGCGGGGATATTGATGAGATCGCGGTCGCGCAGGAGGACATCCTGCGACTTGTCGCCTCGTTCAAAGAGTGCGGAGAAATCGACGCCCATGCCGCCGACCCGCTCGCGCGATTTGATCTTGAAATAGGCCTTTTCGTTCTCGGTCATCTCCGTCACGGTCATCTTTTTGAGGCGTTCGAACTCGGGATCGGCGAGATCCTCCTGGGCGCGGCGCTGGATGAAGGCGTTCTTGAGGGAGGCCTCTTTGGTCAGGCCGCCGGCGCGCTGGATCAGATCGGTCAGATGGCTCTCCCCGTCGCTGATGGCATAGATGCCGGGATAGTAAACCTCACCGGTTACCTCGACATTGCGGGTCTCATGGAATTTGGGCTGAAAGCGGACATAGAGCCGGTCGTCGGGCTGCAGGGGAAAGTTCAGGGTCTGGGCGCGCTCGGCCGCATCGCCGGCCGGCAAGCTGAGCACCTGCTTGAAGGTACTCGATCCCGCACCGCGGAAACGCACCAGCTCGATGGCGCTGGAATCGGCGTCGGTGGTGAACCCATGCGCCATGTCGATGAGATCGCAGATGCGGTCACCGGGGGCGAATTCGAAGAGATCAGGGCTTTTCAGGGCGCCATAGATGGAAACCCGGCCGGCGGTGGCCTCCTCATTGGGGACGATGACGACGTCACCGTCGCGCAGGCAGGGGTTGACGCCGAGATCGCCGGTGAGGGTGTACTTTTGCAGATCGACATGAACCAGCTCGCCATTCCGCCGCCGGATGGTGATGTTGCGTTGGGAGCCGGCGGTATACTCGATCTGGACCAGCGGATTCATCCGCGAGGTCAGCACCGAGCTCTCCTGGGTCACCGGGGTCTGGACCATGACCTGCTCGGTCTTGGTTTGCACCTTGAGCGGCTGGATCAGACCGCCGGCGAGGTCGATAGCCTCGGCGGCCCGGCTGGCGCCGGTCACCTCGACCAGCCCGGGATTCTGCACCGCACCGGCGACGGAGACCTTGAAGCTGCGCGGCCGGGTCAGATGGACCGTGATGCCCCGGCTGGTATACTTGCTGGCCAGACGGTCAAGGATTGCGCTCTTGGCGTCATGCAGCGAGCGGTTCGCCACCGGGATGGCGCCGATGGCAGGAAGGATCAGGTCGCCTTCCGGCGAGACCACCGCCTCGAGATTATCGGTGCCGGTGCCGCCGACGAGGATGAGAAACTGGTCGCCGGGTCCGACATAGTATGCCGCCGCGTCGATCTCTTGTTCGAGGGCGACGGCCGGCGTCAGCACCGGCGAGGCGGGCTGCTGCAGTTTTGTACGCAGCGAGCTTTCGAGCATGCTCTGCATCGCATCCTGAGCCTGGGCGCTTTGCAGCAGGACGAAGAGAGCAAGGATCAATCCTTTTTTCATATTGACTCCATCAGATCATGAAAGCAGAATTCGGACGATGCGCTCGCTGGCGCGGCCATCCCACAAGGGCGGGATGCGCTGGCGCACCAGCCGGCCGGAGCGCGCGAGCGCCGCATGTTCAATGATCGCCCCGCTCTCCAGCGGGACGAGGCGGTTGCTGCCAAGGGTTACTGTGACCGGCCGCTCGGTACTCTCGCGCAGGGTCAGGCAGGGTATATCGAGCCAGGTGGTCTCCTCCTGGATGCCGCCGGAATCGGTGAGCACATAGGCGGCGGCACTCATCAACCGCAGAAAGGCGAGATAGCCAAGGGGTTCAACGCGGATGAGGTTCTTCATCGCCGCCAGGCGCGGTTGCAGGCCGAAGCGGGCGATCATCTTTTCCGTGCGCGGATGAACCGGAAAGACGATCTTGAGCTCCTGCTGCAGCTCCTCGAGGGCGGTGATGATGGTGCCGAGCAGGAGGGGGTTGTCAACGTTGGAGGGACGATGCAGCGTCAGCAGCGCATAGTCACCCGGCGCCACCTGCAGTTCCTCGAGGACGGGACAGCCGCGGGCCTTGGCGAGGTGCTCGCTCAACGAGTCGATCATGACATTGCCGACGAAGTGCATTCGCTGCACCGGCGTCCCCTCAGCGCGCAGATGATCCCAGCCGCTTTGCTCGGTGATGAAAAGCCAGCTGGCGAGGGCGTCGGTGAGGATACGGTTGATCTCTTCGGGCATGGAGCGGTCACCGCTGCGCAGCCCCGCCTCGACGTGGGCGATCGGGACGTGCAGTTTGGCGGCGGCGAGGGCCGCAGCCAGGGTGGAATTCACATCGCCGACCACGATCAGGACGTCGGGTTTGATCTCCAGCAGCAGTTTCTCCAGGGCGATCATCACCGCGCCGGTCTGTTCGGCATGGCTGCCCGAGCCGATCCCGAGGAACTGGTCGGGTTCGGGCATGCCGAGCTCCGTAAAAAAGGCGTGCGACATCCGGGCATCATAATGCTGGCCGGTGTGCACCAGAATCGGCCGTACCCCGCCGTGTTCCAGCATCCGCCGGTGGATCGGGGCCATCTTCATGAAATTGGGCCGGGCGCCGACAACGTTGAGAATGGTCCGCATGAAAGGAGAGAGCCCCCGGCTTAGAGATCGCGCTTGTAGTTTTGTTTGTAGTAGGCGAGGTATTCGCCGGTCTTGAGCTTGCTCCACCACCACGAATTGGCTTTATACCACTGGATGGTATGAACCATCGCCTCCTCGAAGGTGTGCTTCGGCTGCCAGCCCAGGTTGCGGATCCGGCCGGTGTCGACCGAATAGCGGCGGTCGTGGCCGAGGCGGTCGGCGACATAGGTCTTCAGACTCTCCGGCTTGCCCAGTTCGTGCAGGATGATGGCGGTGATATCCAGATTGGTGCGCTCGTTGCCGGAGCCGACATTGTAGACCTGGCCGTTTTCGCCGTTATGGACGAGAAAATCGATGGCGTCGCAGTGGTCCATGACGTAGATCCAGTCGCGGACGTTGAGGCCGTCGCCATAGATTGGCAGGTTTTTGTCCTCGAGGGCGTTGGTGACGAAGAGGGGGATGAGCTTTTCCGGGAATTGATAGGGCCCGTAGTTGTTGGAGCAGCGGGTGATCACCACCGGCAGACCATAGGTGACAAAATAGGAGAAGGCGAGGCGGTCGGCGCCCGCCTTGGAGGCGGAGTAGGGGCTCGAGGGTTCGAGCCGGTCGGTCTCCCTGAAGGAGCCGGAGAGGATGCTGCCGTAGACCTCGTCGGTGCTGATCTGGATGAATTTCTTGACGCCGGTCTTGCGCGCCGCCTCAAGCAGGACGAAGGCGCCATAGATGTCGGTCTTGATAAAGTCGTCGGGGGCGCCGATCGAGCGGTCGACGTGGCTCTCCGCGGCGAAATTGACGACGACATCGGCTTGCGGCATCAGCTCCTCGACCAGCCGGGCGTCACAGATATCGCCGTGAACAAAACGGTGGTTGGGGGCCTGGGCGATGTCCTTGAGGTTGTCGAGATTGCCCGCATAGGTCAGTTTGTCGATGTTGATGATCTCCACCTCTGACCCATATTTGGCCAGCAGATAGTGGACGAAATTGCTGCCGATGAAGCCGGCGCCGCCGGTGACGAGATAACGTGTCATGCAGATACCTGTCCGATAAAGAGGGTTGCTGATTTGGATTTTTTTTCCTAATTTTTCAATGTACAAACCCGGCTGATAAAAGTCAATCCCTTATTTTTCATGCAGCCGCGGCAGAACCTTACATAGTACCGCAGGGCGGGAGCCTTTGCGGAAAAAGGAATCGTGCACATGGCTGAGTCGTTCTTCCGCATGGCGCTGGCGCAGATCAATCCGGTGGTCGGTGATCTGCCGGGCAACAGCCGCCTGATCGCTGACAGGATGGCCGAGGCGGCGCGGGCCGGCTGCGATCTGGTCGCCTTTCCTGAGCTGGCGCTGACCGGCTATCCGCCCGAGGATCTGCTGCTGCGCCGTCAGTTCATCGCCGACCAGCGTGAGCAGCTGCAATCCCTTGCCGCCGCCAGTGGGGACTGCCTGTGCGTCGTCGGTTTTGTCGATGAGCTGCAGGGGCGGCTCTTCAACGCCGCCGCCGTGCTGCATCGTGGCGGGGTCCTCGGGGTCTACCACAAGGTGCACCTGCCCAATTACAGCGTCTTCGACGAGGAGCGCTATTTCGCCGCCGGCAGCGAGCCCCTGGTCCTCGATCTCGGGGCGTTGCGCATCGGCCTGAGCATTTGCGAGGATATCTGGATCGAGGAGAGCGTCGTCGAGGCCGAAGCCCTGGGTGCGGGCGCGGACCTGCTGCTCAACATCTCCGCTTCGCCCTTTCACAGCAACAAGGGGGAGGAGCGGCTGGTGTTGATGCAGGCGCGGGCGCGCCGCTGCGGCAGCCTCGTCGCCTACCTCAATCTGGTTGGCGGCCAGGATGAGCTGGTCTTCGACGGCCGCAGTCTGGTCGTGGCGGCGGACGGCCGCCTCCTCGCCGCAGGCGGCTGCTTTCAGGAGGATTTCCTGGTTTTCGACTGGCCCGTGCGCGAGTTCGCCGAACTGCGGCAGGCGCGCAGCCGGCTCGCAGCGGTGCAGCCCGGGGAGCTTGCACCCGCCCGGCTCCTCGCCGTTGGCTGGAATCCGGGGATCAAGGCGCCCTTTCAGGCTGCGGCGCGCGCCATCGCCCCGGTCAAGCATGAGGTCGAGGAGATTTATCAGGCCCTGCTGCTGGGCCTCCGCGATTACACCCGCAAGAATGGCTTTGACAAGGTGACCCTGGGGCTGAGCGGCGGCATCGATTCGGCGCTGGTGGCGGTTCTGGCCGCCGACGCCCTCGGCCCGGAACACGTCGTCGGAGTCACCATGCCCTCGCCCTACTCCTCCCGCGGCAGCGTCACCGACTCCGAGGAGCTGGCGCAGAACCTCGGCATCACCCTGCTCAACCTGCCGGTGGCGCCGGCCTTCACGGCGCTGCTGGAGACCCTCAAGGACACCTTTGCCGGCAAGCCACCCGACCTCACCGAGGAGAATTTGCAGGCGCGTATCCGCGGCAATCTGCTGATGGCCCTCTCGAACAAATTCGGCTGGATGGTACTGGTGACCGGCAACAAGAGCGAGGTGAGCGTCGGCTATTGCACGATCTATGGCGATATGGCCGGCGGATTTTCGCCGCTCAAGGATGTCTACAAGACCATGGTCTATGCCCTGTCGGAATATCGCAACAAGCTGGCGGGCCGCGATCTGATCCCGCGGGCGATCATCGACAAGGCCCCCTCGGCGGAACTGCGCCCCAACCAGACCGATCAGCAGAGCCTGCCGCCCTACGACCTCCTCGATGCCGTGCTCGAGATGTATGTGGAAAAGGAGATGGGTGCCGCGGAGATCATCGCCCAGGGCTTTGATGCGGCAATGGTGCGCAAGGTGGCGCGGCTGGTCGATCTGGCCGAGTACAAACGCCGCCAGGGGGCGCCCGGCATCAAGATCACCCCGCGCGCCTTCGGCAAGGACCGGCGCATGCCGATCACCAACCGCTACCGCGGGGAGTGATCGAGCGGCAGGCGGCAGCCTTGCCAGAACCCTGCGGTATACCCGCTCAGGCAGAGCAGCACCAGCGGCAGCAAGAGCACGAACTTGAGGAAATTAAGGGGACTGTAGCGCAGCAGCCGCTGTCCGATCATGCCGGTGCGGACCAGGGGCATCAGGGGAAGCAGATAAGGGTGGCGGATGAAGATCCGGCCGCGCAGAGGATTTTTCCGGCGATTTTGCGCCGCACCGACCCCGAGCTCATACTGGTTGCGCAGGATCTTGCGCAGCCGGGTGCGGTTGCGGTGCCAGATGACCGCCCTGGGCTCCCAGTAGAGTATCCGGCCGGCACCGTGGATCTTGCGGAAGTACATGTTGTCACTCCCCTTAATCTGGCCGGCGAAGGGGCCGAACTCATCATAGATCGCTCGGGTGAAGGAGACGTTGCCGGTGCCGAAATGATCCTTGGCCGTAGTGGCGTAGGGGGTCAACAGATCGCTGCATTCCAGCAGATAATCGAGGGTGCCGAAGAGACTCCAGGGGGTGCCATTGCGCACCAGGCCGCCCACGACCGGATGGCCCTGGCGGTGGGCGGCGACCAGATGGTGCAGCCAGCGGCGGTCGACCAGGCAGTCGGTGTCGGTGAAGGCGAAATACGCACCGCGGGCGATCTCGAGACCGGCGTTGCGGGCGGTTCCAGGGTAGGCCCGCTGCGGCAGGGCGACGACCCGGGTCTGCGGAAAGCGCTCACGCACCAGCTGTGCGGTGTCGTCGCCGCTTGAATCGACGACGATGACCTCGAAGGGGAAATCACACTCCTGGTCGAAGACCGAGGCGAGGGCATCAAAGATGTAATGCTGCTGCCGGTAGGAGGCGATGATCACCGAGATCAGGGGCTGAGGTTCTTCGGCCATTCTGGTCCTGCTGGATAGGGGTAGCAAAAAAAGAGGGTATTCTGCCGAATACCCTCAAGTCGAGTGCACCCACAAGGAATCGAACCTTGAACCTACTGATTAAGAGTCAGTTGCTCTGCCAGTTGAGCTATGGGTGCGTTTACCGCAATTGCAGGCCATAATTTATCACTTATTTCGCTTTTTATCAAGAAAAAAATGTCAGAAGGGATATTTTATGTCGATTCCGGGAGCGCGGCGGAGGAGGGGAGCCGGGTGGGAAGACTGATGGAACTCATTCAGGCGCGGCGCAGCGTGCGCCGCTTCACGGAGCAGCCGGTGGAGCGCGCGCTGCTGCTGCAGTGTGTCGAGGCGGCGCGGCTGGCGCCCTCGGCGGAGAATGTTCAGCCCTGGCGGTTCCTGATCCTCGATGATCCGGCGGCCAGGGCACAGCTGGTGGCAGGCGCCTTTTCGGGGATTTACCGGGCGACGCGCTGGGCTGAAAAGGCGCCGGTGCTGGTGGTCCTCTTCGCCGAGCTCGACCTTCTCGCCAACCGTCTGGGCACGGGATTGACCGGCATCCCCTATTACCTCATCGATACCGGGATCGCGGGCGAGCATTTCTGCCTGCAGGCGGCGGAGCTGGGCCTCGGCACCTGCTGGATCGGCTGGTTCAGCCCGGGCGGGGTACGCCGGGCGCTGGGGACGCCGCGCCGGCTGCGGCCGGTGGCCATCCTGGCGGTGGGCTACTCCGCGCACACCAACACCCCGGAGAAAAAGCGGCGCCCGGCCGGGGAGATCTGCTGGTTCAATGCGGTGGGGCCGTCGGCATGAACGACGGCGCCCTCCGCGGCAAGCCGCGCTGCGACCCACCGACCTGCGGCCCTTGCGCCGGAGCGGGGCTGGCAGGACCCGATGCGGTGTGGCCGGATGCGGCCTGGTTGCAGCAGTGCCGGGCGGCGCTGCTCGACTGGTTCGGCGCCTCGGCCCGGCGCCTTCCCTGGCGCGAGAACCGCGATCCCTATCGGGTCTGGATCTCGGAGATCATGCTGCAGCAGACCCAGGTCAAGCAGGCCTTGCCCTATTTCGAACGCTTTCTGGCGCGATTCCCGGAGGTGGCGGCGCTGGCCGCCGCGCCTTTGGATGAAGTGCTCAAGGCCTGGGAGGGGATGGGCTATTATGCCCGGGCGCGCAATCTTCACCGCGCAGCGGGGCAGATCATGCACGAGCACGGCGGTCGCTTTCCGCAAACGCCGGAGGCGGTGCGCGCCCTGCCGGGCATCGGGGTCTATACCGCGGCAGCCATTCTCAGCATCGCTTTTGGCCGGCCCGAGGTGGTGGTCGACGGCAACGTCGCCCGCGTGATCGCGCGCCTGGCGGCCGTTTCCGCGGAGGCCCGGTCGGCAGCGGGCCGGCAAACGATTGCGGCGCTGGCGGCCGCCTTTTTCGATCCGGAGCGTCCGGGCGATTTCAATGAAGCGATGATGGAGCTGGGGGCGCTGATCTGCACCCCGCGCTCGCCCGCCTGCACGGCGTGTCCGGTTGCGGCCTGCTGTGCCGCCCGGCGCGAAGGGGAGCCCGAGCGCTATCCCGTCAAACGCCCCTCCCGGGCCAAGCCGCATCACCAGATCGCAGCGGCCCTGATCTGGCGCGGCCGCGAGCTGCTGATCGCCCGCCGGCCCGAAAAGGGGCTGCTTGGCGGGCTGTGGGAGTTCCCGGGGGGCAAGCAGGAACCGGGAGAGCGTCTCGAGGAGACTGCGGTGCGCGAGGCGGCCGAGGAGGTGGGGCTCGAGATCCGGGTGGTGGAGAAATTCATGAGCGTGGAACACGCCTATACCCACTTTTCCATCACTCTGCATGTCTTTCACTGCGTCTGGCTCAGCGGTGAGCCGGCCTGCAAGGCGTGCAGCGATTGGCGCTGGGTTACGGCCGCAGAGCTGCAGAGCTACGCCTTTCCGCGGGCCAATGGCCGGGTCATCGAGGCGCTGCTGGCAAAAAATGCCGGGCCGCCGGCGATTTGAATTGCCCCATACCGGAAAATGCACTATATTTAATCAGCCGCAACCTGGGTAGCCTGGGGAGCGCCATCTGCTTGGATGTTGAATGGGGAGAAGCAAATGGTACGACAGAGAGCGGACGAGGGGGGAGTGGAGGTGGTAAAAATTGCGGGCCAGCGCAGCCGGGACTTGCTTCCGGGTCTGCACGAGGCCCTGGGGCGGCAAGCCCCGGCCTGGCTGGAGATGACCGGTGAGGTCGCCCTGCTGCAAAGTTGCAAACTGGCGCTTTTTTCCTCTGTGCGCTGCCCGGGGAGTATCCTCAGCAAATCCTTTGACCTGGCCAACGGCCTGCGGCAGAACCTGGTGACGGTGATGAGCGGTTTCCATTCGCCGGTGGAACGGGAGTGGTTCACCCTGCTGCACCGCAGCGCCACGCCGATGATCCACTGCCCGGCGCGCTCGCTGGAAAACCGGCGGCTGTCGCCGGACGAGCGTTCACTGCTGGCCCGGAACCGCTATCTCCTGCTCAATTTTGGCATCAGCGAGACGCGCATCACCCGCGACACCGCCTTCACGCGTAATCTCTGCATGGCAGCGGCGGCCGATCTGGTCTTCATCGCCTATGCCGCGCCGGGCGGCCGCACCGAAGAGCTCTGCAGCCGGGTGCGGCAGTGGGGCAAACCGGTCTGGACCTTTGCGGACGCTGCAACCGGCCACCTGCAGGCCCTCGGGGTGCGCAGCATCCGCGTGGGCGCCTTCATCAGCGGTCTGGCGGGCCTGAGCGAGGAGTGAGCGCCGCCACACCGGCCTATTTCGGCGCCCTCAGCAGCACCCAGATCCCGGCGATAAAAAAGATCAGATTGGCCGACCAGGCCGCGATCAGCGGCGGCAGCAGGCCGTTCTGGCCCATCGATTGCGCGGTCTTGACGATGCCAAAATAGATGAAACAGACCGCCAGGCTGATGCCAAAGCCGGTGGCGGTGCCGCTACGACGCTTGGGCGAGGAGAGCGGTGCGCCAAAGAGAACAATGATGAAATTGGCAAAGGGGATGGCGATCTTGTGGTAGAGATCGACCAGCCAGTGATTCGGATCCCCGCCGTTGCGCTCCACCTCGCGGATGAAGCTGCTCAGCTCGCGGTAGGACATCTCCTCCGGCTTTTTGAGGATCTTGGCGAAATCGGCGGGCCTGAGGTTCTCCCCTTCCAGCACCATCCGGTCGAAAGCCCGGACCTGCTCGGTCCCCTGCGTAAACACCCGTTCCACCCCCTCCGACAACACCCACGTACTGTCCCGCCACTCCATCCGGCTGGCATAGATATGCAGCTCGAGCTCGAGCCCGGCAAAGCGGCGGATGTTGATCATGTGTCCGGTGTTGCTGACGGTATCGAACCAGCGCATGCTGATGCGCCGCTCCTGGTCATCGCGGGCATAGACATTGTTCACCCGTTTGCGCCAAATCTCCCGTTGTTTTTCGACATGCTGGTCGATGAGCTGGGCGCGGCTGGCACTGGCGCGCGGCACCACCGCCTCGCCAAACCAGATCGCGCCGAGGCTGACAAGGAGCGCCAGCACAAAAACCGGCGCCAGGATGCGGTAGAGCGAGCGGCCCGAGGCGATCTGGGCGACGATCTCGTTCTGTTTGGCCATCGTCCCGACACTGAAGAGGCTGGAGAGGAGCATCGCCACCGGCAGGGTCAGGGTGATGATATAGGGGGTATAGTAGAGGTAGAGTTTGAAAATGACGCTGTACGGGACCTGCTTGTCGAGAAAGGTATCGAGTTTTTCGATCCCGTCGACGATGATAAAGATGCAGATGAAGGCGAAGAGGGCGAAAGCAAGCACCCCGATAAATTTGCGCAGCAGGTAACGGTCAAGAAGGGTCATCGCGGCAGCGGCTCCTGATGAAGGACTAGTCTTGTTCTTCCGCGGCTGAAACGCGCAGGCCGCGCCGGGAATTGCGCCGGAAGCGTTCGAAGAAGGTGCGAATGGCACCGGGATTGATGAGGGTCGATTCGCGGACTGCATAGATCAGCAGATAGATCCCTGCAGCGCCGACCAGGAGATCGGCCAGCCACATGGCCATAAAGGGCGAGATGATCTGGTTATCGGCGAGCTCTTCGCCGCCGATCAGCGAGGCCCAATAGAGGAGAAAGAAGCCAAAACTCAGGCCGGCGGCCATCGCCATCGAACCGCGGCGGGCCATCATCCCCAGCGGGGCGCCGACCAGGACAAAGACCAGGCAGGCGACCGGGATCGAGTATTTTTTATGAATCTCAACCAGCAGCTGGTAGTTCTTGCGGTTCAGCCCCTCGACAAAGCTGTTGTCGGCGCTCAGCTCCTGCTGCAGGCGTTGATTCTCCGCCAGCAGGGGGGCGAGCTGCAGCGGCAGGGTGATCGGGCCTTCCCGGCCCTTGCTGCCACCGGGATCGGGCTCGAGGGCGGGCAGGTAGCGGGTGAGATAGGGTTGGGTCCTGGCCTGCATCCGCGCCACGGCGTCGGCGATCTCTTTACGGTTCTGGCGGACCTCCTCGCGCATCATGGCCGCGCTCTTTTCGCGGTCGCCGCGGTACTCCGAATCGCTGCGCTCCATCACCATGTCGGGCACGCTGATCGAAATGACCTGTTTGGGAAAGCGCAGCTGGCGGTAATGCTCCATCTGCTCCAGGTTCAGTTCGTACATCACCCCGTCGAAGAGGATGATGCTCAGCTGGCCATTGCGGCGGTTGAGATAGATCTTGCCATGATTGGCGGTGATAAAAGTGCTCGAGTTGGGATTGGAGTTGTCGTCGATATAGACCGAATCGACATAGGCGGTATCGGGAGTTTCGACGATGTTCTGCACCAGCAGCGTATAGTTCGGCAGATCGCGGTAGATCACCCCGGCTTCGAGGGAGAGGGTCGGACGCTTGCGTGCGATGTCGGAGGCGAGCAGGCGGGCGCGGTGGTTAAAGTCGGGGAGGACCGAATTGTTGAACCAGACCAGGAAGAGGGCCAGTCCGGTTGCGCAGACGAGTACCGGGAAGACCATGCGCAGGACGCTGACCCCGCTCGCCTTCATGGCGACGATCTCGTTGTCGCCTGCCAGCCGGCCGAAGGCCATCAGGGCGGCGACCAGGACGGCCATGGGCACGGCCAGGGCGACGATCCAGGCCATGTTGAGGGCGAAGAACTCGAGGATCAGGCCGAATTCCAGGCCGCGGCTGAGAATGCGCGGCAGCTCGCGGAAGACCAGGTTGAGGATGAAAACCAGGGTGATCACGCAGATGGCGAAGACGAAGGGCCCGATGTGTTCCTTGATGATGTAGCGCCAGAGCACGAACATGATGCAGTCTCAGCGAGCAGTGAAGATCCATGGTACATATTTTGCAATACTTACAGTTTCACCCCGGTGACGGAGCTGGATAAAGTATTAAAAAAAAACGAGACATGCCAGAAAATTCCGGAACTTTTTGCCCGGGGCCGGGTATTTTTTATTGATATTGAATAAGAATAGTTGTACATTGCTGGTTGATAAACTACCGCAGGCACGTCCCGCCCATATGGGAAAAATTTGTTTACAAAAGAGTTAGGAGAGATCTGTTATCGAGCGTTCGCTACCACGTAACACCTAAAAAGAGCCGGATTCGGCCGATTTTCTCTCTTACTCAACGAGCGCATGGACAAACGTCGATCCCATGCATCGATCGTCACCCTGCCGCCTGCGGTGGTGCTTTCGATGGTCATTATCGTCAGTCTGATGGGACAGGTATGGGCAGATGAACAGCAGCCCAAACCCTATATCGGACTACGCCCTCCTGCGCCGGCCTCCCCGCTGGTTTCCATTACCGAAGAGCAGCCTTTCCGCGGCCTCAGCCTGCAAGGTTTCACCTCGCCGCCCTTGAAGCGTGCCGTCCCCGGCATCCGCCGCGACATCAAGGTGGACAGCACCGGCCATAATATCAATTTTTACGAGAATTACGACAAGATCCCGGTTTCGCTGCCGACCTATCTGCCGCTGCAGCGCTATGCCGAAATGCGCCAGGAGACCAGTCTGGCGAGCCTGTGGCAGCGCAATGCCCTCGCCCGCCTGGGCGAGAGCACGGCCGGCGGGGGCAGCGGCGCTCTGCGCATCGACATCCCGGTGGAGATCAAGAGCAAGGCCTTCCAGAAGATCTTTGGCGGCGGCACGGTGGGCCTCGATGTTACCGGCGATATCAGCATCAAGGGCGGCCTGCGCCACGAAAAGCGCAGCGAGGTCAAGACCACCCTGAACCAGAGTCCCAACACCAATTTCAAGATGGAGCAGACCCAGCGCTTCAAGGTGCAGGGCCACATCGGCGACAAGGTGACCATCGGAGTCGACCAGGATTCCGATCGCACCTTCGATTTCGAGAACAGCCTGCAGCTTAAATACACCGGCTACGAGGATGAGATCATTCAGAGCATTGAAGCGGGCAACATCGCCCTCTCGCTGCCGGGGACGCGCTATGTGACCTTTGGCGGCCAGAGCGCCGGCCTCTTCGGCGTCAAGACCGCGATGCGTCTGGGCAACCTCTCCCTGACCGCCATCGCCAGCCAGGAAAAGGGCGAGAAAAAGCAGCTCTCACTCAAGGGCGGCGCCTCGGAAGGGGTCAAGGAGATCCAGGATTACGACTACCTCGAAGGCTACTATTATTTCATCGACGACTATTACCGCAAGCAGTTCCCGGTACGCGGTTCCAACGGCGAGTTTCTCGTCGATCCCGGCCGCCGTATCACCCGCATCGAGGTCTACAAGTCGCGGTACGATTACAACCGTACCAGCGGCGAATCGATCATCAACGGTTGGGCCTGGGTGCCGGCCGTGCGCGACTCCAACACGCTGGTCATTACCCAGGGCGACACCAGCTATCAGAGCTCGGAGAATTACCGCGGTCCCTTCATTCGTCAGGAAAAGACCGAATACTATTTTGATCCGGAGCTGGGCTATCTGCGCATGAACCAGCCGCTCGACGACTCGGAGGTGCTGGCGGTAGCCTTTCGCGATACCTCCGGCTACACCCGCGGCGGCATCGATTTCAACCCGGACAACGACAAGGTCGTGCAGCTGCGGTTGCTCAAGCCGATGAGTCCGCGGCCGAGCAACAAGACCTGGAATATGGCCTGGCGCAATGTCTACATGATCGGTCCGCGGAACATGTCGGAGGACGGTTTCCAGCTGCGTATTCTCTTCAAGCCGGCCTCCGGCGACCCGCAGGAGACGATCACGGTCAACGGCAAGACGATGACCTACTTGCAGGCTTTTGGACTCGACCGGGTCAACAGCAACGGCGATCCCACACCGGACAACATCATCGACCGCAATGACAACATTCTCCGGCTCGGTCAGGGAGAACTGTGGCTGCCCAGCCTGCGGCCCTTTGACCCGAAAGAGGCCGAATTTCAGGCCAAATTGCCGCCGGAGAAACGCTCGCCCGCGATCTATGATACTACCGTGCAGCAGGTCATCAATGGCCAGAGCAAGTTCTACTTTGAGGTCAAATCCAAGACCCGCAGCGCCGAATACACCCTGGGGATGAACGTCATCGAGAACTCGGAGGAGGTCATCCTCAACGGCCGCCGGCTGACGCGCGGCACCGACTATATCATCGAGTACTTCACCGGCAGCCTCAAGATGCTCAACCAGGAGGCACTGCAGCCCTCGGCCAATGTCGAGATCAGCTACGAAAGCAACCAGATCTTCCAGATCGACAAAAAGACCGTGATGGGGGCGCGGGCCTCCTACGATCTCTGGGACGACAGCTTCATCGGCGCCACCCTGCTCTACCTCAACGAGAGTACCCTGGACCAGAAGGTGCGGGTGGGCAAGGGGCCGATGCGCAACCTGGTCTGGGATGTCAACACGGCGATGACCTTCAAGCCCTTTTTCATGACCCGATTTGCCAATCTCCTCCCCTTTGTCGATACCCGCGATGCCACCAATGTCAAATTCGAGGGCGAGGTGGCACAGGTGATTCCGAATCCCAACACGCGCAACAACGACCATACCGGGGATAAGGACGGGGTGGCCTATATCGACGATTTTGAGGCGGCCAAGCGCAACACGGGTCTGGGGATCAGCCGCAAGAGCTGGCGGCCCGCCTCACCACCGGTCGGCAAGGTCGATCCGCGCCAGCTCTACCCCACCCTCGAGGCCCGCGGCGACCTGAAATGGTACGAGCCCTACGGGCAGGTCTCGATCAAGGAGATCTGGCCGAACCGCGACGTCAATGCCAATGTCGCCCAGACCGTCAGCGTGCTGATCATGGAGTTCCACCCGGCCGACAGCCTGGCGGACATCCGTCAGTCCTGGGGCGGCCTGCAAAAGGGCCTTTCGAGCGGCTATTACGACCAGAGCGAATCCAAGTTCATCGAGGTCTGGGTCAAGGCCAACACCGGCACCATGCACATCGACATGGGCCAGATTTCCGAGGATTACATCCCCAACGGCAAATATGATTCGGAAGACAAGATGCGCAATGGCTTCCGCAATAATCTGCTCGATGATGGCGAGGACATCGGCGTCGACGGCATGTCCAATTCCGATCCGCGGGCTGTCGCCGCCGGGGGCGATTATTGGGATGTGAATGGCAACGGGGTGCGCGATTTCGGCGAACCCTACAGCAATGACGACTGGGCCTACAACGCCGGCAGCAGCAACTATGACAAGATCAACGGCACCGAGGGCAACCGCAATGACGCCGGCGGCGGCACCCCGGATTCGGAGGACATGAACTCCAATCTGGCGCTCGATGTCAATAACGAATACTTTTCCTACTCCTTCTCCCTGGAGCGCAACAGCGCCGACACCATGTGGATCGCCGGCGCTTCGATCAACAAGGAGACCGGCCAGGACAATGGCTGGCGCCTCTACCGCATCCCGCTGGACGCCCCCTCGCCAACCCTGACCAGGGTGGGTAATCCCGATATCACTCGCATCGAATTCATCCGCCTCTGGGTGGACGATTTCAAGGAAGCGACCCCGCATTACATCTGGATCGCTGAACTCGATCTGGTCGGCAGCGAATGGAAGGAGCTGGGTGTCGCCTCGGCGCTCGCTCCCGAAACCTACAATGCGGCCGCCGATTCGGTGGTGACCATCTCGGTGGTCAACACCCACGACAATCCCGACTATATCGCTCCTCCGGGCGTGACCGGGGAACAAGACCGCATCACCGGGGTTATCGCCCGCGAACAGTCGCTGGTCATGAATGTCAACAACCTGCAGCCCGGCGAGACCGGCGTCATCCAGAAGGTCCTCTACGAGAAACAGGATTACATCCACTACAATACCCTCAAGATGTTCACCTATGGCTATGATCCTGGCGGGACCCATATCCGCGAGGATTCATCTACAGTGGAATTCTTTCTGCGCTTCGGCGCCGATGCCAACAACTATTACGAGGTACGCCAGCCGGTTTTTGACGGCTGGGATACGCGCAACAATGTCGAGGTCAATCTGGTCGATCTCTCGGCGGTCAAGCTGATCGCGGAGCATTACGATTCGACCTCCAATCGCAAGGGCTATTACCTGGACGTCGGGGGCGGCAAGAGCTGGTTTATCAAGGGCATCCCGGCCCTGACCAATATCAAGGTGCTGACCGCCGGGGTGCGCAACCTCGATCCCCACCATCCCTTCACCGGCCAGGTCTACATGAACGAGCTGCGCCTCTCCAATGTCAAAAAGGACAAGGGGATGGCCTACCGCGCCCGTCTCGAGATGAACTGGGCCGGGCTGGTCAATTTCAACGGGGAGCTGGAAAAACAGGACGCCGATTTCCACAACGTCGCCACCCAGTACGGTGAGGGCAATAACAGCATCAGCGGCAGCTTCAGCACCAGCGTGCAGGCGGACAAGTTTCTTCCAGCCCGCCTGGGGCTGTCGATTCCGGTCAGCTATAACTACAGCCGCAGTGAATCGACCCCCAAATACAAGCCCGGCACCGACGTCCAGGTGACCGATGCCCTGCCCGACTCGATCCTTGAGGCCATCCGCACGGTGAGCGAGCGCCAGGGCTACAGCGTCAGCCTCGGCGTCAACTCGCGCTCCAAGAACTTTATCGTCAAAAACATACTCAGCCGCCTGCGCACCAGCTACAGCGAGTCGCGCGACCAGGGCAGCAACTCGACGATGAAGTCGACCTCCAACCGCACCCAGAACGCCGACCTCAGCTGGGATGTCGCCTTCAGCCCCAACAATTATATCCGGCCGTTCAAATGGCTCGGGGATGCCAAGTGGCTGATCAAGCTGGCGGATATGAAGCTCTTTTTCACCCCGCAGAATTTCAACAGCCGCATCTCCGGCACCAAGACCAGGAGCCTCTCGCTCACCCGCACCGGTGTCGAGACCAATACCGGCTCCTACGCGGTCAACTCGTCGATTGGCGGTTCGATGAAGATCTTCGAATCCCTCTCCTTCGATCTCAACCGGACCTACGCCAACGACCTCTACGGCATATCGGCTGACTCGCTGCGGATGATGTGGAAACGGGGCGAACTCGGCTACCTGACCAGCATGAACCAGAATTTCAAGATCGGCTACAATCCCAAGATCTTCAGCTGGCTGACCAATAATTTCTCCTACTCCGCCGGATTCCGCTACGGCTTCAACCGCCAACAAAAACTGCAGGCGCGGAACGCCCAGCTCTCCAAAACCCTCGGTCTGAACGGCTCGCTCGATCTGGAGAATCTCTGGAACTCGATCTACAAGCCCAAGGGCGGAGGAATGCCCGGCGGCCGCCGGCCAGCGACGCCACAAGCGCGGCGCCCGGTGCCGGGCAAGGATCAGAACGCCGGCCAGGGCGAGAAAAAGGATAAGGAAAAAGAAAAAAAACCGGCCAAGGAGGGCGGCTCCGGCTTCTCGGTGATGGGGCTCTTCGGTCACTTTTTCGGTTTCTTTGAGCCCTTCAGCGTCACGCTCAACAAACGCGAGAACCTGACCACCTATGGCATCACCCGCATGCCGGGGATGCGATTCATGCTTGGCCTGCAGGACAGCCTAGGCGTGCCGATGGAGACCTCCACAGGGACTTCGAGCAGCAGCGTCAACCGCAACTCCTCGAGCACCAATGATAACATGCATGTCTCGTCGGGATTCGGTATTTCGCGCAACATCAAGGTCACCCTCAACTACGACAACACCACCTCGCTCAACCGCAGCACCACCACCACCGGGCAGCGCTCGCACAGCCGGCTGGTCTATGGCGACAAGCTCGACATGCCCTTCCCGCAGTGGTCCTTGCGCATCAGCGGCCTCGAGAAACTGCCGGTGGTCAAAAAGTACATCCAGACCGTCAGTCTTGACCATGGCTATTCCGGGCAGTTCGACCAGACCTACAATTTCGAGAACGGCAAGGAGGTCATCACCAAGGAGGATCGCAGCGCCAAGTTCTCGCCGCTGGCGGGCATGAGCCTGAGTTTCAAGAACGGCATGACCATGACTGTGCGCTATACCCAGTCCGAGAACACCTCGCTCTCCTCCGGCTACAGTGTGGGCGGCACCAAGACCGATGTCAACGAGCTCTCGGTTTCGGGGCAGTACCGCAAGCAGAGCAACTTCCGCATCCCCATTCCGGTCTGGCCCTTCAAGAACATGCGGCTCAAGAACAGTGTCAACCTGCAGGTCACCATCTCCTCGAGCAGCAACGTCACGCGCAAGAGCCGCGCCCGCGGGGATTATGAGATCACCGCCGAGACCAGCAAGTGGCTCTTCAAGCCCGATCTGCAGTACAGTTTCTCCGAGCGCGTCAATGGCGGGGCTTTTCTCGAGCTCGGCAAGACCCACAACAAACTGATCGGCGACACCTCCTATTATGAGTTCGGCATCAATGTCAATATATCCATCCGCGGCCGTTAGCAGGCGCGGGGAGAGAGAGGAACGCGTATGCTGCGATACCGGCTGCCGATGATGCTGAGCCTTTTCAGCCTCGGAGTGACCCTCTCCTGTGGTGCGCAGGAACCGCCAGTGTTTAACAGCGCCCTTGCCTTCGCCCAGCTGAAGAAGCAGTGCGACTTTGGGCCGCGCGTGCCGGGCAGCCCGGCCCATCAGCGCTGCCGCGACTGGCTGGTCACGGCCCTGCGCGGCTATGCCGATCAGGTGGCCACCCAGGATTTCATCCATACCTTCGGCTCGCCGCGCCAGTCGGCCCAGGCCAGCAATATCATCGCCAATTTTCAGCCGCAAAAGGGCGAGCGCATCCTCCTCTGTGCCCACTGGGACAGCCGTCCCTGGGCGGACCAGGATCCGGATCCGAAAAACCACAGCAAGCCCATCCTTGGCGCCAACGATGGCGCCTCGGGTGTCGCGGTGCTGCTCGAGATCGCCCGCCTGCTCAAACAAAAACCGCCCCGCTGTGGAGTCGACATCGTCCTCTTCGACGCCGAGGACCAGGGGATGGAGGGCGATGAACGCAGCTATGCCAAAGGGGCACAGCATTTCGCGCGCGCCGTGGTGCCCTCCTTTCATCCGCGTTTCGGCATCCTGCTGGACATGATCGGCGATGCCGACCTGACCATCTATCAGGAGCAGAATTCGCTGCACTATGCCCGCGCGGTGGTCGACAAGGTCTGGGAGGCGGCCGGCAGGAGCGGGGTGACAGAGTTCGTCGCCCGGCCCGGCTATGCGGTTTTCGATGACCATTTGCCGCTGCTCGAGCGCGGCATCCCCTGCATCGATCTCATCGACTTTGACTATCCCCACTGGCATACCCTGGCCGATACCCCCGACAAATGCAGCCCCGCCTCGCTGGAAAAGGTGGGCCGGGTCTTGCTGCAGGTGCTCTATTCGGAATAAGTCAACCGCCGGCGTGCTGCTCTGGCGCCGGCCGCAAAGGAATACCCCATGTCCCGCCGTGAGATCTATCTTGCCGTCACCGTGCCCGCTACGCCGGAATGCAGCGAGGCCCTCGCCAGTTTCCTCTTCGACCTCGGTGCAGAAGGCGTCGTCGAGAACGAGGGCAGTCTGACCGCCTCTTTCAAGGGAGGGCAGCAGGAACTCCTCACCCCCGTCCGGGCGTACGTCGCGGAGCTGCGCGCCATGGGCCATCCCCTCCAGCCCGAGGCGGTGGTCAGCGAGGAGATCGAGAATCGCGACTGGAATGCCGAATGGAAGAAAAGCTACACCGGCTTTGAGATCAGCGAGCAGATCTATATCAAGCCGACCTGGGAGGCGCCGCCCGCCGGGACCTATCCCTGTCTGATCGAGATTGATCCGGAGATGGCCTTCGGTACCGGCACCCATGCGACCACCCGCCTTTGTCTGCAGCTGCTGGAGGAGCGGCTGCGGCCGGGGGCGCGCGTGCTCGATATCGGCACCGGCACCGGGATCCTCGCCATCGCCGCTGCCAAACTGGGCGCCGGGCCGATCGTCGCCTTCGATGTCGACCCCGTGGCGGCCGAGACCACCCTGCGCAATGCCGCTGCCAATGGCCTGACCGCCGGTCTCGAGTGCTTCGCCGGCGAACTCGTTGACCTGCCGCCGCGACCCTTTGACCTCATCCTGGCCAACATCCAGCGCAACGTCATCGTCGGCATGCTGCCGTCCCTGCGGCAGCGTTTCCCCGCCGGCAGCGACTTTATCTTTTCCGGCATCCTGCGCGAAGAGGAGAGCCTCTTCCGCGCCGCCCTCGCCGCTCACCGCTTTGCCTGCATCGAGATGCGCTTCGATGAAGAGTGGCTCGGCTGCCTCGCGCGCTGACCAAACGCCCCCTTCGTTTGCCTCCCCGCAAAATGAAAAACGTGATCCAGCGCAACCTTTTTACGGGGCTGATGGCGTTATATTAAGGCCATTCAGCCGCGTATCCGCGGATTCCCTTCCCTCTTTTTTCTCGCCGGGAAATGGAATGGCCTGTATGGTGTGTTATAGGTATACGTCCGCAAGAGGGCGATGCGTTGGATCATTAGAGAAGGAATACCAGGATGAAAACAAGGTTACGGTTGGTTTTCTTGACTGCGATGCTGCTAGGCCTCGTCATCACGCAGGTTCACGCGGCGCAAAAACCGCAGGGAGCGGCCCCGGCGCTGAAAACCGCACAGACGCTGCAAGAGGTTCAGACGGCCGGGATGGCGATGGCCAGGGAGCAGAGCGCTTTTGCCCGGGTCGTTGAGCACGGTTTGCAGGACGCGGCGGCCCAGCGTCAGATGGAAAGGCGTATGGAAGCGGTGCAGCAGCCGGAGATCCTGATCCCCAAATTCATGCAGGCCTGGCGGGCTGCCCGGCGCTCCGGCGCTGAGCCGGCCACCCTGGGCAAAGCTGCCGCGCCGACGGCCGCCACCGGCATCACCGGCACGGTCACCCGAGAAGGGGAGACCCCGGAATATCCGGTCAGCGTGGTCGCCTTTGATAACTACGGCTATTATCGCGGGGATGCCCAGGTCGACGAATCGGCCGGCACCTACACCATCCGCGACCTGCCCGCCGGCGACTATTACGTTCTGACCGCCAGCGAGGCTTATGTCGACGAGATCTATAACGATCAGGTGATGCGCCTTGATGCCCGCGATACCTGGCGCCTCGCCGAAAAGGTCAAGGTGACCGATGGCCAGCTCACCCCGGCGATCGACTTCGATCTGCGCAGCGGCGCCGAAATCACCGGCACCGTCGCACGGGATGACGGCTCGCCGGTGCAGGGTCTGACCCTCTCCTTCACCTTCACGGCCAAGGGATCCCCCGCGGTCCTCTATACGGTGGAAAAATCGACCGACGACGGCTGGTACAGCATTCGCGTCCCCCTCGTGGGCGAATTCAAACTCGCCGTGGAAGTGGCCGAGTCCGGCGACATGCTGACCTGGTACCCCAACCATACCAGCTGGGAGGCGGGCGAGACGATCACCATCGCCGGCTATGAGGCCCAGGTCAATGAGGTTAACTTTACCCTGGCGCCCTATCCGTTGGGGAGCAAGCCCGGCAGCATCTCCGGCACCTACCGCTGGAGTGATACCGCCCAGCTGATCAGCATCGCCACGGCGTTTCTCTTCAATGCCCAGGACTCGTCGCTGGTCACCTTCACCTTCGGCCTCTTCGGCTCCTATACCTTCGCGAACGTGCCGGCCGGCGAATATATCCTCTACCTCGATGATCAGCTCGGCAATCTGATCGGCGGGATCAATTACCTCGGGCAGTACTACTCCGGGGCAACCACGCCGGGCAGCGCGAGACGGATCGTCGTGCACGAGGGCGAGGAGGTGGTGCTGGAGGATATCGTCCTCGAACCGGGCGGCCAGCTCTCCGGCACCATCAAGTCATCGGAGGGCAAGAACCTCGATGGGGTCTGGGTCCTGGCGATCGATGCCAGTCTGCTGCAGCTGGAGCTCAAACCCTGGCTGAGCAACCTCCATCTCTTTATCGGCCAGGCCGATGCCGCCGGCGCCTTCACGATCGCGGGTCTGCCGAGCGGCCAGTACGTCGTGCGCACGATTTCGGACACCCTGATCAATCAGAACCTCCTCGATCTGATCAAGATCAAGTCGGGCGCCCACGCCGGCGAAGTGGTCGATGCCTGGTATGGCGGATCGGCCAATCTCTTCACGCCGGGCGCCGCGACGAAGGTGGAGGTGGTGGCGCCGCTGGAGACGAAAAATATCAATTTTGTCCTGGAGAAGGGAAAATGGATTCGCGGCCGGATCTCCGATGCGGGCACCGATGTCGGCAAGAGTTTTTATCGCCTCTTTGCCCTGCAGGACTCCTCCGCGCTGCCCTATCTCTCGCTCGGCATGCTGATTCACAGCAATCAGATGGACAGTGCCGGTCACTACCGGCTTGGCCCGCTGCCGGCCGGGAAATACAAGATTCTGGCTCTGGCACCTTTCTCCGGATTCAATAACTATCTCAGCGAGATGTACGGCGGCGCGCGCGATTTCAACAGCGCGGCGGTGGTCACCCTCGGCAGCTCGGATGTGAACGGGGTTGATTTCAAGGTGGAACGCGGCGGGACGATCCAGGGTTACATCGACCTGCCGCAGGAGGGCGGCGGCACGGTCCGCGCCGGCGCTGATCTCCTCGATGGCTTTCCGGTTGTCGTCTATGAGGCCACGACCGGCCAAATGGCCAGCCTCGATTTCGTCCAGTTCAACGGCGGCTACCGGGTTGACCATCTCCTGCCTGGCACCTACAAGATCCTCGCCCTGCCGGCTGTCGCTCCCTTCGCCGCCACCTGGTATGGCGGGGGCGCTACCTTCGCCACCGCGGGCGCGACGATGACCGTCGGTTATGGCGAGACGGTGCAGTGCGACATCACCCTCGAGCGGGGCAGCGGCGCCATCGCCGGCACGCTGCGGGATTTCGACACAACCCTGCCGCTGTCGCAAGCCCTGGTGATCGCGTATGATGCGACCGGCCATCCGGTCGGGCTGGGCATGAGCGACATGGATCTCGCCACCGGGGCCGTCATCAGTCAGACCGGGGCGTTCACCATCTCCGGTCTGCGGCCCGGCTCCTATTACCTGCGCACCTATGCAATCAGCTCCGTCCTCGGCCTGGCCGACCAATTGCTCGGCGTTTACAATACCCTGGCGCCCAGCGACGGCTCGGAGATCGATTATATGGGCCTGCTCTTCGGCAGCGGCCTGGGCGATATCGGGTCGCTTTTCGATCTGAGCATGACCGTATATGCCGACCAGTGGTACACCACAACGCCGGCCCGGCTGGTTTTCGATGTCAACACCTTTGCCCTGCAGCTGCTCGCCTATGGCGTGCCGAGCAGCCATGACAATGCCCTGCTGCCCATCTATCTGCCGATGCCAATGGCGGAAACGATTCCGGCTGCGGCCCTGCCGGTCACGGTGACCGACGGCGGCACCACTTCGGGCATCGAGTTCAAACTGGTGGAGGGCTCGCTCGAGGATGTCATGGTTGATGTCGAGACCAGAACGACGGCGCTGCCCGAGCACTTTGAGGTGCATCCCAACTATCCCAACCCCTTCAATCCCTCGACGACCCTGGCCTTCGATCTGCCGGCGACCGGCAGGGTGGAGGTGGTCATTTTCAACGGGATCGGCCGGCAGGTGCGGGTGCTGCAGCAGGGGATTCTGCCTGCAGGCCAGCATCGGCTGCAGTGGGATGGCCTGAGTGATCGCGGTGAGATGGCCCCCTCGGGCCTCTACTTCGCGCGCTTCAGGAGCGGAGCGACCCAGCGCACCATCAAGATGGTTCTGCTCAAGTAAGGGTGTCTGGATATGCAGCGCCCTCCCCGTGCAGCTTGCGGGGAGGGCGTTTTTTTTACCCCCCCTCTCGCGCCGACCCGGCCGCTTTCACATGCCTCACCAGCGCTGTCCCCCCTTCTCTCGCGCCGACCCGGCCGCTCTCACACGCCTCGCCAGCGCTGTCCCCCCTCCTCTCGCGCCGACCCGGCCGCTCTCACACGCCTCACAAACGTTGCCCTGCTCCTCCTCTCGCGCCA
>CAYTCI010000022.1:0-1396 GCA_964436305.1 uncultured Cytophagia bacterium | reverse complement strand
ACCCGGCCGCTCTCACACGCCTCACAAACGTTGCCCTGCTCCTCCTCTCGCGCCAACCCGGCCGCTCTCACACGCCTCACGAACGTTGCCCGATTTTTGCTTGTTTTTTATCGCGAGTTTGGCTAGAATACCGCGACAGGGGGGTTCAATTATCAACAGGAGGAATCATGATGGTGCCGCACAAGTTCATTCCGGTCGTTTGCATGGTGCTGGCAGGGCTGTTGACTGTTGCCGCCGCGCAGGGTCCAGGCGGGCAGCCCATTGCCACCTTCTCGATTGTCGCCCGGGATTCGGTTAGCGGTGAATGCGGCGTGGCGGTGGCCTCACGCTTCTTTGCGGTTGGCAGCGTTGTGCCCTGGGCCCGGGCCACGGCGGGAGCGGTGGCGACGCAGTCTTTCTGCAATACCACATTCGGCTGGCGGGGATTGGATCTTCTGCAGCAAGGATTAACCCCCCAGGAAGCCCTCACGGTTCTGCTGCGTGGTGATGACGATCCGGAGCACCGCCAGGTTGGCCTAGTCGCCGCCGATGGCGGATCGGTCACCTATACCGGCAAAGCGTGCATTCCCTGGGCCGGGGGACGTAACGGGCGCAATTACGCGGTGCAGGGCAACATCCTCACCGGGGAAGAGGTGGTGATCGATATGGAAAAGGCGTTCCTGACGACGGCAGGCACGCTGGCCGACCGCCTCTATGCCGCGCTCAAGGCTGGTGACGCTGCCGGTGGAGATTCACGCGGCAGGCAGTCGGCGGCTCTGCTGGTGGTCAAGCAGGGCGCCGGTTATGGCGGTTTCACCGACCGCGCGATCGACATCCGCGTCGATGACCATCCTGATCCCTTTCCTGAACTCAAGCGGCTGCTCGATTACGGCCAAATGAACTATGCCTGGAATGAGGGGTGGACCCTTTTCACCCGCAAAGAGTTCGCGGCCGCTCTGTCCAAAATCGAGCACGCTGCCGAGCTGGCGCCCCGGAACCCCGAACTGCTCTACGATCTGGCAGTGATCCGCCTTGCCGCCGGGCGGCGGGAGGAATCCCTCGGAGCGCTGCGCCAGGCTGTCACTCTTAACGAAAAACTAAAAAAACAGGCTTCTCAGGACACAGATCTGGCTTCCCTGCGGAGCGATTCCCAATTCCAGCAGGCCATTAAATAGTCCGCACTGGGCAAAGGTGGGGTCGGCGCGAGAGGGTGGGATGCGCCGGTGCCTTGCCGGGTCGGCGCGAGAGGGTGGGATGCGCCGGTGCCTTGCCGGGTCGGCGCGAGAGTTTTGGGCCGGCGCGAGAGTTTTGGGTCGGCGCGAGAGGGTGGGATGCGCCGGCGCCTTGCCGGGCCGGCGCGAGATGGGGGGGCCGTGTAGGGGGCGGTGACCTCCAGCCGCGCCTGCAAGACCTGCGT
>CAYTCI010000021.1:0-53852 GCA_964436305.1 uncultured Cytophagia bacterium | reverse complement strand
ATCCGGGACGGCCAAGCCGTCCGGGGCGTCGAGGCGAAGCAGGTCAAGGACGGCCCCTCGATGTACTGGCGGAACTCGTCGAGGGTGGTGGCGCCGATGCACTGCAGTTCGCCGCGGGAGAGGGCCGGCTTGAACATGTTGGAGGCGTCCAGCGAGCCGGAAGCCCCGCCGGCGCCGACGATGGTGTGGAGCTCGTCGATGAAGAGGATGACATCGCGGGTCTTGGCCAACTCGTTCATGATCGCCTTCATGCGCTCCTCGAACTGGCCGCGGTACTTGGTTCCGGCGACGATGGCGCCAAGATCGAGGGTGATGACGCGCTTGTTATGCAGGATGCGCGGCACCTTCTTCTCGACGATGCGCAGAGCCAGACCCTCGGCGATGGCGGTCTTGCCGACGCCGGGTTCGCCGATGAGGACGGGATTGTTCTTCTTGCGGCGGCTGAGGATCTGGGCGACGCGCTGGATCTCTTTCTCCCGGCCGATGATCGGATCGAGTTCGCCGCGGCGACCCAGCTCGGTCAGGTCGCGGCCGAAATGGTCGAGCGCCGGGGTCTGGGATTTCTGCTGCTGCGCCTCGCTCTGGGCGGCGGCATTGGCCGAGCCCTGCAGGATGCGCTCGAGCTCCTCGGTCACCGCCTCGTAGGTCACCCCGAAACTCTTGAGGATCTGGGCGGCCAGCCCCTCCTTCTCCTTGACCAGGGCGAGCAGGAGGTGCTCGGTACCGATGATATCCGACTTGTTGTGATCCGCCTCCATGTAGGCGTTCTTGAGGATCTTTTCGGCGCGCTTGGTGAAGGGGATATTGCCGACGGTCATGGTATCACCGGCGATCCGTCCGGCATCCTCCAGCGCGGTGCGGATCTCCTCGAGATCACAGCCGAGGGCATGCAGGATCTCGACCGCCACGCCCTCGCCTTCACGGATCAGGCCGAGCAGCAGATGCTCCGTGCCGATATAGTCATGTCCGAGCCGCAAGGCTTCATCCCGCGCAAACTGGATGACCATCTGGACGCGACTGGAAAAATTATTTTTCATGGGGTGACTCCACCTTCTCTCTGGGCCAACATTCAGGTCTCTCTCCCGCTCTGCCGGGGGTGCGGAACAGCATGGTTCCGGAGAGCGGCTTGCGCCGGTTCCCCGTGAGACACCTGTCCGCGAATGATGACAACGATCCCGATTCTGTCATTTTGGCAACGCTGGCAAAACTTGATAAATCAATACATAATGGGATTTTCGCTGCCGGACCTGAGCCTTTATGCTGCAACTCTACAAACCCCATGCCACGCTTAAGTAAAAATAGTGAACTCGCTGTAAATATCAAACAATTTTATTTATGGGGTTGCACGTGATCGCCTTGACCCTGCCGTTGTAGAGCTCAACGATACGGTCGGAACGGTCGGCCAGATCCCGGTTATGGGTTACCACCACCAGGGTCTGACGCAGCTGCCGGCTGATCTCCCAGAGCATGTCATGCAGCATCTGCGCCGACTCGGTATCGAGGTTGCCGGAGGGCTCATCGGCCAGGAGCAGCCGCGGCGAATTGATCAGGGCCCGCGCCACCGCCACTCGCTGCTGTTCGCCGCCGGAGAGTTCCTTTGGGCGGTGCTGGACCCGGCCGGAAAGGCCGACGCGTTCGAGCAGCGCCAGCGCCCGCTCCTGCAGGGCGCGCCGTTCCTGGCGCGCGACCAGCCCCGGCATGATCACATTCTCGAGAGCGGTGAACTCGGGCAGCAGGTGATGAAACTGAAAGACAAAGCCGATGATGCGGTTGCGGAACTGGGCCAGCCGGGTATCATCGAATCCCGAAATGTCGCTGCCATCGATCCGCACCTGCCCCTGCGTCGGCCGGTCGAGCCCGCCGATCAGGTGCAGCAGGGTGCTCTTGCCGACACCCGAGGGGCCGATGATGGTGATGATCTCGCCTTCGGCGATTTCCAGATCGATCCCCTTGAGCACCTCGAGCTGGGAGGAACGCCCCATGGGGTAGCTTTTGTGTATCGACTCGGCGTGCAGCAGGATTTCACTCATAGCGCAGGGCTTCCACAGGATCGAGTTTGGCGGCATGGGCCGCGGGATAGACCGATGCGGCGAAGGTGATCAGCACCGCCGCGACACTGATCATGACAAAATCGCTCCACTTCATCAGCACCGGCAGCCAGCTGATGATATAGACATCCGAGGGCAGGGCGAAGAGCTTGTAGGTCTGCTGCGCCCAGCAGAGGCCATACCCGATGAGGTTGCCGAGCAGGGTGCCGGCGATGCCGACGAAGAGCCCCTCAAAGGTGAATATGCGGCGGATGCTGCCGGTGGTCGCCCCCATCGACTTGAGGATGCCGATCTCCTTGGTCTTCTCCATGGTCATCATGATCAGGGTGCTGATGATGTTAAAGGCGGCGACCATGATGATCAGACTGAGGATGAGAAAGGCCGCCCACTTCTCGATCTTCATCCAGGCGAAGAGGTTGGGGTTCATATCCTGCCAGGTGACCACCCGGTAGGGGTAGCCCAGTTTGTTGGTCACCCGTTTGGCGACCACCTCGGCGCGTTCATAGTCGTCGAGTTTGACCTCGAGGCCGGAGACCTTGTCACCCATGCGGAAGAGCTTTTGCGCCGACTCGATCGAGATGTAGGCGAAATTGTCGTCGATCTCGAAGAGGCCGGTCTGAAAGTAGCCGGTGACGCGGAACTGCATCATCTGCGGCATCTGGCCGAACTGGGTGACGTTGGCGAAGCTGGCGATGGTGATCTTGTCGCCGAGGGTGACCACCAGCTTGTCGGCGAGGTTGAAGCCGAGGATGACGCCGGGCAGGGCGGGTTCGTTCTCGGCCGTCACCGGCCCGAGCTGCAGGGCGCCATAGTTGATGTTCTTGCCGATGTCGGTCACCTTGACCGCGGTGGCGGGATCGATGCCGCGTACGAGAATGCCGGTGGTGGCCTCACGCGACTTGACCAGCCCCTTGTTGAAAATATAAGGCGAGATCGCCTGAATCTCCGGCTCACCCTGAATCTGCTTCTCCAGCGCCTGCCAGTTCTCCACACCGCGGTCATGGAAGGTGCGGACGTGCATGTGGGCGTCGACGCCGATGAAGCGCGAACGCACCTCGGTCTCAAAGCCGTTCATCACCGAGAGGACGATGATCAGGGCCGCCACGCCGATCATCACCCCGGCAATCGAGATATAGGTGATCAGCGAGATGAAGCCGGTCTTGCGCTTGGACTTGAGGTAGCGCAGGGCAATGAAGAGTTCATAATTCATGATCGGGCTCTTTTCCGGTTTCGCAGAGTGGAGGTCGCCTTACAGCTCCGGCCGCATCGTCGGGAAGAGGATGACGTCGCGGATCGAGGGGGCGTCGGTCAGCAGCATCGTCAGGCGATCGATGCCCATGCCCAGTCCGGCCGTCGGCGGCATGCCATGCTCGAGGGCGCGCAGAAAATCCTCGTCGAGGACCTGGGCCTCCTCATCGCCCGCCGCCTTGGCCTTCATCTGCTCTTCGAAACGGCTGCGCTGGTCGATCGGATCGTTTAGCTCGGAGAAGGCATTGCTGATCTCACGGCCGGCAACGAAGGATTCGAAGCGCTCGACCAGCCGGGGATCGTCGCGGTGGCGCTTGGCCAGAGGCGAAAGCTCGACCGGATAGTCGCAGAGGAAGGTGGGCTGGATGAGATGCGGCTCGACCTTCTCCTTGACGATCTCGTCGAGGATCTTGCCGCTCTCCATGAAGGGCTCGACCTCGCAGTGAAGGGATTTGGCGGCGGCATAGAGCTCGTCGCGGTTCTTGCCATAAAGATCCACCCCGGCGTACTGCTGCAGGGCGGCGAAGAGCTTGATACGCGGCCAGGGCGGAGTGAAATCGAGCTCCTGCCCCTGATAAAGGACCTTGCTGCCGCCGCAGACCTCCGTGGCGATGGTGCTGACCATCTCCTCGACCAGATTCATCATGAAATGGTAGTCCTGGTAGGCGACATAGAGTTCCATCATCGTGAACTCGGGATTGTGCGAGCGATCGATGCCCTCGTTGCGGAAATCCTTGCTGATCTCATAGACCCCCTCAAAGCCGCCGACGATCAGCCGCTTGAGGTAGAGCTCATCGGCGATGCGCAGATAGAGGGTCATGTCGAGGGTATTGTGATGGGTGACGAAAGGTCGCGCTGCCGCGCCGCCGTAGAGGGGCTGCAGCACCGGGGTCTCGACCTCGAGGTAGCCGCGGCCGTCGAGATAACGGCGCATGGCGGTGATGATGCGCGAGCGGGTGATGAAGGTCTGGCGCACCTCGCGATTGACCATCAAATCGACGTAGCGCTGGCGATAACGCAGCTCGGTGTCAGCGAAGGCGTCGTAGGTGACCGTCTGCCCCGCCTCGACGCGCTCCTTGACCACCGGCATCGGCCGCAGGCTCTTGGTGAGCAACTCGAATTTTTGCGCAAAGATAGTGATCTCGCCGGTGCGGGTCTTGTGGACCGTGCCGGTGACCCCGACCAGATCGCCGATGTCGGTGAGATCAAAGATCTCGTAAGCCTGATCCCCGACCTGATCGCGACGGACATAGATCTGGATCTTGCCCGAGGCGTCGGCGATGTGGGCGAAGGCGGCCTTGCCCATACTGCGCAGGGTCAACACCCGGCCGGCCAGCGCGACGCTCTTCTCCTCGAGCTCGGCAAAACGCTCGAGGACCTCACGGGCGGTGATGTCGCGCGCAAAGGTGTAAGTAAAGGGATTGACCCCCATCTCCTGCAGCCGGGCGAGCTTGGCCCGGCGCACCTTCATCAGATCGTTCAGTTCTTCCTGATGCTCCATAGTTCCTCAAATTACTGGGTTTGGGCTGTGTTGTCGTGGATATAGACCCGCGGGACGCGTTTGGCGACCCAGCAGGTCACCTCGTAGGGGATGGTGCCAAGTTGCTCGCAGATCGCAGAGACTCGGATCTCCTGGTCGCCCTGGCGACCGAAGAGCACCGCCTCGTCTCCGACCGCCACCTCCTCGCCGGCGACGGCCATGATCAGGTCCATGCAGACCCGGCCGGCGACCGGACAGCGCCGGCCGCGGATCAGTACCTCGCCGCGGTTGGAGAGCAGGCGGTTGTAGCCGTCGGCATAGCCGACCGGCAGGGTGGCGATCCGCGCCGGCTGCTCCGCGATCCAGGTGCGGCCGTAGCTGACGCTTTCGCCGCGCCCGATCGTCTTGACCTGGCTGACCGCGGTCTTGAAACTCATCGCCGGCTGGATCTCGATGCTCTCCGTCGTGTCGCTCGAGGGATAGTGGCCGTACATCATGATCCCCGGCCGCACCAGATCGAAGTAACTGCCGGGCAGGTCGAGGATCGCGCCGCTGTTGGCGGCATGCTTGAGCGGGACAGAGATGCCTTTGGCCTCCAGCCCGTCGATCACCTCGCGAAAGCGGATCAGCTGGAGGTGGGCGTAACTTTTATCGAGGGCGTCGGCGGTGGCGAAATGGGTATAGAGACCGGTCAGCTCCAGCCCCTCGTCCTGGTGCAGCGCGGCCGCAAAACCGGGCGCCTCCTGCCAATGGACCCCGAGCCGCCCCATGCCGGTATCGACCTTGAGATGGACCCGCGCCGGGCGGTTGCGCCGGTGCGCGGCCAGACGGAGGAGCTCGGCGCTGCGGGCGTCAAGGAGGGTCGCCTCCAGCTCCCAGTCAATGAAGAGGGGAGCATCCTCGGGGGAGAAGCCGCCGAAGACGAGGATGGGGGCCTCGATGCCAGCCTTGCGCAGGGCGATGGCCTCGTCGACCACCGCTACGGCCAGATGACTCGCGCCCTCCTGGAGGGCGAGGCGGCTGACCTGGAGGGCGCCGTGGCCGTAGGCGTCGGCCTTGACCACCGCCATAATGCCGGCCGGGCTCACACGCCGGCGGATACCCTGCAAATTGAAGGCGATCGCCCCGAGATCGATCTCCGCCCGTGTCGGCCGCATTATTGTCCCCCGCCGCGGGATTCGCGCCGACCCGAATTCGCTCGCTGCCTAAAACTCTCGCGCCGACCCGGACTCTCGGGCCTACCCGAACCCTCGCGCCGACCCGGACTTTCAGGCCTGCCCGAACCCTCGCGCCGACCCGAACTCGCTCGCTGCCTAAAACTCTCGCGCCGACCCGGACTCTCGGGCCTACCCGAACCCTCGCGCCGACCCGGACTTTCAGGCCTGCCCGAACCCTCGCGCCGACCCCAACTTTTTTGGGCGACCGCCATCTTATTTCCCTCCGGCCTGGCCGAATTCAAGCAGATAGGCGCGGATGAAATCGTCCAGATCCCCGTCCATAACCGCCTGAATATTGCTGGTCTCGTGATCGGTGCGGTGGTCCTTGACCATGTTATAGGGGTGGAAAACATAGGAGCGGATCTGGCTGCCCCAGGCGATCTCCCGCTTGGTGCTCTCGAGCTTGGCCATCTTGGCCTGCTGCTCCTCGAGCTTGAGCTGGTAGAGGCGGGACATGAGGATTTTCATCGCCGAATCCTTGTTGCGATGCTGCGAGCGTTCATTCTGGCACGAGACCACGATTCCGGTCGGAATGTGCGTGATGCGGATCGCCGAACTGGTCTTGTTGACGTGCTGGCCGCCGGCGCCGCTCGAACGGTAGGTGTCGATGCGCAGGTCTTTTTCGTCGATGTCCACCTCGATCGAGCTGTCGACTTCGGGATAGACGAAGACCGAAGCGAAGGAGGTATGACGGCGTTTGTTGGCGTCGAAGGGGGAGATGCGCACCAGGCGGTGAACGCCGGCCTCGGCCTTGAGGTGGCCATAGGCATAAGCCCCCTTGACCTCGATGGAGACGCTTTTAAGACCGGCCTCATCGCCCTCCTGGAGGTCGAGGATATCCGATTCGAATCCCTCGCGTTCGATCCAGCGCAGGTACATGCGCATCAGCATCTGCGCCCAGTCCTGGGATTCGGTGCCACCGGCGCCGGGGTGGATGGTGAGAATGGCGCTTTTGTCGTCGCCGGGACCGCCGAGCATCTTGCGGAACTCGAGGTCGGCGATGCCCTTCTCCAGTTCGGCGCTCTCCCGTTCAAGGTCCTGGAGGACGCCGGCATCCGACTCGCTCTCGGCGAGCTCGTAGAGTTCGCGGAAATCGGCCGCGCGCTGTGCCTGCTTCTGCCAGGCTTCGATCCAGTTGCGCCGTTCAGCGATATCGCGCATCACCTGCTGGGCGGTCTCGTTGTCGTCCCAGAAGCCCGGCTGGGTTATTTTCTCCTCGAGCGCGGCTTTTTCAGTTTCCTTGGTCTCGATGTCAAAGGGACCTCCGCAGGGCGGCGATGCGTTCCTCGTGATCCTTGAGTCGGCTTTTGATGTCGATATTCATACAACCTTCTGCATGTCGTGGAGAGGTTAAATTAAACAATTAATTTACTATATGAATGGCAAAGAATCAAGAATTTAAAATCGGCGCTCCTCGCTCTGGCGCCGCCTCGAGCGCTCGCGCTCACCCCAACTCTCGTGCAGACCCGGCGCCCCCGCTACTGGCGCCGCCTCGACCGCTCGCCCTCGCCCCAACTCTCGTGCAGACCCGGCGCCCTGCCTTTCGTATCGACCCGAACACCCCAGCCGCGTTCTCGCCATGCTCAGCGATTTTGGTTGCCTCAAAGCGCTTTTATAGCTACCTTAGACCACAATGAACCTCTCAGCCAGACCCTGTCCATGAAACTCTCCTTTGCCATCGAAAAAGAGCTGCCCGCCCTGCGCGCTGCGTTGGCGGCATCACGCCAGGTGATCCTGAGCGCACCGCCAGGGGTGGGCAAGAGTGTGCGCGTACCGCTGGCGCTGCTGAAAGAGCCCTGGCTGGCGGGCAAGCGGATCATTCTACTCGAGCCGCGGCGGCTGGCGGCGCGGCGGGCGGCCGAATTCATGGCGCTGCAGCTTGGCGAGAGGGTGGGAGAGACGGTGGGCTATCGCATCCGCGGCGAGCGTGCGGTGAGCGCAGCGACGCGCATCGAGGTGGTGACCGAAGGGATCCTCACCCGCATGTTCCATGCCGATGCCGAGCTGCCGGCGGCCGGCTTGGTGATATTTGATGAGTTTCACGAGCGCAGTCTCCACGCCGATCTCGGCCTCGCCTTTGCACTCGATGTCCAGCGCCATCTGCGACCGAATCTGCGCCTGCTGATCATGTCAGCCACCCTCGACGGGGTTGCCCTCTCCGGTCTGCTGCCGGCAGCCCCGGTGATCCGGGGGGAGGCCGCTGCCTGGCCGGTAGAGACTTTTTACAGCCGGCCGGCACCTGGAACAAGCTTTGAGCAGCGCGTTGTCTCCGGGGTGGGCCGGGCAATGGCCGCCGGCGAGGGCGATCTGCTGGTCTTTTTGCCGGGCATGCGCGAGATCCGGCGGGTCGAGGAACTGCTGCAGGAGCGGGTGCCGGCCGGGGTCCAGATCTGTCCTTTGCACGGCGATCTGCCGGTACGGACGCAGGAGGCAGCCCTGGCGCCGGCGGCGCCCGAACGGCGCAAGGTCATCCTCGCGACCAGCATCGCCGAGACGAGCCTGACCATTCCCGGAGTGCGCATGGCTCTTGATGGGGGACTGGCGCGCACCGCGCGCTTTGATCCGCGCCGCGGCATGTCCACCCTGGTCACCCTGCCGGTCAGCCGCGCCCAGGCCGACCAGCGCCGCGGGCGCGCCGGCCGTACCGCCCCCGGCCTCTGCTTCCGCCTCTGGAGTGAGGCCGAGCAGGCGCAGCTGCCCGAGTTCCCGCCGCCGGAGATTCGCACCGCCGATCTGGCTCCGCTGGCTCTCGACCTCGCCCTCTGGGGCGATCCCTTCGCCGGTCATCTCGCTTTCATCGATCCCCCACCGCCGGTACATCTCGAGCATGCCCGCGAGCTGCTCCAACGCCTCGGCGCCCTGGACGCCCACGGCGGGCTGACACCGCATGGACGCGCCATGGCCGCTATCCCGGTCCATCCGCGCCTCAGCCATATGATCCTCAAGGCCAGGGAGGCGGGCTGGGCTGCCTCTGCCTGCGAACTGGCCGCCCTGCTCGAGGAGGGTGGTGCGCCGGGGGTCGCTGCTGGCCAGGCCGACCTCGCGGCGCATATCGAGGCCTACCGCCGGGAGCGCGACGAGGGTTCCGGCCGGTCCCGCCGCGGCCACCCTGCCGCCGGTTTTGCCGCCGCGCGCATTGCCGCGCAGGAGGAGCGGCTGCGCGAACTGAGCGGCCTTGACAAAGACGAACCCGCCGCGGGACCGGTGGGCGTGCTCCTCGCCTGGGCCTATCCGGACCGGATCGCACGCCGGCGGCCTGAGCGCCAGTCGGTCTATCTCCTGGCCAATGGCGCCACGGCGACGCTGCCGGAGGCCGATCCCCTCAGCCGTGAGGAATTCCTCGCCGTCGCCGAGGCCGATGCCGGTGTCCATCCCGGCAAAGGTTGTGCGGCAGCCGGCCGCATCTTTCTGGCGGCGGCCCTGGAGCGCGAGGCGCTGCTCAGCGCCTTTGCGACGGAGATGACGAGCGGGGAGGAGGTGGTCTGGGACGAAGCGGAGAACCGCGTGCGGGCGCGCCGGCTGACCCGTCTGGGCGCTCTGGTGATCGCGGAAGCAGCGATCACGCCGTCAGCGGAGGCGGCTGCCACGGCGCTGATCGCGGGCATCCGCCGCGCCGGCTTGCAGCTTTTGCCATGGGACAAGGAGGCCCGCCAGTTATGCGCGCGGGCGGAATGGGTCCGATCGCTGCGACCGGAATGGCCCGCCTTTGATGAAGCCGGTCTGATGCAGGATCTTGAGGTATGGCTGCGGCCACCTCTTGTCGGCATGACGCGGCTGGAGCAGCTGCAAAGGCTGCATCTGGTCGGCCTCCTGCGCGCCCGCCTGACGCCGCTGCAGCGACAGGAACTCGATGCCCTCGCACCGGCACAGATGACCGTCCCGAGCGGCTCGCGCGTCGCCGTCGACTATCCCGCCGCAGGCCATCCCGTGCTGGCCGTCAAGCTCCAGGAGCTTTTCGGGCTGACAGAAACCCCGCGCATCGGCGGCGGCCACGTCCCGCTCACCCTGCACCTGCTCTCACCGGCCGCCCGGCCGCTGGCGGTCACTCAGGACCTGCGCAGCTTTTGGGAGCATACCTACCCCGAGATTCGCAAACAGCTGCGCGCGCGCTATCCCAAACATCCCTGGCCCGAAGATCCCTTCTCGGCCACACCGACGCGCAAAACCCGCAGCGCCGGACGGTAAGGCCCCTCACTGCGCGCCTGCCCCTCTCCCTGTCAGCCAACGCCTCTCGAGGGGCCAGGATGATTCTGCGGCCTCCTTCAGGGTCAAACCTCCCCCGCATTCAATTCGACGATCGCGATCGAACTGATCCGGTTCTGGTCCGATTGCAGGGCATACTGCGCCTCCTGACCCTTGAGCAAGGGCTGGATCTTATTGAAGAAGAGGTAGTTTTCGTGGACTGTCAAGCAGGGCGACAACGCCTGGAGGTCATGGAGCTCATTGGCATACCACTCCATCCGGACCCCGCTGCAGCTGCCAAGGATCATCTTGTTCGCCATCGCCACCCCCAGCTGGGAACAGTAGTCGAAGATCAGAGTGACTTTGCCGGCCAGGCTGGCGATGTTTTCAACGATACACCCGACCTGCTCTTCGGTAAAATAATAGAGCAGCCCAAAGGCGGTAACCACCAGGTTGGTGCCGGCGGCGATCGGCGCAAAGGTCGCCTGCTCGAGCACCGATCCGGCGAGGGCCTCGCAGCGGTCGTTCTCTCCCAACAGACGGCGCCGGAGCTGGATCACCTCAGGCAGGTCGATATCGTACCAGCTCAGCCGGCCGTTGTCGATCCGGTAAAAGGTTGTATCCAGGCCGCAGCCAAGGCAGACAATGGTACTCTCGGGGTGTTCGATGAGGATCCGGCTGATCTCGTTGTCGGTGTTCCAGGCGCGCGCCATCCATGCCAGCCGGTTGACCGGGTGCTGCTCTTTTTCCACCTGCGACAGGTCGATCCCGTTACGCTCCACCATTTCGATGCAGCGGTCGTCGTGGATCAGTCCGTCTGGCTTTTTGCTCTCGGTGTAACGACCCCAGAGCGGAAACAACATCGTTTTCTCGATGCCCTGCAAGCTCGACATATCCGTCATGACCCCTCCTCTCGTAAGCGGCTGCGGGCTGAAATCACCGACTGGCTGCCCTGCGGTCCCGGCCTGCTCCAGTCTGGATTCGCCTGCCCCTGCCATTGGTATGGCAAATCTTACATAACTGCAGGCATGAATGCAAGGGAAAAAACCTGTTGAAGGGGAGATGGATATCAGCTCTCTCCCGGAAAGCCGGTGGTTATATACGAAAATATTCGTAGAAAGCAGCATTAATACGAAACCTTTCGTAAATAGGGGCGTATAAGGAGGTGTAGCGAGGGGAGCAGGGGCGCGGGAATTCGGGTCGGCGCGAGAGTTGGCGCCAGGCCGGGTCGGCGCGAGAGCTGAGGGCGCGCGAGAGTTGGGGTTGGCGCGAGGGTTTGCGCGAGGGTTTGCGCGAGGGTTTGCACGAGGTCGGCGCGAGAGTTGGGGTTGGCGCGAGCCATGAGCGGGCGGAGAGAAGACCATCTGAGGAGCAAATAGAGTGGCGAGAAGTCAAAAAGCAGATCCCACCCAGGCCGAGCTGGAGATCCTGCAGATCCTCTGGCAGGCCGGGCCGTGCACGGTCCGGGCGGTCAATGCCAAATTGCAGGAGAAGCGTCCGGTTGGTTATACCACCACCCTGAAGTTGCTGCAGATCATGGCGCAGAAAAAGCTGGTCTTGCGCTCGATCCAGGGCCGCAGCCACCTCTACCGCGCCAATCTGGCGCGGGAGCAGGTCCAGGAGCGGATGATCGCCAAGCTGGTCAATGCGGCTTTCTCGGGCTCGGCGATGAATCTGGTGATGCAGGCTTTCGGGCGCCACAAGCCGACCGCCGGGGAGATCGGTCAGCTGCGGCAGTGGCTCGATGCGATGGAGCGAGGTGAAGAATGACACTCTCCGCAATGCTCTCCTCACCCTGGATCACCCTCCTCGGCCTGACCCTGTTGCATTCGCTGTGGCAGGGGACGCTGATCGCCCTGGCCTTGGCCATGGCCTTGCGCCTGGGCCGGCAGCAGAGCGCACAGCAGCGCTATGGCTGGTGTCTGACGGCGATGCTGCTCTGGATCGCCGCTGCCGGTTTGACCCTGCTGGCGTTGAGCGGCGATTCCGCTTCGGCCGGGAGCGCCACCCTGAGCCGGATGAATCCCGGCGGTGTCACCGGCCTGATCGCCGGGCAGCTGACCGGGCGGCTGGATCCGGCACGCCTGCTGCCCTTTTTCGTCCTCTTCTGGCTGGCCGGAGTGACCCTGATGTCGCTGCGCACTGCCGCCGGATTGTACGGCGTCCTGCGCCTGCAGCGTGACGGCCTGCAACCCCTGCCGGCGGGCTGGCCGGAGCAGATCGGACACTGGCTGCGGGAATGGGGGGTAGAGCGGCCGGTTCCGGTCCGCCTTTCCCGGCGCATTCAGGTCCCGCTGGTCGCCGGATTTTTCAGACAGACCCTGCTGCTGCCCCTCTCTTTCTTCACCTCGCTGCCGCCTGACCAGGTCAAGGCGATCCTGGCGCACGAGGTGGCCCATTACCTGCGGCGCGATGGACTGGTGAATCTGCTGCAGACCCTGATGGAGACGCTCTTTTTCTTCCATCC
The DNA here is from genome assembly GCA_964436305.1 of uncultured Cytophagia bacterium. Classification (GTDB taxonomy): domain Bacteria; phylum Zhuqueibacterota; class Zhuqueibacteria; order Residuimicrobiales; family Residuimicrobiaceae; genus JAKPUX01. Next base: position 41,210 of record CAYTCI010000021.1, on the reverse strand, counting down.
CGCGCTCTGGTGGATCTCGAGCCGCATGCGCCGGGAGCGGGAGTTCTGTTGTGATGACTTTGCCATTGCGCAGTGCGGCCGGCCCCTCCATCTGGCGCGCGCGCTGCTGGAACTGCAAAATCAGGGGGCGGTGGCGGCTGCGCCGGCACCGCTGCCCTCCGCTGCGGGGGAGTTAAAAACGAGAATCGAACGGCTCTATACCATGAAGGAGAAAGCCATGGATGTACGTGAAAAAATGCTGGCTCTGGTGGTCCTGATCGGACTCGGCATGGTGCTCGTGCCCCTGCAGGGCCTCAGCAAGGCCCTCACCCCGGCCGAGGAGAAGAAGAAAAAGATCGAGGTGCGGGTGGAGAGTGTCGACGGGGAGGAGAAAACGGTCACGGTCACCAGCTCGGACACCACGGGGGAGGATCTCGACAAGCTGATCACAATCGCAGGTGACAAGGGCCATCGGCACGTCATCAAGATGAAGGACGGCAAGGTGGTCTCTGCCACCCGGGATGGCCAGGCGATTTCCCTCGATTCGCTCAAGGATGAGATGATCGTCAGGGAACTCAAGGAGTGGCGCGAGGAGGACGCCCCGAGAGTTTTTACCATCGAGACCAGCGGCGAGGACAGCACCCGCAAACAGATCCGGGTCAAGGTGCGCAAGGCGGCAGATGATGCCATGGTTTGGACAGACGGAGGCGACGAGGCCAAGGCCATCATCCTCGAATCCAGCGACGGGGACAGCCTTCACAAGATCATCCGCGTGAAGGTGGAGGATGCGATCGACTCGACCGGCAGGCATGAAAACAGGATGCGCAAACACGTGATGGTGGTCCATGAAAAGGACCGCGATAAAATATACGCGAAGCATGCCGGCAGCCTCGGCAAGGAGATCAGGGCTGAGCTGCTCCGGGACGGGATTATCAAGGACGGCAAGGCTGTGGAGTTCAAGCTGATGGAGAAGGAGCTTCTCATCAACGGCGTCAAACAGTCTGCTGATGCGTGCAAAAAGTACCAGAAAATGGTCAGCAAGCGCATGGGACTTGATGGAGATGAAAAAATGGAGGTCAAGCTGAATTTGCAGGAGGAGAAAGAGTAGATCATTGCGCTGGAGTGGCTGCCCGGATAGCCGGCCGGCGTGACAATGTGCCCTCCATCATTTTTTGTGACCATCGGGGTTGCAACTTGGACCCCGATTTTTTATTTTATCCATGAAGAATGAACCCGATCATCCCATGGAGTTACTGATGGAAGGCAAGGTTGTACTTTGGGGCATGCTGCTGCTCCTGCTCGCCGCTTCACTGCGGGCCCAGGAGTATACTGCCGGTCTGCTGGCGGGCGGGACCTGGCAAGGCCCTGGCATGGAATTGCAGGCTACGGCCGCTGAATTCGCTGAAGGATTTCCCTTCATCCTGCGCTTTTCCGCGGGGTATTACACCCTCGATCCCGGAGACCCGGCCGCTGCTCGCAAAATATTCATCAACGACGCCACCAATGGCACGCCGGAGAAGAACGGCCATTTTGTCAGCTTGCGTCTCGACTTTCTCTACCGCGTCCACTGGTTCGGCTGGCAACGACTCTTCCTCTACGGCGGCCCGCGGCGGACCTTTTTTACCGGTAATTTTGCCTATATCGGCGGCAATGAAGACTTTGCCGTGACCTCCCGCAGCTGGGGCGCGGGGCTGGGTCTGGAAAAATGGTATGCCATCCGTCCAGACCTGGATCTGCTCCTGAGCGCCGGAGCCGATTACCTGGTCAAAAGCACCCTCGCCGGCCATGACAGCGAATACGCCCCCAACGGGGAGACCATCAACGGCCGCAACGGCTACACCTACGAGGAGGCCGACCAGGCAATCCGGCAGCCGGCACTGGTGCCGCGCCTGCTGATCGGCGCCGCCTATCATTTCTGATTCCCCGCAGGGGAGCCCGAACGGCTTCCCTTTTTTTTTATCCCTCTGCATAAATCCAAAAAAAATCAAAAAAAGACTTGCATCGTAATCTGGAATGTGTATATTAAAACGAAAGAATAAAATATGAAAAGAAAGTTATCGTAACATCTCCAGGCGCAAACCACAATGATTTGAAACATCTTGTCTTTTTTCGCCGGATTTTATTATGCTGAATGAAGAACGGCGCAACGCCATTCTCGACATCCTCTCACAACATCACCGCATCCTCGTATCGGAACTCTCAACCCGGTTTTCGACCTCCCCGGTTACCATCCGCAAGGACCTGGAAATCCTTGAACATCGCGGTACGCTGCATCGCGTCCATGGCGGCGCTATTGCCGCCAATCCCTCGGTGCTCGATCTGGCGCTGACCGACAAGGAGCGCCTGAATACCCGCGAGAAGGAGCGGATCGCCCAGGCCGCGCTCTTGCTCATCGATGAAGGCGATGTCATCATCCTCGATTCCGGCTCGACCACCATGGCCATCGCCCGCCAGTTGAAGAGCCGCAAGGGGATCACCGTCATCACCAATGCCGTGAACATCGCCTCGGAGCTGGCCGGCAGCGAGAACGAGGTCATCCTGATCGGCGGCACTGTGCGGGAAAAATCCTTCTCCCTGGTCGGTCCGCTCTCCGAGGAGGCGATCGCCCGGCTGACCGCTGACAAGCTCTTCCTCGGCGTCGACGGCATCAATTTTGAGTATGGTTTCACCACCCCCAACCTGCTGGAGGCCAACATCAACCGGTTGATGGTGCGGGCCGCAACCCAGGTTATCGTAACCGCCGATTTCTCCAAATTCGGCCGTAAAAGCATGGGCGTGATCGCCGGTCTGGCGGAGGCCCACAAGATCATCACCGACGATCGGATTGGCGCAACCGATCTGCAACGTCTGCGGGGGCTGGGGATCGAGGTCATCATTGTCTGAAAGGATGCGGTGACATGGATTTGACCCGTTTTCAGGACGGCCATACCTTCGCAGAGATTATGCGGCAGCCGGAGATCTGGCGGGCGGCGATGGCCGCCCTCTCCGGGAGCCGGGCGGAGCTGGCAGGATGGTTGAAGGCGCATCAGGAGCGCGTCTGGATCTTCACCGGCTGCGGAACCTCCTATTATCTGGCACAGAGCGGGGCGGCCCTTTTCGAACTGGTGACCGGCCTGCGGACGCGCGCCGTGCCCGCCTCCGAGATTCTCACCTACCCGCAACTGGTCTTCAATCGCCATGAGCGGCCCCTGCTGGTCGCGATTTCACGTTCAGGCACGACCACCGAGACCCTGCGCGCCCTCAGCAAGGCGCGCTCCGGATTCGGCGTGCCGGTGCTCTCGATCTCGTGCGATGACGCCTCGCCCCTCTCCCGTGAGGGCGATCTTCGTCTTACCTTTCCCTTTCCCGTCGAACACAGCGTCGTGATGACCGGATCGTTCACCACGATGCTGCTGGGCATCCTCTACCTCGGCCTGCAGGCGGAGGGCCAGCAGCACCATCTGGAGCAGCTGGCAGAGGTCCCCGCGGTGGCTGCTGCCTGGATGGCCGCCAGCCAGGCCGGGATTGCCGCCGTCGCCGACCGGCCCGCCTCTGATTTTGTCTTCCTGGCGCAGGGACCCTATCTCGGGCTCGCCAACGAAGCCTCGCTGAAGATGAAGGAGATGTCGATTTCGCCCTCGGTCTGTTACCACGCGCTGGAATTTCGTCACGGGCCGATGTCGGTGGTCTCGGACAAGACCCTGATCACCCTTCTGCTCTCGGACGCAGGCCGGGCGCTCGAGCTGCGGGTCGCGGCCGATATGAAAAAGCTCGGCGCCGAGGTGGCGGTCCTGCATGCTGCGGCCGCGGCGCTGGAGGCGCCCTTTATCGACCACGGTTTCACCGCGCCGGGCTCTTTCGGCGATCTCTTTAATCCCTTCCTCTACATGCCGCTGCTGCAGCTCCTCGGCTATTACCATGCCCGCAGCAAGGGCATCGACCCGGACCGGCCACGGAATCTGACCGCCGTCGTCACCCTGGATGAAAGCGGCGGCCTGACGCTGACCGATGCGGTGAATGGTCACCACTCATCCGGTAATGGCTGGTAGCGGAAGGAGCCGATGACGAACAAGCCTGTTAAAAGGCTCTGGCCGCTGCTGTTCGGCCTGGCCGCCTTGCTGATGCTGGCCCCCGAATCGGGGGCGCAGCCGGTGCACACCTTCGCGACGCCGCTCCGCAGCAGCGGCACGCTCCCGTTTTACCTCGATGCCTGCCAGTTTGCCGCAGCGGACGGCCGCACCCGTCTCGAACTCCCCTATGCCATTCTCCTGCAGCCCGCCGGGGCCGGCGACAGCACCCGCCTGCAGATCGACCTGGAGGTATCGCACGCCTCCGGGATCCTGGCGGCGTGGCATGAGCAGCGGCGCCTGCAGGCGCCCGCGGAGAGCCTCTTCACCTTTCTTGATCTGAAACGGTGCGAGCTGGCGGCCGACACCGTGGCGCTGCGCATGAGCGTCCGGGAGACCGGCGGTGACCGGGAGGGACGGATCGAGGCGAGGCTGCCGGTACGCGATTTTGGTGAAAGTCTCTCGGTCAGCGACCCCTTCTTCATCCGCTCCATTCATCGTCCCGAGGCGAAGAGCGACCCCACCTTTTTACGCAGCGGCCTGCTGATGGTGCCCGATCCGCAGCGGATCTTCGACGGCTCCGCCGCGCCGGCCAAAGCCACACTCTACCTCGAGATCAACCATCTGGACGCAGCTGCAGCAACCGATTCCAACCGCTACACCTTGCGCTTCACCCTCGCCGACCTGGCCGGGCATGTGCTCCACAGCGAGGAGCGAAAGGATCTGCCGGTGGTCCAGGCCAACACAGCACGGGTCGAACAGATCGATTTGCGCGGGATTCCCGCCGGCTCCGTCCGGCTTGAGCTCACGGTGGCCGAGCAGCGTTCGGGCGCGACGGCGACCACCAGCCGCTGCCTGACGGTGCGCGGCAGCCAGACGGAAGCAGCGCTCCTGCCGATGGCGCGGGAGGATCAGGAGCGGTATCTGGAGCAGCTTCGCTTCATTGCCAGCCGCGACGAGATCGCGCTCTTCAAACGGCTCGACGAGCGGGGCAAGCAGGAGTTTCTCCTGCGGTTCTGGCAGGCCAAGGATCCGACGCCGGAGACGCCCGAAAACGAGTTCATGACCAGCTATTTTAGCCGGCTCGCGGAGGCCCGCAGCCGTTTCAAGGGGGGGCTCCAATCCGACATGGCGCGCATCTATCTGCGCTATGGCGCCCCGCTGGAGATCGAACGCAACCCCTCCAGCACACGTCATAACAAGCCGGTCGAGGTCTGGACCTATGGTTTGAATGGCCGTACCCAGTTCGTCTTCGTCGACCGCAACAACGATGGTCACTGGGTGCTGGTCCATTCCAATCATCCTGATGAGTTTTCAAATTCCGGGTGGGAAAAGGATATTCAATAGAAAGAGAGAATGGAGGTGGTGACGTTTCCTGACGGGTATCGCAGAGAGTAAGGGGCGATCAGCTGCGCCCCCGCGCCTCCGGGCGTGAGGGGCCCGAGTATCCTAACAAAGGAGTCATTGACATGAGAGGCCTCAAACAATCGGTTCCTTTCCTTATCATCCTTCTACTGATCTTGACCATCGCGAATGGCCTCGAGGCCGCGGCGACCGGCAAGATCAGCGGCCGGGTCACGGACCGGGCGACAAAAGAGCCGCTGCCTGGCGCGAATGTGATGATCAAGGAGACCCGTCTGGGAGCGGTCACGGATCCCGACGGTTACTATTTCATCATCAATGTTCCACCCGGCACCTACCGGCTGCAGGCTTCACTGGTCGGTTATGCCACGGTGGTGCAGGAGGATCTGGTCGTCAACATCAACCAGACGACCAATGCCGATTTCACCCTGCCGCAGCAGGCGATCGCCGGGGAGACGGTGGTGGTGCAAGCCACCCGGCCGGCGATCCAGCGCGACATCTCTTCCAGCCAGGTGATCGTCTCGGAGGAGGCGATCCAGAGCCGGCCGCTCGAGAATCTTGAGCAGCTGCTCTCGACGGAGGCGGGCATCAACCTGACAGCCGGCACCGACGGCACCGGTCTTGTCGTCCGGGGCGGTGGCCTGGAGGAGACCGACATTGTCATCGACGGCTTGTCGACGCGCAATGAGCGCAACCAGCAGCCACTGACCACCCTCAGTCTGACGGCGATCAAGGAGATCGAAGTACTCACCGGCGGTTTTAATGCCGAGTACGGCGACATTCGCTCCGGTATGATCAGCGTCATCACCAAGGAGGGCAGCCTCGACCGCTATTCGGTCAACGCCGATCTGCGTATCAGTCCCGCCGCGCGCAAGCACTTCGGCTCCAGTCCCTTCAGCATCGACGGTCCTTTCTGGCACACCTATGCCGGCGCCGATGCCTTTACCGGTGTCTCCCAGGAGATGGTCGATGCCGGCAAATACCCCTTCACCTTTGTCGGCTGGAACGAGGTGGCGCGCCAGTTCGCCGCGGATCCGGATGCCAACAATGATGTAACCCCGCAGGAGGCGCTGGAGATCTGGAAATGGCAGCACCGCATCCGCAAGTACGCCGATCAACCCGATTATATCGGCGACATCTCGATCAGCGGTCCGATCCCGAAGACCGGGATTGCCTTCCTTGCCTCCCAGCGCTACGAGGATCTGCAGCTGATGTACCCCTTCAGTCGCAACAATTCGGTCGCCAGCACCACGTTGCTCAAGCTGACCACCAATCTGACGCCCAAGATGAAGCTCTCCTTCAACAACCAGTACATGGTGCTGAACGGCGTCTCCGGAACGATCTATGAGGGATCGACCGGTATCATCACCGGCTCGCGGGAGGGCAACGAGTATGCGCGCAACGCCTTCTTCTGGCGCTACATCTGGAACGACGCCTCCTTCAATCCGGTTGACGTCCAGCAGTATCGCGGCGGTTTGAGCCTGACCCACGTGCTCAATCCCCAGACCTACTACGATGCGCGGATCGAGTATACCAACTACCGCATCGTCCAGGAGCCGATCGGCTTGCGCGATACCACCGGCGTCAAAAAGATCGGCAATAAATGGTATGACGAAGCCCCCTGGGGCTATGTCGGCAGCAAGATCGGTTCCATCACTGAAAAGTACGACATCCTCGGCGATTTCCTGATGTCGGGCGGCGGCCGCGGCCAGGACCATTCCCGTTACTGGGGTGTGCGTGCAAGCGCCGATCTGGTTTCGCAGATCAACCGCCACAACGAGATCAAAACGGGTTTCGAGGTGGATTATACCGCTTTCAAGGAACGCCGCGAGATCAACCACGGGCAAACCACCCAGCCCTATACGGAGGCGCCCGAAAACTGGTGGTATTACGATCACTCCCCGGTCAAGGTGGGTGCCTATCTGCAGGACAAGCTCGAGTACATGGGCATGATCGCCAATCTGGGCGTGCGCGCCGATTACATGCAGCCGGGGACCTCGCAATACAACCTCGATCCCCAGTTCATCTTCAGCCAGCTGCCCTACAACATGCTGGCCTTCCAGCAAGCGGGCAACAACTTCGCGCAATTCACCACCAAGGACAAAAGCTACAAACTCTACCTTAGCCCGCGCCTTGGTATCTCGCATCCGGTGACGGCCACGAGCAAGATCTTTTTCAACTATGGCCATTTCTTCCAGCCGCCGCAAACCGACTATCTCTATACGGTTCGGCCGCGCAGCAGGGGCGCCGAGCTGCCCAATCTCGCTGCCGATTGGCCGCGCACGGTGGCCTACGAGATCGGCATCGAGAAGAGCTTTGCCCAGTCGATGCTGCTGCGCTTCATGGGCTATTACAAGGATGTCACCAATCAGCTCAGCCGTCAGGACATCGTGGCGCTCGATGAAGCCAGTGTGGTTTCCACCTGGGCCAACAACAGCTATGCCGACATCCGCGGCCTGGAATTGCGTCTCGAGAAGCGCCAGGGCACATGGTGGCACGGCTATGTGACCGCCGAATACATGGTGCGCAGCACCGGCTTCACCGGCCTGCGTTACATCTATGAGGACCGGCAGCTGGCCCGGGAGCAGCGCGAGAACACCAACCAGCAGCGCGGGTATCCGGTGCCTTCGCTCACGGTCGATCTCACCTTCAAGTCACCGGCCGCTTTCGGTCCCCGCTTCCTCGGCATCCGGCCGCTGGGCAACTGGCAGCTGAATATCCTGCAGGGCTGGTCGGATGGCGGCAAGGAACTGCTCAATCCCGACGCCATGCTCAGCGAGCAGCACTGGGCGGCCTCGATCGACTGGTATAACACCGACCTCCTGCTCGAGAAACGGTTCGATTTCGCGCGCAAGCGCTTCGGCTTTTTCATGCAGGTGCGCAATGTCTTCAATTACAAAGGATACGTCAATCCCTTCTACTGGAACAAGTACGTCGACTCCCTCCACTTCCCCTGGGAAAAAGGCACGCAGAAGGGCAACGACAAGCTCGGTGAAGGTCCCAGCGCCGACAAGCCCTATATCGATGTGGGCTGGAACGATTGGTCGCATTATATCAATCCCCGGGACATTTTCTTCGGAATCAGGGTTCAGTTATAACCGCCCGATCATAACAGGAGGTCGAAGCGCATGAAGCTTAACATAAAAAAGATCCGCTTCTGTTGGTGGCAGGGGTTGTTTATGCTCCTGGTGCTCCAGGTGGCCTACACCAATGGATTCGGCCAGACCCGCACGCATGATTTGGGCGACTTTAAGTTGCGTATTGAAGCGAACGAGACGATCAATACCAACGGGGTCAAACCGACGGGCGAGTGGCCGCAGGACCATTTCCGCTATGCCCAGATCGTGTTCCACAACACCGGCCACGTGGTCGGCAAATGGATCGATTCAACTGGCGTTGAGCATACCAAGGAGGTGTTCGTTGAAGGTCCGGTCTCCTTCAACCGTGACGCCCCGTACGGTCTCTACGAGTACCGGCGCAGCAAACCGCCTGAAGTCTGGGTTTTCGCCAATGGCGAAAACCAGCTCTCCTCGCGACGCTTCAACGGCACCGTAGATCCCAAGCTGCCCGCGGATGTCATGATCGAATCGCACTTCAAATCCTATCCAGGATTCGACGTGGTTTCGCGGTCCTACTCCTTTACCAATCAGGACCACGACGATTACGTCATCTTCCGCAACCGCTACCTCTGCACCTTCGACTGGGACCAGGATCCCAATCCGGATACCGGCACCGATCAGGTGATGGAGAATGTCTACTTTGTCGTCGGCTACAGTTTCCAGACCGCCGAAGGCACCTATATCACCTATTCCCGCTGGTATGAAGAAGGAAAAGACGATTGGGCGACCTTTGGCTCCTTCACCCCGCAGGTTGCGACCGGCGGGCGGGAGCTGGGCGTCTCGTATGGCTGGGACGGCGATTATCCGGACCTCACCGAATTCGAGGCCGGCGGCCAGGAGTTCGATGACACCGGCGATCCGCGCTTCGCCACCGGCTCAGAAGGCAGCTCGCCAATGCCTTCCGCTGAATTCGTCTCCTCAGCCTATGCCGGATTCGCCGCCCTGCACGTCGACAAATCCGCCACCGACCACAGCGACGATCCGGCACAGCCGGTTTCGGTCATCGCCAACATCAGCATCTATAATGTCTGGGATTCCGATTTCACCGGCTATGCCACCGTCTGGGATTGGGCTGCCTCTGGCGTGCGCCAGACCGTCGAAGAACAGTCCGGCTGGCCGACCGACGCTTCCGCCCAGGAGGATGAATACCCCTTCCAGGCCTTCGGGCCCTACAATTTCCGCAAGGGCGACTCGGTGGTCATCGTCTATGCCGTGGGTGCCAACGGGATTTCGACCAAGCTCGCGGAGGAGAAGGGCCGGGAGTGGCGCGACTGGTACCGCGGCGTGGCCGGCGCCACCTTTGACAACGCTGCCAAGAATGCGCTGCTCGCTACTGGCAAGGATTCGCTCTTTCAGACCATGGACCGCGCTCTCTATGCCTGGAACAACGGTCTCAATATTCCCGATCCCTTGCCCGCCCCGGACCTGACGGTCAAGTCCGGCCCCAATGTGATCTATCTCGAGTGGCAGGATCTGTCCGCAGTGGAGGATCCGGACAGCGGCACGCCTGATTTGGCCTACTACAACATCTATCGCAAAAAGGGCGAGTTCCTCGTCGACACCTACACCGAGATTACCGCCGACGGGGTCCATCTGAGATGGGAGCGCATCGCCAGCAACATCCCCAAGACCGAAACCCGCTATACCGATGCCGAGGTCATTCGCGGCGAGGCTTATCACTATGCCGTTACCGCGGTGGATCAGCAGGGACTGGAGAGCTCGCGTTATGCCAACCGATCCGAACTGCCGGCCTATGCCTTCGCGCCGGGCGAGCCCACCGCCGCCAAAGTGCGGGTGGTGCCCAATCCCTACATCCTCAAGGCGGGCGATTTCAATTTTACCGGCGATGACAACAAGCTGCTCTTTGCCAATCTGCCGCCCTACTGCACCCTGCGCATCTACACCGCGACCGGCGATCTGATCAAGACCATCGATCATCAGACCGGCAGCGCCGATGCCAGCTGGGACCAGGTCACCGAGTACAACCAGCTGGTCGCCAGCGGGGTTTATATCCTGCAGATTGCCGACGCCCGGGGCCTGGACGGCAAGTCGATCCCCGGCGCGACGGAAAAATTTGTCATCATCCGGTAACCGGAAAAGCCTACTCTAGTCTTTGGAGGTAACGATGTCTAAAACAAGGCAGTTGTTGATTCCGGTGGCCTTGCTGATGCTCGCTCTGGCCCTGCCCGTCCAGGCCAAAGGAATCAAAAAAATAGCGCAAACCGGCATGAAATGGTTCTCCATCCCGATGGGCTCGCGCCCGGCCGCGATGGGCAACGCCTTCACTGCCGTCGCCGATGATGCGGGCTCCATCTTCTGGAACCCGGCCGGCATCGCCCTGACCCAGGGCAAGCACCTCTTTCTGAATCAGACCCAATGGATCGCCGATATCAAGGTCAATACCGGCGCCGCCACCTGGTCCGATGACCGCATCGGCACCTTTGCCCTCAGTTACGCGGCCGCGGACTGGGGCGATCTCCACGGCACCCAGCGGGCCAATAACGACGCGGGCTTTATCGAGACCGGGACCTTCAGTCCTTCCGACTATGCCATCGGCCTCGGTTACGCCAAACGGGTCTCGAACCAGTTCGCCTTCGGCGGCCACCTCAAGTATGTCTATGAGGAGTTGGGCTCGACGCTCGAGGGCAAGTTCGATAACCCGAAGGAGTACACCGCCAAACAGGATCTCATCGCATTTGATTTCGGCACGATCTATAACACCGGATTCAAGAGTCTGGTTGTCGGCATGGCGCTGCAGAATTTCTCCGAGGAGGCGCAGTACCGCGCCGAGCAGTTCCCCCTGCCGCTGACCTTCAAATTCGGCGTTGCCATGGACGTGACCGACCTGTGGATGGCGGCCGATGCGCCGCATCAGCTGCTGGTCTCGGTCGATGCCGTGCATCCGCGCGACTACAGCGAAAGGCTCCATTTCGGCCTCGAATACGGTTACCATAACCTCTTCTTCGTGCGCGGCGGCTACAAGACCAACTACGATGAGGAGGATCTCTCCTTCGGCGCCGGATTGAAATACAGCTTCAACGGCCTGCAGCTCGGTCTCGATTACGGCTATGTTCAGTTCAAGAATTTCGATGCCGTGCAGATGTTTTCTTTCGATTTTAAATTCTAGCGGCCCGGTGCGCTGCCCCTGCAGCGCACCGATGATCAGTACCATGAGGAGAAATCCATTATGAAGAAAATACGCTGCAGGCTGCTGTGGGCGGCGTTTCTCATCGCCGGTCTGGCTGCTCTTGCTTGCGATGGCCCTGACCAGCCGGTTTACGGGCCGAATCATCCCGATCCCAATCCGACCGGGCTGGCGGCGGCGCAGGTGGAATCCATCAGCCCCGATACCGGCTATCTCAAGGATGTCGTCACCATTCGGGGCACGGGATTCAATCCGGAGGCCGATCTCAATCTGGTCCTTTTCGGCAACAAGAAAGCAGAGGTGGTCGCTGTCAACGCCACCGAACTGCAGGTGCTTGCGCCCAATTTGAGTGATGCGACGGTCAAGGTCCGCGTGGCGGTCAAGGGCTCGGAGTTCTGGAGCAACGAAACCGAGTTCACCTTCCTGCCCACTATCGAGACCCTGGACGAGGAGATCAGCTGGCCGAATGGTGTTGCGGTGGATGAGGCGGGCAATGTCTATGTCGGTTCGGCCAATGAAGGGGTCATCTACCGCATTACTCCCGAGGGCGAGAAATCGGCCTTTGCCTCGGTGGCCGTGAGTGGCTCCATTCATTTCGGCCCGAATCACTACCTCTACGTCTGTGCCAAACAAGAGGGCAAGATCGTACGCGTCTCGCCGGATGGTGGCACGGTCGAGGATGTGGTCAGCGTCGACGCGCCGGTCGATTTTACCTGGGACAAGGAGCATAATTTCTACGTCATGTCCGATGTCGCGGGCATCTACAAAATTGTCGGCGGCGATACTGTGCGGCTGGCGACGATTGGCTCCGGCAAAAATGTCCGCGTTTTCAACGATCATCTTTATGTCAATGATATCTGGAACAGCACGATCCTCAGCTTCCCGATCACCGCGGCGGGCCTGGGGGAGGGCGAGACTGTCATCGAAACTGACTCCCCCTCGACCCTGGAATTCGACGCGGAAGGCACCCTCTATTACGCCCAGGCCTGGGAGACCAGTCTTTACACCCTCAAGGCAGACGGCAGCGAGGAGGTGCTTTACGATGGTGAACTGATGACACCGATGCGCTATTCGGCCTTCAAGGGTAAATACATCTATCTGGTTTACCCGGGCTGGGCGGATATCGGCGCCGTCATGCGCGTCTATATCGGCGTGGAGGCAGCGCCTGATTTCGGGATTATGCCCTGAGTAACCCACCGGGCAGCCCGTCTGGGCTGCCCGGTACTCTTTTGGAGAAACAACGTGTTCAAATGCAGGCTGATCGCGAGCCTTCTCTCCCTCTTCCTTGGTGTGACGATGCTGCTGGCCCAGAGCAAGGGCGGCCGCTGGCAGATGGAAGGGAACGGTGCGGATACCGCCACCTGGGATGCCCGCGATAATACCGGTACACTGCAGGGCGAGGCGGTCTTTGCCTCGTTCCTTCCGGCCCCGGAGGGGAGCTCCTCTCTCTGGCTCGACACCCTCCACGTCCATGACTATCTCAGGATCGAGGACTCGTCCGATCTCGATTTCGGGAACGAGGATATCGGCATTTCGCTGTGGATCTATCCGATCGTCCTGAATGATGTCCATTTTCTCGTCAACAAGGGGACGCAGACCGACGCCGCCAAATCGACCGATTACGCCCTGCGCATCTCTCTGGCGAAAAAGATCGAGTTCCTCATCCGCGACAGCGATAACAAGGCCCAGACAGCGGCCTCCGGCTTTACGGTTCCGCTCAACCAGTGGACCTTTGTCGCCGCCTGGTACGATTATAGCGCCGCCAAGGTCTATTTCTGGAACCGGGTTGATGCTGCGCCGGTGGACTCGGCCGCCTTTCGCTTTGATTATGCCGCCAATGACGGGCCGCTCAGCATCGGCAGCTGGTACCGCGACGATCCGGCGGCGCCCTCGATCAAGGATTTCCAGGGCGGCATCGACGATGTGCGCATCAGCGGCCGCCGCGAGGATCTCATCCCCCCCGGCAGCGGCGTGACGAGGCGCCGGCCGGCGGCTGTACTCCCCGGCAGCCTTGAGCTCTACCCCAATCCGTTCTCCCTCTCGCGGCATGGCAGCCTCACCATCGGCGGGGAGAAGCCGCCGGCCGGGCGGGGCACGCTGACGCTCTACAATCTGCGCGGCCAGCTGGTCAGCCGCCGGGAGGTCACCGCCTGGCCCTGCCGCTGGGCGCTGCGCGACGAAACCGGCGGCCGCTTGCCCGCGGGCTGTTATCTGCTGCAGCTGCGTACCGGGCGAGAGCTCATCAGCCGCAGCCTCTGGGTTATCCCCTGACTTGACAGTAAACGTCCCGGGGTGGGGCACTCTCCATTCGCACGTAGCAGAGCCAGGATGTTGGACTAGATGCTGATTCTTTTTTTTCTTTCCGGTTTTGCCAGCCTCGTCTATGAGGTGCTCTGGACCCGCCTGTTCGGTTTGCTTCTGGGCAACACCACCCTCGCCGTCAGTTGTGTTCTGGCTGCCTTTTTCACGGGCCTGGCGCTGGGCGGCCGCTGGTTCGGCCGCCGGGCCGATCTCCATCCGCAGCCGCTGCGGCTGTTCGCCCTCATGGAAGCCGCCATCTGCGCCTGCGCGCTGCTGATCCTGCTGCTGCGCGCGCCCGCCGAGGCCCTCTTCGGCCTCCTCCACCCGGCCCTGGTGCCGCACCCGACGCTCTACTATCTGATCCGCTTTCTTGTGGCTTTTCTCATCATGCTACCGGCAACCTTTTTCATGGGCGGAACCCTGCCGGTGATGAGCCGGGCGGCGCTCCGCCGCGAGGGATCTGCCGCCGGCACCCTGGGCATCCTCTACGGCGTCAACACCCTCGGCGGCATGGCCGGCTGCCTGCTGACGGCGTTTCTTCTGCTGCGCGCGCTGGGCATGACCCGCAGTTTCGCGGCGGCGATGGGCCTCGATCTCCTGGTGGCTGCCGCGGCGTGGTGGCTGGCGCGCCGGCCGGCGACCAGCATCATGCAGCCGTCGCGGTCGCCCCGGACCGCCTTTACGGCGGCGGAGAAAACCATCCTCGTCGCCATGGCCCTCTCGGGCTGCATCGCCATGTCCTATGAGGTGCTCTGGAGCCGGATTCTGGTCTTCGTCCTCACCAGCGCCACCTACTCTTTCAGCATCATGCTGGCCGCCTTCCTCTTCAGCATCGCCCTCGGCGGGTTGGCCGGCGGCCGCTGGGCGGAGCGGACCGCCGATGCCCGGCGCCTGCTCGGCTGGCTCGAGATCGGCGCCGGCCTGGCCGCGGTGGCGGCCTTGCTGCTGCTCCTCAACCTGCCCCGGCTGCAAGGCCTCCTGTTCACCCCGTCGCCGACGACCAGTTGGTGGCAATGGAACGGCGTCCGTTTTCTCCAGGCCTTCCTCGTCACCAGCCTGGCGGCCTTCCTGTTGGGCGCCACCTTCCCGGTGGCCTACAAGGCCCTGGCCGTCGAGCGGGAGCGTTTGAGCACCGCGGTCGGCGAACTCTATTTTTACAATACCCTGGGCGGGGTAGCCGGCTCGCTGCTGACCGGCTTGCTCCTCATCGCCTGGCTGGGCGCGGCAGCGACCATGGCCGGCATGATCCTGCTCAATCTGGCGCTCGGCCTCTGGCTGCTGCGCGGCGGGACCCTGCGCCGCGGGCTGATCGTGGCGGGAGCGGTGCTGCTCCTGATGGTGGGGGTTCTCCGGGCGGTGCCGGCCACCCTCCTGGCGCGGCTCTATTCGATCTCCGAGGAGGGTTATCCCCTGGTCGCCCTGTGCGAAGGTATCGAAGGCACAGTTACGGTGCACCAGCGGGAGCGGGGCGAGGCCGGCGAACGGCGTATCGACGTCGACGGGCTCAATGTGGCCGGCAGCAGCCGGATGCTGCGCACCCTGCAGCTGCTGCAGGGCCATCTGCCATTGATGGTCCATCCGGGCGCACAGCGGGTCCTGCAGATCGGCTTTGGCACCGGCCAGACCTCGCAGTCGGTCCTCAGCCACCCGGTCGCTAATTTTCAGCTGGTCGAGATTTCCCCCGATGTGCTGCGCCTCTCCGCCGAATATTTTCGCGATCTCAACCAGGAGGTGATGCGGGATCCCCGCTTTCAGCCGTTGATCCTCGATGGCAAGAACCAGATCCGCTACACCGGCGAGCGCTACGATATCATCCTCAACGATGCCAACTATGCGGTCGCGACCGCCAGCGCCAGCCTTTTCACCCGCGAGCACTTTGAGAATGGCCGGCGGAAACTGAATCCCGGCGGCCTCTTTTCCACCTGGATGACCACCGACCTCGATCCCGAGGATTTTCGCATTGTCCTGCGCACCTTTCAATCGGTCTTTCCGCATGCCGTGCTGTGGATGGCGCCCAACTGCATCAACAAGCAGGTGGTGCTGATGGGCTCGACCGAGCCCTTGCGCTTCGACTGGGACCGCTGGCAGACCGAATGGCCGCATGCCGCGGCCGGCCTGGCAGCAGTCGATCTGACCTCTCCCCACGACCTGCTCGCCTGTCTGCTGCTCGATGAACAGGGGATGGCGCGGCTGTGCAAGGGAGCCGCAATCAACAGCGACGACCGGCCGGTGCTGGAGTTCTCGACCCGGGATGTCCGCGCCCGCGACCTGTGCGCCTTTCAGAATCTCTCCGCCATGCTGGCCGTCCCGCCTGACTGGAAGCAGTATCTGCCGGCTCTGCCGGTGAGCAGGGCAGCCGAGCAGGCGCGCATCGAGCGCAGCGGCCAGGCCTCGCGACAGCTCTTCCGCGGGATGCTCCAGTTCTATCAGGGGCAGAGCAAGCGGGCGCTGACAACCATGCTCGACGCCTCGCGGCTGATCCCGGAGAGCCGTCTCGCCTCCGGATTTTATGCCGAGGTCGACCGCCAGACCGGGCAGCTGCAGCAGGCGATGAAGGAGACCCCTGGCAAGAGAGGGGCGCGGCTGACCCTGGTGCGTCACTATATCGGGCTGGAGCGCTATGAGGAGGCGGCCCAGCTGCTGCGCCCCCTGCTGCGTCTTGAGCCGCCGGACCCCGCGGCGGCCTATGAAAAGGCGCGCTTGCTCCTCGCCCAGGGCAAAAGCGACTCGGCCCGCCTCTGGATCGACACCGCGCTGCGGCAGCAGGGCGGGGCGGGGACCTGGTTCATGTCGGGGCGCATCGCCGAACGCCAGGGCGATCCGGCCCACGCCTTGCAGGCGTACCGTATGGCGCTCGAGCGCGATCCGGGCATGCAGGAGGCACACGCACGGCGCGGCCACATTCTTCTGCAACAGGGCCGGTATCCCGAGGCGCGTCAGGAACTGCTGGCAAGCCTGCAGGGCGCGCCCGCACAGGGCGGCGTGGCTGCCGAATTGGGTGATGCCTTTCTCTTCCAGCAGATGCCGGAGCAGGCCATCACCTGGTACCGTCAGGCCATCCGGCTCGGCGAGACCGGCGCCCGGAGCTGGCATAACCTCGGCAATGCGCTGACCATGGCCGGGCGCTTCGACGAGGCGGTCGACTCGTATCGGGCTGCCCTCCAGGAAGAGCCCGGCCAGGCGGAGATCCTCTATAACATGGCCAATGCCCTGATCCGTCTGGACCAGGATCCGGAAGCAGTCCGGCTGCTGGAACGGGCCATTCAGATCGATCCGAGCCAGGCCGACTATTACAACAATCTGGCCATGCTCCATAAAAAGAGAGGCGATCGCGCGCAGGCCCTGCGCGTCCTCGATGCCGGCCTCCGCCGGCATCCCGAATCCAGCCTGATGGTCCGGAACCGTCAGGCGCTGCTTGATGAAACCAACGGGAGAAGACGATGAAATACCTGTTCACAGCCCTTTGTGGCGCAGCGCTGCTGCTCGGCTGCGCCGGCGCTGAAAAGATGGTGCTGCAAACCCCGCAGCCTGACAAGAGTCTGGTGGTTGGGGCGGTGCTGGTGGAAAACCTCGGACTCGAGGAGGTTTATGAAGCCAAAACTGCCAAGATTACCGTCGTGCTCGTTGGCAAGGGGATGGAGAATGGCGTGGAAAAGATCGAGGGCTACCGTGTCCGCACCGACGAAAAGGGCTACTTTATGCTGCAGAACGTGCCCCGCGGCGTCTACATCATCAAGGGCATCGAGGTCGATCTCGGCTTTTCGATCCACATGATCCTGAATTCGCGCTGGGAGGGCAACACCCAGATCTTCGAGCCGGGCGGCACGATGATCGATCACATCGTCCGCTACTGGCCGGAGATGGCACCGGCACGGGTGGTCGATCTCGGCATCCGCTATTTTCGCTTCGATTATTCCGGCCGCATCCTCGATCAGAAATTCGCCCAGCTGCGCGAGTCGCGCCTGGGGCTGAAAGACAAACTCTATACCATGCCGTCGCCGGCCAGCTATTTTGCGCAGACCTATCCCGAGTGGGCATGGTTCAAATAATATTCCGGATCAGCATAACAGGGAGCGCTATGATGAAAGGCGTGCTGCGCTTTGCCATTGTATTGGGGATGATCCTGGGTGGTGTGCTGCCGCTGTGGGGCCAGAACCTTTCCGCTGCGGCAGGCCCGGCGGCGGCTGACCAGGCCATCCAGCCGGCCGGACGCCTCATCGACGCCATCCGCGCCCCGCACCCGGGTCTGCGGCTGTGGTGGACCGGCCATAACGGCTGGCTGGTCCGCAGCGGCGGGCTCCTCATCGGCACCGACCTTTGCCTGGAGCAGAGTGACCGGGCGGTTCCCTCGCCGGTCACCGCCGCGGAGCTGGCCGGAGAGCTGGACATCCTCTTCATCACCCACGAGCATGGCGACCATTTCGAACGCGAGACCGCCCGCATCCTCGCGGAACGTTCCCGCTGTCTCTTCGTCCTGCCCGCCAATTGCAGGTCCATCGCCCTCGAACTGGGCATCCCGGAAGAGCGCATCCGCGTTGCCGTGCCGCGTCAGCCCTTCACCCTGCCCGGCGTGGAGATCACCCCGATGCGCGCCATCCACGGCAACCCCCGCTTCGCGGTCTTTGCCGATGCCAACCTCGAGGACTGCGGTTACCTGCTGCGCATGCAGGGGATCTCGCTGCTGCAGCCGGGCGATTCCGTCCTCCTCGAGGACCATCTCTTCCTCGGCCATGTCGATGTGCTGTTGATCTCGCCCACCGAGCACAACATGCACATCGACCGGTCGGTCATCCTCATCAACGAGCTGGAACCGGATTATATCTTTCCGCAGCACCGCGATACCTTTCAGGTGACGGCCGAGAACCGCTACTGGACTACCGCCTATACCTGGGAAGTAAAAAACCTGCTCAGCAAGCGGCTGCAGCAGCGCTATCATGTAGTGGAGATGGGGGAGGGAATGGAGATCAATCATCCTGAAAATGAGAGGCAGCCATGAACCGTCGCAAATTCTTCAAGACCGCCGGTGTGACTGCCCTGGCGGCGGGACTGGGGCCCCGGGCCGCGCAGGGCTTTGTGCCCGCCCACAATTGGGAAAAATACGATTTCGGCTTCGGGCCGGAAGTTAAAGAGCGGCTCTACCAGGGGCCCTTTCCGCAGTATGCCCCCGAGGAGGTCCTGCCCGGCAGTAGCGTGGTGATGGCGACCACTCCCTCCCGCGAGATCGTCCCCAACTATGGCATGGGGCTGACCGTCTATATTTCGGGCGATTACTGGCCGCCACGGACCCGAGGCCTCTCGATCGAAAGCTACTGCGAAAAGCTCATCAGTCTGCCCTTCGCGCAAAAGATCTATATCCGCCTCAACTGGCGGGACATCCAGAAGCAGCCCGGGCGCCTCGACTTTCCCGAAGGCTGGAAGGTGACTTTCGATCTGGCCCGCCGCTACAACAAGCGGATCGGATTCCGCATCATGCTCGAGAATCCCGACTTTCCCGAACCGGGCATGCCCGAATTCCTCATGGCCAGGGTGCCCTACGTCCAGCTCAAGGGCGAATGGCGGCGTGGTTCCACCGGCACCCGCTTTGAAAAGGCGCACGCGATGCCGCGCTACGACCACCCGGAGTATCAGGCGGCCTTCCGCGAGCTCAACGCCCTGCTGGCGCAGGAGTTCAACGGCCATCCCCAGATCGAGTACATGGATACGATGATGTATGGCTTTTGGGGCGAGGGCCACACCTGGCCCTACCAGAACCATCCCTTCCCGGACAATGTCACCGCTGAGAAGACCTGGATGGCGATGATGGAGACCCAGCTGGAGCTGTGGACCAAAACCCCGCTGGTGACCAACACCCAGCCCGATTACAGCCGCGTCGGCAACGCCGAGATGCTCGATCGCACCATTCGTTCACATAACTGGCTGCGCACCGACACCATCTTTATCGAAAACGAGCAGATCGAGGCACTCTCCAACCGTCCGCCCTGGGTGGCGGCGATCTGCGAGGTCGGTATGACGACCGTCGAGCCGGAACAGCTGGGGCTCGAAGAGGGAGTGACGGCCAATGAGAGCATCATCGCCCACGTCATGGATGTCGGCGCCAACTACTGGTCGCTGTGGCACTGGCATAATATCGCCCCTGAGCACATCACCGGCTATTATGAGAAATATCCGGAGCACATCGACCATATCGCCCGCAGCATCGGCTACCGCGTCCGCCCGTCATGGATCTGGCAGTTCGAGAAGGATGGTTTCCCCGGGCTGGTGCTGGGTCTGGTCAACGACGGCATCGCCTGTGTCCCCGGCGTGCTGCGCATTTCGGTGCTGAGTGAAAACGGCCAGATGCTCGCCAGTGGCTGCCTCGATCCGGGTTATCCCCACACCCGCGGGGTGCGCCAGGGTATGTTCATGCTGCCCAGGGGCACCGACTGGCGCGGCCTGCGCCTCAAGGCCGAGCTGGAGGTCAAGGGCGTGCGCTATCCGGTGACCTGGGCCTGCCGCCAGCAGCTCAATCCGGACGGTACCCTCACCCTGCGTTCGAGCACGGCCATCTGAGGGCGCCCGGCCGGGCATGGGCCCATTTTATCATGAATCCGTTCGCGGCGGGCGTAGACCCGCCGCGCGTCATTCTCTTTCTGAAAGGTTAAGCGTGAAACGTTTTCTTGTCGCCCTGCTGTTCATTTTGACCGTCGCCGCTCCGGCCCAGGAGCCGGCGTTGCAACGAATCGATTTTACCGAGTCCGCGGAGATTTTCGCCAATCCGGAACGGGGTTTTTACCGCTATGTCAATCTGCCCAACCTGAGCAGTCTGCCCGACCTGCAGAAGGAGGCGGTGACCCTGATCTTCGGGCGCATCGCGGCCAACAGCTACCGGGAGAAGGATTTCCCGCAAAGTTATTTGACCCAGATCCAGCGCGGTTTTGACACCGCCCGCGCCAAGGGGGTCAAGGTCAATGTGCGCGTCTCCTACAGCGACAATATCGGCCAGGCGGATGCCTCCAAAGAACAGATTTTCCGCCACATCGACCAGCTGCAGCCGCTGCTGGTGCAGAACAAGGATGTCATCAACCTGTTCGAGGCGGGCTTTATCGGCGCCTGGGGCGAATGGCACAGCTCCACCCACGGGCTCGAAAGCCCCGAGAACCGGCGGGATATCCTCTTCAAACTGCTCTCCGCCCTCCCAGCCGACCGCATGGCGGTGGTGCGCACCCCCCATTACAAACGCCAGATCTTTCGCGATTCGGTGATCACCACCGAACGCGCCTTTGACGGCAGCTATTTAAGCCGGACTGGTTTTCACAACGACTGTTTCCTCGCCGGATCCGATGACATGGGAACCTATATCGAGCGCTCGCGGGCGAAGGAGATCGACTACATCGGCGGCGAGACGCGCTTCACGCCCTTTGGCGGTGAGACCTGCGGCGTATCCAGCTATGCGGAATGCCGCAATGCCGTCGCCGAGATGGAAAAGCTGCACTGCTCCTACCTTAATGACGGCTACCACCCGGACGTGCTCGCCCTGTGGAAAAGCTCGGGCTGCCTCTCCGAGATCAAGCGGCGCATGGGCTACCGTTTTGTGCTCCGCAGTGCGCAGCTCTCGGAGACGGTGCGGCCGGGCGGCCGGCTCGCCTTGACCTTCGCGATCGAGAATGTCGGTTTCGCGGCCCCGTTCAATCCACGCGACCTCTGCCTGGTGCTGCGGGATGCCGCCAGCGGCCGGGAGGCCACGGCGGCGATCTCGCTGGATCCGCGCACCTGGCTGCCCGGCGATACCCTCACCTTTTCGCGTCAGTTTCGCCTGCCCGGCGATTGGCCCGCCGGAACCACCTCGGTCGCCCTGTGGCTGCCCGATCCGGAGCCCACGCTGCGCAACGATCCGCGTTACGCCATCCGTTTTGCCAACACGGGCACGTGGGAGCAAAGCCGCGGCGTCAACCGGATCACCGACAAGCTGCTGATCGATGCCAACGCCCCGGGCGAGGCCGATCTGCAGGCGCCGGAGTTGCGCGAGATCGACCCGCAGGCGAATGTCGGCAGCCGTCCGCTCCTGCCCGAGACCTTTGACCTCAGCGCTTTTCCCAATCCTTTCAATAGTCAAATCACCATCCAGTACCAGCTGCCCCGGGCAGAGGCGATCCATCTCGAGATCTGCAATCTGCAAGGCCGTACCGTCTGTACCCTGGCAGAGGGGCGCCAGAACGCAGGACGGCATACGGCGCAATGGGACGGCCGCAGCGGCGGCAGCCAGGCTGCTTCCGGCCTCTATCTCATCCGGCTGCGAACCGCTGCCACTGAATCGGTGAAACGTATTGTCCTGACCCGATAACATCGAACCTGACCGCTGCATCAACCGCAACCTCCGGAGGTAAAATCATGCATCATTCCCGCATCCACTTTGTCCTTCTCCTCACGGTCATCGCCGCCCTGTTGCTCGCGTGCACCGGCACGCCGGAGAGTGTGACGATCACCAACAAGCAGATTCAGATCCGCTACGATCACCGCATGCACAGTCAGGTCACCGCTCTGGCCGGCGCACCCGCCGCCATCGGCGATCTTTCCGCTTCCGAGTTCCCGGTGGTCGATGGCGTGGCGGTCACCGATTTCGAGCTGCAGAGCCATCAGGTCAAGGCGATCAGCGACGAACTCGGCGCCGGCAAACAGCATCTCCTCGCCGGGCAAGCGCCTGGTCTGCACAAGGAACTCAGTGTCACCCTCTACGACCAGTTTCCGGATGTCGCGGTGGTCCAGGTGACCTATAGCAACACCGGCGACAAGCCGCTGCAGATCAACAGCTGGACCAACCATCATTACACCATCAAGGCGGCAGCGCCCGTCCAGGGGCAGGCGCCCTTCTGGAGTTATGAACCGGCCACCTACGAATCGCGGCCGGACTGGTTCCTTCCGCTCAAGCCCGGTTTCAACCAGGAGAATTTTCTCGGCATGAATGCCTCCGACTATGGCGGCGGCACGCCGGTCGCCGATATCTGGCGGCCGGACCGGGGCATCGGCATCGGTCATCTCGAAAGGGTGCCCAAACTGGTCTCAATGCCGGTGCAGATGCCGGACAGCCTGGCCGCTGGCCTGAGCATCCAGTACAAGGTGGACAAGCCGCTCGAACCGGGCGCGCGCCTCTCCACCTTCACCACCTTCGTCATGGTCCACCAGGGCGACTGCTTCCATACGCTCGCCACCTATCGCGAGATGATGATTCGCCGCGGCATCCCGGCCAACAAGTACCCCGAAACCGCCTACGAGCCGCAGTGGTGTGCCTGGGGCTACGAGCGTAAATTCACCATGGATCAGGTGGTCAATACCCTGCCCAAGGCGAAGGAACTCGGTTATCAATGGGCGGTGCTCGATGACGGCTGGCAGACCGCCGAGGGGGACTGGTATCTGACCAAGGACAAATTCCCCAAAGGCGATGCCGACATGATCGCCTTCGTCGAGCGCATGAAAGCGGGCGGCCTCAAGCCGCAGCTCTGGTGGTGCCCGCTGGCCGCCGACCCCGGCACGGATGTGCTCGCCCAACACCCCGAATATCTGCTGCTCAACAAGGATGGCTCGAAGCAGGATATCAGCTGGTGGGATTCCTATTATCTCTGCCCCGCCTACGCGCCGGTGGTGGAATTCACCCGCAACCAGGTCGTGCAGATCATGAAAACCTGGGGCTATCGTGGCTTGAAGATCGACGGCCAGCACCTCAACGCCGTGCCGCCCTGCTACAATCCGGCCCACCATCATGCCTATCCCGAAGAGTCGTGCGAAAAGCTGCCCGAATTCTTCAAGATGATCTACGAGACCGCCCTGAGCATCTATCCCGAGGCGGTGGTGGAGATCTGTCCGTGCGGCACCTCCTACTCCTTCTTTACCATGCCCTACATGAACCAGTCGGTGGCCTCCGACCCGACCAGCTCCTGGCAGACCCGCCTCAAGGGTAAAACCCTCAAGGCGCTGATGGGCGCGGACGCTGCCTACTATGGCGACCATGTCGAGTTGACCGATGGCGGGGATGATTTTGCCTCCCAGGTCGGCGTCGGCGCGGTGATCGGCACCAAATTCACCTGGCCGGTGGGCGCGGCCAAACGGCACCGTGCTGATCTGACGCCGGCCCGCGAGCAGGAATGGAAGAAATGGACCGATATCTATCTGCAGCACATGCTCCCCAAGGGCATCTACCGCGGTGAGCTCTATGACCTCGGATTCGACCGCCCCGAGATGCATGCGATAGCCAAGGATGGACGCCTCTATTATGCCGCCTATGCCGATGCCTACACCGGCGAGATCGAGCTGCGCGGCCTCGAGAACAAGTCCTACCAGGTCAAGGACTATGTCGATGGCCAATCCTTCGGCAGTGTCCGCGGGCCCAAAGCCCGGATCAAGGTGGATTTCAAAAAACATTTGCTGCTGATGGCAACCCCGGAATAATTTTAAGAGAGGAGCACCCATGAAGAGCTGGATCGCAAGTTTGCTCGTTGGGCTGGCCCTGCTGGGTTGCAGTGCGCCGGCGCCCAAACAGGCGGCCGCACCGGAACAAAACTGGAGCCACTTTGTCCGCATCGGCGGACATGGCCTGAGCCTGGAGCGGATCCCCCATATCATCCAGAGTGTGCAGGAGACCGGGGTCTTCGGCATCGAGACCGATAACGACATCACCGGCCGCTACGACAGTTTCCTCGATCCGACGGAAAAGCTGGCGGCGATCAAAAAGATGGCCGAGGAAGCCCACCGGATCGGCAATTACGCCTTCGTCTACATCGCCGGCACCGAGTGCATCACCGCCAATGCGGACAAGAGCCCGCACTCCTTCTTCAAGGACCACCCCGACTGGGTGCAGCGCAAGCGCACCGGTGAGCCGGCGGTCTTCGGCGGCGGCACGGCCTTCTGGATCAGCGCCGGCGATGAGGACGTCTGGATCAGCCCCTACGCCATGGAGTGGCGCAAGATCTATATGGAACGGGTGCGCCAGATCGCGGCCACCGGCATCGACGGCGTCTACGTCGACATTCCGTACTGGATGACCCATTTTGACGGCTGGGAGCAGAGCTGGGCGAGTTTCGACGACCATACCGTCGCGGCCTTCAAGCAGGCGACCGGCCTGGACGCCAGGACCCAGATCAAACCCGGCGATTTCTCGGACCCGGGCTTTCTCCAGTGGGTCGATTTTCGCATCCGCACCCTCACCGAGTTCATGGCCGAGATCAGCGACAATGTCAAGTCGGTCAATCCGGCCTGCCTGACCATCCCCGAGATCTATCCCGGCATCGGCGAAGAGGCCGTGCGCGTCGGCAGCGACGTCTATGAGATGTATGTCAAGATGGACGCCATCGCCCACGAATACAGCGCCGGGGGCTATACCGCCGCCGAGCGCGAGCCTCTCGACTGGTTCACCTACATGGAGGGGATGTTCACCTTCCGTGCCTTCGCGCAGGGCAAGCCGACCTGGATGCTGAGCTACTCCTGGGATGACAACGCCGGCATCTCGCCGCGCGACGCCATGCAGAACCTGGCGTTGTCGCAGGTGATGGCGGGGGCCAATTTCTGGGATGCCCAGGGACATGTGATGTCCGGTTCGAACGACTTCGCCGCGCGGACGGAGATTTTCAGGTGGATTGGCGCCCATGAGAAGACCCTCTACCATCCGCGCCAGCCGATCCAGCCGGTGGGACTCTACTTCTCACCGCTGACCCGCAACTATTTCGCCGACGAGTTCATCGACTCATACCATGGCCTCTTCCATCTCCTGCTGAACGCCCACGCCGAGGTCCAGGTCGTCACCCCGCGGACCCTGGCCGGGTTCAGCGGCAAGGTGCTCTTCCTTCCGGATGTCCGGATCCTCGCCGACGAGGAGGTGGCCCAGCTGGAAACGCTGCGCAGCAGCGGCTGCCGGATCGTGCTCACCGGTGAGAGCGGCGCCTGGGATCGCAGCCGGCAAAGGGGAGCGACCAATCCCCTGCAGCAGCGGCTGGGAATCGGCAGTGGCAGTGACACGGCGGCCCTCTTGCTGCCGGAGTGCCCCGGCAAGGCCTTTTTCGCGCAGGCACGAAAAGAGGGTCTCGCTTCCCTGCTGAACCCGGGAACACCCCTGCAGCGTCTGCAGGCTGATTTTCAGGGCCAACTGCAGGCACTGGGCTACCGGCCCGCGATCGCGCTCGAAGGAGCGCCGCTGGTGGTCGCGCAGATGGCCCGCGTCGATGGCCGGCCGCACCTCTTCCTCGCCAATTTTGCCGGTATCACGGGGGGCAAAAAGATCAATCAGGATCCCGTTCACGGCGCCCGGATCATCCTGCCGGGTACTGCCGCAAGCCAGGTTCGTTTTCTCCCCTTCCTCGGCGAGGTTCAGACCCTGCCGGCGCAAGTGGAGAACGGCACCCTCACGTGCACCCTGCCAGAGTTTCAGCGCGGCGCTGTCATTTGGCTCGAATAAGGAAAGCGACTCATGAAAAAGATCCTTCTGCTTCTCCTCGTCCTGGCCGGCGGGCTGCCGGCTTTTGAGAATCCGCGTCTGGCGCTGGTCATCAGCCGGATCAGTTTTGAGCAAAAGTGGGGGGTGACGCAGATGGCGGCGCACGGCTGGGGCGCCGCCGCCAATCTGGCGGGCATCCCCTATGACTGCTTTTTCCTCGAGAATCTCGCCGCGGCCGATCTCAGCCGCCATCAGACCCTGATCCTCGCCCAGTGCAGCTACGCGACCGATGCTGTCTATGCCGCAACCCTGACGGTTGTGAAAAACCATCTCGCCCGCGGCGGTCACCTGATCATCGACGGGCCGCTGGCGGTTTGTGATGAGCAGGCGCAGTCGCGCGACCACGCCGCCCTCGATTCCCTGGTCGGGGTGCGCTACGACGGCTTTCGCGGCGATGACCTCTGCCGCATCCGCGTCGCCACGACCGATCACTATATCACCCGTCCCTTTGCTGCCGAACAGTTCCTCACCCAGCACCTGACCGGCGGGCTCAATATCCTCAGCGGCGGCCAGACCCTGCTGGTCAACGGCGACGAAAAACGCAGTTATCCCTTTCTCTCGGCGCTCGCGCTTGGCAAGAGCCGGATGGTTTACGTCAGCGATTTCTCGACCTGGGCCGGCGCCGCCTCCTTCTTCCGCAACGTTCAGCCCCAGGTCTTTTACCGCAACGAGCTTTTCAACGTCATGATCCGCGCCATCCACTGGACGTTCTACGGCGAGGCAGTCACCCCCTTCCCCGTGCCGCAGATCTCCAATGCCGCGGTCACCGCCATCGTCCGCCTCGACGCCGACGGCAGCGGCAATCTCAGCGAGCAGATCACGACGATCAACTACCTCAGTGAAATCGCCCGGGAGAGCGGTGTGGTGCCGCTCTATGCCTGGGTCTCGAGCCAGGCGACCAAGGCCGGCTGGCAGGACCTGGCGCCCTACGGCAAAAAGCTCGAGGAGGTCGGGGGCGAGATCGGCACCCACAGCCGCTTCCATCGCATCGACGAGGCGATGAACGAGGAGCGCTGGCGCGATGAGCTCGACGGCTCGATCCAGGAGATCGAGTTCAATACCGCCGACTATGGCTACTCCATCGGCAAGGTTGAGTGCATGATCAATCCTGGCAACACCATCCAGATGAAGGATTATGACCAGATCGCCAGGCGTTTCACCTTTTACATGACCCATGGCTTTGAGCAGGACATGCCCCTCGGCTTCGGCGCCTTCACCTGGTATACCGGCCCCAACCGGGATCTGGCGCTGCTTGAGGATACCCCCTCGCCCGATTACCAGTGGTTCTACGATCCGACCTGGAGCTACACCACCCAGCAGATCACCGCGTACCAGGAAGCGATCTTTGACCATCTCTTCGAGCGTATCGGCCGCGGCGTCGTCTACAACCAGATGTGGCACGACTATTCGATCACCTCGCAGCCGCAGTACGGCAAGAGCCGGATCGTCAACAGCAAAAACCTGGCGATGTACGATGCCATCCGCCGTAAATTCGCCACCCGCGAGATCTACGCGCCCGGCCCCATCGAGCTCGGCCACAAACTGCGGCTGATGGCGCAGTGGGATTACAGCTGGCAGACGGAGAAGGACAAGCTGTTCCTGACCCTCGATCTCAGCCGGGTCCGCCTCGACACCCTGCCCCGCTTCACCAGCGGCATGGGCATCGCTCTCGAAAATACGGATCGGTACATCCAGGAGGTGCTGCTGGACGGCCGCCCGCACCCGGCCTTCGCGGACCGGATGCTCATCCTGCCGGCGCTGGACAAGGGCCGTCATACCTTCGAGATCCGCCTGGGGGATCGCCCGGCACTCCGGCCTCATCTCGCCTGGCTCTCGCAAATGGCCGCCTGCCGCCAGGCGGGCGATGACCTGACCCTGAGCGTCAAGACCCGCAACCGCACCCGCTTCCGCTTTGCCGCGCCACAGGGCTGGGCTCTGCTCAACGCCGACGCGCAGCAGCGCGATCCGCTCCAGGAAAACCGCCTGAGCGGCCATGCCACCAGCGACCGCCAGGTCGTCCTGACCCGGCTGCCGGAGCCGCTGCAGATGGTCACCCGCGCCACCCTGCCTCTCACCGCCGTTCGCAAGGAAAAGAACAGTGTGATCCTGGCCTGCAAGGCCAACGGGCTCGATGAGAACGGGATCGTTTTGCGGGCTGCGGCGCCGCCGAAGAGCATCACCCTCGCCGGCCGGCCGGTGTCCTGGAGCGGCAGCGAGGACGCGATCCGCATCGAACTGGGAAAACTGTCGGGGGATGGCGAAGTACGAGTGGAATTTTAACCCGATCGGCACAAAGGAGCCTCCATGAAAATTATCCGGGTTTTCCTCACCCTGACCTGCATCCTGGCCACGCTGGCCACGGCCCAGACGGCTGTACCCTACATCCCCCTGATGGATTGGGGCCATTGGCGCCTCGGCCAAAAGGCGGACCTCGAGTTTCTCAAAACCAACAACATGACGATCACCTTCGGCAGTGGCGCCCCCAATTTCGAGACCGTCAGCCGCGCCGAATTCGACCAAAAGATGGCCGAAGCCAAGGCCTTCAATCAGAAATACCATGATCTCGGCTACACGGTCCTCCGCTATCTCTCCACCTCGCTCAACGGCACCACGGCCACCGCCGAGGACAAGCCGCAGAAGGAGCAGATCCATATGCTCGAGTTCTGGCAGGAGCATTGGCAGGAGTACGCCGATTATCTCGGCCCCAAACCCCCGCAGCAGGATAATCCGATGACCTGGATCACGGTTCAGCCGGACGGGGATTTCCCCTTTTACCGCTATGCCCCCTATGGCGAAAAGGTCAAGCCGGGATTCGAGACCTGGGGCTGCCCCGATAATCCCTGGTACGTGCGCATGATGGAGGGGCGGGTGCGCGCCCAGGCCGAGACCGGCATCGACGGCTCCTACGTCGACTGGACCCAGATCGCCGGCGGCACCTGCTACTGCGACCATACCCGCAAGGCCTTCATCGCCTGGCTGAAAGCCCATCTGCCGGCCGCGGTCGCCCGCGCCAAGTACGGATCCAGCGACTATGACACCATCACCCTGCCGAAAAAACGCGGCGACTCCT
Organism: uncultured Cytophagia bacterium; assembly: GCA_964436305.1. Classification (GTDB taxonomy): domain Bacteria; phylum Zhuqueibacterota; class Zhuqueibacteria; order Residuimicrobiales; family Residuimicrobiaceae; genus JAKPUX01. Next base: position 11,731 of record CAYTCI010000021.1, on the reverse strand, counting down.
TCTGGATGGAGTGGCTGCGCTTCCGCGGTGAGTCGGTGGCCCACTTCCATGGCCAGCTGCTGGCTGCAGCGCGGCAGGTCAATCCCCACTTCCAGATCGCCGGCAATGTCTACGGCGGCTTCGGCTACGGCCCGATCGCTTATGACGCCGCCGGCAATTTTGAGATGCTCGGCGAGACCGACACCTTTCTCTATTCGGAGATGCAGGAGTATCTTGACAGCGCCCCGCGCAAGAACGACGCGGGCGTCAAGGTCAGCAACAGCCCCGCCCTCAAGTTCCTCGCCGCCGCCTCGCACGGCAAACCGGTGATCGTCTATGCCACCGAGATCACGCCGCCGATCTTTCCCAATCCCACCGACCAGGCTCTCAGTGCCATGGCCCGGATCAATATCGCCGAGGCGGTCGCCAACCACTGCATCTTCCGCGAGAAACGCCTCACTCCCGAGGGTGCGACGCGCACCTATGCCTTCCTGGCGGAGAATGAGCCCTTGCTGCTCACCAGCCAGCTGCGCAGCAATATCGCCATCCTCGCCTCGCTCAACCAGTACCTCGCCGACGAGCTCTCCTTCGCCTTCGTCACCTCGCGCATCCTGGCGGACCAGGGTATTGCCCACGATCTCATCGTCGAAAAGGACCTCCTCGATGGCACGCTGCAGCGTTACGATCTGGTCGTGGTGCCCTATATCCCCCTGCTGAGCCTGGAAAAGCAGCAGGCCCTGGTGCAGTATGCCCGGGCGGGCGGCAAGGTGCTGGTGCTTGGCGAGAGCGGCCGCAAGGATGAATTCGGGTTGGAGCAAAAGCAGAATCATTTTCTCAAGGCGCTCAGGCAAAAATCCTGGCCGGCGGCCTACCAGGAACGCAAAATCGGCAAGGGCGTGCTCGCGCTGATGCCGCTGCCGATTCCGGCCGGCCGCTATCTGGTGCCGGCCAAGGAGAAATCCGAGTTCACCACCTTCGGCCCCTCGATGGCTGATCTCTTCGCCGACATCCCCGAGGCCTATACCCGCGGCCGTTTCAATGCGGCGCTGCTGCCGCAGCTGACCGATGCCACCGGGCGGATCAGCGACTTGCTCGGCAACCGCATGAGCCGCCTGACCACGCCGGCCCCCCTGGTCGAGATCACCACGATGCTGCCGGAGAAGCAGAACCATATGCTGCTCCATCTGGTGAACTATGACGTCACCGTCGACGGCGTCATTACCCCGGCGAAAAATGTCGGGGTGCAGCTGCTGCTGCCCGCGGGGAAGCAGGCCGTACGGGTGACCGGTTCCGGATCGCTGGCGCAACGCCAGCCGCTTGCCTTCAAAACCGATCCGGATAATCCGCGCCTGATCACCTTCACCGTGCCTGAGGTCCAGGTCTACGGCCTGGCGGTTGTGGAACTGAATTGATCCTCCTGGAGGAGCACATGAGATTTCTGACCTTTTGTACCCTGTTTCTGACCGCCGCTCTGGCGGGCGCCCAGGGCCCCGCCGCCGGCTGGTATCAGGCGGTCACGGTGCCGCCCTCTTATGCCTATCATCTCTCCGGGCGCAGCGACCGCGTCCACGGCTATGTGGTCAAGGTCGATGATCCGGCCGGACTGCACACCCCCGGACTGGTCGTGCTGGCCAGCGGCATCGATGCCGGCGAAGGCACGGTTGAGGTCAACGGCAAGGTTTATCCGCTGCCGGCTCTCCTCGGCGCTGCCAACCGGCAATCGGATAAAAGCGAGAAAAACGCCGAGGGCAAGGAGGGGTGGTACTCCTTCAGCAGCGGCGATGACATCATCGGCAAGGTGGTGATCCCGCTAGATCCCGGGCTGCTGAAGGCCGGGATCAATGACCTCACCTTCTACAAGGCTGAGGGCCGGGACGGTTATGAGGTCATCGATGCGCGCATCGCCACGGTCGATGGGACCACCCCGCAGGTCGCCGGCCAGTCCTACCACATCCTCGCACGCGGCAAGCCCTCCTCGGTCGGGGATTTCGACTACGTCTACCGCTACAACGGTGAGAAAAAGCGGCTCGAGAAGGAGATCCCGGAATGGCGGCGGCGCGGCAAGGTCATCTTTTACCGCGCCGGGATCGACTGGGAGCACCTCGACCGCATGTTCGAGATGTTCCGCGAGGCGCGCGTCAATGACGTCGCGGCCCATATTCCGGCAGACCCCGCCAGCGAAGAGTATCAGCGCGTCAAGACCTTTATCGATCGCTGCCACGCCGCCGGCATCCGGGTGACCGGCTTTAATTCCCTCGGCAGCATCAGCTACCTCGACGTGCTCATGAAACCCGATCTGGAAAAATGGATCAGCCGGGACGAGTACGGCGCCCTGCGCTGGCGCGGTGAAAAGGGCGGCAACTATGCTGCCGACCTGCAAAATGTCGATTACCGCAGAAACGCCCTGCTCAAACATGCCGCCGTGCAGATGGATGCCGGGGCCGATGAGCTCTATTACGACTGGGCCATCGGCGGCACCGGCGACGTTCTCGAGTTCTTCGCCGAGGTGCGCCAGCTGGCGAAGGAGAAGGGCATCAACATCTCCATCTTTGGCAACTGCAAGGGCAATGTCCTCGCCGACGAGGTCTGCGACGAGACCAAGAGCGAAGGGACCACCGAGGCGGGGGTCTGGGATGGCGAGTGGGTGCACAATGCCGCCCAGGCGCGCTTTTACTACGCCTCGGGCGATGGCGTCAAGCCGTACGAGAGCAAGTATGAAGGGGCCGATCCGGGCGTGCCCAATCCCGGGGCGCGCGACGTGCGCGAGGGGATGAAAATGGGCTGGCGCAAGCCCATCGCCGAGGCCTCCGCCTTCCAGTCCCATTTCGCCATCGCCGAGGCGGGCGACAAGATGCTCAACGGCTGGGTGCACAAGGACAACCCCCTCGCCATGGAGGTCTGGGGCCAGATCAGCCGTTACATGTCTTTCCTCGCGGAACATCAGGAACTCTATACCACCGTCAGTTGTGTCAGCAAGCTCGGGATCGTCGCGCCGCCGCACATCCCCAGCTTTGAGGTCTCGCTCACCCGCGCGAGCCTCTACAACGCCCTGGTCGAGATGAACATCATGTACGATGTTCTGCTCCTGCATCGGCTGACCCCCGCGATGCTGGCCCCCTACCAGGCGGTGATCATCCCCAACATCACCTGGATGGAGGAGAGCCAGCTGGCGGCGATCCGCAGCTATAAAGAGAAAGGCGGCAAGGTCTATATCATCGGCAGCACGCCCGAACTGCGCGGGCTTGCGGACCTCTATGCCCATCCCGACCTCTTCGGCAAACTCTCTCAGGCGCAGGCCCGCGCGGAGCTGGCCGGCCAGCTGCAGCAGCTCGAAGGCGCTCCCCTGGTCAGCCTGACGAATGCGCCCTGGGTCGCCAGCAATCTCGTGCGCAAGAACGGCACCAACCGCTTCATCCTCCATCTGGTCAACTATGACAAGCCCTTGCAGAATGTGCAGGTGCGGCTCGATCTGGCGGGATTCACCGGCAAGATCGACCGGAAAAAGGTCGTTTGTTACTCTCCGGACCGTGAGGGTTCCTGGGTCATTCCGGCGACGGGCAAGGGGAGTGTTCTCGAGTTCACCCTGCCTGCGCTCGAGGTCTACGATGTAGTGGTGATCCAGTGAAAGCGGGTGGAGCAAGGGTGCTGGCCGCGGCCCTCGGCCTCCTGCTGGCACTCTCCTGCGCGCAGCCGGAGCCGGAGCAGCCGCTGACGCACCAGGCGGCGGGGAAAAAGGGGGTCGTCGCCTCGGGCAACGAACAAGCCACCCGTGCCGGTCTCAGGATCCTCGAGCAGGGGGGCAACGCCGCCGATGCGGCGGTGGCCACCCTGCTGGCGCTCAGCGTCAAGACCATCGGCGCCTTTTGCATCGGCGGCGAGGTGCCGCTGATCTATTACGAGGCGGCCAGCGGCAAGGTGACCGTGCTCAACGGCCAGGGCGGCGCGCCCCTAGATTCGGCGGCCATCGCCTGGTATTACAAGAACGGCATCCCCGGCGGTGACATCAAATCCGCCGCGGTGCCGGCGGCGGTCGATCTCTGCGTCACCACCCTGAAGCAATTCGGCACGCGCTCGTTCTCGCAGACCGCCGCCCCGACCCTGGCGCTGCTCGATGCCGGCGGACCGGAATGGTATCGCGATACCTCCGATGGTGACACCATTCACACCGGCCGCGACTGGTATGCCGATCTGGCCGTGACCCTGCGCAAGCTGACCGCGGCGGAGAAGCGCAGCCGGGGTTCGCGGGAAGCGAAGCTTCAGGCGGTGGCCGACTGTTTTTACCGCGGTGACATCGCCGAGGACCTCGAAAAGTGGTACATCCGGGAGGGCGGATTCCTGCGCAAGGCCGACCTTGCGGCGCATGTCACCCGCGTCGAATCGCCGGTCTCGCTCACCTGGAAGGGGTATACCATCTGCAAGTGCGGGCCGTGGACCCAGGGACCCTGGGTCCTGCAGGCCCTGCGGCTGCTGGAGGGATATGATCTCAAGGGGATGGGGCACAATTCAGCAGAGTATATCCATACCGTCGCCGAGGCGATGAAACTGGCCCTGGCGGACCGGGATGAATATTATGGCGATCCGGAGTACGTCGAGGTGCCGCTCGAGGCCCTGCTTTCGGATGCCTACACCGCCCTGCGCCGGCCCCTGATCGACGCGCAAAAGGCCTCGGTGGTGCTGCGCCCCGGCGATCCCTTCGGTATGCGCGCCCTGCGCCCGGGCGGCGGGCGCCCCTTTCCGGCCATGGGCGGCACGACCATCTGTGCGGTGACCGACCGCTGGGGTAATGTGGCGGTCTGCACACCGAGCGGGCTGGGCAGCCGCGCCGGCAGTGGAGGAGCCACCGGCATCACCCATGGCACGCGCCTGGTGATCTTTAACACCTGGCCGGATCATCCCAACCGTATCGAGGCGGGCAAACGGCCGCGCACCACCCTGACGCCTACCCTGGTGCTGCGCGACGGCCGCCCGGCGCTGGCGATCAGCGTCGCCGGCGGCGACATGCAGGACCAGGCGGCCCTGCAGATCCTGCTCAACGTCATCGAATTCGGCATGGAGGCCGATGCCGCCTGGTCGGCGCGGCGCTTCTCCACCAACCATTTCATCGGCTCCTTCGGCCAGGACCCGCCGCGGCTGGCGGATCTGCGTCTGCCCGATACCCTGCCACCGCAGGCGATCGCCGAACTCGAGAAGCGCGGCCATCGCGTGACGCTCATTCGGGAAAATCCGGGAGGCGTGGCCATGCTGCAGTGGCCGCAGGCCGCCGGGCCGGTCGACGCCGTGGGCGGCCGCAGCGGCGCGGTTCACTGAAACACAGACTCAGGTGCGTACGCCGCACTTTTTCAGCACCACCAGGGTGATGTCATCCTGCAGCTCGCGGCCGTTGCGCCAGCTTTGTGCCGCGGCCTGCAGGTCGCGGATGATCGCGGCAGGCTCGAGTCCCCCTACCTTCTCGAAGGCGCTTTTGACGCGCGGGTAGTCCACCATCTCGTTATGCTCGTCAAAGATCTCTGCGAGGCCGTCGCTGAGCAGCAGCAGGCAGTCGCCCGGCTCAAGGGTCGTCTCGATCTGCTGGTAGGGATAATCGGTAAAGGCGCCCAGGGGCATCCCCTTGAGGGTGATCTCCTCGACTTCGCCGCTGGCATGATGATAGAGAAAGGCAGGGGGCATGCCGGCCGCGGAGAGGCTGATCTGTGAGCCCTTGATCCTGGCAAGGGTCAGGGCCATATAGAGATTGCCAAGGTGCATCTGGCGGATAGTCCGGGTGCAGGTTTCGAAAAAGTCGCCGATCCGGCCATTGGTGCCGTAAGCGGTAAAGAGACCCTTGAGCACCGAGACCATCGTCCCGGCTTTCAGACCGTGTCCTGTGGCGTCGCCGACAGCGACAGTGAGGAGGCCGTCCGGGGTCAACCGGAAATCGTAGTAATCGCCGCCGACCTCGGTGGCGGTCTCCATGTGGACGGCGATCTCCAGTCCCGGCACCTCCGGCACCTGCTTGGGGAGCATCGAAAGCTGGAGGCGCCGCGCTTCCTCGAGCTCGTGGTGCTGACGTTCGTTTTCCGCCTGGACGGCCCGGGCCTGCGCTTCGGCGGCCTGAGCGCGCAGCTCCGCATTGAGGATCTGCGCCTTTTCCTGCTCGCGCTTGACCACCCGGGCGTGCTGAAAGCGATAAAGGGAGAATCCGGCGGTGGCGAAGAGGGCCGCAAAAACGATATACGCCAGCCAGGTCCTCCACCAGGGCGGATGGATGATAACGGCGAGGCTCGCGCCCTGCTTGTTCCAGACCCCGTCGCTGTTGCGGGCGATGACGCGAAAACGGTAGCGCCCGGGACTCAGGTTGGTGTAGGTTGCCGAGCGCTGGCTGCCGGCACTGCGCCAGCGTTCGTCATAATTTTCCAGCAGGTAGGCATAGCCGTTCTCCTGCGGCTGGCTGTAGTGCAGGGCGACGAACTCGAAGGTCAGGTCGTTCTGTTTGTGCGAGAGATCGATCTGCGGCAGCGCCGAGAGGTGCCGGGTGAGCAGCGAGTTGGGCGCGATCGGCACCGGTGCGCCGAAGATTTGCAGGCCGGTGAGGGCGACCTGGGGCGGATAGGGATTGTTGCGCACCTGGTCGGGAAAGAAAGCATTAAAGCCGTTGATGCCGCCGAAAAAGAGCTCGCCGCTGGGCGCCCTGAATCCCGCCTGGCCGTTGAACTCCTTGCTCTGCAGGCCGTGATAGACATCATAGTTGTGGAAGGTTTGGGTTTTCTGATCATAGCAGGAGAGACCCCGGTTGCTGCTGCACCAGATCCTGCCCGCCGTATCGCAAAGCACCGCATAGATCGCATTGTCCGCCAGCTCGCTGTTTTGTGCGTTGAAATGGACGATGCGTCCCCCTGCCGGATCGAGCCGGTCCAGCCCGCCGCCAAAGCTGCCGATCCAGACCATCCCGGTCGGGTCGATGGCGATCGACTGAATATAATTGCTGCACAGTGAGGTGGAATCCAGGGGATTGTTCCGGTAGATATGGCGTTCGCCGGTGCCGGGATCCCACTGTTCGAGTCCGCCGCCAAAGGTGCCCAGCCAGAGGTGGCCTGCCGCATCCTCGGCCAGGGCGCGCACAGAGCTGCTGCCGTTTTCGGTCGGACGTCCCCTGACCCGAATGAAGGCCTTGCGTTCGCGGTCGTAGCGGTTGAGGCCGCCGGTTTCGGTGCCGATCCACAGCCTTCGCTGCGAGTCCTCGAAAATGACGCGGATCAGGTCATCACCGAGGGTTGTACTGTCCGCGGCCTGGCAGCGGAAGCGTGTAAAATGGCGCCGTGTCCGGTCCAGCCGGTTCAATCCGCCGCCATAGGTACCCACCCAGAGGACCCCCTCGTGATCTTCGCACAGCGCCCAGATGTTATTGTCGCTCAGGCTGGCGGGATCGGCGGCATTGAAGCGGTAATGCTGCACCTCTTGCCGGTCGAGCGAATAGCGGTGCAGGCCGGCACGGGAGCATCCCACCCAAAGGTATCCTTCGTGGTCCTGACAGATCGCCCGTACCAGTGGAAAGTCCAGGCTGTTGTCATCGCCGGCCCTTGCGGTGTAGTGGCTGAATTTGCGAGCGTAGAATTCGAGCTTGTTGAGTCCACCGGTGTTATTGCCGAGCCAGAGGACACCGGTGGTATCCTCGTAAGCCGACTGGATATCGTTGTTGCTCAGACTGCCGGGATCGGCGTCGTTGTGCTGAAAGCGTCTGAAGCGTCCGCTGGCGGGATCAAAGGCCCACAAGCCGTCGATGGCCTCGGTCACCAGGAACATCAGACCGGAACCGGTCTGATGGAGGGCGCGGATGCGGTTCCGCGGGGAAGCGGGCTGCGCCGGGTCAGGGAGGAACTGCTGCCAGCGGCCGGTCTGCCGGTCCAGGCGGATGAGTCCCAGGTCGCTCCACAGCCAAAAAGCGCCCTGGTTATCTTCGAGGGTTCCATAAATGACGTTGGTTGGCAAACTGCCGGGATCGCCTGCGCGATGCCCGAAAGGCGTGATCGCTCCCGTGCGGATATCGAGCCGGAAAAGGCCCCGGCCTGCGGCGGGGTTGCTGTGCAGCCCGGTGGCAATCCACAAAATGGCCGGCTCGCTGCAGCTGCTGAAGAGGTTATTGATCGCCCGCCAGGGAGGCGGGCCGGCTGCCGGTTGATACCGCACGATTGCATCCTGCGCGCGGTCATAATAATTCAGACCGGTTGTGGTGCCGATCCAGAGACGATCATCCTGTTGTGAGAAATGGAGGCTGAGGATCCGGTTGTCATCCAGTCCGGAGGTTTTATGGGGATCATGCCGGTAACGGATGAAACGGCTGTGCAGGGGATCGAAACGGTCCATTCCGCCGGCGGCCGTCAGGGCCCATAGGGTATGATGCTGGTCAATAAAGACCGCGCCGACCGTATCGTTACCGAGACTGCTTGAGTCAGCGGGATGGCTGTGGAAATGGCTGAACCGCTCCGTGCGCCAGTCATAGCGGTTCAAGCCGCCGCCGGCGGTGGCGATCCAGAGATACCCGGAGTCATCTTCGCAGATCGAGGTGATGTTATTGCCCGAGATCGAGGTAGAGTCGAAGGCGAGATTGTAAAAGGTCGTGAAATGATAGCCGTCGAAGCGGTTGAGCCCCGATTCGGTGCCGAACCACATAAATCCCCGCCGGTCCTTGTGGATGGCGAATACGGAACTCTGCGACAGCCCCTCGTCCAGGGAGTAGTGGGTAAAGTTCAAGTCCGGCAAGGGATCGGCTGCCGGCGCCGGGACCACGCTGCAAAAAGCCCACGCCAGCGCCAGAGTGCCCGCCTGAATCTTTCCTGGAAGCAACCTGAAGAAAACTGCCATGATCGTCCCCTTATTTACAGGCGTCATTGCAGGTGCTGCATGTTCTGATTCCCATCAGGGTATACGTCATCAGGGCGCCAATAGTAACAAACCTCGTTGTCCGTGTGCTCGCGGCCTCGGGCGTCGATGGCCTGCTAGTCTCGCGCCATTGCTCTTTGCCGCATTTCCTGCGGCATTTTTTCGATGGCATAGCGCAGGGCGGTCCGCGGCATCACCGCCTTGCGCTCAAGGACGAACTGAAAAACCTCCGGCTGGTGCGCCTCGCTGGCGGCCTTGAGCATCCAGCCATAGCCCTTCTGCACCAGATCCTCCTGGTCGAGCAGCAGCAGGTCGGCGATCGCCAGGATATCGGCGAGAAATTTTCCCCGGCGGGCGGGAATGATCAGCGAGACCGCCGCGGCGCGGCGCACCCAAAGGTTGGGGGATCCGGCCCAGGTTTTCAGCTGAGCGAGATACTCCGGGTAGCGTTCGATAAAGGCGCCGATGGTATGGTTGCACAGGGTGTCGCATGAGGCCCAATTGGTAACGTAGCGCTCCACCCAGCGGGTAAAGAGGGCGAAATCCTCCGGCGCATACTCCTTGTGCCGGGCATAGGACCAGTTGCAGGCGATGAAGGTCTCCTCGAGGTGTCCCTCCTGCCAGAGGGCCTCGCAGAACGTCCAGATCTCTGACTTGGCCAGATCCCGAATTTCCTGATAACCGGCTTTGGCGATCTTTTCGACCTGGGCGGATTTGACCCCATGGAGCTGTACGGCCTCCTTGAAAAACCGCTCGCCGCTGCGCCGGGTTTCCTCGCTGGCCGCCCCTTCCAGTTCGGTGCGGATGCGGTGAATGATCTCTTGCATAGAAAATCTCCGAGAATAAAGAGGCAAGGTTCGTGGCGGGGGCTGAGAAGCCGCCACTGGTGGTCGAGATGCTGATTCCGTGTTGCGGGAATTTCGGTGACAGGACCTGCGACCGCCAGGTTATGGCTTGGTATTGGATGTATCACTCAGCGTACAGGTGCGCACCTCCTGCGGTGTGTCACGCAGGGCTTGATATTCATGGGTTGACATGAATTAAATATCTTTGCGGTTTCCGTTTAATTATTCTTGTCAATGGGAAGCTTTTATGGACTGGCTTATAGTAAAATATTCAGGCCCAACTGTGCAGCCAAAGGTTAAATTTTTTATAAATGCCGGCATGACATCGTGAAGGATTTGCGAAGTGGTGCAGGCTATGGAAGGCGGTCTTGTTGAAGTTGCTTGCCGTCCTATAACATACCTCGCGATTTTCGCCGGTTATTCGCATGATTCATCCTGCCTGGCCATAATAGCTGTTTCCCTGAAGTTTTTTTATGAGGATTTCGATTTGCTGCTCGAACTCACAAAAGGCTTATTTGAATTATTAATCTGGATTTACTTCTTGATTCTGTTAACAATTAATGGAACAACTTCCCTTCTTGTTTCAATCCTGGTTTTGCTGGATTTTCTTTTTCCAGGTGTGGCGTCTTCATGGTAAATAGAAATATGAAAAGTGGCAAACCTCTTATATTTGCAGGCAATATGAATTAAGCTATTATCTTATAAGGAGCTACAAATTACAGGAGCTTCTGTCTATATGATTTCCACCGCACATATGAGTTCTGAAAAATTATGGATCACAAGGGCTTTTTATTAACCATGCCCTTTAAACACAAAATTGGATAACTTATTATTGTGGTCAAATTAGACTAAGATGGATGGCAGGAATATCAATCCGCGCGCCCACCCAGAGCGCGACTTTTCGGCGAAGCACATTCTGTTTCCTAGAACAGAATGGCACTATTTGGGACTGAGTGTCCTTTGTTATGCATTAAATCGACGGGTTGTATTTCTTGCGAGATTTATTCTGGAAAAGCCGTGCATTCGTTTTTTCTACATAGTATGAAGGTACCCGTTTCTATCTGAAAGACGCTGCATCGATTTTATTTAGCCTCAAAGATACAATGCTTACACTTTCGGTGGATGTGTAAAATCAAAAAGGGATCTCAGAAAAGTCTCGTCTAAATGGTCCGATTGGGGCTTTATCCTGAAACGATCATTGCCCCTTTATCTCAGCTTCTTTGCTGGATTCGAAAAGTATGTCATTATCTTGGTCTTGATGGCGCTTATCATGGATAAATTCGCCATCAAGAATTTCCTCAGGGATTCCATTAGGGAATGGGGTACATGAATTTTTGAACTTATCAAGAAAATTATAGTGTTTGCACGACAGGCATCTGGGTGCACGGACGCTACTTGAAGAGTCCATAAATCTGCTTTCATTATTAAAAAGATTAGCCTCAGCCCTTTGGGGAGGAGTTGTCTGATTCCAAGGGAGTGGATTGCTTTAGGGGATAGTCTCGGCTATAGAAGATCCGTAAATGAGATCAAGCTATTAACCCTTTTATAGCCTAGTGGATTTAGGTCTACACATAATCGTCGCTAGAATGCTTCTGTGAATTTGGCGTTGTCATAAACAAGACGATATCTACACAATTGTGCATCAACTTTAATAATCCACGCGCCCGCGCGGGGCGCGACACTGGCCGACCAACCAGACCATCGGGGTCTTGTTGTTTCAATCCACGCGCCCGCGCGGGGCGCGACACGTCTACGATCGTCAGCCGGTGTTCCAGTTCGGCGTTTCAATCCACGCGCCCGCGCGGGGCGCGACCAAATCCGCCGGGGAAGCTACGATCTGGATAGCCGTTTCAATCCACGCGCCCGCGCGGGGCGCGACAATATGCGCCGGCCATGCGTCCGGCTTGCAGTTCGGGTTTCAATCCACGCGCCCGCGCGGGGCGCGACAAATAGCGATATTTTATGATCGGGATCTTCACCGGTTTCAATCCACGCGCCCGCGCGGGGCGCGACATAGGCTTGGAATCTGCCCCGAGGAGGACGATCTTGTT
>CAYTCI010000020.1:0-54501 GCA_964436305.1 uncultured Cytophagia bacterium | reverse complement strand
AGGGCTTGACCCGGATGGTGCAAAACTTTTTGCTGAGGACGCATTTAATAGGGCAGTTTTAAAACTAAAAACCGACGCAACATTCAAGAAGGAGTGCATCGAGGAGCCACTCTACTTTGCTAATTATGCTTTTCGAATCTTAATCAATTCAATAACAAATAATAAGAGAAGACGGGAAAAACCGATCAAAATAGAATACAACGAAGAAGGCAAACCGATAATTATTGATTTCCCTTCAGACGCTCAAACTCCCGAAGAACTTTTCATGCAGGATGAAAAAAAGGTTGTGATGACAGAATTTATTCAAAAATTATACGAAGTCTCAACGGAGGAAGAAAAACAATTTCTCGGTGTTTTCATGTCCCTCGCTGAAGAATCCGGGCGACTCAATGTATCAAAAGCCGGTCGACTATTGGGTCTTGACCGAAATCAATCGCATAATCTATACAAGAGAATACAAAGAAAGGCTGGCGATCTACGCGCAAAAACCGGACTGCTCGAAGACATTGGCACAGCGCGAGCTACATTTGGAACAGTGCTCTCGTACTTCTTCGGCGAATTATTCTATGATAATCCTGAAGATGAAATCACGCCCGAATCTCTGGAAATGGCCCGGGAATTTATGCGCACCCTTAGTCCGAATGAAATAGTAGCTCTCTCTCAGGTTCTCTAATAATAAAAGCCCGGCTCCCACCGGGCTTTTTTATTTCCTATCCTCCATCTCCGTCCTAATCCATCCAACTATCCCGATCCAAACGCCTAAATCAAGTTATCACAAATCACTCCTTCCATCGAACAAAAATGCCAAATCTCGACAGCATCAGTGTATATACCACCGGATGGAAAGTTGGCCACTTTTCACAAACCACAAAACCATTTAACTATTACAAAGGAAACTGCAATGAAAAAGATCAATTACGAAAACAACTTCGAGGCGATGCTGATCCCGAGGGCCCAAAAGCGCAAAAGACCTGTGCTTGCCTTTCTAAACATCAACAGTGAAAGAAAGATCGAAAACACCATTATGGAAAAGCAGGTACTGCAAATTCAGGATATGCTCTCAGATAAGAATTTCGATGAACTCGACCTGGTGTTGTATACCCGAGGCGGAGAGATGGATTCGACACTTCGCATCATTGATACCTTGCGTCAAAGCGCATCCTCGGTCACCGGATACATTCCCTATTATGTTTACAGCGCCGGCACAATCCTCGCCCTGGCTTGCAATGAAATCGTAATGGGGAACTACTCCACATTGGGTCCTGTGGATCCGCAAGTGGATCTGTATTCATCAAAGATACCGCTTATGTCTTCGCTGGACATGACCCGTGGTGTCGATTCAATTAAAGCATTGGCCATCGAAACATTCGAATCGGTATATCCAAAAGTCAAGGGAATGACCAGGAACAAGCTTAATCCACTCGACGAAATCACTATCGCATCGAATTTTGCCACTGACCTTGCCTCCAAGCTTGCGAAGGATCTAAGCATCAAGGAGTATGGCTTTCATTCAAGGCTGTTACAGCAATCTGCCGATTCGGTCACGAAAGCTCTAAAGTCTTCCAGTATTTATGATTCTTCAAATCCGGAGCAAAGTCAATCCCAAATCGAAAAAATAGTACAAAACCTCGTGTATTCATACAATGCTCATGGGTGTCCGATTTCACGAGAAGAGGCAAAGGAGATTGGTATCCCAGTAGTGGAGGCATCTGAGGAAGACCAGCATATTTTTGATGAAATCGCCTATGAAATTCGCTACTCCCAGGAAGATGTCATCTTCCTATATGATCCGGCGACGAAAGAAATCACATATCCAAACGACGAAATCACATACGGCGAAACCGTTCTCTAGATAAAACCAAAGCCCGGCGAACGCCGGGCTTTGGTATTTATTTCGAACAAATATACCAAAATTCGACAATACGCGTGTCTTTATAAGTAGAGAAGTAAAACAATAGGAGTAATAAGAATGAAAACTCGATGCTATCGGCTTTATTTTTTGGCTACTTGCAGGCAGAAATCAGAGCCGTTTGGTTTCCTGAGCGCAAGGGCTCCGCCGAAGTGCTGCCGTTGTTTGTAACTTATAGTCCGTTTAATTATTAACAATATACGATTGAGAGCTACTATAATGAAAAAAATAATTTTGTCACATCCTTCCAACCAATTGAGCTACTTACAAAGCCAGCTCCAGGAAGATGTGCTTATAGATAAAAGAATCATATTTTTTGACACCATGATTGATCTGAGTTCCATTTCGTTCCTTCAGAAGAGGATTAGTTTGATCACTGATATCAGCGGTGACAACGAATCCCCAATCACCATCATGATTTGTTCGTATGGTGGAGATGCCTATGCTCTTTTTGCACTAGTGGATCTAATCAAGTCCCTTCCAATGAAAATCAATATTCATGGAAGAGGTGCGATCATGTCTGCCGGTGCTGTCATCCTCATCAGCGCAACAGGTATTCGTTCGATGAGCCCCAGTGCTGTCATGATGCTCCACTCTGTTCAGTCGATGGCGGACGGAAGTCTCGAAGAAGTCGTGCAATCTGTTAAGCAGTCTACTCTCTTGAACGACAGGATGATTCAGCTTCTGGCTCAAGCAACAAATAAACCTCCTACCTTCTGGAGAAAAGAGACCAAGTCTGACAGATTTCTGACTGCAGAAGAGTGTAAAAAGTTAGGCTTGATTGATATTATTAAATAATCCCCACAAAGCCCGGCAGATCTCTGCCGGGCTCAAATTTAAATGGAGAATAGTAAAAATGAATCATAATATTTCAATACATAATCAAGCAGGCGTCGTCTTGAATCCTCAGAAGAAAATCGGCCTCTTCGATTTCCCCTTCACTCTTCACATGAATATCGGATGTCTCTATGCTTGCAGATACTGCTACTTGCAGGGATATCCCTTCTCCCGGCTTGCTGAATTTGGAAAGGAAGTCAAGGTCAAAATATGGATTCCAGAAAAGCTCGATCTGAAACTTGAAAAATATCGAGATCTGCCGCAGCATCTTAAACGTGTACAAGTGAATGCTGCGACAGAAGGACTGCATCCGAAAGTACTGCAATACACCCGCGATCACTGTAACCGTGACCTGGTTCGCGAAACGCTTCAGGCTTTCGAAAAGCATTGGAATGCTGGAAATCATTGGATGGTACATTTTGTCACCAAATCAAATTCGGTTACCGACTATGTCGATTTGCTTACCGAACTGCGACACATGGTCCAGGTTGAAATAACGATTATCAGTGCTGACGAAAAACTGAGTCGTCAGGTTGAGCCGTTCGCTCCATCTGTTCGTGCAAGATTGCGGGCAGTAGAAAAACTGGCAAAAGCAGGAATATTCGTCAGAATCATGGCGATGCCATTCCTGACGACATGTTCTGTGGAGGAGCAGATTCATGATGATCTTGTGACTCTTAAAGATCTCTGCTTCGATCGGGGAGCTGCTGCGTTTAAGAATAAGGGTCTGAACTATTTCGATGAATCGGATGTCCAGTCAGGGAAAGCGAAACACAGGAAAGGCCAGGAGGATAAATACTTTGAAGACCTGATCATCAAAAGTGGTGAGCCGATTCTCGATGAAAACGGTGCCGAACAGACTCGCACAGTATTGATGCCTAGACAGGAAAATCGGCGTAATTGGGCTGTCAGGTCCTGGCAGGAAAGAATGGAAACAAGGGATGAAGTCGTGGTGGATTGTGGATATGGGCAAATGAATGAGATTGAATGGGGGAATATTCGATAATTAATTGAGGAAACTTGATAGAAAGCAGTTGAAAGAAGACCAGCAATTTTAAACCTGCTACTCAATTTATCGTTTATTTTGTGTTGAATATAATATTAAAAACCTATTCGCTTGATGGTAAACAGCAAAATTCCTAAAATTATTGTTGTAATATAACTATTTTTATATTAATCTTAACCAAGATTTAGATTCTTGCTACTTCTAGTTGGGGGTGGAATGGCATGATCTAATAAAAAGCACAAGCATTGCCATAATATCATGGTGAAGCTTGTGCTTTTTTATTTACTTATGGCCGATTCAATAATCCTATTGGAGGGCGTATGTCAAAAAAATGGACGATACTTCTGATCATGGTTCTGCTCTGCTGTTCACCTATGTCCGCGCAGTGGATCGTTCAACAGTCTAATTTCCCGGAAGGAGTAAGCGTATTTTGTATTACCGCGATCAATGAACAAGTCGTTTGGGCTTCGGGAATAAAGTCTTTGAATGGAGGGATAATGCCATGCGATTGGTTTTGTCGAACCGTGGATGGCGGGAATTCCTGGGCTGCCAGCAGGATACCAATCCCAGTAAATCATTTTATAACCAGTATTACCGCGATCAGCCAGGACGTCGCATGGATATCTACAGGAGGCTTTGAAAATCTAGAGAAAACGGGCGTATATAAAACGATCGATGGCGGAGAAACCTGGACGCAACAGACCGACGGTCTGCCCACCAATTTAACCGGTCCTAATTTTGTCCATTTCTTTGATGCAAATGATGGTGTCACGGTTATTGATCCGGAAAATGGTTACATGGCAATTTTCACTTCTAACGATGGCGGATCAAACTGGGAACGCCTATCGGATTCAAATAATGTCCCCTTGCTTCCAGGTGAATATGCTTCCATGAATATGTATTGTGTCGCCGGTGATGCCATTTTTTGGGGAGCAGCCTATGGGTCGAGTGGGAGACTTTTTAAAAGTATAGATAGGGGGAAAACCTGGAGTGCTACCAGGACGGAATTTACATCTCATCCGGGGATTCACATATGGCCCGCTTTTCAGGATTCACTGAACGGAATGGTAGTCGCCCAGTATGATAAGCTCTACGGAATGGCTAATACCAATGATGGCGGAACTAATTGGTTCCCCATCACCTCCCCTCAAGACAGTGCCTGTCAACCGCGCTACATTCCTGGAACTGTTGGCGGTTATTTAGTGACCGGTTTTGGGTCCGCATTCACTTTGGATCGAGGTGCTACTTGGACAAAAATTGATGATATTCACCGTTTTACTCCTGCTTTTGCTTCAAGAGAAATGGGCTGGGCAGCGGCCATAAACAACTCGAATATCTACAAGTGGTTCATCGGTCAGCAAGCCATCATTAAAAGCTATCCCCTTGCTGAAATAAAATTCAGCCAATGCCAGGTGGGATTGCGCAGCAAACCGCAAGACCTTTCTATCACCAATTATGGTCAAGATCCGCTGGTGATATCCGACATTGTATTGTCTGGCCCCAATTTCCAACCGGGCAAAACGTTCGGTCTGCCCAAGACACTCCATTCTTTAGAAACAACCCGAATGGATGTGTTCTTCACCCCAACAGCCGGAGAAATCCTCCGCGACTCGGTTGTAGTGGTGAGCAATGCCGCCAACTCGCCGCGTTACGCCATCAAGCTTGAAGGCGAAGGCATCGCCATTGAGAAAGTCCAGACCGACTCTCTCTATGCCGCCTCTATGAACAAGCTTTATACGATCGATCATACAACAGCGCAAGCCACACTTGTGTCACCCATTTCTCTCACCAAAGCAGTTCAGGGCATCGTGATCAATCCCGCATCCCAGGAATTGATAGGAGTGTACGCGACAACAGCAGCCACAGAGCTCTATAGCATCAGCCCCAATAACGGCAAAACCGTACTTCTCCAAACAATCCAGGTCGGAAACATGCGGGCCCTTGCCTTCAAGTCTGATACACTCTACGGCGCCACCAATAGCGGATCCCTCTATCGAATCGATTTATCAACTGGTTCAACCACCCTGATAGGCTCGGCTCCCCTGGTCAAATACTACGGCCTCGCAGTGCATCCTGTCACTGGTCAGCTATATGCCTCAATAGCATCCACATCGGGAACAGTGAAAGATCGTATCGTCACGATCAATACGACCAATGGTGATACGACTCTGGTGGGAGCTACCGGAGACAATGTGATAATACCTTCAATTACTTTCTCGCCATCAGGTGTGCTATATGGCTTAAAGGCCGCGACCAATAGTCCCATCATCACCATAGATCTCAAGAATGGAGCGGGAACGCCGGTAGGATCTGCTGGCGTAACCAGCCTGCAAGGGCTTGCATGGGCGCCAAATTCTACCGCCGTAGATGATCAACAACAGGCTGATGCTCTTCCAGCAAAAGCCACTTTGCTGCAAAACTACCCAAACCCGTTCAATAATCAAACGATAATTTCCTTTTCACTTCCTCATGATGCTCACGTGACCATAAAAATATATGATATTATCGGACGTGAGCTCGGGATTGCTGCAAATGACAAATTCACCGCCGGGATTCATAAAATAAGATTTAATGCAAACACCCTGTCCAATGGTGTATATTTGTATCGAATAAATGCAGACCAATTTACAGATACTAAAAAATTCGTTATTATCAAGTAAGTCAAAGGGCAGGCGGGGCAGGACGATTCCCGCCCTGCTTACTCATTTTCCATTAATGGACCATCGCTGTAAATTTTTAGCCCAGTTTTAGCCCAGTATTTTCCAACCCAAACTAATAAACAATAAGTTAAGTTCATTTTTATCCATATTTTCTTGGCCTGTCAAGCCAGAGGTCGCGGGTTCGAGCCCCGTCGGCCCCGCCAGGAGAAGCCCTCAGCAATGAGGGCTTTTTTTATTGGCCTATTTTCATAGTGTTCATCCCTGTTTGGCTGCCTGTACCATCTGAAATCTGACCAGATAGGCATCGCAATCAACTGCGGCGACACGCCATTCAATGATTGAGTCATAGATTTCATTTGCCTTTGTTGCCCGATTTTCGTACCATCCGATAAGATGGGGCCGCTATAGTGGAAGATTAGAGTTCGGCGAGCCTTTCTCTGTAATGGTCTTTTATCATTAATTGGGGAGGTTTTGCCATGAACACACTTTTTCTTGTTGCTCTCATTCTTGAAGCTATTTTTGGAGCTGGTTTTATCCTCATACCTGCTAAATTACTTGGTCCAATGGGTGTTATCCTAAACGAGACCTCTACAAACTTCGCTCGCTTATTTGGTTCTGCTATAATAAGTTTTCCATTCATTCTCTACCTTGCGCGAAAGTCGGATAACATGGCATTTAAAAAAGGAGTTGTGACCAGCATGTTTGTCTATTATTTAATAAGCACTGTATTACTATTCACTGCTCAGACGAGTGGTCATATGAATCCCATGGGCTGGAGCATCGTCAGCTTACATTTAATATTTACTCTGTGGTTTGGCTATTTTCTAATAAAATAGATCAGGATGGGTGGAACCCGGCAATCGATGGTATCGCGGCGATATTCTAACCATCGTCCGCACCGGGCGCTGAGCAACTGATTGTGGTCCAAATACTGTAGCGCCGTTTCAGGTGAATTGAGTTTACAGGGTCTCGCCCGCGCTTGCCCTACGCTGGTGGACCGTTAGGTGAGCGTATTAAAATGCCGGATGGGCGCCATGCCGCGCTTCATTCCCACCGGCGATGCGACCCGGGATGTCCATCGTTGGCAGGGCTTGCTTGAAACTGATGCAGACTGGGAAGGGAATTGGCAGAGATGCAGCGTCCGAAGGTGGTATGGCTCCTTATTGTTTCCCTCGTTTTTCTTGGATTGGGTGGACTGTACGGCGGCTTTTCCATGCTGGCCGATCCCTCTGGCCACTTGCTCCAGGTGAATGAGATACTGCCGTACTTGCCTGTATCCAGTTTTGTTTTGCCCGGCTTGTTCTTGGTCTTTGTGATGGGACTATCGCCCATGGTCCTGGCCTGTGCGCTGTTCACCCGGAGCCACTGGCGTTGGGCCGAGAGAATCGCCCGGGGTAGTGGCTATCACTGGGCCTGGAGTGGAACACTCATCCTCGGAGCTGTCCTGATGGTCTGGCTGCTTGTGCAAGGGCTGTTGATTGGTTTTGGCTGGCCCATCCAGTATATCACCGCAGGTAATGGAGTTTTGATTATTTTACTATCGTTGATGCCAGGCGTAAGAAAGTACTATCGTTCCGCCGATTGATGAATGGGAGTGATGTGTGGCCTCACCATCGATTTGGCAAGGGACAGACCAGACGATCAGTGAAGCGGCCACTGGTCCTCATTTCTAATGCAAAAAGGAGAAAATCATGAATTCAGCATCACCAGTGGCGAATAAAATATTGTGGTCCAGGGCCATCCTTAACGGCTTCCTCGCCTGGGCAATCGGGATGCTGCTCTATATCATTCCAGGCCTGGTGGTTGGATTCAAGATGGGATTCGAACTCGGGCCAAAGCTGAGAGACAACTCCGCGGTCAGCAGTCAGATCAGCCAGACCGTTTCGGCAATGTATCGCGAGAACACCTATGTGCTGATTCTTTACGCCGTCCTGATGCTGATTACCATTTTTTGGCGCTCAAAAAAACTATCTCTCCTTCCGGCATCGAACAGCATGATGAATGGCGCGCTGATCGGCGTCGTTCCAGCGCTGATCACCTCGATCTATTTGTTCACCAATGCAGTCCATTTCACCATGATCGCTGAAATCCTCCTCTTCATCGCTGCAGGAATTGCCGGCGGCATAAAAAAATCACAATCATAAGGAGGATGGCGCATCCACCCACTCAGCCGCTTATGGATCCTGTCACCACAACAAACACTAACGGCCTGGTGCTCTTGATCCCGGACAAACCCGATATCGAGCGCGATGCCCTGGCAGCCGTCTGGGAGCAAAATGGCGGTGAGGTCCTCCGGCTTGGCAGATTCTGGGACCCCCCTTCACTCGATCCGTCCCGGGTTCGTCTCTACGGCAACGATTCCTTCTGCCTCGTGCTTCAGCAGAAACTCGGGCTCCCATTATGCTCACCGCCGGACGATCTGCTGCTCTCGATCCCTCCCGACTATCTCAAACGCTCCATTGCAAAGGCCCTGCTTCGCGATGCCGGCCGTTTCGATTATCCCGCATTCATCAAATCGCTGATCCCGAAGCTGTTCAGGTCGCGCGTCTACCAAAGTCAGGAGGATCTCTTCGCGCAGTGCAGCGAACCAGACGAGAGCACGGAAATCATGGTCGCCGAGGTCGTTCACTACACCGGGGAGGCCCGCGCATTTATTTTGGAACATCGTGTGCTCGACTGCGCGTTTTACGAAGGTTCCGGCGATTCCGCTGAGGCCATTCAATTTATCGAGAAGCTGGCGCCTTTCGTCCCCCTCCCAAGAGCAGTCGTCGTCGATGTCGGCTATGCGGAGCAGCGCGGCTGGTCCGTTGTCGAGTTCAACGCAGCATGGGGAGCGGGGCTTAATGGCTGCCGGCCTGAGCTGGTTTGGCCGTGCATCGCTGCGGCGTCAGAAACAGGGGTTCATTATTAATCGTTCACCTGACTTGTGTAATAGTCACCACCTGGATAATCCGTTAAGGTGCAATTTACTTGGGATTGTGCAAAAGGAGTCCTGACTGAATGCGTCGTACCACCCTTGTTCTCGTCGTAACCTCACTGCTCTTCACCGGCACCGTTGATGTCACAGCCGGAGCCAAAAAGGCTAGCCAGACGGCCGGGGATGTCCTGCTGGTCGTCCTGCCGGCGTCGGCTGCCGTGCAGATCTGGCAGCACCGCGACCGCGAGGGGCTGCTGCAGGGAGTCCAGGCCGCGGCGCTGACCCTGGGCGCCACCACCGCCTTCAAATATCTCGTCAACGAGAAAAGACCCGATGGCGGTGACTACAGCTTTCCCTCCGGCCACAGCTCGGCCACCTTTTGCGCCGCCGAATTCATCCGCAAGCGCTATGGCTGGAGTCCCGGCCTGACTGCCTATGCCGCGGCGGCCTTTGTCGCCTGGAGCCGCGTCGACGCGCGCCGGCATTATACCCATGACGTTCTCGCGGGCGCCGCCCTGGGCGCCGGCAGCAGCTATCTCTTCACCCGGCCTGGCAAGGGCGTGCATCTGCAGCTCGGCGCCGCCGGTGGAACCTGCACCATCCGGCTAAGCTGCGTCTGGTAGGCGGGCGGCCAGGCGGGCATAGAGCAGACTCCCCAGACAGAGGAGCATCCCGGCGGCCAGCAGCAGCCAGGAGTAGTGGACACCGGTATAGCCCTGCGCCAGGATGCGGTCGGAATCCTTGACAAAGGAGAGGTACCAGAGGGCAAAACCGGCGCCCTGCAAAGCGAGGAACGGCCAGGAAAAACGCAGACCGGAGGCTTCCCGGAGGATCACCAGGGTGGAGGCGAAGATAAAACAGGCGCTGATGAGCACCGGAGCCAGCACCGGACCGAACCAGGGCCTGGGGATAAGAAAGAGGCAGTCCCAGTCGAGCAGGGAGGCGGGCCAGCCAGCGAATGCGTAGAGCCCGACGTAATAGAGGATGTCCCAGATCCCGAAGAGATAGAAAAAGTAAGCGACGCGGGAGCGGCAGGTGGTGCCTGCCAGCCAGGCGACGGCCAGGAGCATCACCAGTGTGCAGGCCTCGCGGACGGGCTCGATGGCGGAGCCGCCGATGACCTCAACGGCATTACGGAGATCGCCCCAACCCGGATCGATCAGCCGCCGCAGATAGACCACACAAATGGCCTCGAGGACTCCCATGGCGATGGCATAGAGGGCGGCCCAGACCAGCCGCGGCCCGTTCTGCCGGCGGGAAACGGAATCCGCGTCCATCATCCTTTCGATTGTCATATGGCTGCTCCATTCGGCACACTGCCGCAAGGGCAGCATCCGGTCAAAGTCCAGGGTTTGCCAGGCCGAGGCAAGGTTCGTCTGCATCGGTCCTGCGTCTTATCGACTGATTCTGTACTCTTACCATCCATCGTTCACTTAAACTGGAACGCCTATGGCGATGAAAATGATCCCCCTCCTCCTCTCCTTCCTCCTGTTGCCGGCCGGCGGATGTACACGGTCCGCCCGGCAGGCAGCCGCCTTCGATCCGCAAAAAATGCGCGACTTTTGCGTGGCGCGGATCCAGGCGACGGCGCTCACCCTGACCGCAGCCGACAGCATGCCGCGGCACATCCTGCAGGGGGAGAAAAACTGGAACCGGGTGAGCATACACGACTGGACCAGCGGCTTCTGGCCCGGCCTGCTCTGGCTGGGCTGGGAATGTTCCGGTGACCCGCAGCTGCGCGACCTGGCCGCCCGCTTCAGCGCCTCCCTCGAGCTGCTGCTGGCGGTCCCGGCCGAGAGCCACGACCTCGGCTTCATGTTCTTCAGCAGCTTTGGCAATGGCTATCGTCTGACCGGCAATCCCGCGTACCGGCGGATCCTGCTGCGCGCGGCCGACTCCCTGGCCACCCTCTTCAACCCCAAAGTCGGGACGATCCTCTCCTGGCCGGGGATGCGCACCCGCATGGGCTGGCCGCACAACACCATCATCGATAACATGATGAACCTGGAGCTGCTCTTCTGGGCCGCCAGGAACGGCGGCAGTCCGCGGCTGCGCGAGATCGCCATCCGCCACGCCGAGACCTGCAGGCAGACCCTGATCCGCCCCGATTTCTCCGTCTATCATGTCGGCGTGTTCGACACCACCGACGGTCATTTCATCAAGGGCGTCACGGTGCAGGGCTGGGCGAGCGGCTCGATGTGGGCGCGGGGTCAGGCCTGGGCGATCTATGGCTATACGATGGCCTTCCGCGAGACCGGCAAGGCGGAATTCCTGCAGACCGCCCGCGGCCTCGCCGACAGATTTCTGGCGCGGTTGCCCGAGGACGGCATTCCCTTTTGGGATTTCGACGATCCCGCCATTCCGGCCAGCCCCCGGGACGCCGCCGCGGGCGCCATTGCTGCCGCTGCCCTGATCGAGCTGGCGCAGCTCACCCCGGAGCCCGCTGCCGCGGAGACGTATCATGCCGCGGCGGTCGCCCTGCTCACCCAGCTCTCCTCGCCCGGCTATCTAAGCAAGGGCGCCAACCAGGCCTTTCTGCTGCACGCAACCGGCCACAAGCCGGCGGGCTCCGAGATCGACGCCTCGCTCATCTATGCCGATTACTACTATCTGCAAGCGCTGATGCGGCTGATAAAATAACCCTGGCGGCCTTGCCGACGGGGTGGAAAAACCCGAAGCGAAATAAGCGGATTATGGCTTGATTTGCTGCACATCATTGATTATTTTATCAGTACGCGGAATCGGGGAGAGAGAAATGGAAATCGCTCCCGGCCGGAAGCTGCGTTGTCTTTAAACCGCCTGCTGCAAATCATGGTATTGCTGATCGATCGCCAGGAAGGGGAACAAGCTGATGGGATCCGGGTCAAGACCTCCTCTCGCAAAGAGATGGCTGGGCAAAGTCGTCAGCGCTTTCCATCTGTCACCGGAAGACAAGGAACTCACCCGGACGGTCATCGATCCGGAGAACATCCGCCGGGTCTTCTTTCTCTCTCTGCTCGCCATCCCGACCAGCGCCAGCTACTTTCTCTTCTTTTTCATCAAATCGGCCGGTGAGACCGGCGTTGTTTATCAATGGCGGCATGCCATCTGGATCTGTCACGCCCTCCTGCTGATCAGCTTCTCCATCATCACCCTTCTCGTCTACTTTTCCGCCTACAAGCCGGCCAAATCCAGCCGGCTGGCCCTGGTTTGCATCCATGTCACCGCGGTCATCCTGCTGCTGGAGGGCGCGGCCCTCGCCTCGGCCGACCAGCTGGTCACGAGCAACATCACCGCCTACCTGATGACCTGTCTGATCACCGGCCTCGTGCTGCTGACGCCGCCGCGTTTCGCCCTGCTCTATTATCTGCTCTCTTTTACAGTCTTTTATTTCGCGATCTCCCTGACCCAGAAGAATCCCGCCATCCTGATCTCCAATCAGATCAACGGCCTTACCGCCGCCGCCCTCGGGCTCTGCCTCTCCATCATTCTCTGGCGGGGCTACCTCATCCGGGCGCGGCAAAGCCGGGTGATCGAAAAGCAGAACAGCGAGCTGAAAGCGGCGCTCGACCTGGTCCATTCGCAAAAAGAGGATGTCGAGCAGCTCAGCCGGATCGGCCGGGAGATCATCTCCTCCCTCTCGATCGAAAACATCATCCATACCATCTACGAGAATGTCCATTCCCTGATGGATGCCGCGGTATTCACCATCGGGCTGCACAACCCCGAAAAAGGGGTGCTCGAGTTTCCCGCCACCATCGAGAACAACCGCACGCTGCCGCCCTTCTCCATCCCCCTGTCGGATGAAAACCATCTGGCGATCCGCTGTTTCAGCCGGCATGAAGAGATCGTCATCAACGACAGCCGCAGCGAATGCGGCGACGATGCCGGCCGTTTGACCCCCACCCTGGCGGGAGAGCCGCCCCGCTCGCTCCTCTACCTGCCCCTCTGGAACAAGGAGAAGGCCATCGGCGTGATCTCGGCGCAGAGCCGCGACCAGGGTCTCTATACCGACTACCAGGTTACCATGCTGCGCAACCTCGCCGCCTACAGCGCGGTCGCCCTCGACAATGCCGAGGCCTACCACCGCCTGGCGGCCCTGATCGACGAGCTCAAGACCACGCAGGACAAGCTGGTCACCCAGTCCAAGCTGGCCGCCCTTGGCGCCCTCACCGCCGGCATCGCCCACGAGATCAAGAATCCCCTCAATTTTGTCAACAATTTTGCCCAGCTCTCGCGCACCCTGGTGGATGAGCTGCGCGAGGAGTTGAGCCGGGAGCCGCACGACCAGCCCGCCATCGCCGATCTGCTGGCGACGCTGGAGCAGAATGCCGGCAAGATCGAGGAGCACGGCAAGCGCGCGGACGGCATCGTCAAGAGCATGCTGCAGCACTCACGCGGGAGGTCGGATGAGCGCCAGCTCACCGATATCAACGCTCTGCTGGCCGAGGATATCAACCTGGCCTATCATGGCATGCGCGCCCAGGACAATACCTTTAACGTCACGATCGAGACCGACTTCGATCCCGCGGTCGGCAAGCTCAACATCGTCCCCCAGGATGTCAGCCGGGTCTTCCTCAATATCATCACCAATGGCTGCTATGAGGTGCATCGCAAGCAACGGGAACAGAACGGCGCCTTTTCGCCGCGCCTCGCCTTTAAAACCCGCCATCTCGGCGACTGGATCGAGGTCCGCATCCGCGACAATGGCGACGGCATCCCCGCCGCGATCCGGGACAAGCTCTTCAATCCCTTTTTCACCACCAAGCCGCCCGGCAAGGGAACGGGCCTCGGCCTCTCGATCAGCTATGATGTGATCGTGCATCAGCACGGCGGTCAGCTGCTCTTCGAGTCGGCGGAGGGCCATTTCGCGGAATTCATCATCCGCCTGCCCAAATAAAAGAGCCCCGATCGCTCGGGGCTCCTTTGTGGACAGCCGCAAGGGTGAATAAAGTCGGGTCTCAGCGCAGCAGCAGCATCTTTTTGCAAGCCTGCCACGTCCCTGCCTGCAGCCTGCCGATGTAGAGGCCGCTGGCCAGTCCGGCCGCATTAAAAACAGCACTGTGCTCACCCGCCTGCTGCCGGCCATCCACCAGAATTCGCACCAGTTTGCCCAGGGCATCATAGATCTCCAGCCTGACCTCGGACTCGGCCGGCAGGGTGTAGCGGATCAGGGTGGTCGGGTTGAAGGGATTGGGATAATTCTGCTGCAGCCGGAAATCGCTCACCTCCTGGTTTGCCCTTGTTTCAACCGCCGAGCCGACATCCGCCCAGGCGCCGACAGCATCGGTGGCGGTCACATCGGCATCCCCTGCGGAAAGGACGCGGTTATTGATCTCCTCGCCGCCTGGCCCTTTCTCCACTTTATCCCAACCGCCGCGCGTGTACTTGTACTCCAGAGCCTGATTCCTCGGGAAGGGTAGAACGGCCTGCCATCGGTAATCGCTCGTCTGAATCATCGGCAGATCGTGCGGCTGGCCGTCGGTGCCCGCCTGCGCCGGGCCCGGATCCCAGCTATTGAAATTTCCGGCAAGATAGATGGCGTCAGCGGCCGGGGTGCTCGGCGGCGTGGTGACCGTGAAGGTGATCAGACGGCCGGTCTCACCGGCGCCCGTCCCGGTCAGGGTGATAATCAAAGTACTCTCATCGGGATCGTTGCTGGTGAAACTCAGCTCGGCCTTTTTCGAGCCTGCGCTCAGCGGCGCGAAACGGATGGTGACCGGGCGGGAGGTGCCCGGACGCAAGGCGAAGCTGGGCACATCACCGACAATCTGGTATTCGGCAGCATCAGGGCCGGTGAGGCGTGGCGCCTTGACCGTTAGCCGAGCGGTGCCGGTATTGGAGAGGACAATGGTCTTCTCCGGCCATTGTCCGACGCTGACGATGCCGAAACTGAGCGCAGTCGCATTGCAGGCGATATCAGCAATCCCCTCAGGTGAAACCGGCGCCACCTCATCGATGAAAACACCCCCGGGCAGATAGGTACCCGCGGTCGTCCCCAAAATAGTGATGCTAACCCGATGCAGGATATAATTGGCAGGCAGTCCCGGCTTGCCGGCCCATGAATAGGAGAGATCGTTCCATTGCGCCAGATCATCCGACGCATCATCATGGGACAGGGTGTCGGCCTGCTCCATATGCATCAGAAAGCCGCGCAGTTCATCCTGATCATAGCCGGCCAGGGAAAGAACCGTGGTCAGGACAACATCGCGACCCGCCATGGTCTCGGCGATCTTGACGTTCATCCCCGCCGCTTTCTGCCACTCGCTCGCGTAGGCCAACTCGGGTGAGTATTGCATGATCACCCATTGCGCCGAAGCGGGATCGACGATACCAAGCCCACCCGGCGTGGTGCAGCCGAGGGACATTTGTTTATCCCCCGAAGCGTCCCTTCCGGGCGCATTGGGATAATTGACCTCATCATTCAGGCCGAAAGTTAGGCTGGATTTTACAGCGACACCATTATAAAGAAAAACCTGGCTGTGGATCCAACCCTGTGCCGTGCCGTCGTTGAAATCAAACGCGCCGCCGGTCCATTCCCGGGTGGAGTGCGCAAGCCAGTCAAAAATATTGTAGGTGAGAAGCTTGTTGTCATAGTTCAGATGATACTCATTTTCACAGAAATTGATATCCCCGGTCGCCACCACCCGCCCGGCGCCGGATTCCGCCACGGCAACAGCCAGGCGATTATACCGGCCGTAAATGACCGCCCGGGCCGGCGCCGCAACGGCAAGATCCCCCCAGGCCTGCCAGTTCAGCCGGGTCAAACCGCCGCAGATATAATGATCCGAAAAGCCGGTAATCGAGTACTCATCCTGCCACGATACACCCAGGGTTACACCAAAGGCTTCGGAGATCCTCGCCAAATTACCATTAGGACAATATGGGGGATTGTCGCCCATGAGCAGCAGCCCGCCGCCGTTTTGCACGAAAGCGACGATCTTGTCCCGCTCTTTTTCGGTGTAGGAGCCGTCCCAGGCGGATCCCAGGCAGATGACCAGAATCTTGTAGGCGCTGAGATCGGTGGAGGAAATAGTGGAGGTTGTCGTGACCGAGTAGCCCCGGCCCCGCAGCGAATCGCAGATCATGCTGAACCGGCCCGCCGGCTCACAATTGAAATAGACCCCGTGGGTAAGATCCCAGAGGACATTTCCGGCCGTCAGCGATGCACGGGAGAGCGTAACAGGATCCGGACCGGACGCCGGCCGGCCCGTGGTTAGATCGATGCGGGTCTCGCCCGCATGGATCATCTGTGGCAGAATCACGAACAAACTGGCAACAAGGATACAAGCCGTGTACAGCACCCTGTTCGCAATCATAACGTCCTCCCTGTGTTATTCACTGCCGGCTGCCGCTTAGTGTAATATACAGGATGGAGACGTTACTGTCAAGTCATCCAGCCAAATAAATCGAACATTAGTAAAAAAGCATCCTGGCCGACCGTCAAACGAAGCACTCTGCAGCTGCCCCCTGCCATTTCCGGACAGGGCGATTCTACTTGCTTTTCTGGCGCAAATTCGATATCGTGCAATAGAAAGGAGGCCTCCCATGCGTATAAATAAGTTGTTATCGCTTCTCCTTTGCTCGACGGCCATCATGGCCGGCTCCTGCTCCAAGGACGAAACGACCGCACCCGAGCCGCTCGGCAGAGAGGAAGCCATCAACAAGGTTGTCAAGGAGATCCTTCCGGCAGCGGTGCCCACAGGGACGGATTATATTTGCCTGGCCAGGGAGGAGATGGTGGAGAAAGGAGCGGTCATCGAGGAGGGCGCGCCGAAGAATCTGACAAGTTCCGGGGACAGCACCAGGGTATCGATCACCCTGAGCGAAGATTCCTGGCTATTCTATCTCGACCTTGAACCCGGAGCGATGTTCGCGCACGATCTTGCCTTCATCATCGTGGGCAAGAGCGGCAAGGCCCGGACCCTGGCAGCCAGCTGGTGGCCGCTGGTCAATGGCAGTGCCGTGCCGGAATTTCAGAAAACGGTCCCCGATGCCAAACATGTCGTTGCCAGGAATTTTGAACTGGCCGCAGCCTCAGGAAAGGTCTTCGAATACTATTTCCCGCCGCAATTCCTGTACAGGAACAACGAGGGATTCATCATCGTGCAGGGCCTGATGCCCGATGAAAACCTGTATGACGAGATGGTGCAGAACTATCTGAACGTGATCGGCTTGTTCCTGGAGTACGAGAATAAATGCTCAGGCGATGTTGAGGTGGAAGGACTCGTTCAGAGCGATGCCGCGGATGTATTGAACGAAATCGATCGTCAGGTGGCTGCAGGCCGCAATCCCGTTTCGGTGATCATCACCGCTCACGGGAGTATGAATTCTGTGAGCCTGGGGGGCATCAGCTTTTCTGCAGCTCAATTCCGCAACAAGTTTGCCGCACACCCCTCGACAAAATTCAATTTCCTCCTCTGCTCCTGTCACAGCGGCAGCTTCAGGGATGACCTCATCACCCTGGATAACATCTACACCGCGCACATGGCCTCAAAGCCGGACCAGAGCGCGTGGCCGGATTGGGATCTGAAAAATGCCATTGTCGATTACAATCCTGCGGACACCGGTGCGGAATGGATCAGCTCGTTTTGCGCAGCGGCGAACACACTGATCACCACGACACCCTACTGGCAGGAGCTCAAGCAGACCGCCAATGAGAAGGGGGTGCCGGTCAGCAGCATGCTCCTGCATTCAGCCTGCCTGGGCGGCATTGGCCGGCTGGCGGGATGGGGGTGCGGCCAGGATCTGGATCTGGCCCATCGCCTGGATGCCGAGATCCCGCAGGGGTATGCAAAATGGGAAGTTTCACGCTGAAGCCTGCAGGAAAGGCACCTTCAGCCCTGCGGCCATTTGCCCCAGCATCCAGCCGGATCAAAGGGCATGCAAAAAAGAGGGAAGGATTGGGATGCGTCGATGAAGGTAGCCTTATGGTATCGGCGACAATGAAAAGCTTATCCATTGTCAAGATGGGCCGGGTGGGCACCAGAGTTTGGGGACTGCCGGGTGGGCACCAGAGTTTGGGGACTGCCGGGTGGGCACCAGATTTGGATGACTCCCGGGTGGGCACCAGATTTTGCGGGTAAACTGGTGGAAATTCTCTTGCAATACATTATTTTATTTGATATACTATACAATTCAGGCATCCTGACCATGGTCTGGCACCGGACTTGGCATCTGCAGGCACAGCTCTTTTCATCGCTCGATCAAGGGTTGTGCCTTTTCGTTTGTTAAATTGAGCCAAAACCATGATCCTGGACCGGCTAATCAAAAGTCACATCGCTTTCCCGCCTCACTTTTCTTGTATGGACATCTAATTGTTTGCTGGTTGAAAACTCCTGAACGGACTCTATCATGCTCCGATTGAACTGGCACAACAAGCTGATCTTCTTCGCCGTCGTCGTCGCCATCATCCCCATCGCCATCTCCAGCTTTAACATGATCAACAGCACCAAGGACGAGCTGAAAAGCAGCACCAATTATGAGCTGATGATGACGGCCGGCCAGCTGGCACAGGAGGTCAACACCTTTTACGCCAACCGCTGGACCGCTCCCCTGTTGCTGATCCGCAGCGGACTGGAAAGCGAGGAACTGGGCGCCGAAGAAAAGGCCGCCTTCCTCTCGGCGGGCATCAAGAACCTGGACGACATCGTCGCCCTCGCCCTGGTCTTCGAGGTCCAGCCCGGCGAATTCAGCACGGCTATCGCCACCCAGAAAGAGTCCTTCGCCGTAAAACTGCAGGAAAAATCGCTCGACGTCGCCGCCACCCTGACGCCCTCCCTCGTCGAACTGCGCGCCCTGCGCCAGGGTCAGCGCACCATGGGCTCGCCGCGCTATCTCCCCGTCGTCGACACCTGGCTGGCGACACTGCTGCTGCCGGTCCATATCGCCGGTGCGCCCTCCGCCCTGCTGGTCGCCCAGGTCGACATGAACGGCATGCGCGAGCGGGTGCACAATCAGCCCATCTCCCGCAATGGCCGGATCCTGCTGATCGATGGCGCTGGCAAGGAGATCTTTGGCACCACCGATAAGGATCTAACGGCCCTCAAGGTCGTTCAGGATGCCATCCAGATCCTGCAGTCGAACTCCCGCGCCCAGGGGGTGACCTCCTACACCATGCCGACCGGAGAAAAACGGGTGGGCTGTTATGCCTTTCCCCAGGATCTGCACTGGGCGATCATCGCCGAGATCGATGAGAAGGAGGCCTACTCGGCGGTCGGCAAGATGCTCAACCAGCTGCTCTGGTGGGTGCTCATCGGTCTGGCGATCGCGGTGATCGGCGCTTTTATTTTTTCGCAGCAGATCAGCAAGCCTATCCTGCGGATGAGTAAAGCCGCGGAGGAGATCTCCTCCGGACAGTTCGACGTCCGCGTCAACTATACCGCGAAGGACGAGATCGGCGTTTTGGGACAATCCCTCGAGAACATGGGCCAGTCGCTGAAAGAGAATTTCGAAAAGATCGAGAACCAGAAAAACGAGCTGGCCGAATACAGCAAGGGACTGGAGATCAAGGTCGACCAGCGCACCGCGGAGCTGAAAGAGAAGAACATCGCTCTCGAAGCCACCCTGCAGAAACTCAAGGCTACCCAGGAACAGCTGATCGTCAACGAAAAGCTCGCCTCGCTCGGCTCGCTGACCTCGGGCATCGCCCACGAGATCAAGAATCCCCTCAACTTCATCAACAATTTCGCCATTCTCTCTTCGGAGCTGGTCGAGGAGCTGGATGCCGAGCTGGCCAAGCCTGTGGTGACGATAGCCCCTGAGGAGCGCGATAGCATCGCGGATATTCTCGGCAGCCTCAAGGGCAATCTGACCAAAATCTCGGACCACGGCAAGCGGGCTGACCGGATCGTGCACAGCATGCTGCAGCATTCGCGCGGCAACGTCGGCGAACTGCAGGAGACCGATCTCAATACTTTCATCGAAGAGTGCGTCACCTTCACCTGGGACAGCATGCGCGCCAAGGATCCGACCTTCGGCGTCACCATCCAGCGGGATTTTGCCGCCACCACCGGCAAGGTCCAGCTCAACCCCTCCTCGATGAGCCAGGTGATCCTCAACATCATCAACAATGCCGTCTATGCCATGAAGGCGAAAAAGAACACGGCGGGCGGCGGCTACCAGCCCGAACTGCGGATCACAACCCGCGATCTGGGCAATCAGGCCGAGGTCCGCATCCGCGACAACGGCCCGGGCATCCCGAAAAAACACCTCGAAAAGATCTTTGAGCCCTTTTTCACCACCAAACCCACCGGCGAGGGAACGGGTCTGGGGCTGTCGCTCAGCCATGACATCATCGTCGGCATGCACAAGGGCGAGCTGCAGGTCGAGACGGCCGACGGCGAATTCACCGAATTTATCATCCTGCTGCCGAAAAATTAAGCGATAAGGATTGGCGATGCACACTGCAAAACGAACCGCCCTCCTCCTGTGGACCTTCGCAGCCCTGGGGATCATGGCATCCGGCCTGCTGGCGCAAGGGGCCGACGTCCGCACGCTGGTGGTGCGCGAGGGGCAAAGCGTGCGCGATCTCGCCCAGGAGGCGCTCGGCGATCCCAATCTGTGGAATGAGATCCTCAAGGCCAACCAGCTCGGCGCGCCCTCGGAGATCCAGCCCGGGATGAAGCTGGTCGTGCCGGTCGGCGCGATCAAGCGCGCGATTCAGGAGATCGACGGTGCCCGCGGAGCGATCCAGATGGCCACCGATGTGGGCGCGCGGGTCTTCGCTGCCGAGGGGATCACCCAGGCTATTGCCAGTTATGATGAGGCGGTCCGCGAGCGCGGCAAGGGCAGCTGGGAGAACAGCGCCCGGCTTGCCGCGGCCGCCGCCCAGCTGGCCCGGCAGGCCCATCAGGAGTGTCTCGAGAAGCGCAACACCTCGGCGGACGCCACAGTCACCGACCGTTCGGGTACCGTCCAGGGCCGATCCGCCGCCGAGATGGTCTGGAGCGATCTCGGCCTCTACTCCAAACTTTATGAAAACAACCGGGTGCGTACCCTCTCCGGCTCCTATGCCGAGATCTCCTTTCAGGATCAAAGCCGCATCCGCCTCAACGAAAACTCCCAGGCGGTCATCCAGAAGATGCGCGTCGATCTGCTCAACAAGGAACGCGACTCGAGCGTGAAACTCGAAAAAGGGGCCGCCTTCGCCCTGCTCCAGTCCAACCAGAAGAAGAAAAAATTCAACCTCAACATCCCCGGGGTCAAGACCGAGATCAACTCCAAAAGCTTCTGGGTGCAAAAGGATGAGGAGACGACCCGGATCGCCAACTATGAAGGGGAAATCCAGGTCAGTTCCGGCGACAACTCGGTCGTCATCGAGGAGAACCACGGCTCGAAAATCGGCGCCGATGGTGAATTGGGCAAATCGCGCGAACTGCTGCATGCCACCAGCCTGATCGCACCCGCCAATAATTCCATCCTCGCCGGCGGCTCGATCCGGCTCGAGTGGGCCCCCGTGCCCCAGGCTGTGCGTTATCTCCTCCAGGTCTCCGCCGACTACTCCTTCAAGAACATCGTCATCAACCGCGAGGATATCCAGGAGGGCGCCTTCACCACCGAGGCGCTGAAGGATGGAGCCTATTACTGGACCGTCGCCGCCATCGACCGCGAAGGCTTTCCCGGCCCCACCAGTCCGCGCGGATTCTTTTACATCTTTTCCGACACCAGCCATCCCTTCCTCTACGTCAACCATCCCCAGGAGCAGGATATCTTCAGGAGCGATACCCTGCATATCACCGGCGAGACCGAGGCCGGCGTGCAGCTCTCCATTGACGGCCAGGCGGCCAGCCTAAACGGCAGCCGCTTCGAGATGGCCCGTCGGCTGGACGAGGGCATCAACAAGATCACCGTGGCCGCACGCGATGCCGGCGGCAACGAGAGCCGCATCTTGCGGACGGTCATCTATGCCGCGCCCAGGGAGGTCCGCATCGACTATGATGCCGGGATGCAGCCGCTCGTGGCCAAACAATTCCTCGCGCGCGGACGCACCCTCGATCTCAAGGGCAGCACCGTTCCCCTCTCCTCGGTCTCGATCCAGGAGACGAACGGCTCGATCCGCGGACGCACTTTCGCCGACTCCGCCGGTCGCTTCCAGCTCTCCCTCTTCGATCTCGCGGAGAGCATGCCGCTCTACCTCAGCGTCCTGACGCCTGCCGGCTATCAGAAGCAGGATACCATCCGGGTCGAAGTCCGCAAGGAGGCCCCGCAGATCCTCCTGGATGAACAGATCCCGGCGGTTGCGGCCGCCGACACCCTGCGGCTGGCGGGCAGCGTCGTCAATGCCGTCAAACTCACCTGCAACGGTGCTGCGGTCCCGCTGACCGCCGGGCGGTTCAGCTGCAGCGTCATCCTCCAGCCGGGCGCCAACACCCTGCGCCTGGTGGCAGCCGACGACCTGGGCCATGAGACCCTGCTGCAGCAGGAGGTGACCCTGGACCGGACGCCGCCGGAACTGGTGAATTATACCCTGCTGAAAAAGGCAGGCAGCGCCGGCGATCTCCTCGAGGTCAAGATCAAGGCCAGGGACGCTTCCGGTTTGCGCCGCACCGCCGCCATCGAACTCCAGGCCGGCGCAGCGGTGAGTTCCGGCTTTCTGGTCTATAACAGTGCGGCGCAGCAGTACGAAGGCTCTTTCAAATTCTCCGCGGGAAGCCTCTCCGCAACGAAAGTGACCATCAAGTCGCTCGTCCTCGAGGATTATTTCGGGAACCGGAGCGTCCTCAATCCCGAATAGCCGCTTTTGGCATTTGACGGATCATAGTAAAGGGAGAACTGCGTGACGATGAAACGGAAACTGATGGTCCTGATGCTGCTCATGGCCGCTGCCCTGCCGGCCAAGGAGAATATCCTTCTGGTCAATTACGGACCGGAACAATCCATCCGCGAGGGCGATGACGATTTCCAGCAGGTCGTCTTCATCCGGCTCGACGCCAGCTGTACGGACAGCCTTTACCTGCGGATTTTCGATATCGACTGCGGCGGCGAAAACGATCTGGCCTTCGGTCCCTGGAACACCGGGGTGCGCTTTTCCCTGCGCGGGGGAGCGGGCGCCTTCTCCTCCCCCTCCCTGCAGATGGCGGCGCCCACCGCAGCGGACCGGGATGCCGGCACCGAGTTGGTCACGGGCCTCTTTGGCGAGAACCGGGAACTCGACAACAGCTGGTACAATTTCGCCCATTTCGCCCCCGCCGAGGGCGAGCCGGTCGGCGACTACTGCTATTTCAAGCTCGTGATCCAGGGGGTCAGCGGCAATGATGCCAACGCCTTTGATGTGCGCGTCAGCAGCTCGCCCTCGATGAACGTGACTCCGGCGGGAGCCGTCCTCTTCTCCTGTTCGCCGACCCTGCGCCTGCGCAAGGACGAAAACGTCGCCAGCATCACCTTCACGGTTCCGGAGACGGCCAAATCGATCACCGTCAACAACTTTGATCTGGCCGGCGCGGTCGTGCAGCTGGTCACCCCCTTCCGCTCCAACCTGCCGCTGCTCTCCTCCGGGCAGGGCGAGTGGGCCAAGACCCTGCTCCCCCTCGAGCCGCTCGAAGCCGGCCATCCCTGCGCCATCGTCCTCGGCCAGGGTGGCGAATCGCCGAATGACGTCTCGCTCTACATCACCGACGATCAGGGCACCATTCTGCCGATCTCCCTGCCGGTCTATCTCAGCAAGCTGAACCGCCGCCCGTTGATCCAGAAGAGCCTGATTGCCCTCTCCGACTGTCACTCCATCGTCTTCGACGCCAAGGGCTCGACCGATCCGGATGGCGACCTGCTCGAATTCCGCTGGGATTTCGGCGACGGCACCACCGCCACTGGCAGCCGCGTCGCCCATCTCTACCCCGAGCAAACCACCTATCAGGCCCTGCTGATCGTCAGCGATAACTCGGGCGAGGTCGGCAACAGCGTCTACGAGCGCTTCAGCGTCAAGGTCAACAACCCCCCGGTCGCCAGGGCGGGCGCCGACCTCATCACCGCTCCGCTCAAGGCCGTCGTCCTCGATGGCTCGGTCTCCTCCGATCAGGACGGCCGGCTGACGGCCTGGAGCTGGACTTTCGGCGACGGCCAGTCCGCCGCCGGCAGCAAAACCACCCATGCCTACGACCGTCCAGGCACCTACACGGCGGCCCTGCGGGTCGAGGATGACTCGGACAGTCCCTGCAATTTCGCCACCGACGAACTCAAGGTCTGGGTCAATGCGCCGCCGGTCGCGGCCGCCGGCGAAGATACCCGCGGCGCGGTCGGGCAGGAATTGACCTTTTCGGGCGAAAAGAGCAGCGACAGCGACGGCGAGCTGACCGCCTGGGCCTGGGATTTCGGTGATGGCGGCAAGGCGAGCGGCAAGCTGGTCCGGCATACCTGGATGACCCCCGGCCTCTATCGCGTCCGCCTCGCAGTGACCGACAACGCCGGGGTCGAGAACAGCACCCAGGCGGATGAACTCACCCTCTTCATCAACGATCCGCCGGTCGCCAGAGCGGGAGCTGACGCCAGGGGCGCCATTGCTGAATCCCTCCCCTTCGACGGCAGCGCCTCCTCCGACAAGGATGGCGCCCTCATCGGCTACAGCTGGGATTTCGGCGACGGCAGCCGCAAGGAGGGCAAACAGACCGCGCATGCCTACCCGCAGGCGGGGAAATACACCGTGGTTCTGACGGTCAAGGATAACTCCAATACCCCTTCCGACACCCGTTCGGACAGTTTGCTGGTCACGGTCAATCAACCCCCGATTGCTGACGCCGGAGCGGACCAGCTGGTCACCGCCTCGGAGGTCCACTTCTCGGCAGCCAAATCGCGGGATGCGGACGGCGAGGTGATCCGCTACGACTGGAGCTTCGGCGACGGCGCCGCCGGCAGCGGCATCAGCCCGGCTCATGTTTATGCCAAACCCGGAACCTACCCGGTCAAACTGACGGTCACCGATAACTCGGGCACGAAAAACAATCAATCCGCCGACGAGTGCCAGATTGTCATCAATGAAAAACCCTTTGCCGACGCGGGTCCCGACCGGATCGTGGCGGCCGGTCAGGAACTCCTTTTTGACGGCTCGGGTTCGCGCGACCCCGATGGCCAGATCGCGGCCTACCACTGGAATTTCGGCGACGGCCAGTCAGCGGACGGCAAGAGCGTAGCGCACCGCTACAGCCGGCCCGGCAAGATGAGCGCCCGGCTGAGCGTTCAGGACAATACCGGCCAGGAGGCCGCCGTCGATTTCGACGAGGCGGTCATCACGGTCAACGGCCGCCCGACCGCCCGCGCCGGGCATGACCAGGTCATCGCACCCGGCACCGCCCTCTCCTTTGACGGCAGCGCCTCCTCCGATCCCGATCCCGACAGTCTCTCCTTCCGCTGGCAGTTCAGCGACGGCCAGGGCGCGGCCGCGGCCGCCCGCACGACCCGCACCTTCACAGCCCCGGGGAGCTACGCCGCCATTCTCACCGTCGATGACGGCAGCACCGCGGCCAACGCCGTGGCGAGCGACACCGTGACGATCCGTGTCAACAACGCCCCGATCGCCCACGCCGGCAAGAACATCCACAGCTGCGACAAGACCCTGCTCTTCGACGGCGCCGACTCGGTCGATCCCGACGGCGATCCCCTGAGTTACAGCTGGGATTTCGGCGACGGCAGTGCCGCCGTCAGCGGCGTGCGCGTCCTGCATGACTATGCCCGCGGCGGCACCTACCCGGTGATTCTGACCGTCGACGACGGGCTCGGCCTGAAAAATTCGCGCCACGCCAGCTCGATCACCGCCCGCATCGACGAGCCGCCGGTGGCCGATGCCGGCCCGAACGAGACCTACTGTTCGGGTGAGGTGATCATCTTCAACGCCTCCGGCTCGAAGGACCCGGAGAACGGCCTGCTCAAATACGAATGGGATTTCGGTGATGGCACCCGCGCCGAGGGACTCAATCCGACGCGGATCTTCAAGCAGGATGGCACCTATCTGGTGACCCTTACAGTCACGGATGACTCGGGTCTGCCCTGCAATACCAGTGTCGCCACCAAGGCGATCCGCATCATCGAGTCGCCGGTCGCCATGGCCGGGCCCGACCAGGAGGTCTGCACCAACACCCAGGTCGCCTTTGACGGCAGCGCCTCGCGCGATTACGACGGGGTGGTCAACAGCTATTTCTGGGATTTCGGCGACGGCACGACCGGCGGCGGAGCGGCCCCGGGTCACGCCTACAAGAAAGCCGGCATCTATCGCGCAGTCCTCACCATCACCGGCGACCTGCGCGGTGACTGCGACAATACCGATACCGATGAACTGATCGTCACCGTCCATGATGCGCCGCTCGCCCAGATCGTCTGCCCCGAGATTGCCCCGGTGCACCAGCCGATCGCCTTTGACGGTTCGGCTTCCACCAACCAGGGGCAGGCCCTCAGCGACTATCTCTGGGATTTCGGTGACGGCGCCGGCGGCAGCGGCGTCAAGCTCAGCCACATCTATGCCAAGTCGGGCCGCTACCTGGTCAAGCTGACCGTCTCCACCGGCGGCACCGGATTGTGCAATACCTCGACCACGCCCAAAATGATCACCATCAACGATCAGCCGGTCGCAGCGGCCGGCCCCGATCAGAGCGCCGGGATCAACCAGATCATCACCCTGGATGGCGGGGCCTCCCGCGATCCGGACGGCGTGCTCACCGCGTTTCTCTGGGATTTCGGCGCCGGCCAGAGCCAGCCGGGGCGCGTGATCCGTCATGCCTTTGCCGCGCCCGGGCGCCATCCGGTCGTCCTCACCGTCACCGACAACACCAGCGCCGCCAACAACGCCGGCCGCGACACCCTATGGGTAGCGGTTAACGACCCGGTCCAGCCGGTGATCACCGCCGATCCGGCGCACCCCTGTCCCGGTGAGGCGGTCACCTTCTCGGCCGCGAGCGCCAAAAACACCGCCGGCAAGACCATCACCTGCCGCTGGAATTTCGGCGATGGCGAAAGCGCGGAAGGCATCCAGGCCCTCCACGCCTACACCAGGGCGGGGCACTATGGCGTCACCCTCTTCATCGACGACGGCCTCGGGCTCGAGAACAGCCTCACGCAAACGGCCCTGACCCTGCCGGTCAACCACCCGCCGGTCGCCCAGGCTGGCGGCGAACGCAGCGCCTGCCCCGGCGAGAGCCTGCTCTTCGACGCCGGCCGCTCCTGGGATGCGGACGGCACCGACTGGACCGTGCAATGGGATTTCGGCGATGGCACGACCTCGGCGGAAAAGAGCGTACGGCATGCCTGGCTCAAGGCGGGCCGCTATAACGCCCGGCTGCGCGTCACCGATCCCTCCGGCAGCCACTGCGCCTCGGCCGAGGACGTTGCGATCGTCATGGTCAACAGCCGGCCGGTCGCCGACGCCGGCGCCGACCGCAAGGCCTTTTGCGGCGGCGCGCACGACGCCGTGCTCTTCGATGCCACCGCCTCGAGCGATGCCGACGGCGATCCGCTCACCTGCACCTGGGAGTTCGGCGATGGCACCCGCGCCAGCGGCAGCAAACTCTATCACCTCTTTGACAAACCGGGACTCTACCGGGTGAAACTCACCGTCGATGACGGCCGCCAGACCGCCTGCAGCTCGGCCGGGGACGAGGCGGTCATCGAGATCGTCAATCACCCCTGACCCGTAACCGGTGGAGATCCGGATGGCAACCTGTACCCTCAGCCGCACCGCCGGCGTCGCCTGCCTGGCGGTCGCGGGACGTATCGACAGCATCTCCTCGCCTGACATCCAGCGCCGCCTCGAGGAGATGATCATGGATGGGGAGCGGCGCATCGCCGTCGACCTCTCCGGGGTCCATTTTCTCAGCAGCGCCGGCCTGCGCGTCTTTCTCATCGCGCAAAAAGCCCTGGCCAAGGTCGGCGGCGAGATCCTCCTCTGCAAGGCCCCCGAGGGGGTGATGCGCGTTCTGACCATGACCGGATTCGACCGGATCCTGCGGATCTGCGCCACCGAGGCGGAGTTCACGGCCACCCTGAACACTCCCGCGGCGGCCGGCGACCGCAGTGAGACCATCGCTGGCATCACCTGGACCTTGCG
The DNA here is from genome assembly GCA_964436305.1 of uncultured Cytophagia bacterium. GTDB lineage: Bacteria > Zhuqueibacterota > Zhuqueibacteria > Residuimicrobiales > Residuimicrobiaceae > JAKPUX01. The sequence continues at coordinate 26,166 of CAYTCI010000020.1, read as the reverse complement.
CGAACAGCCCGAGGCAGCCCCCGGCCGCCTGCGCCTCATCGGCAGCCAGGACAAACTCGCCGCGGCCGGCTATGACCGCGAGGATGTGGTCACCCTGCCGCAGCGCGCGCTGCTCTACGGCGCCGGTCTGGCGACCATCGGTGACGACTATGAGGAGTACAAGGGGCTCTTCGGCGAGGCGATGCTGCTCAACCGCAACCTCTATTTCTATCCCGCCGTCAAACGTCCCTCCGCCGACTTTATGCTCTATTCGGGCGAGGGCGAGGGTACCGCCTGCCATTTCCTCAACGGCTTTGCCTATGATGGCGGCTTTCGCTGCCTGGCGGCTTTCGATGGCCTGATCACCCTCGACCAGCTGAGCCAATGGATCCTGACGCTGCCCCTCTCGGCCCCCCTGCTCGGCATCGTGCTGGTCGCCGAGAGCAAGGGGCTGCTCGGCATGAACCTCAAGCAGGTGCCCCTGCGCGAGAACCGCCCCGGAGCGGATTTCGACCTCTATGCGGTCGACCAGGTCGCCTCCTGGATCAACTTTCCCGTCGACCTGGCCGACCCCCATCACGTCATCGCCGCCGCCGGCCTTCTCTGCCGCGACCGCGCGGCCGTGCCAGCCGGTGCGCTCAAGCTCTTCACGGACAAATCAGCCCTCCATCTGCACGCGGGCCTCTTCGCCAGGGGACCAGTGAGCAAGAACCTCGATCATTTTGACGACGAACTCAACCGCATCCTCTCCGAACTCGATGTCCTCAAGGTGCAACACCTGCTCGGGGGGAGCCGCTTCAGCAACGGAATGCTCGGGATCATCGAACTGAAAGGGTGAGTGGATGGAGCTGTGGGTTGGTGCGCTGAATCTCGGATTTCTCTATGCCCTCATGACCATGGGCGTCTTTGTCACCTTTCGCATTCATGATTTCAACGATGTCACCGTTGACGGCAGCTTCACCGCCGGCGCCGCGGCCGCGGCGGTGCTGGTGACCCAGGGCATCAATCCCCTGCTCGCCCTGCTCGCCGCCTTTGCCATCGGCGCCCTGGCCGGATGGCTGACCGCTTTCATCCATACCCGTTTTGCCATCAATGGCCTCCTGGCCGGCATCCTGGTGATGACCGCGCTCTATTCGGTCAACCTGCACATCATGGGGCGCTCCAATCTCCCCCTGCTCAACCAGCGGACCCTCTTCTCCTGGCTGGCTGAGGTCAATCCCGGCCTCCATCCCGAGGTCTGGACCGCGCTGGTGCTTGCCGGATTCATGCTCCTCTTCTGGCTGCTGATGACCTGGTTCTTTCGTACCGACCTCGGCATTGCCATGCGCGTCACCGGCAACAATCCGACCATGGCCGCGGCCAACGGCATCCCGGTCGGGCGGATGACCCGCTTCGGCGTCGCCCTGGCCAACGGATTCACCGGGGTTTCAGGCGCGCTGGTGGCGCAGTACCAGGGCTTCGCCGACATCGGCATGGGCATTGGCACGGTGGTCATCGGCATGGCCGCGGTGATCATCGGTGAATCCCTGATCCGCAGCCGGAGCATGCTCCTGCGCGTCCTCAGCGTCATCCTCGGCGCGGTGGTCTTTCGCGGCATGATCGCACTCGCCCTTTATGCGGGGATGAATCCCATCGACCTCAAGCTGCTCACGGCGGTCTTTGTCCTGCTGACCCTGGTCCTCTCCAAATCGGTGGGCAACGGCAAACGCCCCGCCGGCCGCCCGCGCTGGCAGCGTCCCGCCTTCCTCGGCGGCGGGCTGCTGCTGGCGGCCCTGCTGATTTTTGCGGGCTATCAGCTCTTCAGCCGGACGAACCGCACCCCGGCGAAACCGCTGCAGATCGGCGTGGTGCAGCTGACCGAGAACGGGCTGCTCAACACCACGCGCGACGCCCTGGTCCGCGAACTCAACCGCCGCGGCTACCAGAACGGCAAAAACTGCCGGATCCGGCTCGAGAGCGCCGCCGGCGAGCTGCCCACGGTCAGCACCATCCTCGACCAGTTCGAGCGCGAAAAGATGGACATCATCGTCACCATCTCGACCGGCTGCACCCAGGTGGCGCTCAACAAGATCAGGAACCGCCCCGTCGTCTTCGCCACCGTCGCCAATCCCTTCCTGATCAAGGCGGGCCGTTCGGATACGGAACATCTTGCCAACGTCACCGGGGTTTACGGCTGGGTGCCGATGGACCAGACCCTCGAGCTGGTCCGCAAGATCCGCCCCGGCCCGATCAAGGTTGGCGCCATCTGGGACCCGGCCCAACCCAATTCCGTCTTTAACGTCGAGAACCTGCGGCGCGCGGTCGAGGCCACACCCGGGATGACCTTCAGCGGGGCGACCATCACCAGCTCCGCCGAGGTCTTCCAGGCGGCCACCGCCCTGGCGCAAAAAGGGATCGATGCCTTTGTCCTCAGCCCGGACAACATCGTCTATTCGGCCTTTGAATCAGTGGTCAAGGCCGCCGGACCGCACAAGATCCCGATCTTTCTCAGCGACGTCGAGCGGCTCGGGGACGGCGCCCTGGCGGTGCTGGGCTACGATTATACCAGCAGCGGCGAACAGGCTGCGGCCCTCGTCGACCGCATCCTCAGAGGGGAAGACCCCAAAACGATCCCCTTCGAACGATACAACAAGCTGACCCTGGGCCTGAACCTCGACGCCGCCCGCAGCTGTGGCATCACCCTCAGCGACAGCCTGCAGGGTCAGGCGGATCTGCTCGTGCGGGATAAAAAGCTCATCCATACCCGCTCCGCCAGCGCAGCAGGGACGACGCCGTCCGGCAAGCGCCTCGCCCTCTTTCTTTTCAGCGAGCATAACCTCATCATCGAGACGGCGCGCGGGGTGACGGATGCACTCAGGGAGAGTGGCGCCATCGCGCGCTATGGCCTGCAGATCGACACCAAAAACGCCCAGAACGAACTGGCCCTTGCCCAGTCGATCGCCCAGGACATCGTCGCGCAAAAGTACGACTATTGGGTGGCGCTGACCACGCCGGCGCTGCAGGCGGCGGCCAGCCGGGACAAGACCATTCCGCTGATCTTCGGCGCGGTGACCGATCCCTATCGCGCCGGGGTGGCGAAAAGCCCGGCCGACCATTTGCCCTACCTCACCGGCGTGGCGACCATCGAGCCCGTCGAGGCCACGCTCAAATTCATGCGCGAACTCTACCCGGCGGCCAAACGCCTGGGCCTGATCTGGAATCCCGGCGAGGCCTGCTCGGAGACCTGCACCGGCATCGCCCGCACCGCCGCCATAACCTATGGATTCGAGCTGATCGAGACCAACGTCAGCGCCACCAGCGAGGTCGCCGATGCGCTCAAGGCCCTGCTTGGCAAAAACATCGACCTCTTCCTCACCTCCGGCGACAACACCGTCATCCTGACGATGGAGGCCACCGCCGCGCTGCTGCGCCAGCACCGGATCCCCTATTTCACCAACTCGGCCAACGATGTCGAGCGCGGCACCCTGGTCTCGGTCGGGCCCGATTATTATTTCGTCGGCCGGCGGATCGCGCGCACGGTGGAGCGGGTGCTCGCCGGTGAAAAGCCGCAGGATATCCCGATCGAATCCTATGCGCCCGACGTCATCTACATCAACCTCGATCTGGCGCGCGAGTACGGCCTGACGATCCCGCCCGAGGCGCTTAAAAAGGCGGCCCAGGTGATCCTCAACGGCAAGCTGATGCCGGCAACGGAGGCCTTACCATTGTATACACCAAGCGGACAGGGAACCAGATGATCGAGATCAGCGGTCTTTGCAAAACCTTCAACGCCGGCACCATCAATGAGACACGGGCCCTGCAGAACGTCACCCTGCACGTCAACCGCGGCGATTTCATCACCATCATCGGCACCAACGGATCAGGCAAGTCGACTCTGCTCAATGCGGTCGCCGGTTCCTTTTTGCCGGACACCGGCACGATCCGCATCGACGGCCGCGAGGTCACCCGCCTGCGCGATTTCCAGCGCGCCGCCGATATCGCCCGCGTCTTCCAGAACCCCTTCAGCGGCACCGCTGCGCAGATGACCATCCTCGAGAACCTGCACATGGCCTGGCTGCGCAACAAGCGCTGCCGGCCGCTCCATGGCCTCGACGCCACCCGGCGTGAGCTCTACCGCCAGGAGCTCGGCCGGCTCGAGATGCAGATGGAGGGGCGGCTGGACCATCTCATCGGCTCGCTCTCGGGCGGCCAGCGCCAGGCGATCACCCTGCTGATGGCGGTCATCGCCCGGCCAAAGGTGCTGCTGCTCGATGAGCACACCGCCGCCCTCGATCCCAAATCGGCCGCCCAGGTGATCAAATTGACCAGACACTTTATCGAACGCGAGCAGCTCACCGCCATCATGGTCACCCACAGCATGCAGCAAGCCCTCGACCTCGGCAACCGCACGATCATGATGCACAAGGGCGGGATCATCGACGACATCCCGCTCGAGGAAAAACAGCGTCTGACGGTCGACGACCTCCTCGACAAGTTCGCCGAGCTGCGCAAGAACGAGCAGCTCACCGATGAGGTTCTGATGGAGCTGCGGCGGGAGTACATCTAGAGACGGGAAGGTCTTATGAACGAGCGCGTTTTCAAACGGTCCCTGGACTCCCTCGAAACCCTCTTCGATTTTCTCAATACCTTTCTCGCCGGCCATAACATCACCGGCAAGAGTGCGCTCGAACTGCAGCTGGCCCTTGAAGAGGTTTTTGCCAACTCGGTCGAGCACAACCACGCCTCAAACGGCGATGTCGCCGTGAGCCTGGAGAAAACCGCGGATGCCGTCATCCTCCGCATCCGCGATTTCGATGTCGAGGATTTTGACGTCTCCCGGCCGCCCGAGGTCAACATCTCGGCCCCGCTGGAGGAGCGCCGGGCGGGCGGCCTCGGTCTGCACCTGATCCATACCCTGATGGACCGGGTCGGCTATGCCCATGAGAACCGAGTCAGCACCATCACCCTGGTCAAAATAGTAAAGTGAGGAACTATGCTCAAGATCGAACAAGATGAGCAGGGCGCCCTGCTCCTGATTGGACGTTTCGACGCCTCCCAGGAGGAGCTCGCCATGAAACACTTCGCCCCGGTCGAGACCACCACCGAGGTCGATTGCAGCCAGCTGGACTATATCTCCAGCGCCGGCATCGGCGTGCTGATCGCAACCCAGAAGCGGCTGATGCAAAAAAATGGGCAGCTGATCCTGAGGAATCTCAATCCGCATATCGTCGAGATCTTCAAGTATGCCGGACTCGATGCCATCTTTACCATTAAATGAAATTATTTTATCATTATCAGGCAACTTTTGCTCAACTGGATTGTATGTATGAATGAACGGCAAGAGGCGGAACTGATCGCCCGCTGCAGAGAAGGGGATGACCGGGCTTTCGCAGAGCTGGTGACCTGCTACCAGAAACCGGTTTATAATCTGGCCCTGCGCATCACCCGCAGCGGGATTCTGGCTGAAGAGGTGGCCCAGTCGACCTTTGTCAAGGTCTACACCCGACTCGATTCCTTCAAAACCGGGCTCTCCCTTTTCAGCTGGATCTACCGCATCGCCATGAACGAGGCGATCAACGAGTACCGGCGCGCAAAACGCCACAGCAGGCTGGACGAGACGCGCTTCGAAGCGGAGGCAACCCCCTCTTTCGAAGTGGTCGAAGCGATCCAGCAGGCCCTGATGCTCCTGAAACCGGATGACCGGGCCCTGATCGTCCTGCGTCATTTCCAGCATCTCGGCTATCAGGAGATCGCCTTGATCATGGAACGTTCCGAAAGCCGGGTCAAATCACAGCTCTTCCGGGCACGCCACGCCTTGAAACTCATACTCGCTGGAATGGGTGTCAACCATGAAGCATAACGCCGCACAGAGTCTGATGCATAAAGCCCTTGACGGGACGCTGGATGCCACTGAGCAGCGCCTCTGGCAAGCCTGGCTGCAGCAGAACCCGGACGATCAGGCCCGCTTTGACGAACAGGCCGCTCTGACCCGGCTGCTGGAGCAGGTGCCGGAAGCCGAACCACCGGTCGATCTCCCGGGGCGGATCATGCAGGCCGTCCGGGCCAGCAAACGTGAGAAGCATGCCACCATTCTGTCCATAAACCAACCCAAGGAGGATCCCATGTCACCGAAGTACAAATGGCTGTTGATCGGCGCCGCTGCAGTGATCGTCATCGGCGTAGCTCTGGCGAACTTTTATCCCTGGCCCCCCGAATCCGCCACCCAGGGCACCATCGGCGCCGTACAAAAGGCCGAAACGTACCAGGCCGGGCAGATGAGCGCCGACGATGTGACCCTCACCGACAGCGAGCTGCAGCAGGTTCTGCAGAGCGATGCGGTGCAAAAGATCGTCGCCGACAAGCCCCTGATGGCCGCCTTGCAGACCCTGGATGGCAAGTCGATCGCGGCCCTGCAGACCCTGGACGGCAAGCAGATCGCTGCGCTCCAGACCCTCGATGGCAAATCGATCGCAGCCCTGCAGACCCTCGATGGCAAATCGATCGCCGCGCTCCAGACCCTCGATGGCAAGTCGATCGCTGCTCTGTTAACCCTCGATGGCAAGTCGATTGCCGCCCTGCAGACCGCTGATGGCAAGTCGATCGCCGCCCTGCAGACCCTGGACGGCAAACAGATCGCTGCGCTCCAGACCCTGGATGGCAAGTCGATTGCCGCCCTGCAGACCCTCGATGGCAAATCCATCGCCGCCCTCCAGACCCTGGATGGCAAGTCGATCGCGGCTCTGCAAACCCTCGATGGCAAATCCATCGCCGCCCTGCAGACCCTCGATGGCAAGTCGATTGCGGCTCTGCAAACCCTCGATGGCCGAGTATTTGCCGCCCTGCAAACCCTCGATGGCAAAACCATCGCCTCGATGCAAACCGCCGACGGCAAAACCACCGCCGAATAGGATCGCTTGAAGATCAGCCCGCCGGCAGGCCGATGGCCTGGAACATCCCGCCGGCGGGCCGCTTTATTTCGCTCCACCCACCCAACGGGAGAGACGGTTGAATACATGACGACGAAAAGACGCTGCGGTTTACTGTTCCTCTTCCTCTCCATCCTGCCTGTCCCCGCTGCCTTTGGCCAGCTCACCATCCAGTCCACCCGCCACATGGATCTGGTCTATTTCGGCAGGGTTCAAGAATTTATTGTCCCCCATCTTTCGCGCTGTTTTCTCAATGCCCGGACTTTCGAGAGCCGGCTCTTCGGCTATCACAGCGACGAAAAGACCACGGTCTACCTGCAGGATTTCGGCGATTACGGCAATGCCGGCGCGATCTCGGTGCCGCGCAATTTCATCCGCATTGAACTGGCCCCCAACAATTATGTCTATGAGACCACGCCGGCCAATGAGCGGATGAACTGGCTGCTGAACCACGAGACGGTGCACGTCATCACCACCGACCAGCCGGCCCGTTCCGATCGCCTCTTCCGCTCGCTCTTTATGGGCAAGGTGCAGGATGCCGCCGAGGATCCGGCGTCGCTCTTTTACGCCTATCTCACCACCCCGCGGCTGTTGACCCCGCGCTGGTACCTCGAGGGTATCGCCGTATTTATGGAGACCTGGCTGGCCGGCGGCCGCGGCCGGGCGCAGGGCGCCTATGACGAGATGGTCTTCCGCGCCATGGTCTGCGACCGGGCCCCCTTTTATAACGTCGTCGGGCTGGAGGCCGAGGGGACGGCGATCGATTTTCAGGTCGGGGCCAATTCCTATCTCTATGGCGCCCGCTTTGTCAGCTATCTCGGCTATCAGTACGGTCCGGAAAAGGTGCTGGCGTGGTACCGGCGTGACCAGGGCAGCCGGCGTTACTTCGCCGCCCAGTTCAACCAGGTATTCGGTAAGAGCCTCGCGGCGGAGTGGAGCCGCTGGGTGGCCTGGGAGCAGCGCTGGCAGCAGGCCAATCTCGACTCCCTCCATCGCCATCCGGTGACCCCCTTCCGGCCGATCTCCCGCCGCGCCCTCGGCTCGGTCTCACGCGGCTTTTATGACCCCGCCCGCAACCGGCTCTACACCGCCGTCCTCTATCCCGGCCAGGTCGCCTCGATCGCCGCCCTCGATCTCGCCAGCGGCGAGCTCAAACCGATCTGCGAGGTCAAGGGGCCGACCCTCTACTCGGTTACCTCCCTGGCCTGGAATCCCGCCGCCGGCGCCCTCTTTTACACCAGCGACAACCAGCGCTGGCGCGACCTCAATATCGTCGACATCCGCAGCGGGCACTCCCGGCGGCTGATCAAGGACGGCCGCATCGGCGATCTCGCCTATAACCGCGCCGACAGCACCCTCTGGGGCGTGCGCCACTTTAACGGCATCTCGACCCTGGTCACGATCCCCTACCCCTGGCGGGAGTGGAAACAGGTGCGCTCCTTTCCCTACGGCCAGGATGTGTTCGATCTCGACCTCTCGCCCGACGGCTCGACCCTGACCGCCTCCCTGGTCGAGATCTCGGGCCGGCAAAAGCTGATCCGGATCGCCACCGCCCGGCCCGATACCTTTGCCCTGGTCTTCGATTTCGAGAACAGCCTGCCGCAGAGTTTCGTCTTTTCGCCGGACGGCCGCTACAGCTATGGCTCCTCTTACTACTCCGGGGTCTCCAATATCTACCGCTACAACTGGGCCAAAGAGGACATGGAGATCCTCAGCAACGCCGAAACCGGATTTTTTCAGCCGGTCCCCCTCTCCGGGGATTCGCTGCTGGTGATGCGCTACAGCGGCCGCGGATTTGTCCCGGGCAAGATCGCCATCGCTCCCCCCGAACGGGTGAGCGCGGTCACCTTTCTCGGCACCGCCCTCGTTAAAAAACACCCGATCGTGCGCAGCTGGATGATCGGCTCCCCCGCCCGGATCACCCCCGACTCCCTGATCCGCCCCGCGGGGCCCTATCATGCCCTCAGCCAGCTGCGGCTGGGCTCGGCCTGGCCAGTGGTCCGCGGCTACAAGGAGAGCGCTGCCATCGGCTACCGCGCCAATTTCACCGATCTGATCGGCGCCGCCGGCGTGACCCTCTCGGCCCTCTACAGCCCGGACCGGAATCTGCCGCAAAAAGAGCGGCTCCACCTCGGCATGGCGCTGCACTGGTGGCAGTGGAACCTGAGCGCCGGCCTCAACGAAGCCGATTTCTATGATCTCTTCGGCCCGACCAAAACCAGCCGCAAGGGCTACAATCTCCAGGCCGAATACAACCGGAACCTGATCTACGACAAGCCCCGCACCCTGGACCTGACCCTCAGCGTCAAGCACTATGGCGGCATGGACCGCCTGCCGGACTATCAGAACATCACGGCCACCTACGACCGGATGTCGACCGCCAAAATCGCCCTCGACTATCAGTACGTCCGCAAATCGCTCGGCGCCGTCGATGATGAAAAGGGCGTCCGCCTGCGCGCCCTCTCCTCGGCCTCGCTGGTCAACGGCAAGCTCTATCCCCGGATCTACGGCCATCTCGACTATGGCATCCCGCTGGCGCTTGGCCACTCCTCCCTCTGGCTGCGCGCCTCCGCCGGCCGCAGCTTCGGCAGCGCGGACAATCCCTTCGCCAACTTTTTCTTCGGCGGCTTTGGCAACAACTGGGTCGACCACGGTGCCGAAAAACGCTATCGCGAGTACTACAGCCTGCCGGGGCTCGAACTCAACGCCCTCGGCGGGCGCAGCTACGGCAAGGCGATGATTGAGTGGACCCTGCCGCCCTTGCGCTTTCGCAGCCTCGGCATAACCAGCCTCTACTGCCGCTGGCTGCGGCCGGCCCTCTTCGCCACCGCCATCGTGACCAATCCGGATCTCGCCAAAGGCGCAGCGGCATCCGCCGCTCTCGGTGTGCGCCGCAACCTGGCCACCCTCGGGGCCCAGGGCGATCTCCGCCTGGTGACCCTGTCGCGTTTCGAATCCACGCTTTCACTGGGTTATGGCGTCGCCTTTGAAGGCTCGCACCACAGCAAGGAATTCATGATCTCGCTGAAAATCCTATGATCGTCCTGCATGTCGTCCTCAGCCTCGCGCCGGTGATCCTGCTGGCCCTGCTGCTGTTGCTGCTCGACAGCTACAAGCTGGTGCGCAGCAGCGCGGCCGCGGTCAGTCTCGGCCTCGGCGCCGTCGCCGCCCTGGTCTGCATGCAGCTGAATATCTTTATGCTGCAGCACCTGCACCTCGACCTGATCTTCTACACCCGCTACCTTGCACCGCTCCTCGAGGAGGGGTCCAAGGCCCTGCCGGTCTGGCTGCTGATCCGCAAAAAACATGTCGGTTTCCTCGTCGATGCGGCCATCCACGGCGCCGCGATCGGGGCGGGCTTTGCGGTGGTCGAAAACATCTCCTATCTATATGGGCTGGCCGAAGCGAGCCCGATGATCTGGTTCGTCCGCGGCTTCGGCACCGCGGTCATGCACGCCTCCTGCACCGCCCTCTTCGCCATCCTCTGCAAACGCCGGCAGGACCGGCTCAATCGTCTGGACCTGTCGGTCTGGGGCCCGGCCTGGCTCGCCGCCGCGGCCGTCCACTCGGTTTTCAACCATTTCATTCTGCCCCCGCTGCTCTCGACCCTGGTCATCCTGGCCACCCTGCCGCTCTTCATCGTCCTGGTCTACGAGAACAGCGAGCGTTCGCTGCGCAAGTGGCTCACCCTGAGCATGGATGAGGAGATGGCCATGCTCGAGATGATCCTCAGCGGCCGCTTTTCGGGGAGCAAATTCGGGCAGTACATGCTCTCGCTGCGCGACCATTTCCCCGCGACGGTGGTGGTGGATCTCCTCTGCTATCTGCGCATCTATCTCGAGCTGTCCATGCGCGCCAAGGGCATCCTGCTGCTGCGCCAGCACGGCCTCCCCGCCAGGCCGGATGCCGCGCTCAAGGAAAAATTCGCCGAGTTCAAATTTCTCGAAAAGTCGATCGGCCGGACCGGCAAAATGGCCCTGGTGCCCTTCATGCGCCTCTCCGACCGTGAGCTGTGGCAGCTTTACATGCTGGAAAAGTAAACACCGGAGAGCAGGGCGGGGAAAAAGGCCGCCATTCTGCTTGTTTTCTATTGCTGGTTTGGGTATTTTTTTATGCGGTGCCAGTCCTTTGGGCGCAGGATCAATTCGAGGAGCACGAAATGAAGGTGATGGTCGTCGATGATGAACAGGATGTCGAGCTGCTCTTCCGGCAGCATTTCCGCAAAGAGATCCGCCAGGAGCAGATCGATTTCTCCTTCGCCCTCTCCGGCGAGGAAGCCCTGCAGCATCTCCGAGCCATGACCCAGCCGCCGGCGGTTGTGCTGATCCTCTCCGACATCAATATGCCCGGCATGAATGGCTTGCAGCTGCTCAAGGCCGTCAAGCACGACTTTCCGGCCATCAGGGTCGCGATGATCACCGCCTACAGCAACCAGTACTATGAGGATGCCATGGAGAGTGGAGCGGACCGTTACTACACCAAACCCCTCGACTTCAGCCAACTCAAGGATGAACTCTTCCGGGAGGCGGCCAATGGCTAGATTCCGCATTCTGCTCCTGCTGTTCTGTACAGCCGCCTGCGCGACCGAGACCGGCCAGCCCTTCATGACGGTCTACCCCAGCAAGGAGTTTGACGGACACACCCAATTCTGGGCGATCGAACAGGATGACCGGGGTGTCATGTATATTGGCGACGGATATGGCATCCAGGAGTTCGACGGTGTTAACTGGCGGCTGATCCTGAATGCCAACCATACCTTCGGTCGATCTCTCTCCAAGGATGAAAAGGGCAGGATCTATGCCGGTTCCTCGGCCATGCTGGGCTATCTCGCTGCGGACGAACGCGGCGAGATGCAGTATCACTCGCTGATGGAGTATATCAAACCCGAGGACCGCCAGTTCAATTATGTCTGGTCGGTCCAGGCCACGCACGAGGGCATTTATTTCCAAACGAACGAGAGGCTTTTCCGTTTTCATCCTCCCGCCTCAGGTACGGAGGCCGGGGCGTGGACGGTCGATGTCTGGCGCTCGCAAGAATTATTCGGCTATACCTTCTGGCTGGACCAAACTCTTTACGTCCAGCAGTATGGCGTCGGGCTGATGAAAATGGAGCAGGATTCGCTGGTACTGCTCCCCGGCGGCGGGCAATTTGCCAATGACCGGATCAATGTCATGCTGCCCTTTCCGGGCAAGGATGGGCATTTCCTGGTGGGCACCTTTACCCGCGGATTGTTTCTCTGGGATGGAACCACATTCCAGCCTCTTCCGACCGAGGTGGACAACCTGCTCCGCCAGGGAACGATTTATACCGGTGTGGTTACGCCGGACAGCTGTTTTGCCCTGGGTACCATGGCCAATGGACTGATCATCGTCGACAGAGCGGGCAGGATGCGACAACATTTCTCCCAGGCCAACGGGTTCCTTTCCAATACGGCGAGCTGCCTGTACATAGACCGGCAAAACAACATCTGGGTGGGCATGGATGGCGGGATTGCTGTGCTCGAGTACAATTCTCCCCTCTCGGAGTTCACCATTCCTGGCGGTACCGGCCCTTCCGATTTTTGCCGGTACCAGGGTCTCCTCTACATTACCTGCAATGATGGCGTCTATTATCTTGATGAAGCGGATGGCCGGTTCAAGATGATCGACGGAATTGCCGGCAATGCGCAATCCTTCTTTTTTTTCCAGATCAATGGTGAGCTCTTTGTCACGGTCAACGAGGGCATTTATCGTATTCAGGGCAAAACGGCCCAATTGGCCATGCTATCCCGGGAAATGTCCGTACCGGTTCTCTACATGAGCGCCCTGAGTCTGGCGCCCGATCTGATCGTCGCCGGAAAATCGGGTGGCGTAGATCTCTTGCGCTATAATGCCTCCCATCCCCAGCGTCTCAGCTGGCTGGGCAGCATTCCGGAGGTCCACGAATATATCCGGCTTGCGGTGGAGGCTGAACCAGGCGTGGTCTGGCTGGGGACCATGGATGCCGGATTGATACGCTTGACCTTCGCCAGGGACCGGCTCCTGACGCCCAGAGTTGACAAATTTGGCACAGAGCATGGGCTGCCGGCAGGTGGGGCCGTCTTCTTCAATCCGGCAGGGCGCCCCCTCTTCTGCACCAAGAAAGGGGTATACCGGTTCAATCCGGAGCAAAACCGATTCTCACCCGACCCGTTTTTCAAGGATCTGGGCCTGGGCAAAAATCCGGATGAAAGTATCATTGTGGCAGATGCACAAGGCCATCTCTGGGCCAATCTGGGCAAGGAATCGGCCGTCTATAAAAAAATGCCGGATGGCTCATACCGGCTGGAGAAAGCGCAGCTGGCGCGCTTCTCCAGTGAGGTGATCAATATCATTTATCCGGAAAAAAGCGGTGTCGTCTGGTACGGCGCGGCGAACCGCGTCTTCCGCTTTGCGCAAGGCCAACAGCAGACGGTGCTATCCGGTTTTCCAGCCATCATCCGCCGCGTCGCCCTCGCCGGCGACTCGGTCGTCTATTACGGGGCAGCACGGCCAGGACAGCGCCTGCAGGAGCCGGCCGGGCAGCGCTTTCCCTATCGCAGCAAGGCCTTGCGCTTTGAATATTCGGCCTCCTCTTACCTCAATCCGCGCGCCAATGTCTTCCGCACCCGCCTGGAGGGATTCGACGCCGGCTGGACAGCCTGGAGTCGCGATACCCGGCGCGACTATACCAATCTCCCCGCCGGCAAATACCGCTTCCGTGTCCAGGCGCGCAATATCTTTCAGCAGGAGAGCAGCGAGGATCTCTACGCCTTTACCATCACCCCGCCATGGTACGGATCCTGGTGGGCCTGGGTGCTCTATATTCTCGGGGCCGGCGGATTGATCCTGGCCGTGGTGCGTGTCCGCACCCGCCAGCTGCAGGTACGCAGCCGCGCGCTGGAAAGGATCGTCGAGGAACGTACCGCCGAGATCAAATCGACCCAGGAAAAGCTGATCACCCAGTCCAAGCTGGCCGCTCTTGGCGCCCTGACCGCCGGCATTGCCCACGAGATCAAGAATCCCCTGAATTTTGTCAACAATTTTGCTGTTCTAATGGGAGATCTGGTCGGGGAGCTGCGGGAGGTGCTGACGGCACCGAGCGTGAAAATCGAACCGCAGGACAAAACCGTGGTCGACGAGATCCTCGTGACCCTGCAGCAAAACGCGGCCAAGATCATCGAGCATGGCAAGCGTGCAGACAATATCGTCAAGAGCATGCTGCAGCATTCGCGCGGCAAGTCGGATGAACGCCAGCCCACTGATGTCAATGCCGTGCTGGCCGAGGACATCAATCTGGCCTACCATGGCATGCGCGCCCAGGACAGCAGCTTTAACATCAAAATCGAAACCGATTTCGATCCCGCGGTCGGCAAACTGAGTATTGTCCCCCAGGACGTCAGTCGCGTCTTTCTCAACATCATCACCAACGGCTGCTACGAGGCCCACCGCAAGAAGCAGGAACAAGACGGAGCCTTCTCGCCCACACTCTCGGTGACGACCCGGGACCTCAAGGATCAGGTCGAGGTGCGCATCCGCGATAACGGCAACGGCATACCTGCAGCCATCCGCGAAAAGCTCTTTACGCCTTTTTTCACGACCAAACCGCCCGGCAAGGGGACCGGTCTCGGGCTCTCGATCAGCTATGACATCATCGTCCAGCAGCATGGCGGCCAGCTGACCTTCGAGACCAGCGAAGGCGAGTTCACTGAATTTATTATCCGTCTGCCCAAATAACCTGCACATCAGGAGAAAACGATGCCCGCAAAGATATTGGTTGTCGATGACGAACCGGATCTCGAACAGCTCATCCTGCAAAAGTTCCGCAAACAGATCCGTGAGGAGGTCTTCAGCTTCAAGTTCGCCGGCAACGGGCTCCAGGCCCTCGAACGCCTGGCCGAGGACGAGGAGATCGATCTCGTCCTCACCGACATCAACATGCCCGAGATGGACGGCCTCACCCTGCTGACCCGCATCAAGGAACAGGAACGCCCGACCCTGCGCTCGGTCATCGTCTCCGCCTATGGCGACATTGAGAACATCCGCACGGCGATGAACCGCGGCGCTTTTGATTTCGTCATCAAGCCCATCGACCTCAATGACCTCGAGATCACCATCAACAAATCGCTCAACGACCTCAAGGTTCTCAAGGAGGCGATGCAGTCACGCGACCAGCTGATGTTCATCAAGCATGAACTTGGCATCGCCACCGAGATCCAGACCTCGATCCTGCCCAAGACCTTCCCGGCCTTTCCGGAGCGCAAGGAGTTCGACATTTATGCCAAGATGATCCCGGCGCGGGAGGTCGGCGGCGACCTCTACGATTTCTTCCTCATTGACAAATCGCGCGTCGGCATCCTCATCGGCGATGTCTCCGGCAAGGGCATCCCGGCGGCGATGTTCATGGCGGTCAGCAAGACCCTGCTCAAGGCCACCGCCCTCAAGGGCATCCCCCCCGACTCCTGCCTCGAGAGCGTCAACACCATCCTCGTCGACGAGAGCCTGCCGACGATGTTCGTCACCGTCTTTTACGGGGTCTTCGACACGCGCAACGGTTCTTTCGAGTACTGCAACGGCGGCCACAATCCCCCCTACATCATCGGCAAGGAGGGGCAGGTCCGCCAGCTCGAGAATCGCGGCGGGGTCTTCCTCGGCGCGCTGAAAAACCTCGAGTATGAGTCCAATGTCGTTGTGCTCCAGCCCGGCGAGACCCTCTTTCTCGTCACCGATGGCATCACCGAGGCGATGAACACGCAAGAGGCGATGTTCGGTGAAGACCGGACGCAGGCGGCCCTGCAGGCCCACGCCGCGGAGCCCCTCGGCGAACTGGTGGAGAGCGTGATCAGGGAGGTGCAGGCCTTTGCGGGGGCGCAGGAGCAGTCGGACGACATGACCTGCCTGGCGCTGCGTTATTTCGGCAAATAGTTCGCCGGGGGATCATCAGGCTGTGAAAAGGAAAGACGAGTGAAACCAGAGATCATCCGGGTGACGAGCCGGCGGGAGCTGAAGGCCTTTATCGAGTTGCCCCTTTCGCTCTACAAGGGTCACCCCTGCTACGTCCCTGCGCTCTTTTTCGACGAAGCCAATACCCTGCGGCGCGACCGCAACGCCGCCTTCGACCACTGCGAGGCGGAATACTGGCTGGCCCGGCACGAGGGCCGCGTGGTCGGGCGCATCGCCGGCATCATCAATCACCGCTACATCGAGAAATGGCAAAAGCGCCAGGCGCGCTTCGGCTGGATCGATTTCATCGATGACGAGGAGGTCGCTGCCGCACTGCTCGGCACCGTCGAAGCCTGGGCCCGGGAGAAGGGGATGACCGCCCTGCATGGCCCGCTCGGCTTCACCGATCTCGACCGCGAGGGCATGCTCGTCGAGGGGTTCGATGAGCTCGGCACCCTGGCGACGATCTACAACCATCCCTGGTATCCCTGCCATCTCGAAAAACTGGGCTACCGCAAGGACACCGACTGGCTGGAGTTCGAGATGCAGGTGCCCCGTGAGCCGGACGAAAAGATCGCCCGGATCGCGGATATCGCCCTGCGCCGCAACCAGCTGCGGCTGCTGGAGGTGCGGCACAAGAAGGAGCTGCTGTACTACGGGGAGGCGATCTTCCGGCTGATCGACGAGGAGTACAGCGCGCTCTATGGCGTGGTGCCGCTGACCCCGAAGCAGGTTCAGGGCTACATCAGCCAGTATTTCGGCTTTGTCAGCCCCGATTTTGTACCCCTGGTGGTGGATGAGCAGGATCGGCTGGTCGCCTTTGGCGTGACCCTGCCCTCATTATCGCGCGCCCTGCAAAAAGCGCGGGGCCGGCTGCTGCCCTTTGGATTCATCCATCTGCTGCGGGCCCTGAAAAAAAACGAGCGGGCGGATCTCTACCTGGTCGCGGTGCAGTCGGCCTATCAGGGCAAGGGGGTCAATGCCGTGCTGATCGACCGGATGAACCGGGTGTTCAATCGGCTTGGCGTCACCCGGGTCGAATCCAATCCCGAGCTCGAGACCAACCTCGCCGTCCAGGATCAGTGGAAATACTTCGAGAGACGGCAGCATAAACGCCGCCGGTGTTACATCAGGGAGCTGGGATAGAGATCCTCAGACCGCGCAACGGATCCCCTGATCAACCAAAAGGTCTCTGATCGTTAAAAACAGATACCTCTTTTATCCCTCTCCGCGCCCTCTTCTCCCCTGCCAGCTGGCACGCCGCCTCAGTTGTCTGGATGTATTATCCCCGGCTTCTGAACTCCTTCCCATCCTGCCTGCAAATCCGGCGGATAATGGTCCTGCCGGAGAGGGCATTATGGACCAGCGAGCCCATGCAAGTGGCCCAGACCCCACAGAAGTAAAAATTCGTCAGCCCCGGCAAGGTCGTCTTGAATTTCTTGTCTTCGAGATCCTCACGCAGGCTGAAATCGAGCTTGCGGTTGGGAAAATTGAACCAGCCGTTGGTCCCGCCCATATAGCGCTCCCAGGTCATCAGGGTGCAGACATCGATCACCTCCACTTGTTCCCTGAGGCCCGGGAAATAACGGTTGAGGATGGCGATGACCGCTGCCGCGGTCACCTGTTTTTCCTCGGCGTACTTTTGCCGGTCGGTATCGTAGAGCTGCTTCCAGAAGGCATGGCTTGAGGTCAACTCGACCTTGATGACCCCCTTGCCCGGCGGGGCCATGCGCGGATCAAAGCCGTAGAACTGGACTTCAATGTTCTCACAGGTATGGCCGGCGATGGTGACGGGCGCCTCGAGGAGCAGCACCAAAGAGGAGGGTTCGCTCGAGAGGTCACGGTTGACGCCGAGAAAGACATCGACCGCAAACGGGGCTTCGTCAGCCGGCAGGGCGCAATAGCCGGCCACGGTCGCATTGGAGTAGTGACCGTCGAGCATCTCGAGAATGGTCTTGCGGCCGTCCGCATTCGAGATGATCACATCAGCACAGTGCTTCATGCCGTCGGTGAGGCGGACGCCCACCGCCTTGTCTTCCTCGATGAGTATCTTCGCCACCCGGCTCTTGTAGTGGATTTTGCCGCCCAGAGCGAGATAGCGCTGTTCGATCGAGCGGGCGAATTCGCGCCCGCCACCTGCCGGCCACTGGATGTCGCCCACGAGGCCGCCGGCGTGGCGCATGAGGTGGAAGAAAAGGGGAGCTTCGGGATTGGCATAGATGAGTTCGGCAAAGGCCCGGCGCAGGAAGGGATCGGCGAAGCGTAGCGCATAGCCGGCCATATTCATCTTGAGCCATTTGCGGATGGCTAGCATCCTGGGGAGAATCCGGAGCATCTTCCAGGGTGAGCCGGAGTTGAGCGCCTCCTGGAGTTTCTCGTTCGAAAACGCCTGGATCGACTTGATATAGGCACTGATGGGTATTGCATCGGCGGGTGCCAGCTGGAGCAGAGCCGTCCGCAGCTTGTCCAGATCGTAGTAATCGATGAAGCGCCTGCCGTCGGGCGCAGCGACCGCCGTGCAGGCTTCAAGGGGGATCAGCTCGCGAGGCAGGGCGCCGAGTTCCTGCCACATCCGGAACGCATCCGTCTCCGGACGGCAGCCAAAAAAGTGGTGGATGCAGGGATCAAAGGTATAGCCTTCCCTCCGCCAGGCAGTGCATTGTCCGCCCGGCTTGCTGTGCATCTCGAAGATCGTGGTTTCATAGCCGTTCATGCGGCCGTAAATACCGGCCGCCAGTCCGCCCATACCCGCGCCGATGATGATGATCGATTGGGCCATAGGATGCACCTCACGAAGTTCGATTCTCGTTGATATCGAGGAATCCGCGGGAACGGCCAGGCAGGATGCCGTCATTCCAAATGAATGCCCACAAACTCTTCGTAATTCTCACCGGTGATCAGGATGGTTGAATCTATGGCATCAGCTTGATGTAGAGCGAAGACTGGTAATCGCACGAGTGGCTGATGCAGGTGTAGCCATTGCCATCACTGAAAGCGTAGCTGTAATCCAGTTTGTCGAGTGCAGCGCAGGCGTCGTTGGCGGTCACAAAGGCTGTATAGGCCGCACCGGCCTTCAGGGCAAGGGATTTGCTGCCTTCAAAGGCGTAGGTCGCCTCGCCGATGGTATCCGTCCGTTTATCCCACACCTTGTAGGATTTAACGGCAAGGGTAGTGCGGTTGATGACGAGTTCCAGTCCCCCGGCATAATGGGCCCCGGATCGGTCTTCATTCCAGGCTACATGACAGGTATTTTCCTCCGCACCTTCGTCCACCCGCGTCACGGCTCCCTCGCAGCTGAATGTGCGGCTGCTTCCGCGGTTGATCCCTCCACCTTTCACCTGCAGATCAACGAGAATATTCAGATCGATGCTGCATTTTCTGAAGACGGGAAATGTTGATCCGATCAGAGCCAGATCCTGGCGCCCCAGATACTTGATGTTTACCATCTTTTTGTACTTGTCATGCCAGAACCATTTGGGAATCTCGTTGTTCATCCAGCCCGATGCCGTCACGGGGGGATGCTGGCTGGTGTCACAGAGATTCATGATCAGATTCAGATTCCATTTGGCATTCTCCGAAGTGTAAACCGACCAGTCGAATCCGAAATATCCGCCAGCGCCGAGATCATTGACCATGGTGCGCGGCCAATTCCCCATATAGCTGTAACAGAACCCCCCGTAGATCAGGGTTGTATCCGCCGAAAAACTGTTAAATCTTGCTACGAAATCCGGGCTGATCCAGAGCGAGGAACTGGCCGTATGCTGCCTGATGACAGGGACCGCTCCGGCATGAATCTCATCCTTGTACTTTTCGAGGGAGGCGAGAGTAGCGGCTTCACCGGTGAGCAGATAGACCTCCCGGATGTTGTCTTTGCTCGGCCAGGCCCAGCCGTGGGAATAGACATGGATGAGGCCGTACCCTTTCAGGTTTTGAAATTTGTCGACGGTGACCTCCGCATTCCTCAATATCGTGGGCTTTTTATAGCCCGCTGTGGGAAGGCGGTCATTATAGTTCTGGATAATGAGATCGGCCCAGTACTTTCGTTCATGATAGGTCGGATTGAGCAAGATCGTGTTGACAGCGAACGGCCGGGCTTTGGGCAAAGAGAACTCGAGATCGATTGCATCGATCCCCTCGCCCCGGGAAAGACCGGTGCTGTCGGGCATATCATCGGCGTCCAGAAAAATGCCGCCGCGAACCCCGTTTTTGTACTGGATGGCTATGCCCTGACGGCCAACCTCTCCCCAGGCCACCAGGGTATCTTTCAAAAAGACGGCCAGGACCGAATCCATGGCCGGGAGGGGATCCATTGTAGTCAACAATTGCGAGAGAAGTTGATCGTTCTTCTCCTGGGGCTTGACGATCTCGCTGCGGATCTGTTCCGCTTCCGCGCTGATCCTGGGCTCAGCAGGATTGTTGTCATCCCCGCAGGAGATGGAGAGGATGACAAAGAGCAGCAAAACAAGCTTCCAAATGTTTTTCATGCTGTGCCTCTCCAGAACTTTCCATTCTGTGCGGGCAATAGACTATCTATAACGGATAATAATCATTGAGATGGAGAATGTCAAGGGGGAAGCGGAGTTCTTGCTCAGAAACCAGAGAGGGAGCAAAACACAAAGTGGAAAGAAAAAACCTGTCCCGAAATTCTCCATTTTCATGCTGATTCTACTCGAGGCCTGTGCTTGATTCCCCGTTTTCGCTCGTGAATAATGTGATTTTCTTGTGCATTATGTGACAAATGTCACAAGCTTTTGCAGTAGGTTGCCCTTATTAATACTTTGGAAACTCCTGGATCAAGCACTCTCAAGGGGAGTGACTGTTGATATCCTGACCAAGTCGGGAGATAACATATGCCACCTAGTCGTTTCCTCTGGTTTGCCAAATTGCTCTTGGTGATCATGATTTCTGTTCGCTTCTCTGAAGCGGGTCTCCTGCGCATTCCCGCTGACTATGCTACCATTCAAGCAGGCATCGACAGGGCTCAGGACGGAGACACGGTCCTCGTCAGCCCGGGGACCTGGCTAGAGAATCTGAATTTCAACGGCAAAAGTGTGGTGGTTGCATCCAACTATCTTTTCAGTAAAGATATGTCGGTGATCCTCAGCACTATTCTCGACGGCGGCGACAAGGCACCGGTCGCGACATTTGCCGGCGGTGAAGATTCCTCTACGATCTTGCAGGGATTTGTCATTACACATGGGCGGGAGTTACGGAGCAACGATACAGGCAAAGGCGGAGGTATCCTCTGCGGCAAGGCAAGCCCGTTATTGCAGGATTTGGTCGTACGTGAGAATTCAAATGCCGGACTTGATGCCGACTCGGCGGAGGTGATACTCAGGAATTGCCTATTCCTTGACAATACCGGGATGGGGATATATCTGCATCATTCCAGGGCGGCTATTACAAACAGCAGGTTGAGTTCAAACAGCAACGGTGGCTTGTCCTGCACAGGTTCTTCAGTCGATATGGTCGGGACCGTCATCTCCGGCAACGGTGCCATGCATTCTGCCGTGGGGGGCATTTGCTGCACCTGGGAGAGCGTTCTCAAGTTATCCGGCGTGACGATTTCTGAAAATCAAGCCGTCCAGGGAGGTGGTATCACCTGTATCAGCTCTGCCGTGCTCTTCGACCCCCACTACCTATCCAATATCTATTCCAACCGATCGACGTATGGCGGTCAAGATCTTGACAGCGAGGTCCCGATTGAGGTAATAGTGGATACTTTCACGGTAGACCTCCCTACCGAAAATGAGGCTCATCCCCTCTCCAAGTTCACTTTTCAAATCAGACATGCCTACTTTCCCGATGAATCCCGCGATCTTTTCGTTTCCCCCGAGGGAAATGATTACAACTCGGGCTTTTCTCCTGAGGATCCCCTAAAAACCATCGCATTCGCCATGCAAAAAGTCCGACCCCGACCAGATCACCCTTGTGTGATTCATCTGGCCGAAGGGCGCTATGGCCCTGATTATAATGGCGATATTTTCCCGGTACGGGTTAAATCGCACGTTCACGTTATGGGCGTTCGGCAACAGAGCACAATCCTGGATGGTTGCGGCAAAACACGAATATTTAATTGCATGGAAGTACAAGGCATCCACTTTGAAAAGCTTTCGATCCAAAACGGAAGAGATGCCGTCGGCGGAGGCATCCTCGCAGGGAGCGCACATATCGCTATGACCAACTGCGAAATTATCATGTGCGAATCAACTTCCCAGGGCGGTGGAGGAATTTTCATTTATGGCGTCTCAACAGGATTACTCACTGATGTTGTATTGGCGGACAATTGTTGTCAAAATGGCTCGATTATAACGGGCGGAGGTGGCGGTATCTGTATTGAACAGGAAGCGTCCGTCACTTTAAACCATTGCCTCATCGCGGGCAACCGCAGCGAGTATGGTGGGGGTTTTGCGTGCAAATCGGCCGGGAAAGTACAATTGCTCAATTCTGTAATAGAAAAGAATCATGCCCTCATCAATGGCGGTGGTGCCTGGTTTGGCGATGCCCGTGGTGAATTCCAGAAATGCACCCTTGCAAACAATCAAGGCGACAAGCTGGGAGGGGGGGTCTTTCTCAAGGACTCAAATCTTTCATTAAAATCCAGTTCGATTAGCAGTAATCGAACTTTGGCTTACTCTAGTTGTATGGGGGGTGGAGTATATTCGCAGAAATCACATCTCGAATTTGACACCGTTGAACGCGCGAGTATTCATGACAACTCCAGTGCCAAAGGGAGCGATATATTCACCGATACGCGTATGGCGGCCGTTCTGGACAGCTTCACGGTAGGTACACCCACAGATTATTTTCTCTCTCCCATTGCGTTGTTCACCTGGAATGTACTGCATGCCACGAATGAACAGGTTTGGGGTGATATATATGTTGACGCCGGTTCGGGTAATGATCAAAATTCAGGGAGAACGATGGAAGAACCATTAAAAACTCTCCATCGTGCTTTTACGAAAATCACGGCCGACAGCCTGAATCCAGGGATCATCCATCTTGCGGGCGGCTTGTACAGCGCTGGCGCCAATGGGGAAATTTTCCCAATATGCGGCGTGAGTCATGTAGAGATCAGAGGAGATCATACCGCAAGCACCATCCTCGACGCTGAATATGCCAACAGCCTGGTCGATTGCCATGATGTCAACAATTTTGGCCTTGCCAACCTGACGCTCCAGCGCGGTGAACAGAACATTGGGAATGGTCTGGTGATAGAGAATTCTTCCGTTCAGTTCAGAGAGGTGACCATCTCCGCCACTAAAGCCGACGGTATATACGGCTTCAAGTCCGAGCTGAAACTGGCAGGGGTGCTGGTGACCGGCAGCGCCAATCATGGACTCAATCTGAGCAAGGCAAGCGCGGAAATTGAGGATAGCAGCTTTGAGAGGAACGGAAAGGACGGTATTCATGCTGATCAATCGGTGATTGCAGCGAAGAAAATTATCTGCCGTAAAAATGGCGCCTGCGGAATCAGGGGGGAAAAGAGTACCCTCATCAGCATCGATTCCGGCGCGTTTGTCGAGAATGGAAACGGCCTTGTAAGCTATGATGGCGTGATTGAGCTCAGAAACGGCGTTTCCTCCCACAATAAGACTACGGTCTACGGGGCAGGGATACAGCTCTACCGATCTAAAGCTGACCTGTACAGTACAACCATTTTTGAAAATACTGGCGCCCGGGGTGGTGGTATTTTTTGTGACGCTCAATCCGAACTCGTGTTTGGCGACCAGGCAAACAGCATTTATAACAATCACGCGCAAATCGGGTGTGATCTCTATTCATCCGCGCAAAAATTCAATGCTATTGTACTGGATTCTTTCACGGTAGACCGGCCTACCAACTTTTATATCGTTACCGCAGAACCTGGCTCTTTTAGCGTGGCGCATCCCCTGCACAGGCTTCTCAATGCCGATCTCTTTGTGTCGGCAGACGGCAGCGACTCCAATACCGGCTTGTCATCTTCAACCCCGTTACGTTCACTCTATGAAGCGCTCTCGCGTATCTATGCGGACAGCACGCATCCCTGTGCTATCCATCTTGCCAGCGGAACATACAGCCCTTCCATGACTGGCGAGCACTTTCCGCTGCCGGCAGTCGATTACATTTCCATCAGTGGCGATGATTGGACGGATACCATTCTGGATGCCGAGAAGACAGGTCCCGGTATCCTGATCGAAAACTGTACTCAATTCATTCTTCAATCGTTGACGCTGTGCAATGGCTACAGCTCCAGCTATGGAGGCGTTGTCATCTCACGCTCCAGTCCCACGCTGCAAAACATGGCCATACAAAAAATTCACGGCTGCGGAATCTATTGTATTGATTCAGCACCACGGTTCGATCGCGTTCTTCTTACAGATTGCTACAATACCGAAAATTTCCGCAGTGGTCACATCGGAGCATTTACCTCATTTTTCTCTAGTCCGGTATTGATCAATGTCACCATTGCCAACAATATGTACTCCTCGTATGGATATCGCTGGATTGAGGGAGGGGCATTTTATGCTGATCATACCAAGGCTGTAATTATCAACAGCATCATGAGCCATAACAATTTATTCGATATAATGACACAGGACAGCTGTGAAATTATCGTCGTCTACTCTTTGCTTGAAAAAGGAGAGGATAAAATCCAGAAACTGGGCGAGCTCAAACTGGTCTGGCTCGAGGGGAACCAGTCAGGCGATCCTCGAATGAATCCGGACTATTCGATATCCCCAAACTCACCTTGCATCGATAAGGGCGCGGCACAGTTTGACTGGCAGGGAGAAACCTTGCTGTTGAGGAATGCTGACTGTTATTATGGCTCTGCCCCCGATTTGGGGGCAATGGAATATTACGGATTGTCGGGAATCCACGCAGCTCCAGACTTGCCTATTGAATACTCACTGAAACATACCTATCCCAATCCCTTCAATACCTCGGCCACGATCGAATTCACCCTCCCTAAACCGGAAACTGTGCACCTGTGTGTATACTCAATACTAGGCGAAGAAGTAGCCGTTTTGGCATCCGGCCCCCTGCCAGCGGGTGCGCACAAACTCTTCTGGAATGCAGACCAATGCGGCAGTGGCGTCTATTTCATCCGGATCAAAGCCGGCCCGTATCATGCTGCCCGCAAGGCTATAGTGTTGAAATAAGCTTTTCGAGCCCGGGATTTTACTATTGCTTTCATGGCGCTCACGGCCTGGTGAAATCGCGAAAAAGAATACTGCAATCAGCAGGATTAGTATCGGGCCAGCAGCCGGTTTTTTCACGGATTCCATCCCCCAGAATTGGACCTTTCTTGCCCTAACAGAAAATGCATCTTCATACGGATGGCGATACCAATAGTTGGAAACCTAAGCAACAAGCCATCAAGAGCTGCTTAAACCACGGACTACCTCTTTAAAGTTCTCCAGCCCTGCCTCGAGGTTCTCGATGATCTCCGCCGCCAGCACCTCCGGATCGGGCAGGTTCTCGAGATCGGTCAGGCTCTGATCCTTGATCCAGGTGATGTCCAGGCTGGTCTTGTCGCGCGCCGCGATCTCGTGATACGTGAAGCGGCGCCAGCGGCCGTCCGGATTGCTCTCCGGATGCCAGCTCTCCACGCGTTTGGCGAGGTTCTCCGAGCCATAACAGGCGATGAAATCCGCCAGATCTTCGAAACGCAGGGGATTCTTCTTCAGGGTGAAATGAATGTTGGTGCGGAAATCGTAGATCCACACCTCGCGTGTCCAGGGCTCCCTGGCGGCGGGCTTGTTGTCGAAAAAGATCACATTGGCCTTGACGCCCTGCTTGTAAAAGACCCCGGTGGGCAGGCGCAGGATGGTGTGCAGGCTGGTGGTGGCCAGCAGCTTTTTGCGCACGGTTTCGCCGGCCCCGCCCTCAAAGAGGACGTTATCGGGCACCACCACCGCGGCGCGACCGTCCGATTTGAGCATGGTACGGATGTGCTGGACGAAGTTGAGCTGCTTGTTGCTGGTGGTGACCCAGAAATCCTGGCGGTTGTAGGTGAGGTCGTCGCTCTCCTGCTCGCCCTCGTCGTTGGTGAAGGTCATGCTGCTCTTTTTGCCGAAGGGGGGATTGGCAAGCACATAATCGACGCGCAGGCCGGTGTCGGCCACCAGGGCGTCGGCCGGGGAGATAAAGGTCTCGCTGTCGAAATCGCCGATGTTGTGGAGGAAGAGGTTCATCAGCGCCAGGCGGCGGGTGCCGGCGACGATCTCGTTGCCGGAAAACGTCCTGAGCTTGAGGAACTCTTTCTGTTCCCGGTTGAGGGTATAGTTCTGCGGGGCGGCGAGGAAATCATAGGCGGCGAGGAAAAAGCCGCCGGTGCCGCAGGCGGCCACCAGAAATTT
>CAYTCI010000019.1:0-54921 GCA_964436305.1 uncultured Cytophagia bacterium | reverse complement strand
AGGGCGTAGCGGAGGTGGGTGTAGGCGCTGGCGCCGCCGCCGCCGACGAATTCGACCTGCCCGGTGACGACTACGGCTTTGTCAGTGGTCGCTTCGAGCGGAGCAAAGCCGCCGCGAATGGTGGACCAGGCAGTTGGCCTGGCACCGTTGCCGATGCCGGCATCACCAGCGGGGGTGGTGGCCGTATTCAGGATCGGCCAGGCCGTGCCGTTGGTGGTTTTACCCCAATCCTGCACCGCAACGGGGACCTGGGCCTGAATCACAACGGCACTCAACAGCACGAATGCAGCTGCAACCAGCCAGATTCTGTACATCTTCTTTTTCATAATTCTCCTTCTCCTATGTTCGGTTAGTCTTGCTGAAGTTGAATTATTTCCGTTAGTACCCCCAGACCTGTCTTTTCAATCACCTCCTTGCCTGTGTCATGATGGTCTGTATGACCTTGAAAAACACCGCCCCGGCTGCAACCATACCGGTTAATCCCTGACAGCCGGGGCCATCCTGTTATGAGACCTATTTCATCAAAACAAGCTTCCTGGTGAGGGAGATGTTCTCGGCCTGCAGCCGGTAGAAGTAGACGCCACCGGTGAGTTTGGCCGCATTGAAGGTGACAACGCCGACGCCGGCGGGCTGCATGCCGTCCAGCAGGGTGGCCACCTCCTGGCCCAGGCTGTTGTAGACCTTGAGGGTGACACGGCCTGCCTGCGGGATGGAAAACTGGATTCTTGTGGTCGGATTGAAGGGATTCGGGTAGTTCTGTCCGAGCGCATAGCGGGCCGGCAGGGCCGCGGAGGGCATCCGTTCGACGCCGGTCAGGGGATCCTTGCCGCTTTCCAGCCAGGCCGCGATGCGTGCGCGTTCGGCATCGGCTTGCGCCCGCCAGGCGGTATACCGATCGGTGGCGCCCTCTCTCACCGCCGGGTTCCACCAGTTGTAGAGATCACCGAGCGGGAAGCCGCCCATGCCCAGGGTCTTGAGGGTGTCGTTGAGGTAGCCGAGGTTTTCCGGCAGCGGCCACTGCTGGTTCTGGCCGGCCTCCGGCATGTAGGCCCACATCGTATCCTTGTTGGCATCCCACTTTTGATAGAGGAAGTACTTGAGCGGATCGACATTGAGCGGCGGATTGATGAAGCGCGGATTGACCTTTTCGCGCAGGGTTTCGACCTCATAGAGCTCGGCGCGGTTGATGTAGGGATAGAGTTTGACCGACTTGCCGGTGCCGTCGGTGAAGGTCGAATCAAAATAGACCAGTGAGGTGCTGTCGATCATCGGCCGCGGATAGGGAATCGCGTTGAATAGACGGGCCTTGTACTGGGCGACGCTGAAGGGATTGCCGACCGAGGTGATCTTGGGATTGGGGCGCCAGGCGGTATTGCTGTAATTCTTGTCCCAGCCGCCGCGCATCCACTCGATCAGCCAGTTGTCGATGTAATAGGCGCTGTGGGTGAAGAGGATGTGACGATCCTGATCGGTGAACGGAACATCGAAGGCGATCGAATCCGCCGCCTGAATGTTGATGGTCGCGCTGCTCGCACCCTGCTGCGGAATATAACCCATCATCCAGGCATTGACAAAGAGACAGTTGTTGACGTTCAGTCTCCACCACCAGCCGGATTCCAGGGTGAACTGTACGGTGTTGTAAAAGGTGCAGTGATTGAAGGAGACCTTGTCGGAGTAATTGGTGCCTTCCTGCATCAGCACATAACCCATGTTGGCGAAGGTGCAGTTCTCGAACGAGACCTCTTCGGTGTGGTAACCGGGAACATCGAAGGGGAAGGAGACGGCGCGGCCGTAATACATATAGTGCCGGTCGACACAGTTACGGAAATAGCAGTTTTTGAAGGAGCCGTGGAAAAACCTGGAGCGGACGCAGATCGCGCCGGAAGCAGTTTGCGCCGGGCAGGGCATGAACTCGAAGAGGCAGTTTTCGAAGGTGCCGTAATCGCCCTTCTCGCCGGGGCCACTTTCGTCGTTGCCTTCGAAGACGATCGGGGTGCCGGTCTGCACGCCGGCCGCGTCCGCAAAGCGGACCCAGATGTTCTTCATGATCAGATCGCCATAAATGGCAATGAGGAAGTTCTTGGTCACGCTGCTGCTGGCCGTCCAGAGGATCTGTGGCGGCGCTGCGGCCTGGGTGGCGCCGGGATTGGGGGCCACAATTTCAAGAGTCTGGCCCTTGGGCACCTCAATGGTGCCGGTGATGACATACCAGTCATAGGGATTCAATTTAAAGACGGTCTGGGAAAGTTTCCCGGCATCGGCGACGGTCTTGATGGCCTCGTTGAGGCCGCCTTCTGCACCGCCGCTGTAAAGGCCGTTGACGTAGGTCGTGTCCTTTTTCTGGGCATAAAGGGAGACCGTCAACAACAGGACACAGATCAAACAACATACCAACCGTTTCATGATACGCTCCTCCTGTAAGGAATGAGTTGGGGTTTTGGTTTATGGCTGTAAACCCGGATTACCGGAACCGAATGCCGAAATTCGCTGTCATGCCATAGTTTTTGACGTTGGTGAAACCGTCGATGGATCGCTGGGCTGACGAATTCTGCTCATCATTGAGGTTGTTGAAATCCAGAAAGATCTCCATGCCGCGAATCGGCAAGGCCTGGCGCACAGAGGCATCGATCCGGAAATAATCCCGGGTATACCCGTCCTGTTCCGGGAAGGCGCCAACATAGCTGACCGAATTGCCCTGGAAGAGGAAGGAGACGCGCGCCGAAAAGCCCTTGAAATCATAACCGA
This sequence comes from uncultured Cytophagia bacterium, assembly GCA_964436305.1. Classification (GTDB taxonomy): domain Bacteria; phylum Zhuqueibacterota; class Zhuqueibacteria; order Residuimicrobiales; family Residuimicrobiaceae; genus JAKPUX01. The sequence goes on along the minus strand of CAYTCI010000019.1, from coordinate 52,176 downwards.
CATACGCATTGACCAGGTCGTTCGGCTGATAGATCAAGCGGCCATCGCGGGTGCTGTCATGGGTCGTGGTCACCGGGGGCCGGGTGGTGTAGTTGGTCACATCGTCCCGCAGCGGATAGGTCGCTTCGGATTTGATCTTGGTATAATTGATGCCGAGGACGATGCCGTTGAGCTGCCAGGGCAGATACCAGAGCCGCGTCTGAAAATCGAGCTCCAACCCTTTCACATAGGCTGGTTCGGTGCTGTTGATGTAGGTATTGAGGGTGGCACCATCGGCCGGCTTGGTCCCCATGATATCGTAATCGTTGATCGTCTTGATATCTTTGGAAACGGCGGTCTTGTGCAGGGTGTAGGTGGTGAAATAGGTGAAGCCGTCGATCTCCTTGTAGAAACCGCCGATCGAGAACAGACCCAGCTTGTTGCCATGGAAGGTCAGGGTGGCATCATGATTGTAGGCGCGTGCCGGTTTGAGATCAGGGTTGCCGGCGCGGATATTCATCCTGGGACTGTCATAGGTCACCTTGGGCGACATCTGATGATAGTCAGGACGGGCCAGGGTTTGGGTGTAGGCGTAGCGGAGGTCCATCCAGCGGAGCGGTGCAAATTTGGCCTGGACCATCGGCAGCCAGAACTCGCTCTTCGGCCGGGCGATCACCGTGTCGCACTTTTGCGAATCCGGATTGCGCATGTCGAACATATTGTAAGCGGTGAATTTGGACTCCGTGTTCTCGTAGCGTACACCGCCCGTGACCATCAGACCTTTGATGTTAATCTCGGACATTGCATACGAGGCATAATAGTCTTCGGAATAGTCATACGAGTTGGCCAGGGTCTGAAACATGCCGCTGTACCATCCGCCGGTCTGATCCGCACCGCCGGTGGCCCGGCCTCGCCACTCCGGCGTGGCCGCCAGATAGCGCGCCATCGCCGTCAGCGTGGCAGGACTGCAAGCCCAGTAAATCTTGCCGAACTGGTCATCCAGGAAGGTGCGGGTGAGGTAGGTGTCGCCGGTGAAATTCGAGGCCGCAAACTTGGCCGTGGCCGGATCGACGGCAATACCGAACCGCTCCGACAGAGCATTGACCAGCGCCGTCTGGAAGGTGCCGCTTGAGCGGATGCTGGCATAGGGCGTCTTCTGATCGTTGCTGTTCTTCTGATGACGGTAGGTGCCGCCGATCTTGATAAAGCCCGTCAGGGATGAACCCAACCGGAACGGGACGTTGATGTGCGGGGTGATGGTGGTGTTGTTCTCTTTGTAGAGCGAACTGAAAAGGTTGATGTCATCGAGGTAAACCTGGCTGGCCCCTGGATAGGCCCACAGCTTTTTCAGGCTGTCGGGCACTGTGTCGTCCGTCACCGGACCCGTGGTCACCTGGCCGGTTTTGAGCGTGATGAAGGGCGATTCGGGCAGGTTGTTTTTCGACGAGGTATTGGCAACCTTGAGGCTGAGTTGCATCCAGCGGAAATCGTTTTTCCATTCCAGCGAGTTGACCGTCAGATCGGTCTTGTTGACCCCTTCGCGGTACTGGAAATTCAGGAGCTTGTCGAAGTAATTCAGGATCGTGGTGTTGTCCTGATAATCGGAGCTCAGGCGCGTGAACATGTTGACGGCCTTGATGGAGCCGGAGGGCAGTTTGTAATCGAGGATCAGGTTGCCGCCGAAGCGCTGCCGGGTTTCGATGTGGCGCTGGAGCTGGGCATTCCGGACCTTGACCGGACGGTAAATCCCGGAGGCGTTGAGCTTGGTGCTGGTGGTGTAATAGCTGGCATTCATGTTGTCAGCGTCACGATCGTACTGCTCGACATTGCCGAGGGCATAAACGCCCAGTCTGTCGTTGAAAAAGCGCCGGCTGACCGAGGCCACACCGCGGTAATTGGCGCTGTTTTTGGTCTTCGCGGTGTACCCCTGCTGCCAAAGCAGATCATAGTGCAGCTCGGAGGGGGCTTCGCGCAGCTCCATGTTCACGGTGCCACCGATGGCATTGGCGTCGAGGTCCGGCGTCAGGGCCTTGTAGACTGAAATCGACTTGATCATGTAGGGAGAGACCATGGAGAGGTCGACGCTGCGGTCGTTGTTGATGGCGCCCGAGGTGTTGCCCAGGGCGGAGACGCCAATCTGCGAGCTGCCGGTGGAGGCCAGCTTGACGCCCTCGACGGAGACCATGTTATACTGCGGCGCCAGGCCGCGGATGACGATCTTGTTGGCTTCGCCCGAGCTCTCGAGGCTGGAGACGCCGGGCAGACGGCTGATGGCCGCGGCGGCGTTGAAATCGGGCAGCTCCTGGATCTTGGCCTCGGAAACCACGCTGGAAATGCGCGTCTCCGCCAGCTGCTGGTTGATCGCCTGCACCTGGCCCTGGGCCTGCGCCGTGATGACGTACTCCTTGCCCTGGATGGCCTCGGCCTTGAGGGCGAAATCGCGCTTGACAACCACATCTTCCTTGACCGTCAGGGGCACGCTCACCGAGCCATAGCCGATATAGGTGACCACGAGGGTCAGTTCGCCGCTCGGGGCATTGGGGATCGAAAAGTTGCCGTTCAGGTCGGCGGTGGTGCCGATCCGGGTGCCCTTGATGATGATGTTGGCGGAGGGCAGCCCCTCCCTCGTGTCCTTGTCAAAAACCTTGCCTTTGATGATGCCGGTCCCCGCCAGGAGCAAACCAGGCATCAACAAGAGCAGAGTGAGCGCCGCGAGAAGAGGCTTGCGGACGCGGGGCGACTTGGCGAAGTTGGCCGTGCCCTGGGGAACCATACCATGTTTCATAGGCGTTTCCTTCCTTCTTCGATCGTAATTTGGCAGGATCCGCACCGGGAAGGAGTGACCCGGAGCACGGCCTAGCCGGTGATTGCTATCGTTTGAATTAACGGAACTGCTGCAACGGGATAGCGGGGGATGCATAAAAAAAAGCGCATCTCCAGGCCTGGACGTCGTTTTCATGCGGGCAGGACCATCCTGGCAAAACGCTTTGGGGCTGCGAGGGGGCATGCTAATCTTCTCATTCTTAAGGTTAACACGAATGAATCGAACTTGCTGAGAAGATTGACTCAATTAAAAATTGAATCAATTCAATATTACATAAAATCGTCGCAATTGTCAAGCAAAAAGCAAGAGCATAGGCGCGCCCCCCCGCCGCTGCGCGCCCTAGTACTGATAGCTTTTGCGCCGTTCCACCAGCTCATCCTGGATCTGCAGGCTCAGCTTTTTGCTGATGCTGTAGAAGGAGAGCGCGACGGCGCCGATCGCAAAGGTGATCGCCGGATAGATGCTCGCAGTCATCTTGATGCCGAAGAGGGCTTGACTGTTCTGAGCGGCGTTGGGTACGTAGCCATAGAGCGAGAGCAGCCAGCCGCAGATCGCGCCGCCAAAGCCCAGGCCGGCCTTGAGGGCGAAGACGATGCCAGCAAAGATAAAGCCGGTCGAACGACGGGCGGTTTTCCATTCGGAATAGTCCGCCACATCGGCCATCATCGCCCAGAGCAACGGGATGGTAAAGCTGTAGGCGAGGGACTTGAAGATGTTGAGGATGAAAGTGGCGCCCACCGCGGTTGGCGAGAGCAGGAAGAAGAGCCCGGTGAAGAGGACCGTCAGGAGCAGGCCGGTCATGAAGACGCTCTTCTTGCTGAAGCGGATGGTCAACCGTTTGGAGAGCACAATGCCGATCAGGCTGAGGATGGTGCCGATCATGTTGAAGAGGCTGAAGCCGATGATTGCGGTATTGCTCAGGTCCGGTTTGGCCAGCAGGCCCATGGCATCGAGAATCTTTTGCCCGCCGCTGAGGAGCACGCTGCCATCCGCTGCGGGAACCGCCGCCATGCCGAGCGACTGCAGGAAGGTGAACAGGTGCGCCTTGCTGATAAAGTAATTAAAATAATAGTACATCGCACTGCCCCACAGGGCCAGCGTGATGAAGACGAAGAGGGTCAGGCCGAACATCGCCAGCCAGGGGCCGTTCTTCGCCAGGCCGGCAATGTCCTCGCGGAAGGAGGCCTTCTGTTCGGGATTGGGTTTGATGCGCTCTTTGACGCTGAGGAAGGTGATGATGAAGAAGACGATGCAGAGCGCCGAAAGGAGGCCGATGCTCCGCGCCCAACCCGCTTGCGCGCTGCCTCTTCCCAGCGAGGCGACCATCAGCAGCAGGAAGCCCTGGACCAGGATCGTGGCGAACTGGGCGAAGATAAACCGCCAGGAGGAGAGGCTGGTGCGCTCATTGACATCCGCAGTCATCACACCGTTGAGGGCCGAGTACGGCGTGTTGTTCATCGAATAGATGGTCATCAGCAGGATATAGGTGATATAGGCATAAACCAGTTTGCCAGAGGAGGAGAAATTGGGGGTGTAGAAGGTCAGGAAGAACATCAGGGCGAAGGGAACCGCGGTCCAGAGCAGCCAGGGTCTGAATTTGCCCCAGCGGGTATTGGTGCGGTCGGCGAGTGAACCCATGATGGGATCGAAGATGGCATCCCAGAAACGGCCCACCAGCAGCAGCGTCCCGGCGGCGGCGGCCGTGATGCCGAAAACATCGGTATAAAATCCCACCTGAAACATCACCATGATCTGAAACACGAAATTGGCCGAAGCGTCGGAAAACCCGTAACCGATTTTTTCGAGCAAGGGCAGTCTGCCGACCTGGTCGTTCTTCATTTTCTCTTCTCCCAACTGCTTGCGCATGCGTGGCCTCCGCCCGCTACCCCTGCGGGCGGCCTCTTATTGTACCGTCAGCTTTACCCTGGTCAGGTCCTCATCGCAGGAGGAGGCGCCCACCATGATCTCAAATTCGCCCGGCTCCACCTTGTGGACCATATCCACCGCGGTGAAGGCGAGATCGTCCGGAGTAATCGTCAGTGCGATCGCTCGGCTCTCCCCCGGCGCCAGTTCCACCTTGCAGAAACCGCGCAGTTCCTTGACCGGGCGGGTGACCGAACTGAAACAATCGCGGATGTACAGCTGCACTACTTCGGTCCCGGCCCGCTTGCCGCTGTTGCGGATCTCGGCATGCAGGGTCGTGCTTTCATCCGCGCGGATCACGGATTTCTCGAGACGAACCTTGCTCAGTTCGAAAGTGGTGTAACTTTTGCCGAAGCCAAAGGGGTAGAGCGGGGAGATATCATCAAAAACGTAACCGCGACGGGCCGAGGGCTTGTGATTGTAGAAACAGGGGATATGACCGACCGAGCGCGGAATGGTGACCGGCAGCTTGCCGCCGGGATTATAGTCGCCAAAGAGGACGTCGGCCACGGCATATCCGGTCTCCTGCCCGAGATACCAGCATTCGAGAATGGCCGGAATCTCCCGGGCCTTGGCCATCGCGGTGATCGAATTGGGCCGGCCGTTGAAGAGCAGCGCCACGATCGGCTTGCCGGCCGCCTGGATTGCTTTCACCAGATCGTTCTGCTGGCCGGGGAGATCGAGGCTGGTCCGGTCTCCGAGATGGTTGGTCGCCCACGCCTCGCGCGAGGTCTGCTCGTTGCCGCCGAGCGCCAGAATCACCAGTTCGGCCTGCTGCGCCACCCGGGCGGCCTCCGCAATCGCCTTGCGGTTCTCCTCGGGATCGGGCAGGACAATTTCATCCTGATTCCACGAGCCACCCACCGTGATCTTGCAGCCCTCACTGTAGAGAATGCGCGTGGTCTTGCCGGCCTTTTCGATGATCCCCTCCAGGACGGAGCGGTAATACTTGGGCTCGCCGCTGTATCCCCCCAGCAGCTTGCGATCGGCATTGGGACCGATGACCGCCAGCGTGGAAAATCTGGCGGGATCGAGTGGCAAACAATCACCCTCATTTTTCAGCAGGGTGATGGTCTCCCGGGCGGCACGCAAGGCCAGACCCCGCTCGCGCAGCAAACGCTCTTCGTTGCAAATCTGCGCCGGATCGATATAGGGATCCTCGAAGAGACCCAGCTTGAATTTGTAGTAGAGCAGGGGGCGAACCAGGGCATCGATCTCCACCTCCGCCAACCGGCCGGAGTGGACCAGCTCGATGAGGTGGGGATAGCAATCCATGTCCGGCAACTCGATATTGACGCCGGCTTTTGCGGCCAGCAGCGCCGCCTCGATCTTGTTCTCGGCCACCCCGTGACTGACGCTGATGGGATTGAGATAGAGTTCGGTGATCGCGAAATAATCGGAGACCAGCATGCCGCTGTAACCCCACTCCTCGCGCAGCACTTTTTTCAGGAGCCAGATATTGGCATGCGAGGGCAGACCGTCGATCTCGTTGTAGGAGGGCATGATGGCGGCTGGCCCGGCCTTCTTGATCACCTGGCGGAAAGGATAGAAAAAGATATCCCGGAGGACACGTTCGGAGATATTCGCCGGGCCGATGTTCGAACCCGACTCCGGCTCACCATGACCGGTGAAATGCTTGAGGGTGGCCAGCACGTGCTTCTTGTCCTTGAACTCCCCGTCACCCTGAAATCCCCGCACGGCGGCCGCCCCAAGCTGCGCCGCCAGATAGGGATCTTCACCATAGGTCTCCTCGACCCGCCCCCAGCGCGGCTCGCGCATGACATCGACGACCGGAGTCAGGACGAGATGGGCGCCCCGGCTGCGCGCGGCTTCTGCGGTGGCGGTGTAGATCTCTTCGACCAGTTGGGGGTTAAAGGTGGAGGCGAGGCCGATAGGCTGGGGATAACTGGTGGCTTCCTTGGCGGCCAGTCCGTGGAGGCACTCTTCGTGAAAGAGGACCGGAATGCCGAGACGGGTGTTTTCAACGAACCACTTTTGCAGTGTGTTGGTCAGCTCCACGGTCGCTTCAGGGGAGAGACCGCCATTGAGGTCGCTGGGCCGGGTGATCTGGCCCATGCCCTCGCCGCACAACTCCTTGATACCTTCCAGGTTCAGTTCCGTGGAACCCGGGATCAGGATCTTTTCCCGCAGTTTCCACAGGGAGAGCATCTGCGCCACCTTCTCCTGCAGGGTCATTTGCCCGAGGAGGTCGGCAACCCGCTGCTCGATCGGCAGCGCGGCGTTTTTATAGTCAGGAAGTGGTTTTGTTCCGATGAGAGCAGCCGCGGCGGCTGTTCCCGTGCTGGGACTGTGCATGGTGAGGCCTCGTTGCAGGTGAAAAGCGAGTGGTGGACCTTTAAAGGGTTTTGATTCGATTGAACCGTTTCAAATATAGAGAGTAGCGGTTTCAAAATCAAGAGAAAAAAAATAATTCTCGGAGCCGGCTCGCCCCAGCAAGCCTTTATTTGAGCAGGGTTAGCCGCATCATTTTCCACGCCGGCCCGGACTCCAGCCGGCAAATATAGATCCCGGAGGGGAAGGCGGAGGCTTGCCAGAGGATGCGGTGCTCGCCCGCCTCCAGACGCTGGCAGAGCAGGGTATCGACACACTGTCCGGCCAGATTAAAGATCCGCAGCGTCACCTCACCGCCGCGATCCAAGGTGATCGGGATCGTGGTGGCCGCGTTGAAGGGATTGGGATAGTTCTGCTGCAGACGGAAGCGCGCCGGTCGCTCTGCCTTATCCGCTACCTCGGTGAGCGCGCCGGTCCGCGCAAAGCTCACCCCGTCGTACCAGGTGCGGACGCGGTCGCCTGATAGGGTGCTCTTACCCGCCGCAATCGCCTCATCATCGACACAGACCGTGACCGCACCCCCGGCTGCGACCAGGACTCGGCCGAGATAGGCCTCGTAGAGGGCGAGGCTTTCGCCCCCGGAGAGAGTGAGGGAGAGATCGTGTTCGCCCGCCTCGACCTGCCGGCAAGCCATGGAACGGAAAAGCCGGAGGTCGCGGCCTTCCAGCCCGGCCTTGATGCGCCAGTCGGCAGCAGGGTTGCCCCAGAAATTGATCCAGATATCATAGATCCCGGCTGCCCCCGGTACAAAGGTGGTCTTGAGTGCCGGAGAATTTTCGCCGCCCGCTTCGGCGGAGGTAAAGAGGAAGGGGCCATTGCCATAGCCTGTACGCAGGTGCCAGAGGCCGTCGGCCGCCCCCTGGCCTGCGGCCGGCCCGGTGTGCCCGACGGTCGCGCCGCCAGCGGTGAGGGTGTTGAGCAGCGTGGCATCCACAAAGGTCTTGCGGGTCTGTTCCGCCTGCTTGCTCTCGATCAGGCCGACCACCGCGGCGTCATAATCCTGCGCCGAGCTGTAGGTGCCACGCCACCAGAGCAGTGCGGTATGGGTCGAGTCCCAGGCCGGCACGATCGGCCGGAAATTGTCGCGCACCGAATTCCAGGTGACCGGACTCCAGCTCCAGCTCGCTCCCTCGTCGCCGGTCACTCCTTTAAAGATTTCACGGCACGTCAGCCCGGCATCGTCACGCGGATCGATGGCGGTCGAGAGATAAAGGGTATGCGGATCATCCGGGCAGAGCGCCCCCAGTCCGGTATAGTCGGCTTCGCTGCTGTACATCTTGGACCCGGCCTTGCCCAGATAGGTGGAATGCCAGCTTTGGCCGTCGTAGCGGCAGTAGATGAAGGCATGCCCGGGGTCAATGGCGGCATCGCGGCCACTGTAGTGATCGGTGCGCGCCGTGATTAAAGCGGCCAGGGTGCCGTCGGCATAACGGACGAGTTCTGCATTCCAGCAGCGCTGCATCACGACGCCATTCATAGCCGTCCCGTTGGCAAAAACACGGGTGAACTGCCGGAAGGTCGGCATCCAGGCGGCGTCGTAGATGTCGTCGTCCACCAGGGTGCCGTCCGAGGCGTAGCTCTTGCCGCCCTGGATAAAGCCATGATAAATGCTGGTCAGGGTATCGCGGGGGTGCTGTTCGGTGAAAATGAAATCGATGCGGCTGACTCCGTCGCTCCAGTACTTGTAGTACCCCTTGTTGTAGGTGTTGCTTGTGTTGGTCGTCAGCTGCCCGCCGAAGTGCCAGGTGTCGCCCTGGTCGTCGGAGTAGATGAAATTGGGGGCGCGATGATTGGCACGGGCAAAGCAGTAGGTGCGGTGTTCGGCCGCCAGGTAACAGAGATTGGAATAGGCGATGGTGTAGTCGGTGCCGCCGGGGATGGTGGTCCAGTCGAAGCACTTTTCACCGCTCCAGCCGGCACCGTCGAAGATCTGGTAGCGGCTGTTGTAGCGGTCATAGTGCTCGGCATAGACAGCCAGGTACCTGCCATCGGGGCGCAGCAGCAGGCCCGGGGCATTGTGATCGTCGGTATAACCGGCTTTGTACAGCCGTGAGTTCTGCACCATGCCGCTTTCGAGGTCATAGATCGTCGCCTCGACGGCCGCCATACGGCCGGCTCCTCCACTGCCCGAGGCGCTGGCGACCGATCCGGCCACCAGCACTTGCTGCGCGGCATCGATGATGGCCCGCTCATCCTGAAACCAGCACCAGGCACCGTTGTCGTTGAACTGGATCAGGTTGCCCTTGACCCGATCGTGCACCTCCTGCGCGAAAAGGCTCAGGGCGGACCAGAGCAGGGTGAGGGCAAGGCAGCCCATCCGGTGGTTCATTCGGGATCCTCCACGAAAAGGGAATCAGGCACAGCCGCGTAAAAAGGCGGCTATATTGGCCGAGCCAACCCCCGGGGGCATGCCGCCGCCGCACGAGAGGATGACCCGGCGGCGATCGCTCAGAGCCACAACCAGCTCGCGGGTGGCCGCCTCGACCGCCTCAGGCGTTCCGGCTGCCAGTACATCCCGCGGTGGCAGATTGCCGAGCAGGGTGACCTGGTTCTGCGTCAGGCTTTTGAGTTCGTTCAGGGGGATGTCGAAGCCCATATTGAAAAGATTGACCCCCATCTCCGGCAGATAGGGGGCTGAAACCCGGCATGCAGCGTCATTATGGAGGAATTTGACCGTGACCGGGAGGCTGTAGAGCTCCCTGAAACAGGGCAGCCCGAAGCTCCTGAACTCGTTTTCACCGATAAAGCCGATGATATCATCCAGTAAAAAGATGCCGTCGATGGTCGGAAACGTGTCCATCTGCAGCTTCAACCAGGCATGGAGAAAACGGGTGATCTTGTGAAGCAGCTGTTCGATCTTCTCAGGCTCGAGCATCATCGCCATGAGGAACTCGGTCGAGCCCATGAGGTAGCTGGCGACATTAAGGGGGCCACGCGCCACCGCGAAGCGGATCTTGTGCCCTTCCGCCTCGATCGCCGGCTGGGCGAGCTTGAGCCGGTTGAGGACGAAGGGCAGCAGACCGTCGGTAGCGGGATCGGGCACAGGCAGATCATCAATTTCGGCGGCTGAATGGAGCACCCGGTGGGCATGCGGGAACTCGTTGGCCGGAAAATAGGTACGCGCCCCGAAGGCGGAGGGCTCGGTGCACATACCATACTCGGACCAGAAACCGGGCAGGAAGAGAATCTCGGGGAAATCCCGCATCGCCTTGAGATTGGCCTGCAGCCATAGCGCATCGCTGCTAAAATAATCCAGGATCGAAATGCCGTACCAGTTGGGCAACCACGGCGAATCGATGATGAAACCGGCGGGCAGGGGCTCAACAACATCCCCCTGAATCACTTTGAGCAAGAGTTCCCATTGCGGATCGGTCATGTCTACCGCCTTTCACTTGGTAGCGTGTTATACCTGCTGCCGCGGTCTCACGGGCGCGCAGGGCTGTCGGGATGATAAAGGGTTTCGGGCGGGCCGAGATAACTGGGTTTGGCGCCGCTGGTCTCGACCACCAGGCGCTGCAGCACCACGCCGGGATCGACCGCCCAGAATTTGAGGAGCTGCGCGCCGGGCCGGGCTACAGCATGGTTGGTGGATCGGACCGCGACCGCGTTGCTTACCCAGGCCTCCCAGTCCATCTGTTCGTGCATGTTCACGATCTGCGGTGGCTCGTCATTGAGGGATACCGCATACCGCAGGCCACCCCTGTTGTGAAAGTCCAGGGTGGGGGAGAGATGGACCTTGACCGTAACGGGGCCCTCGCTGAAGAGGTGGAGGCGGTACTCCAGATGGGGCAGGGAATCAAGGGGTACGCCGGCGGTCTCGTGTGACCGCAGCGCGCGCGTGCTGCCGACTATACGCGCACCCGCCTGGATGAGGGCCGTCTCGAGCGACGGCGCGTTGACCGGGAAGGGGGTGACGCCCGAACGGGTGCGCCCCAAGCCGGGGATCTCCCCCCAGGAGATGCCGGCCGAATTCACCGCACGGCTGTAATGCCCGGCTTCGATGGCGATGCAGCCATCGCTCTCGAGGAAATGGCCGCTGAGGGCGCTGGTCGAAGCCGCCGGCTGATGGATCGGGAGGGTGACGGATATGCGGCGGCCGTCGCTCGCCGTGATGGTGAGGGGGATATGGTGTCGGCCGGCGGGGACCTTGCGCCAGTTCACCGAGAGCTGGATCCGCTCCTGCTCACGGACCGTACCGCGCGGGGCACTCACCTGCAGCCACTTTTTACCGGGTTTGATGGAATACCCGAAGGGCGCCTGCCCGCGGTTGAAGAGTTCGATCGTACAGGTGGATTTGATGTGGGGATCGAGTTCAGGGAGCAGGGCCGCTTCGGCGGTATCTGGCCACCACTTGGTCGAGCCCTCGATGGCCACCCCCATCTCTGCCGCTGCCGGCACGCTGATCCGCTGCACCGCCGGCATCGCGTTCGCGTCCGGCTGCTGCCAATAGGTGTAGCCGATGTGGGTCTGGTCCATCATATGGCTCCACTTGCCGCCGGCCAGTTCGGCATTGTAGTACCGGGAGATACGATCATCCTCGGCGAAGAGGGCTTCGGCGCGGTCGGCCAGAGCGTTCGTCGCGGCGCGGCCCTGCCCGGCGTAGAGGCGGTTTTTCGCCACGGCAAAATAGAGGGCGTTGAGGTTGGCACAGGCTGTAATCGGGTGGAGGACGATCTGGTAAAAAGCGTCGCGCTGCTCCGGCGGCAGGGCGTTGGAGAGCGCCTGCGCCTGATCGGCCAGAGTGGTGTACTCGGCTGCGACGCGCTCCCACTCCTGATAATGGGTCAGGCTGTAGGTACCTGGCTCGAGCAGCTCGGGCTTGCGCCGGCTGTTGAAGCGGGTGTAGGCTTCGAGCATCGCGGCGATTTCGCTGCTGTGCTCGGGACCGAACTGGCGGGCAGCCCACTCCTGCGTGTAAAGCGGCAGACGTTCAAGCGGCCAGGCCTCGGGATTCCAGGCGTAATCGAGGAAAAACTCGGTCGGCAGCTCCATCGGCTTGATGTCGCCGACATTGACGATCCAGATCTCCCGGGCGCCCATCTCCCAGGCCAGATGCATCTGCTCCCAGGTACGGGCGACCTGATTGGTATTGAGCCATTTGTAATTGCGTGGTCCGCCGACATAGTCGAAATGGTAGTAGATGCCGTACCCGCCCCGACGCGGATTATCGCCCGGCCGTGGCAGCTTGCGGATGTTGCCCCAGTTGTCGTCGCAAAGCAACAGGGTGACATCATCCGGCACCTTCATGCCCTTGTCGTAGTACTCCTGCACCTCCTTGTACAGGGCCCAGACCTGCGGTGTCTCCTCCGCCGGCCGGCCGGTCTCCTCCGTGATGATGCGGCGCTGGTCGCTGACGATGCGCTCGAGCAGGGCGATGTTGGCCGCTTCACTCATCGGTTCATCACCGTCGCCGCGCATGCCGATGGTCACCACGCTCTCATGCCGCCCCATCCGCCGGATCCCCTCGCGCCAGAATTGCTGCAACACCGCCGCGTTGGTGTCATAATTCCACGGCCCCTTGCCGAAACGCGCCCACTCGGCGTGCGCGCGCATCATCGGTTCATGGTGGGAGGTGGCGATGACCACCCCGTACTCATCCGCGAGTTGGGGATTAAGGGTATCCTCCACGCAGAACATCCGCCCCCACATAGCCGGCCAGAGATAGTTACCCTTCATGCGCAATATGAGATCGAAGACGTGCTCGTACATCCGGCTGTTGAATCCGCCGAATTTTTCAAAGGCCCAGCCCGACAGGGCGGGGGCTTCATCGTTGATGAAAATACCCCGGTATTTCACTCTGGGCTCACCGAGGGTGTGGCGGCCCGGCGTCACATAGAGCGCATCGCGATGGCGGGGCGGTACATCGCTCCAGTAGTGCCAGGCCGAGACTCCGATCTGGCTGGAGAGATCGTACAGGCCGTAGATCGTGCCGCGTTTGTCGCTGCCGGCGATCACCAGAGCACGGTCGATCCCGGGCAGGGGATGATCGATGATTTGGGTGACAAAGGTCTCCCGTTTGCCCGTCAGTGCGTCGGTATCCAGCCGCTGCTCCGCCACCAGCCGGGCGATGAGCGGACTCTTGCCGAGGGTGCCGACCAGGACGAGGGGACCGCTCCGGGGTGCTGCATCGAGGAGGATCTCCGGGGCCGCGCCGGTCACCTGGCGCAGATCCTCGCGGAGGTTGGCGATAACCCGCAAGACGCCAGGGTATTCCATGGCGCTGGCAAGAAAGGGCGCGCACTGGCCCGATGCGGCGAGTGGAAAATCACCGGGTTCACTGACAAAATGGACGTAGGCGGGCGCCGAGGCGATGGCACCGGTGAGGGAGAAAAGGAGCAGCATCACAGTCAGGCATCTGGCGCGGCAAGCAGGCGGAACGGTCATGGTCTCCTCGCTGAGTGAGGCAAAGGATTTGTACGGGCATTCCCCGGCCCGCAAGGCCGTACGATCGCCGCGCGGCGGCCGTGGAGCCGAGCCCATGGATCAGGGGACGTAGAAACGGAAATGGCCGCTCATCTGCAGCAGTGCGAGCATGTAGAGCAGACCGTCATAATAGCGGCCAGGCCCGGAGGGAATCGGCATCTCCCAAACAGCCCGGACAAAGGCGCTGCGAACGGGCGTGGTCGCTGCCAGGGCGGCGACGCCATTCATCGCCACCAGGCCGGGATTCTGCTCGTCGGCCAGCTTGCGGCCCTCCAGGGTGTAGAGGCCGCCGTAGCCTTTCATCCCCTGGCCATGAAAGAATTCGAGCAGGCGGTTGGCGTGCTCCACCGCCCAGTCATCCCGGCCGAACCAGGTCCAGTCAACCGCGATATTGGCAGCGGTACGCCAGGCATCATAGCGAAAATCAGTATGGCCGCCGCCCCAGGGGGCATCGATCGCGGTGCCGTCAAAACGGGCGTAATCCGCGGCCAGTCCGGTACGCGGATGGGTGGCTCGCTTAAAAAAGGAGCGGCTGCTGTCCGCGGCTTGCCGCCAAAAGTCATTCTCCTTGTCGGCCCACATCGCCCAAAGCTCGTAATAATGCGGCAAGTGGTAGGAGGGATCGGTCCAATCGTCCGCTTCGCCGTTGGGCACAAAGACGACCATCTTGTGATCGCGATTGAACATGTTGGTGATCACCTGCTGCGCATCGGACTTGGGTGTTTTGTTGAGCATGGCATCGAGGATCGCCTGGGCCTGCTGGCGGTAGTTGTAGGGGCTTGCACCGCTGCCCCAGCGGGCATGGGCGAGAAAGAGAGCGGTAACGAACCACTCCTCGCCGTCCGAGGCCGAACTGTAGCTGAGCTTTTCGCCGTTGGTGCGGCAGTGCCAGGCGAAGAGCCCCTGGCCCGGTCCATCGTGGTGCTGCATATGGATCCTCGCCCAGTTCCAGAGTGCGTCGAATTCTTTCTTTTTGTCGAGCTGGACGGCGATCATCATACCGTAGGAGATGCCTTCGGTGCGGACATCGTTGCTGAGGATATCCTTGATGTAGGCCTGGTCGGGTCCGAGCGGATAATAGACGCGCTGGGTGCTGTCGTTGCCGTGAAAGAGCTGGTTGAAGGCGGAGTCGATCCGGGCCTGGACCTGGAGGGGTTCGATCTGGAGCAGATCGGTGAAGAGATTGGGGTACGATACCGCCCGCGGGCGATGAGTGGTGGCATAGCAGGCCAAAAAGCAAAGGGGGAGGAGGCTGATCAGGAGGGTCATCCTGAAGCAGCGGCTCGATCGTGTCATCGGCGCCCTCGCAGCTAGGGGTGATTGTTGTTTTGAACCGATTCAAATATAAAGAAGGAGGCGAAGAAAGTCAAGCAAAAACTCGCTGCGGGTGGGCACCAGGGCCCGGGAGGACCAGCCGGGTCGGCGCCAGAGCGGGGGGAGGGCCAGCCGGGTCGGCACCAGAGCGGGGCTCTGCGGTCTCCGCGTCCCTGCGCGAGCCGGATTTCAGGCCGGGTCGGCGCCAGAACGGGGTCTCTGCGGCTGCTGCGCCGTTGTGCGAGCCGGATTTCAGGCCGGGTCGGCGCGAGGGGGGGAAACCGGCCTGGTCGCTGCCGTCTCGTCACTCATGCCGGCCGACCGGGTGCGCCCACGCTCCCTGTGTTCTCGCGCCGACCTGCAGGGCGGCTCAAGTGGAAGGGGGCGCCGGCCCGGGAAATTGTCTTTTTGCAAGAATTTAGTTGATTTTGCGTTTAAAAAAAAGTATATTGCCCGATAAAAATCGAACCGTTTCAATTTCGCAGCCCGTGCCCGAATACGGCTGAAATCGCCGGAGAAGAGATGAAAAGAATTACAATCGAGGATGTCGCCAATCGCGCTGGAGTCTCAAAAGGCACCGTCTCCGCGGTCCTCAATGGCAAGAATTCGGTCAAGCCGCGCACGCGCGAGCGCATCCTGGAGGTGATGAAGGAACTCAATTTCCGTCCGCGCGGCATGGCGCGCAACCTCAAGAACGGCAATGAGGACCGCACCATCGGCGTCATCATCAAGGACCTCAACTATCCCTTCTATACCTCCATCGCCACCGGTGTGCGCGAATATGCCTTCAGCCGGGGCTATCAGGTCATTATCACCAGCTCCGAGAACGATCACGAGTGCGAGAAACGCTTCACCCACCTCTTTTCCACCAAAGACATCAAGGGCGCCATCATCGCCCCGATCGTCGAGGGGGAGGCGGAGATCGAGCACCTTTTCAAGCTTAAGATGATCAATTATCCCTTCGTCCTCCTCGAGGAGGTCAAGGGCATCCAGGCCAATGCGGTGGTGATCGACAACCTCAAGGCGGTGCGCCAGGCGGTTGGTTATCTGATCGAGAGCGGTCATCGCCGGATCGTCCATTTCGCCGGTCCGCCTCAGTCGGCGCACACCCAGGAGCGCATTGAGGGCTTCCGCTACGCCTTCAGCGAGACCACCCTCGCCTTCAAGCCGTCGATGATCGTCTCCATCGGCTCCCGTCATGAGGAGAGCTTTCACAATGCCCTTGCCTGGTTCAGGAATCTGCCTCGCGAGGAGTACCCGACCGCCATCGTCTGTTTCAACGATCAGCAGGCCATGGCCGTGCTCTCGGCCTTGCGCGAGCTGGGCATCCGCGTGCCCGATGATATCTCCATCATCGGCAACGATGACATCGATTACGCCAAACTCTATCCGGTGCCGCTGACGACCATCCGGGCGCCGCAAAAGGAGATCGGCCGCTGCGCCGCCGAGATCCTCATCCGCAACATCGAATCCCCGGTACTGCTGCCGGCCGAGCAGGTTTTGCTGCCGACGGAGCTGGTTGTCCGGGAGTCTTCAAGAACCCTCTAGCCTCCAACGGTGCCGCCCCATGTGCCGGCATTGTGCCGGTCGCAGGGTGTGGCGCCGCGGTGAGCCACCGCCAGCATACAGGATGTCCGTCATGTTCAGTAACCGCAAGCAATCCAGCCCCGTTCGTAGCGGGCGCACGCGCAGGGGGATTCACCGGATTGGCCGTGCCAGCCGTAGGGTGGCGCGGGCCTGGCTTGGCGTCGCGGCCTTGCTGGCCGCGGTGCCTCTTGGCGCGCAAACGACCGGTGTAGCCCTCACCAGCTCCAACCTCCCGATCATCCGCATCGATACCGGTGGCAAAGAGATCCCCGATCTGACCCGCATCCGCGCCACGATGAAGATCACCTGGAACGGCAAGGGCAAACGCAATGCCATCACCGATCCGGCCAACCAGTATGACGGCCTCATCGATATTGAATTGCGCGGCAGCTCCTCGATGGCCTATCCCAAAAAGGGCTACCGACTGGAGACGGTCGACGCCAGTGGCAATAACCGCAATGTCGCCCTCCTCGGCATGCCCAAGGAGAATGACTGGATCCTCTACGCCTCCTATGACGATCAGTCGCTGATGCGCAACGTCCTCGCCTATCGTATCTCCAACGAGATCGGCCGCTATGCGCCTCGCGTCCACTTTTGCGAACTGGTGCTGAATAACAACTATCGCGGCGTCTATGTCTTCATGGAGAAGATCAAGCAGGACAAGAACCGGGTCGCCATCACCGAGATGAGCCCGACGGATGTGACCGGCGATGCCCTGACCGGCGGCTATATCTGGAAGTTCGACAAGGAGGAGGGCGAGCAGACCGCGGGCTGGAACTCGATGCAGGGTCTCTATTATCAATACCATGATCCCAAGTCCGATGATCTCGTCGTGGCGCAAAAGAGCTACCTCAAGGGCTGGATGAACGTCTTCGAGTCGGTCATGCTGATGACCACGCGCGGAGATACCTCCTTCGGCTATCCCCGCTATATCGATGTTTCCTCTTTTGTCGATCATTTTCTCCTCAGCGAATTCTTCAAGAATGTCGATGCCTATCGCATCAGCACCTTCATGTACAAGGATCGCGACAGCAAGGGGGGCAAGCTCAACGCCGGACCGATCTGGGATTTCAATCTCACCCTCGGCAAGGCGTGGTATGCGGAGGACGCCGGCCGGGTGGACGAGTGGGAGATCGATCATGACGCCTATCATCCCGGCGACTGGCCCAAGGTGCCTTTCTGGTGGAATTTTCTTGGTCACGACCGATATTTTGCCGGCAAGGTCCGGATCCGCTGGGCGGAGCTGAGCCGCGCCATCCTGCATCCCGACAGCCTGGACCGGCGCATCGACCTGATCGCCGATACCCTCAGCGAGGCGCGCGCCCGTGATGTCAAACGCTGGCCGGAGCCCTCGATGGACCACAGCTATGCCGAGGAGCTGAGCCGGATCAAATCCTGGATCCGCGGCCGCACGCTCTGGATCAATAACCACCTCTGGAGCCTGGCAGGGGTCGACGAGGTGGAGGAGAGCGGGAGCTCCCCGCGGTTCGTCCTCTTCCAGAATTATCCCAACCCGTTCAACGCCACCACCTCGATCCGCTATTATTTGTCGCAAAATGGCGAGGTCCGGCTGCGGCTCTTCAACCTGGCCGGGCAGGAGGTGGCGACCCTGGCCGGGGGTGTAGAGCCGGCGGGTGAACACCAGGTAATCCTCGATGGCACCGGGATGGCCGGTGGCATCTATCTCTGCCGGCTGGAGTGTGCCGGCGGCATCGAGACAAGACGCCTCCTCCTCTTGCGCTGAGACGTCTGAATGTGCAAATATTGCACAGCCCGGCTGCCCTTCTATCTATTGTGATCTGCTTCATAAAAAACATCTATATTTGCCGGAAAAGCAAAAAAAAGCTTGTCTTGTTGCGCCGAAATGACTAAATTATATACAGTATATGCGCCCATAGCTCAGCTGGATAGAGCAACGGACTTCTAATCCGTAGGTCGAGCGTTCGAATCGCTCTGGGCGTGCCCAGGGTCCTCGACACGGCGCATGTATGGGACCCATGCTGCCAAGACTTCATCAGCCCGGCTTCAAGGGTATGCACTCTCCAGGGTATAGTGTGAAGGAAGATTGATGGTACGATTCAGACGGTGGTGGGTGGTGGTGGCGGTGGGGCTGGTCTGTAGTATTTCTGCTGGTTATGCTGCAAGTGAATCTGCTCTCGCTGCTAAATTCCTCAAGCGCTCCCATACCTATAAAACGACGCTGCCGTACCGGCTGTTCATTCCGGACCGGTATGATGCGAGCCGGACCTATCCGCTGATCCTCGCGCTGCATGGCGCGGGGGAACGCGGCCGGGACAATGAGTTGCAGCTCAAGGCCAACGCTTTGGGCACGGTCTGGGCGGACAGCGCCCTGCAAGCACGGAATCCGTGTTTTATCGTCCTGCCGCAGTGTCCCGCCGACCGCCAGTGGGTGAACACCGACTGGGGCAAGGGCAGTTACAGTATCAGCTCGGTTGGCATCAGCGATGAGCTGCTGACGGTGAGCAATCTGCTCGACTCGCTCACGCGCGAGTTTCCGATCAACACCGACCGGCTCTATGTCGTCGGTCTTTCGATGGGCGGCTACGCGACCTGGGATCTGATTTCGCGCTTTCCGACCCGGTTTGCGGCGGCGGTGCCGATGTGTGGCGGCGCCGACACCTCCCGTGCCAGTGCCCTGCGCAGCATGCCGCTGTGGATCTTCCATGGCAGCGAGGATCTGGCCGTGCCGGTGCGTGCCTCGCGCGAGATGGTCGAGTCCCTGATCCATTCCGACCGCGCCTGCGTCTTCACCGAGTTCAATTATCGCAGCGGGATCAATACACGGATGACCGACAGCGTCCTGACCGACAAGGTCAATCTCAACGCCCCGCTGCTCTATACCGAATATGCCGGCAGGGGGCATGCCATCTGGTCGCAGAGCCTGGCGTTGCCGCAGCTGGCCAAATGGCTCTTTGCCCAAAAGCGCACCGCCGAAGTGACCCAGGCCAAGGTGCCGCAGATCGACATTATGGAGATCGCCTTCAATTATCCCAATCCCTTCAATCCCTCGACGACCATCGAGTACTCGCTGAAGAAATCGACCCTGGTCGCGATCGATATCCTGAATCTGGCCGGGCAAAAGATCGTGCAGTTGGCCTCCGGGCGGCAGGAGGCAGGGCGCCATTTCGTGCGCTTTGATGCCAAGGATCTGCCTTCGGGCAATTACTTCTTCCGCATCATCACCCCCGACTGGGTTCAGCATGGCAACATGATCCTGCTCAAATAGGAGCTGGATTCGAAGGACTCACGGAGCATCCCATCCCGAGTTGTGCGGGGTGGGATTTTTTTTTATCTCAGGCGGGCGCCCGAGCTTCTCCTGTTTTTTTGATAGCAGAGAAAACTGGCGCTCCAGCAGGCGCCGGGTGGTGCCGAATCCTGAGGACACCGCCCTAAAAGCTGCAAAATAATCGATTTTCCTGTTGATTTTTCCGCAAATATTCCTTAGCTTAACCCCGGTAAGTTTTTATACAAAAAAAACCAAGCGCGGCCGGCCCAGCCACCGGATGCCATGACCGCCGCTGATCCTCCCCCGCGCACCGGTACCCTGCTCATGCCGCCCTCGCCTCCGATGGCGCGCATCGCATGCCTGTGAAAATCCAGTTCCCACTCCTTGTTCACCTGAATGTGAGGTAAGGTCATGGGTTTCCGCAAATCCCCGCTGCTCCTGCTCCTTCTGCTCATCACCACGTCAGCCTGGACGCAAACGACCGGCAAGATCACCGGCCGCATCACTGATGCGGTCAAGGGCGAGCCCCTCTACGGCGCCAATATCATCCTCGAGGGCACCAGCCTCGGCGCGGTGAGCGACCTCAACGGCGATTTCTACATCATCAACGTCAGCCCGGGCAAATATACCATGCTCGTCCGCATGGTGGGCTATGAATCAGCGCGCGTCGAGGCCCAGGTCTCCACCAACCGCACCTTCGATGTGCCCATCCGCCTGCATGAGACCGTGATCCAGGGCCAGGAGGTCGTTGTCACCGCCTCCAAGATCTCGATCAAGAAGGATCAGACCAGCTCGATCAAGAACGTCTCCTCCGACCAGATCTCGATGATGCCGGTCCAGGAGGTATCCCAGGTCATCGAATTGCAGGCCGGCGTCGTCGGTGGCCACTTCCGCGGCGGCCGCTCCAACGAGGTCTCTTATCTCATCGACGGCATGCAGGTCGATGAAACCCTCTATGGCGAAGGCAGCACCATCCAGCTCGAAAAGGAAGTGGTCCAGGACCTCGAGGTCATCACCGGCACCTTCAACGCCGAATACGGCAAGGCGATGAGCGGCATCGTCAATATGGTCACCAAGGATGGTGCCGACCAGTTTCACGGCTCGGTCAGCGCCAACCTCGGCAACTACCTGCCCAAATCCGATGACATCTTCATCGGCCTCAAGGCCTCCGATATCGACCGCATCCAGGATTACAAGGCCCAGCTCGAAGGACCGATCTGGAAAGGCAAGATCAACTTCCTCGCCAACGTCCGCTATCAGAACGACCTGGGCTATCTCAACGGCATCCGCCGTTTCAACGTGACCAACTATAGCAATATGGCCGAGAGCGACGTCGCGGGCGCTGATATGACCCCCTGGGATGTCTGGATCAACGGCGTCCGCTTTTATTCCGAGCACACCGGCGACAGCGCCATCGTCCCGATGAGCGAGAGCGAGAACTATTCCTTTTTCGGCAAGCTCTCCTTCAATCTGATCAGGAATGTGCGCATGGCAGCCACCTATACCCTGGAAAAATCCGACGGGCAGGGCTACAGCCACGGCTACAAATACAACCCCGATGCCTATGGCATGAGTCACAATCGCAATGCGATGTACTCCTTCAAGATCAACCACGCGATCAGCCGCAGTGCCTTCCAGGAACTCAAGTTCTCCTATACGGACAACTGGAACGGCTATTATCTCTACAAGGATCCCTTCGATCCGCGCTATGTCAGCACCCAGTTCGGCGGCAGTGTCGGCGGCTTTTCCGCCGGTGGCCAGGATCGCGGCCATTCCGAATACTTTACCCATCTGATGACGACCAAATACGACCTGACCTGGCAGGCGACCAAGCACCACAGCCTCAAGACCGGCGTGCAGTATACCCAACAGTATCTCAAGAACTGGCCGGTGCCGACCCGCGATGTCAAATGGGATTCGCCCCTGCTGCAGGCGCGCTGGTATGATCCGGTCAAGCAGCGCATGCAGTTCTACCCCTACGAAGCGGAATATGTGCCAAACGAGTCCATCTCCATGGACCGCTACGTCAAGGAACCCTACGACTATTCGCTCTATCTCCAGGACAAGATGGAATACGAAAGCCTGGTGATGAATTTCGGCTTGCGCTATGATTACTTCAGCTCGAACACCTACTATCCCTCCAACCGGCGGAACCCCTCGAACCAGGGATTGTACGAAGATCCCCATATGATGTCGAAAATGCTCAAGGCGCCGGCGCAAACGCAGCTCAGTCCACGCTTCGGGCTCTCCTACACCCTGGGCAGCGCGGCGGTGCTGCATTTCAGCTACGGCCACTTTTTCCAGATGCCGCCGATGTACTCGCTCTACACCAACTACCGTTTCATCGTCCCGACCACCGATTTCGGCACGACCCATGGCAATCCGCTGATGAAGGCGCAGAAGACGGTCAAGTACGAGATGGGCCTGTGGCAGCAGCTGATGCCCGGGCTGGGGATGGATGTCTCGGTCTACTACAGTGACATCTACGACCTGCAGAGCGCGGTGGTCTGGACCACCTATAACGAGACCCGCTACGGTGTCTACGACAACAAGGATTACGGCAACACCAAGGGGCTGGAGCTCAAGTTCGACTATACCTCGGGGCCTCTTTTCGCCAATCTCAACTATACGCTGCAATACACCCGCGGCAACGCCGACAATCCCAGTTCCACCTACAGCCGTCTGGCGGTCAATATTGACCCGGTGCCGAAGCTGATTCCGATGAGTTGGGACCAGCGGCATACCCTCAACACGACCATCGGCTTCAATCAGCGCAACCTCTCGGTCAGCGTAACGGGATCCTTCAATTCGGGCTTCCCCTATGATTACACCCCGATCCCGACCAGCCGGCTGGCGCGGCAGAGTCTGCTCCCCAACAACGGCAAGAAGCCGGCCAACCTGAACTTCGATCTCCAGGGGCAGTACGATATTCCGCTGCGTGGCTTCGCCAAACTGCGCCTTTTTGCCTATGTCCGCAATCTCTTCGATACCCGCAACGAGATGTCGGTCTATGGCTATACCGGCCATGCCTATGAGACGATCATCTATCCGGCCCAGTATCTCTCGTTCCGCTCGAATTTCAACACCATCGAAGACCAGTATCAAAATCCGGCGATGTACTCCGCCCCGCGCGAGGTCAAGCTGGGTGTCGGGTTCATGTTCTAAACCTTATGCGGAGAATAGTCATGATCAGCCGAAATATTCCCTTTTTTGCCTTGATCCTGTTGCTGCTGGCTGCACCGCTGTACGCCCAATCTGACTCGCGCGTGGGCACGACGGCCGCCAATTTTCTTGAGATGGGCTTCGGTGGCGCCGGCAATGCGATGGGAGATGCCTATGTCAGCATGGGACGCGATCTCAGCTCGGTCTACTGGAATCCGGCGGGCCTGGGCTACATGGAGCGCAACCAGGTCATCCTCAATTACCAGCCCTGGATTCTCGACATCAACACCTCTGCGGTGAGCGCCGCCTTTGCCAGCGATCGCCTGGGCACCATCGCGCTGACCCTCTATCAGACCTCCTATGGCGAGGAGAAGGTGACCAATACCGATATGCAGACCGGCACGGGCGAGACCTTCGATGGCCAGGATATTGCCGTCAACGCCTCCTATGGCCGCAAGCTGGCGCAGTGGTTCTCCTTTGGAGCCAGTGCCAAGTACGTCACCTCGCGCATCTGGCATGAGCGCGCCGGCGCCGTGGCGCTGGATCTGGGTGCCATTGTCAACACGCCGTTCTTTTCCTGGTCGGACAAGCCCGGGGACGGCTTGAATATTGGCATGAGTATCAGCAACTATGGCACCAAGATGTCCTACAACGGCATCGATCTCAAGGAGACCGTCGACATCAGTCCCGATGAGAACGGCAACTATGCCTATATCCCCACCCGCTTCGAGACCGAGGGCTGGGAGCTGCCCCTGGTGGCGCGCATTGGCGCTTCGATCAATCCCCTGATCAGCGGTGGGCACCGCCTTACCCTTGCGGTCGATTTTCTGCATGCCAACAACAATTCAGAATCGATGAACGTCGGTGCCCAGTACAGCCTGGCGATCCCCGCCGTCGGTGAATTCTATCTGCGCGGCGGCTACAAGGGTGCCTTTATGACCGATTCACACTATGGGCTGACCGCCGGCGGCGGCATGCGCCTTGACTATCTGCGCAACCAGAGCCTGATGATCGACTATGCCTTCCGCAACGTCGATCTGCTCGGTGGGATGCATACCTATACCCTGAGTTTCCTCTTTTAACCGGTCACTATCGTGGAGAGTATGGCATGAGACGGATCGTATCTCTGCTTTTTGTTTTCATCCTGCTGGCTGGCCTGACAAGCGCCCTGTGGGCCCAATATGGCAAGCAATATGAGGGGCCTGATGATCCGGCCGGCGACAAGGAAGCGGAAAGAACCGGCATGATGAACGGCAATAATGTGCTCCTCTTCTTCCGCAATACCACGGAACTCTCGGATTGCTGCAACCTGGGGTACTGGGTTTCGCACTGGCCCAACGACTATAGCGGCGCCAAAATGACCGACGGCATTTGCTGCCTCTTCGGCGCGCGGGTCTATGTGGAGAATGATTCCATCCCGGTGACGGACATCAACCAGATCCGCACCCGCAAGGATCTCGACACCCTCTATTACTGCCAGGGCAGTTACCGTGAATATATGGACACCAGCCCCGACGGCAATGTCGAATGGGGCCTTTATCCGGTCTTCGGCTATTTCAATGTCTCCGAGGATAACCCCAATCCGGCCATGAGCAACAAGCCCAACTCCTGGCCGCCCGCCGGCTGGCCGGCGAGTGGAGACCAGGTCAAGTGGCCCGGTACGTGGAACGGCCGTTTCGGCCTCGGCATCATGAAGGCGGACCTCGAAAGCTATTTTGTCGCCAATGATGCCCAGGACCAGGAATATCTCGGTCCCGAGGACAAGGTAAAATACTACCCCCGTCCCGGTCGCTGGATCGGCGACAAGGGCCCGATGCCCTCCGTCCAGTATGGCCTGCCCTGGGGCGGCATCGGCCTGCGCGTCGAGGTGCGTGGTTTCCAGTGGAAGAATCCGGAGGCCGCGGACTGTATCTTTTGGGAATATACCATCGCCAATACCTCGAATTATGATCTGCCCGAGATGTACTTCGGCTATCATATCGATATGGCCGTCGGCGGCGAAGAGTCCGAGCCGGCTGATGATGTCGCCTATTACAATACCGATCTCGACATGGCCTTCACCTGGGACTTTGACGGCGAGATGGTCGGCGGCGGGGGCGTCCCCGGCTGCATGGGCATTGCCTTCCTCGAAAGCCCGGGCGTCTCCACCGACGGCAAGGACAACGATACCGACGGCCTGATCGATGAGCAGCGCGACAATGTCGCCACCCGGCTCATCGGCCCTCGCGAAGGGATCGCCAACATCAACGATTTCATCGCGTTCTATGGCAGCGACGACGACGGCGACGGCGTCCTCACCTACGAGTTCCATGACCATTGGGATGCCGACGAGGATGGCGACTGGCGTGATGGCGTCGACACCAATGGCGACGGTATCTATCAGAAAAACGAGTTCCCCGGCGATGACGTCGGCACCGACGGCTCCGGCCCCTTCGATCTCGATTATCCCGGCCCTGACGCCAACGGCACCGAATGCAATCATCGCCCCGACCTCATCGAAGGCCTCGGCAGCGAACCCAACTTCGGCTTTACCGATGTCGGCGAATCGGACATGCTCGGTCTGACCAGCTTCCGCTACAACATGAACTGGTCCATCTACCTGCTGCGCAACGACAAGGCCGAATGGGATTTCCTCACCCAGGGCATTTTCGACGAAGCCCAGACCACCCCGACCAATTTCTGCGAACAGTTCGCCACCGGTGTCTTCACCCTCTATCAGGGGCGCACCGAACGTATCTCGATGTCCGAACTCCACGCCATGGAGCGCCTGCACGAACAGAGCGCCCCGCCCTACGATGCGCCCGCCCTCTTTAAACTCAAAGAGGTGGTTCAGTTCATCTATGAGACCGACTATCAGTTCGCCCAGCCGCCCTTGATGCCGACCCTCAAGGCCCTCCCCGGCGACGGCAAGGTCTACCTCTCGTGGGATGATATCGCCCAGAAATACACCTACGAGCCGCTGCTGAACAATGTCAATGACTTCGAAGGCTACAAGCTTTACAAGTCCACCGATCCCTACATGTCGGATGACAAGATCATCACCGATGGCTTTGGCACGCCGATGTTGATCAAGCCGGTCTTTGAGTGCGATGTGGTCGACGGCAAGAAAAATTTCACCGATTTCGGCCTGGTCAACGGCGCCGGCTATTATCTGGGCTCGGACAAGGGCATCACCAACTACTTCACCGATACCGATGTCATCAACGGCCAGACCTACTATTATGTCCTGGTCGCCTATGATTACGGCATCAAGACCGGCGATGTCAAGGTCGGTCCCTCGTTCAATACCTATACCCTCAACGTCGGCAGGGATGAAACGGTGGAAGAGGTCTCCAAGAATGTGGCGATCGTCGTTCCGCACCAGAATGCCGCGGGCTATGCCTCCCCGTCGATCAAGGATGTCAGTGCCAACAATGCCTTTGGCAAGAATATCATCAGGCCCAATGTGGTCTTTCCGCCCTTTGTCAAACCCGAAAACACCTACAAGGTGAAATTCGGTTCGGAGATCACCCTCAAGCAGCCGGCCAATACCAGCCACGGACTTTGCTATGTCAACAACAGCATCGACATCTACGATGTCACCGGCGGCGGCCAGCTGATCTACACCGAGAACGACAGCAATTTCGCCGGCGACAACTTTGAGTTCTGGCGCCTGGATACGCAATTCGGCGAGTACAAGGAGGGCTACCGCTTCCGCATCGACGATGACCTGAGCACCGCGGAATTTGACGGCCTGACCCTGACCTTCCAGCTGCCGGCACGCGAGCCGGAGATCAATTACGTCGAATCCGGCTGGATCAAGGGCAGCGCGCCGATCCGGCTCACCGAACCGGCCGATTCGACCACCCGGGTCTTCCCCTATGACTATAACATCATCTGGACCGACAATCCCGCCGCCTATACCGGCAAGGCAAGAGCAGCGACGATGAAGGATGAGAACTTTGGCCGGCTGGATGCCAAGGATCTCCTCCTCAAGCATAACTTTGATTTTTATGTTGAAACCCCCAACCTCAAGGACTCGACCGGCGCCAATCTCAAGGCCGACCTGGTGGTGCAGGACGTCGACCGCGATGGCCAATTCAGCTGGCTGGTCGACCGGGTTCTGGTCGGTTTTGTGACCGACCAGGGGGCGACCAACCGCCGCAACCTCTGGGCCGGCCTCGCCTTTATCATCGATTTTCAGCAGGCTGCCACAGAAGCCCAGCTGCCCAAGGCCGGTGACATCTATCATATCGCCTATGACCGTGGTTATCTGCCGAGCGATTCGCTGACCTTCACCACGGTGGGCGAGCAGATGGTCGAGAAAACGCGGATCAAGGAGGATATGGACCAGATCATGGTGGTGCCCAATCCCTATGTGGTCACCAACGTGATGGAGCCCGCGATCGGCAACTGGGAGCGCAACCAGCCCCGGCGCCTGATGTTCACCCATGTGCCGGCGCAGTGCTCGATCAAGATCTTTACGGTCAGCGGCCTGCTGGTTGACGAGATCGTGGTCAACAATGCCGTGAGCACGCGCACCTCCACTTTCGATTCGAACAGTGAGTCCAATGGCACCGCCTTCTGGGATCTGCGCAGCAAGGAGGGGCTCGATATCGCTGCGGGCTATTACCTCTACCGCGTTGAATCGACTATCACCGGCGATGTCAAGATGGGCAAGTTTGCCATTATCAAATAATCCGAACGGACGGTGCCACAACCTGTCGTCCCGCAGCAGACCATGGAATGGGCCCGGCCAGAAAAACCGGGCCCATCTCCATTTCCATCCAGGACTACCATGAAAAGAGTGCTCATCACCCTGATTCTCGCCGGCCTGACAACCCTGCCGGGCTGCCAGCGCAACCGGGAGCTACAGCCGCCGCAAGCGGTTCTCGCCCGGATCGATGGCAAGACCATCACGGTCAACGAATTCATCCGTCGTGCCGAATATACCCCCCGGCCGGCATGGTGCAACAGCGCGAGCTATACCCATAAAAAGATCGTCCTCAATTCCCTGATCGGCGAAAAGCTCTTCGCGCTCGAGGCAGGCGAGAAAAATCCCCTGATCACTTCGCCCAAAGTGGAGAATTTCCTCAAGGGCCGCAAGGAGCAGGCCATGCGCGAGTACCTCTTCCTCAAGGAGGGCTACACCGGGATCGAAATCGACACGATGCTGCTTAAAAAGAGCGTCGTCAGCGCCTCGCGGCGCTATCGCATCGCCTATTTCAATGCCACCGACAGCGCAACCGCGCACCTGCTCAACCAGCGCATGCGCCAGCAGCGCGAGCCGATGCAGATCGCGATGCGTTCCTTCGCCCCGCTCGACACCCTGCCGCAGCGCGAGGTGAGCTGGGCCAAATCGGAAAATGACGCCGTCATCGACTCCCTCTTCATCACCCGCCGCGAAAAGGAGGACCTGATCGGTCCGGTGCGGACCGCGCCCGGCCAGTATCTCTTCATGCAAGTGCTCGAGATCACCCCGGAGCCGGTCGTCACCAACGAAAAACTGCGGGAACTCTGGGATTCGGTCAAGGAACGCCTCACCGACAAACAGGCCCGGCAGAATTGGGACCGCTATATTCTCTCGGTGATGAAGGGCCGGCGCATCGAATTCAACCGGGCGACTTTTTTCAAAATGGCCGATCTGATGGGGCCGCTCTATCTGCGCAGCAGGGAAGAGGAGAGGGCTGCCTTCGAGCAGCGCTATTGGGACCAGCCGCAGAAAGATGTCCATTGGGATGACTATCTCGGCCAGGTCAAGGCGATGGCCGGCGAGCCGCTCTTCACGGTCGATGGCGAGGTCTGGAACGTCGAACGCTTCTTTCACCAGATGCAAAGCCATCCCCTGGTCTTTCGCGAAAAACGGATGCCAAACCGCGAATTCGGCCGGCAGCTGCAGCTGGCGATCATCGACATGGTCCGGGATCAGTATCTCACCGAGCGCGCCTACAAACGGGGCTATGACCGGCTGGAGGGGGTTGAGCGTGAGGTGGGGATGTGGCGCGATTACTACAATGCACTTTTTTATCGCGACGGCTACCTGCGGGCGATGGGCGACAGCCTCGCGGATGATCCTCGCGCGCTCCAGACGATCGAGCGCCATCTCAACGCCCGGGTCGATTCGCTGCAGCGCAAGTACAGCGATCGCATCGCCATCGATATGCTGGCCTTCGATACCATCAAACTGACCAACCTGCCGATGACCGTCGCCCAGGAGAATGTCCCCTATCCCAAGGTGGTCCCTGCTTTTCCCCAGGTGACCACCAGCTTCCGGCTGGATTACGGCAAAAGGATGAAGTGAGCGATTGCGCTTGACATTGGCCTGGAATCGCTCTATATTTCATCAATCGGACTAAACGGGAGGGGTGGTATGAATAAAACCGGGACGGGGCTGGGGGGTATCATCGATGTACTCATCAACAAACTGACCCCAAAGGTCCTCGGCTTGCTGGTCGGCATGGGCATGCTGCTGCTGGCGGTGATCGTCGGCATTGCGGTGTACCAGGACAAGGACGTCGACCTGTTCGGGATCAGAATCTCACAGCCCTCCAGGGTATGTCAGGAGGAGCTCACCCGCTGTCAGCAGGAGCTGGCGCAGGCGGTGCCGCTGCCGCTGCTGCAGGAGGTCATCGGCAAACCGCTGGCGCGCCCCCAACTGGTGGATACCCTGCGCGCGCTGGTTCGCTTCGCCGGCGAGGCGGCTGAATGGCGCAACAACTTTAATTTTCGCCTCTTTGAGCTGGAACAGCAACTGCAGCGCTTCGGCGGCTTTATTTCCACACGCATTCAGGATAGCAGCCGTACAGCGGTCTACCGGATGATTCAGGGTGTGCTCAGCGAGGTAGGCTTTTATGACGGTGTGCTGAATGGAGATCAGCAAGCAACCTATACCGCGCTGGTCGCTTTTCAGAAGGATTATAATCAGCAGGTCGCCGAGAGCGAGCAGATCACCTCGCTCGGCTCGTTCGGCTATAAAACCCTGGAAGCGCTGCGCAGCCGCTATCGCCTCGGCCAGGAATAGCCGGCGGTTCGCTCATAGGACTGGCGGCCAGAAGGCTTTGCACAATCACCCTGGTGGCCGCCACCGGCCGATCTAGAGGTTGAACCAGTAGTTGCACTTGACCAGAAAGACATTCTCCGGATAGACCTCGAACAGGGCGCGCAGATCGCGTCGCCCGGCAAAGCTTCCCTCGCCAATTTCGCCGGTTCGCCCCTGCGACCAGACAAGGTACAGGGTCGAGCCCGGCCGATACTCCCAACGGATCACCAGATTTGAACGAAACTGCCGGAAATTAAAGTCAGGCTTGTCGAATTGGTACGCCCCGGCCCCGCCGCTTGGTTCCTGCACGATATAGCTCTCATCCTCCGGATCGTAGCGGATCTCGTCCGCGGCAAAGAGGTGGAAACGATCCTCGTAACGGGGAGCCCGCGCCTGTGTGATGGCCTTGTACCGGCTGAAGGCGCCGGCAGCGATGAAGGGTTGGCCGTAATACTGGATCGAGAGATCCGGTGACAGGCTGTAGTTGAGCCGCATGACAATCGCCAGATTCTTCTGCTCGAGCCGGCCCATAATGTAGCGCGGGCCGGCCGGGGTCTCCACCGTTTCGGCGTATTGCAGATTGGTCCGGCTGCTGTTCCATTGTGGCTGCAGGGCCAGATTAAGGGCGGGGGAGAGGCGCCAATCCAGATCCACGCCCCAGTGACGGGAGCGGGAGGTATGCAGAGTGTTCTGGTAGCGGGAGTGTTCGATCCCGGCCGAGAAGCGCTTGCGCGAATCCGTGGAGAGATAGCACCAGAGGTTGGTGCCGCCGGGCGTGAGCAGCGCCGGTCCGCCGCGCAGGGCTGAGATTCCCAGCCATTCGCTCTCGCGGTTGAGGCCGCCGTTCAGACTCCAGTGATTGGTAAACCCCGCATAGCCGTTGATATTCCCGCCGTAGCCGAGATGTTCCCGGCTGCAGGTATAATAATTCCACTGGTTGACATTGATTTGTGATTCGCGGATGAAATGCCAGGGTTTGAGCTGACGCCAGGCGGCCCAGAAAACCTGGATGGCCTGGTCCGCTTCGCGCATGAAACCGAGGTCATTGAGTTCGAGCCCCGGGCTGCGCCACAGGGTCATCGAGAGGAAGCGCCAGTGACCGCCGCCGACCTTGCCGAAGGAGAGGGCGCCGCCGGTGCCGGAGAGGGAGGTGGCCGTGGAATCCACGCTGAGGTGGGAGGCATCAGGACGCTGGAAATAGTGCGCCGGGGCCGTCTGGATCTCGAGCAGGGCATCGCGGCTGCCGCGAACGTGGCTGAAGGCGGTGCGCAGATCGAGAATCCAGTTCTGGTCATGCCAGCTGTGGCGGAAATCGAGACCGCCGGAGTAGGCTGCACGGTCGAGGAATTCGAGGTGAGCCGCCTCGATCCGGCGGTGGGTGGCGGTGACCATTGTGCCCAGAGAGGTGCGACCACCATGGTAATCTTTCTGTAGACGGCCGACAAAATAGTTACTGAGCGGTTCGGTGACCTGATGGCGACGGACCGCCCCGGCGCGGATCTCCGCCTGCTCACGCTGGGTGATCGCATCGAGCACGCCGATCGAGAGTCCTTGTGCGGTCTTGCCGCTGATCTTGAAGGCGCCGAGGATCGAGGTATACTGCGGCGCCTTGAGGTACTCCCCATCGGCGGTCTCAACCTCGTACTGCGGCGGCCGGCCGATACGACGGGAATAGAAGAGGCGGTCCATGGTCAGGTCGCCGTCGCCCATGGCCAGCTTGTACTCAAAGATGTTCTTGCCTTCGATGAAGAAGGGACGTTTTTCCTGGAAGAAGGTCTCAAAGGCGGTGAGGTTGACCTCGGAAGGATCGGCCTCAACCTGTCCGAAATCGGGATTGACGGTGAAATCCATCGTCAGGTTGCTGGAGAGCCCCATCTTGCCGTCCAGGCCGCCCTTGAAATGGCCGGTGCGGCCCGGAGCGAAGGGATTGTCCGCTTCGGGACGGGTGGTGGCCAGGTCCGAGACGATGTAGGGCAGCAGCTCGATCCGGTCCGGGTGGTGCAGACCGGACAAACCCTGCAATTCGCCGAAAAAATGGACGACGCCCGAGGCATCTTTGGGGATCGGCTGCCAGAGGCTGAGTTCGGCATTGCGCGCAAGCCGGCGGTAGACCTCGAGACCCCAAACCTGTTCGGCGGCGGCGCCGAATCGCAACTGGCTGAAGGGGATGCGCATCTCGGCGGTCCAGCCGGAAGAATCAGCCGAGGTTCGGACGTCCCAGACCGGATCCCAGCTGCTGTCCTCGTTGTCACCATCGTTGCTGAAAATCAGGTCCTGCTTGACCCCCGCAAGGGTTACGCCGAACTGAAAGGCGGTGCGCCGGTCGTGGTAGCTGTCGAAGATGATGCCCACCTGCTCACTTTCGTCCCCGGAATCCCGGCGGGCCAGGCGCGAGAGCCGTTTTTCCGGGCGGCTATCATGCGCCCGGATCAGGACAAACAGATAGTCCGGATCATAGAGGATGCGGAATTCCGTGGGCTCGCTGGCCGGATCCCCATTGCGGGGTTCGTGCTGGATAAATTCGCCACCAGCGGGGGCACTGTGCCAGACGGCATCGTCCCCCTGGCCGTCAATGACCGGGGGATTCGTGGTGTAAGACTGCGCCGAATAGATCCGGCAGGGAGAATCCGGGGCAGCCATGGCCAGGGTAAAGGTCAGCAGGAGGGCGACAAGAACGCGCAGCATGGTGGTGCTCTCGGGAAAGGGATGAATAGGGGAGCCCCGCAGTCGAATTATAAATTTGAAAACGGAAATTGGACGAAAAAGTTACAGCTCTATTTGGCCGGTGCGGGATTGGCCGGTAAGGAGGGCTGAGGCGGCAGCCCGCGCTCAGGTGCGGGCGGTGGAAAGGGTTCCTTCATGCCCTTGGGCAAAGATATCCCTGGCAAAGGCTCTCTTCAGTTCGGCCTGGAGCGGGAAGAGGAGGACATCCCGGCTTTGATTAAGGGTAAGGCGATGATCGAGCATCTCGCTCAGGTCGCTGACCGTCTCGGCGTACATCCGGCAGATGATCGTGGCTTTTCTGAGACTCACCGGACCCTTCAGCTTGATGGAGATGGCAAGATCGAGATTGGCAACGTCATTATCGCGGCAGAGGAACGCGAGCACAGGGCGGGTATTGCCCTCCAGCAGTTGATCGATCCGGGCCCAGGTATCGGGTTGGTGCATGTCCAGGAAGAGGGGCGGATGGATCGTGCAGGGCCTGGCCTGCTCCGCCTGGCTGCTTCGCGGGAGCAGTCGCTGGAGGTCGAATTCTGGGGCCATCCTTTGCGTGACGATGATGACTTCGTCGGCCGCGCCGGCGCGTACCTCGCCGCTGATGTGGGAGAAGAGCATATGGGCAAAGCGTCCATAACCAAAAAAGATAAAGACGGTTCCCTGTTCGCCGAGGAAGGCGTCGGTTTTCAGCATCTGGTAGAGCTGCCGGGTGGCACACTGATAGCCATTGAAGACATGCACCCCTCTATAGGCCTCTTCCCGGAAGAGGGTCTGCTGCAGGTTGTCGAGCATCTCCAGATCGCCGAGATGGCAGTGGATGGTCTGGCCCGGAACCGCAGGTCCGTGCGATTTGAGCTCCATGAGAGCATTGAGATTGTCCAGATCCAGATTGGTGGAGAAGATGACCCGACGGGCTTTCTGCAGGCGCGCGGACGCCAGCACCGGCAGGCGCGAAAAGTCATTCTGAATCAACCAGGCCCAGGGATCCTTGCGCACCGCCGCAAGGTAAGGATTGGTTTCGTTTTTTTCGATGACGACCACCTTGTGGCCTTTGGGCAGGGTCTCCCGGATCAGCTCATAAATCAGATGGCCGTTGCGACCCAATCCGCAGAGGATGGTGTGCCCCTTGAGCCTGCGGGGAATGCGGCCGAGGAGTTTGTTCTGGATAAAATCATAGACAAAACCGGCCGTGAGCAAGGGGGCGAGGAAATAGAGGAACCAGAGCACGATGGTCGCCGCGGTCGAGGGCGCGCCGGGCAGGCCGATATCGAGGCCCCCGAGAATGAAGAGGGAGAGGGCGTAATAGAGGGCCTTGAGCATACGGTGGGCAGGATCCCCGGTGATCATGCCGCTCTGCAAAAAGGCGGCACATCCGAGGAGAAAGACCAGCGAGACCATGACAGGTTTCCAGTAGCGACTCAGCCGGCGCATCGCACGCTCCCGTACTATTATCGATTCGATCCTGCGTCTGGCAGTGGCTGGCTTTTTTTCAGTGCTGCGTAAAGTTGGTGCAGCAGCAACCGGTTGTCAGCTGCGATATACCGCACACTTCCGCCCATACGGTAAAAGGATTTGAGAAACCGCAGGTAGTAATCGGGCGAGCTCTTGGGCGGCTCCCCCTTCGACCAGTCCCAGCGGCTCTCCTGGAGGTCGTTGATGACCATCAGGTGCCCGGTGAGAATCGGCTGGCGCTCCTGCAGGCGCAGATTGTTGACGGCGGAGAGGGCCTTTTCGAAGATCTGCGGGGCCATGATCGCCGAGCCGATCGAGAGGAAGAGCCCATTCTCCAGCCCGGCGACGGAGTGGGCGAAGACCTGGAAATCCTGATGGCTGGCGCGGCCAAGGGCGGCTCCGTTGGCCAGGGGATGGTTGTAGATGATGTCATAGCCGATGCCGCAGTGTACGGTGAGCGGCAGGTGGAGGCGGAAGGCCTGGGCGCCAAGCGAGTACGCCTTGAAGGGGTGGGCTATGGCGATCGGACCGCCGGTGAGGCCCGCCGATCGCATGGTGGTGAGCAGCTCGGCCCGGGCAGGTGCGAGGGGATGATTTTCCCGCAGGTTCTCCTGCAATTCCTTGTCGAGCACGGCTGTCTCCGGCAGCGCCAAACCCTCTTCGGCGATCATCGCACCGACGGCTTCGCCGTAGCCCATTCCACGCAGGGCGTTGACCTGCACCGCCAGATTAAGCCAGCGACCGGTCTCGTCCCAGGTGCCAAATCGCCCCTGGGCGACATGGGCGCGGACATCCTCCTCCGAACGGCCCTGATAGGCGAATTCCCAGTCGTGAATGGCGCCGGCGCCGTTGGTGGCGAGGTGGGTGATCCAGCCCCGCTCCATCATCCGAATCACCAGCGGAGCGGCCCCATTCTTGATCAAATGGGCCCCATAGGCCAGGATCACGCTCGCGCCATGGGCGCGCGCCGCGAGGATGCGCTCTGCGGTCTCATGGACCAGCGCAGCATTCGCCGGGGCCTCCGGCGGCTCCTGCTCCGGATCAACGGCCACCTCACGGATGGCGGTTTTGCTCATTCGCTGCGCCAGCGGGTAGACGCGGATGCGTTCGGGTTCAAGACGGGGAAAGGGCATACGGACTCCTCGGTATACAGCCATAAAGTACGGGTTTTCATCGATGATGTAAAGACGTTTTTTTAATTGCGTCGTTGCTATTATGTGCGTAAATTGACCCCAACCGTGCGTCCCTAACGAGGTCCATTGCGCATGTCCCCGCTCCGTTTCCGTTATCTCCACTTCGATCAGCCCCTGCTCTCTCCGGAGGAGTGGAGCGGCCGGGAAGCCCTGCTGCTTTTTCCGGGGGAGGCCGGCCGCAACGCGGCCAGACGCCTGCTGCAACCCGGCTGGGAGTTGACCGGACTGCGCCTTTTGACCCTGGAGGAGTTCAAGGAGCAGCTTTTCATCGCACCCTCTCCGCTGCTGAAAGAGGAAAAACGGACCCTCGCCTTTTACGCCTCTCTCGACACCACCGCTCGCGACCAGTTCCGCATCGCCTCCTATTTCCAGTGCATCGAACTCGCCAACCATTTCTTCGCCCTCCTGGAGGAGGCCGGCGAATCGCTGGTCGACCTCGATGCAGCCCCCAACGCTCTCGCCGAGGCGGGCGCCGAGCTGCTGCCCTGGCAGGAGAAGAGCCTGCGCATGCTGCTGCATATCCGCGATCTCTACCGGGACTTTATCAATCAGCGCGGATTCAGCGACCGCATCTTCATCCGGCGCGCGGAGCATATCGACGATGCCTTCTGCGCTCCCTTTCGGGAGATCATTCTGGTCAATCCCTTTCAGCTCTCCCCGCTGGAAAAATCGATGCTCCACCTGCTCGCCGGCAGGGGGCACGAGATCACCTGCATCTTCCAGCTCCCGCCCCGGTTGATGGACGAGGAGGCGCTCAAGGTCCGGCCTTTCCTGGCCTCCGAGCTGGGAGCAACCGCTCCCTGCAGCATCACCTTGCACCAATGTGGCAACGACTTTGCCCTTTACGCCCGCTTCATCGAGAGCGCTGCCCTGGAACACATCCCGCATGCCGTCGATGTCTCGCTGCAGCCCAATGCCTTTCACCATCTTTTTTCACCCGCCCGGTTCCGGCTGCCCGCCTCTTTCCCGATGAGCGAGACCTCTCTCTATCACTTTTTCGCCACACTCGGGGCCCTGCTCGAAGAACTGGTCTGGGAGAGTCAGGCCGGCTGCCTGCTGCTGCCGCTGCCTGCGCTGCTCGAGGCCGCGCACACCACGGCCTTCTATCAGCCTCTGCTCGAGCACGTCGATCCGGACCAGGGTGCGGCTGAGCGGGAACGGCTCATCACCTTGCTCCATAAACTGCAGGAACAGGACTATCTTTACCTCGACCTGCAGGGCCGTTTTTTCAATTCCCACCATCGCGAGCGCCGTGAACTCGAGCCCCTGGTCAGGCCGGTACTGCGGCTGCTCGAAAGCCTGCTCGAGGTACAGGACCCTGCCGGTTTTGTCCGCCTTCTCAGTGATCCAGAACAGCTCCCCCTTCGCCGCATCGTGCCGGAAAAAGAGCGGAGCGCAACCACCCTCATCGAGCTCTTTTACCAGAGCCTGGCCGATTTCAGCGCCCTGGGCGAACTGGGCCTGATCGAAAAGTGGCACACCCTCTTCCCGGGTGAGGGAAGGAGCACCACAGTGCGTGGCCTGGTCCGCCTCTACCTCGACTATATCAAGTCGATGCGTGTGCGCTTTGAATGGAATACCGACCGCCAGAATCAGATCGAATTCATCAGCTTTGCCGATGCGCAGCAGCTGACCTTCGAACGGCTGGCGCTCCTGCAGGTGGTGGAGGGACAGCTGCCCCGTACGCGCGCCATCCCCTGGCTGCTCACCGAACAACAGCGGGTCCTGCTCGGCCTGACCACCAGCGACGACATCCACCTGCGCGAAAAATATGCCTTTTTCCGTCTGGCTCTCTCCACCCCGGAGCTGCATCTCTTCACCGTCGAGAACACCGACAAAAATACCCAGCCAAGTTCCTTTGTCGAGGAGCTGGCACTGGCCTTTCCGCAGCAGTTCCGCATGGTGACCCATCCCGACATCGACTATCGGGATTTCAGCCGGCAATTCTTCAGCGACAGGGAGGAGGTCCGCCGTCCCCTGCCGGTGCGCGATCAGGGAGATTACTTTACCCTGCCCTTCGATGCCGCTGCCGATTTTCCCGCCGGGATGTGGCGGCTCTCCTATTATACCTGGGAGCAGCTCAAATCGAATCCCTTCGAATACGCCCTGCGCACGGTGGCCGGCGTGCCCGACTGGCCCGGCAAATGGCCGATGGAGTGGACCCACAAGCTGCTCGGCAAGGTGGCCCAGGAGCTCTTCGACCTCTGCTGGCATTATTACATCAAAGAGTCCGCTCCCTTCAGCTCCTTTGCGCCTCTCTTCGACGACTATGGGGACCGGGCGATCGCCGATCTCTTTTCCAGCCATGCGGAGTACTATTTCAAGCTGCCGAAGAACCATGGACTCGTCTACTTTCGTGAATTCGTCCTGCCGGTCATCCGCTCCTCCGGCGCCTATTTCTTCCAGCAGCTGCATACGCGATTCCATCTGGACGCTGACCGTCCGCGCGTCTTCCCGGAAAAGGAATTCACCAGCGCCAGAGAGACCAGCCCGCAGCTCTACATGACTGCCGCGGAGAGCGGGCTGCCGCTGGATCTCTTTCTCACCGGCCGCGCCGATCTGCGTATTGAAAACGGCGAGCCGATGTCGGCCTTTCTCATCGATTACAAGACCGGCAGCCAGTACAAGGAGGAGCAGCTCCTGATTTATGAGCTCCTTTATTATCTGCTGGACGACCCGGGGATGGCGGATCGCGTGCGTTCCTGCTTCTACAAGATCCTCGAACAGCGCTTCGACAAACTCAACAAGAACACCAAAAAGCTGAGCAAATTGGAGCATCTGGCAAAATTCCGTGGCGAGATCGCAAATACCCTGCTTCAGCTGTGCACCACCGGCTATCAGCCCGCGCGCAGGCGCAGTTGGGGAGGGAAGAACATCGATGATATCATCCGGCTGGAGATCTTTCATCCCCGCTGATCGCAGGGGACCGGCGGTTATATTTTACCAAGGGCTGGCAGAGAGGAGGCAGGGCGAAAGATGGGTGGCTTTTTCGGAATCGTGTCGCAAAACGACTGCGTGAATGACCTGTTCTATGGCACCGACTATCACAGTCATCTCGGCACCCGGCGCGGCGGCATGGCGGTAGTCCAGCCGGAGGGTTTCAAAAAATCGATCCACAGCATCGAAACCGCCCAGTTCCGCTCCAAATTTGCCGATGACCTCGCCAAATTCAAGGGCACAATGGGCATCGGTGTGATCAGCGACTATGAGGACCAGCCGTTGCTGATCGCCTCACATCTGGGCAACTATGCCATCGTCACTGTCGGCGCGATCGCCAATCTGGCGGAGCTCGCCAGCCAGGAACTGGCGGCGCGGCGCGGCCATTTCACCGAGATGAATCTCAACGCCATCAATCCCACCGAACTGGTGGCCTCCCTGATCAACCGGGAGGAGTCGTTTGCCGCAGGCATCCGCCGGGCGCAAGCGGCGATCAGGGGCTCCTGTTCGATTCTCATCCTGACCTCGGCGGGGATCTATGCTGCCCGCGATCGTCTCGGGCGCACGCCGGTGCTGATCGGCCGCCGCCCGGACGCCACCGCCCTGGCGATCGAGAGCAGCGCCTTTCCCAACCTCGGCTTTCAGACCACGGCTTATCTCGGCCCGGGCGAGATCGTCCTCGTCACCCCCGATGGCTGCCAGAGCCTGGCGCCCCCCGGCGATACCATGAAGATCTGCTCTTTCCTGTGGATCTATTACGGTTATCCGGCGAGCAGCTATGAGGGGATCAACGTCGAGCAGGTGCGGTACCATTGCGGCGCCTCACTGGCGCGCGCCGACAGCGTCGAAGTCGATATGGTCTCGGGCATACCCGACTCGGGCATCGCCCATGCCATCGGCTACGCAGCGGAGGCCCGCCTCCCCTACAGCCGTCCCTTCGTCAAGTATACACCCACCTGGCCGCGCAGCTTTATGCCCCAGAACCAGGAGACGCGCGACCTCATTGCCACCATGAAACTGATCCCGATCAGCGACCTGATCGCCGGCAAGCGCATGCTTCTCTGTGAGGATTCCATCGTCCGCGGTACCCAACTGCGCGACTTCGTCGCCCGGCTCTATGCTTTCGGCGGGGCCGAAGTGCACATGCGCGTCGCTTGTCCGCCCCTGCTCTATGGCTGCCCCTATCTCAACTTTTCCAGGTCGCGCTCGCTGATGGATCTCGCCGCCCGCCGCGCCATCGTCGAACTGCTCGGCAGTTTTCCGGCTGACCTGGCCAGGTTTCTTGATCCCTCCTCGGAGGATTTTTCCGCCATGACCGGAATCATCCGCCAACGGCTGGGTTTGACGACCCTCAAATACCAGACCATGGCCGATATGGTCCAGGCCATCGGCCTGCCCCGTGAACAACTCTGCACCTTCTGCTGGACCGGCGCAGAGTGAGAGGAGGGCGATGAATACCCGGATTCAAAAGGTGATCCGCGCCAGCGCCGGCACCGGCAAGACCTACCGGCTGTCCCTGGAGTATATCGCCTTGCTGCTGCGCTGCCGTGGCGATGGCATCCGCTTCGACGAGATCCTGGTGATCACCTTCACCCGCAAGGCCACAGCGGAGATCCGCGACCGCATCTTTGCGCAGATGCGCAGCCTCAGCTGTGAGGATCAGGATGCGCCCGGCCTGCGCGCCAATCTGGAACCGCTGCTTGAGCGGCCCTGGCAGGAGACCGACCGCACGTGGCTGCAGCAGGTGCGTGAGGAGATGCTGACCAACAAGAGCCAGGTCCAGATCAGCACCATCGACGCCTTTATCAACCGACTCTTCAAATCGATCATCGCCCCCTACATCGGTTTGAGCAGTTATGCGATCAACAGCCGAATGGATCCGCGCTATTATGCCTCGCTCTACGCCTATGCCCTCGAGCCCGGCAACCTCGGCATCATCAAGAACCTCTTTGAACGCTCACAGAAACGGACGCTCCCCGAGTATGAAAAACTGATCCGCGGCTTGCTCGGCTCCCGCTACCTCCTGCACTGTATCGATCGCGATCGCGTCCGCCATACCCCCCAGCCGGAAATCGCCGCTGCCCACCTGGCCGCCTGGCGAGCCGCCCTGCATGCCATCCTCGATCGCTTTGCGGACTATTTGCAGCGAGACAAGCCGGATGCCAATGCCCGCGAGGCCCTGCTGGGCAGCTGGTACGAGTTGCTTTTCCCTGAAGGCGAGGCCGGCAGCCTCTGGCTGGGAACCCTGCGCAGCTGTATGACCGATCCTGCTTTCCTGCGGGAAAATTACCCGCTCATCATCAAGGACCCCAAGTTCTGGAACGGCAGCTCCCTCATGCGCAAGAAGGAGGACCGCGAGCTGGCGGCAGAGCTGAAGGCCGGCCTAGAGGAGGCCGTGCACGAGCTGGCCGATTTTCTCTATTTCACCGATTTTCTCCAGGAGGAGGCCGAACTGGAGGAGATCGCCACCATGCTCCTGCACAAATACGATGAACTGCGCTTTCGCGACCAGATCTTCGGGTACGACGATATCGCCTGGTATACTTACCGCTACCTCTATGATCCCGAGCTCTCACTGGTCGAAGAGGATTCGGTCACCAATGCCTTTTATGAGATCCTCACCAGCCGGGTGCGTTTTCTTCTCATCGATGAGTTTCAGGACACCAGCCTGCTGCAGTTCAACATCCTGCGGCCCCTCATCCGTGAGGTGACCAGCGGCGAGGGGGTCCGGCCCTACGGCGGGATCATCGTCGTTGGCGACGAGAAACAGTCCATCTACGGCTGGCGGGGGGGGGAGCGTGACCTGCTCAGGGCGATGCAGCAGCGCCTCAATGAGAGCGAGCCGGTCCGCCTCGACACCTCCTATCGCAGCAGCCCGGTCATCATCGATTTCGTCAACGACTTTTTCGGCGGCGATCCGCTGCAGCAGCGCCTGGCCGCCCTCGGCCTCGACTGGCCCTATGAGGCCTGCAAGACCGCGCGACTGGAGATGCCCGGCAGCCTGCTGGTCGCCTTCCGCACCTATAACAGCGGAGACGATGCAGGCGACCTCGCCAGTCAGCGCGACGCTTGTGCCGAGATGGTCAGGCAGGAGATCCTGCCGCGGCTGCAGGAAGGGACCCTCCGGCCCAACGAGACCGCCATCCTCGCGCGCGAAAATGACAGTTTGCATGCCATCGCCGAGATCCTCGATGAACTCAAGATCGACTATGTGCTCGAAAGCTCCCATTCCATCCTCGAGCACCGCGCGATCAAACCGGCGATCTATTTGCTGCGCTATCTGGCGACACTCGACGTGGCCGAGCTGCTCAAGCTCTTCCGCTCCGACTATCTCCTTTGCGGCGGAGCGAAGCTGAAGGAGATCCTGCTCGCCTATCGAGATGCGGCCGCCGATCCCTCCCCGCGACCGCT
Source organism: uncultured Cytophagia bacterium (assembly GCA_964436305.1). GTDB lineage: Bacteria > Zhuqueibacterota > Zhuqueibacteria > Residuimicrobiales > Residuimicrobiaceae > JAKPUX01. The sequence continues at coordinate 10,636 of CAYTCI010000019.1, read as the reverse complement.
TTGGCAAAAACTGGCCGGTCGCCTGCCGGATCATGCGGCGGTGCAGCGCTGTGCCTTCTTCATTCAGGCCGCATCCGGTATGGATCTTCTTGTGCTGTGCAAGCGCATTTTTGAGGAGTTCGCCGTCACTCGCCTCTTCACCCAGGAAAACGATAGCAAGAACATCGCCTTTTTCCTGCAGCTCGTCGCCAATTTCTGCCACAACCAGCGCGATTTCGAACCTTCACCGGCCGGCTTTGTGCGGTACTGCGAACAGCATGAAGAGGACGAGGGCTGGCAGCAGCTCGGACTGGAGGAGGTCGAAGCCATCCGGCTGCTCACCATTCACAAGGCCAAGGGACTGGAGTTTGGCAGCGTCTTCCTCTTCTGGCCCATGACCAAACGCCGGGATGATCAGAGCGGCCTGGCCTGCTACGTTCACCACGATGACCAATTCCAGCGTATCGAGGCGCACGCCCTGACCTGTACTTATCATGACGTACTCACCGCCTCGAGCGCCGGCGCGCTGGTGGAACGTTCGGTCAAAAGAGAGTGCATCGAGGAACTGAACGCATTTTACGTGGCGGTGACGCGCGCACGAAGCAATCTGGCCGTCTATCTGGTGGGGAAGAACAAGGATGGGCTGGAGGGGCTGCTCGCAGCCGCCGCCGGCGACGAGACCGCCTCGGCAGGCGCATTGATCCTCACGGCCATGCACGCGATGCTCGCCGCGCATGGCCGGTTGCAGATCAGGGACGAGGAGGCGGCGGAAGGTCGCTGGGGGGAGTGGCACCGGGAACCCGCCAGCCGGCACCCGGAGGATATGACCACCAGCGCCCTGAGTGGATTTCTCGATCCGGAGCGCTCCGTCTGGTACCGCGCGGACCAGGAACGCCTGGAGAAGGAGCCCTATCTCGATTACCGCAGTGTCTATCTCAACAAGCGGCGTGTTGACCGCGGCAATCTCGTTCACCATTACCTCTCCTTCATCACCTTTGATACCCCCGAAGCCCGGGAGCGCGCCGCCCGGCGGGCTTTGGCTGATTACGGCAGCCTGCTGCCGGCTGCTGATATCCTCGCTCTCATCGCCCGGGTGGAGGCGTTCATCGACGCTCATACCGATTACTTCTCCGCTGCGAAATGGGAACGCGTCTTCACTGAACAGACCCTTTTCGCCCCGGACGGCCGCGAACAGCGCATCGACCGCATGCTGGTGAGCGATACCCGGCGGGAAATCCTTATCGTCGATTTCAAAACCGGCGAGAGCCACGACCCGGCCCAGTTGCAGGATTATACGACCAGCGTCGCCAGCCTGCCCTATGTCCGCCGCACCGGCTATGCCGTGCGCGGGATCTTTCTCGAGGTGGAGACGAGCCAGACCGGAGGATAGCCCGCAGTGGGGCATCCCCAGCATAACCAACCGTAAACCGCCGGCGCTGAAAGTCCGGCCAGGAGGAGAGCGTGTCCGCACAGCCCATGGTTCCGGAGGAGTGGTTCAGCGAAAAGAGCGCCCTTGAACGCCGGTTGGGTCTGACCGAGGCTTTTTCCATCCTCATCGGCCGTATCATCGGCTCAGGCATCTTCCGGACCCCGGCGCCGATCATGATCCTGGTCGGCAGCGTCTCGATGTTCTACGGGGTCTGGCTGCTTGGCGGCATCGCCACCCTGCTCGGAGCTTTCGTCTATGCCGAAATGGCCGCGATGATGCCCAAATCAGGCGGCCCCTATGCCTTCCTCCGCGCCGCCTATCCCCCCGTCTGGGCCTTTCTGCGCGGCTGGGCCATGTTCTTCGTCTCCGAAACCGGGGCCATCGCCGCAGTCTCGATCGTCTTCGCCGAGTATGGCAACTCCCTCTATCGCCTCCTCACCGGCGCCGCCTTCGGCCGGGGCGTCGAGGTCCTCATCGCCCTCGCTATCATCTGGCTGCTGACTCTGGTCAACTGCTTTGGCGTCGCCCTCGGCGGCAAGGTCCAGAATATTCTCAGCCTGCTCAAGCTGCTCGCCCTCGGCATGGTCATCGGCATCTGTTTCGCCAGCGGCGGCAGCACCACCCACTTCAGTCAGCCCTTCTGGCCGGAACGATTCACCTGGGGCTCGCTCCTGGCCATGGGGGCGGCGATGCGGTACGCCTTTTTCGCCTTCAGCGGCTGGGAAGGGGCGACCTATGTTGCCGAGGAGGTCCAGAATCCGCGCCGCAATCTGCCCCTTTCGCTCATCCTCGGCCTCACCGGGGTGATGCTGATCTACCTGGCGGCCAATTCCGCCTACCTTTTTCAGATTCCGGTTGCCACCATCGCCGCCTCCAAATGGGTGGCGGTCGATGCGGTCGAGGCAGCTGTGGGCGGCATCGGTGGCATTCTCGTCAGCCTGGCGGTGATGCTCAATACCTTCGGCAGCGTCAGCTCGCAGGTGCTGGTCAAGGCGCGCGGTGTTTACGCGATGGCGCGCGATGGTCTATTCTTCGGTTGGCTTGGCGAGGTCCATCCGCGTTACAAGACCCCCAACCGCGCGCTGCTCGTCCAGGGCCTGTGGGCGACGGTGCTGCTCTTCGCCGCCGGATTTGCCGCCCATGCCTACGAGTCCATCATCGACTTTTTCTCCTTTACCTCATCGATCTTTAATATTTCGACCTTCGCGGCGGTCTATGTTTTACGCCGGAAATACCCTGCAGCCCCGCGCTATTACAAGGCCTGGGGCTATCCGGTCACCCTTATTCTGGTGCTGGTCATCCAGGTCTGGTTCATGGTCACCACCCTGATCACGGCCTTTTGGCCCTCTCTGGCCGGGGTGGCGCTGACCTGCACCGGGCTGATCTATTACTATTATGGCCGGGCTGGCCGCTCCCGCTGACGCCGGCCCGGCATCCGGCATGAGCCCAGGCCAGCCAGGCTCTGGCGCCGACCTAATCCCTCTGGCGCCGACCCGGCATCCGGCTCTAGCCCAGGCCAGCCAGGCTCTCGCGCCGGCCCGGCATCCGGCTCTAGCCCAGGCCAGCCAGGCTCTCGCGCCGACCTAATCCCTCTGGCGCCGGCCTAATCCCTCTGGCGCCGACCTAATCCCTCTGGCGCCGGCCTAATCCCTCTGGTGCCGACCCGGCAGCGAATGTACCTCCATCGGCGAAAAGGTCACAATATGATTAAAATTATTATATTTACGTTCACCACTTTTCTCCTGGCCCTTCTTTCACGATCTTCCTTGCGGGTCTATGGCTCTCACGGTTTCTATCGTTTTTTTGCCTGGGAGTGTATGCTTCTGCTGTTTCTGCTCAATGTGGGAGTGTGGTTCCGCAATCCCTTTTCCTGGGCGCAGATGATTTCCTGGATTCTATTGTTTATATCATTGATATTACTGGTAATAGGAGCAGAAGGACTGATCCGGAGAGGCAAGCCAGGGAAGGTCCGCGAAGATGAAACGCATCTGTTTGGATTCGAAAAAACCTCGCAGTTGGTCACCAGCGGAATCTATCGCTACATCCGCCATCCACTCTATAGTTCTCTTTTTTGGTTGACCTGGGGAATCTTTTTCAAACAACCTGGCTGGGCCGGTTTTATCCTGTCATTGGGGGCAACTCTCCTGCTTAATGCCACTGCCAGAGCGGATGAGGTGGAATGCATACGATATTTCGGATCGGATTACACCGAATACATGAAAAAGAGCAAACGCTTTCTGCCCTTTATATTTTAATCTGCTTACAATTGGTAGAGTGCGGGACTTTAAAAGGGGTGTTCACGCCGGCGCGGGAGTCGGGTGAGCCCTGACGGATTCGGGTCGGCGCGAGATTTTTTAGGCGCGAGGATTCTAGGCGGGGCCCGGTGTGCTCTGTGCCTCCGTGTGAGCCGGTTTTGGCCCGGGTCGGCGCGAGAAGAGAGGCGCGGGAGTCGGGTGAGCCCTGACGGATTCGGGTCGGCGCGAGATTTTTTAGGCGCGAGGATTCTAGGCGGGGCCCGGTGTGCTCTGTGCCTCCGTGTGAGCCGGTTTTGGCCCGGGTCGGCGCGAGAAGAGAGGCGCGAGAAGAGAGGCGTGGAGACCCCTAGGCACCAGGCGGGCCAGGGATCTCGAACCAGCGGGAAGGATATTTATTGCAGGCCGAAGTGGGCCAGGACCGGATAGGAGGGACGGATATCCACCGGCACCCCCTTCAGGGCCTCCACCATCTGCTGCATCACCGGCGTCATTTGCCGGTATCGTTCGATAAACCGTTTGGCGCCGGCATAATCGCCGGTGGCCTGGAACATCAGCAGTTCGTGCGCCAGACTGGTGAGTACGGGCACCATTTTGCTCTCATCGAGAGTCAGCTTGCCGTTCTCATCCTGCCGAAACGCCCCCTTTTCGAAGCCGTAATTCCACTGGATGGCCACCCCGCCGCCATGGGCCTCGTTGATCCCGAAGCGGATCGAACGCAGCATCCCGCCGAGATAGCTGGCGTACATCGGATACTCCATCCCGGCCGGAAAAATCCCCTTTTCCATCAGGATCTTCAGATTAATAATCCCGAGCACGTCGGCCTTGCATTCCTCGATGGTCGAGTAGAGCTCTTTCAGGCTTTTGGCAACGTCGACGCGTTCACCGCCCGGTAGGGTGATCATGCCCGGTCCCAGGCCATGACTCACCTCGTGCATCAGCACATGGTTGAAATAGGCATCGAATGATACGGCCGCGAGGGGTTTGGGCGCCAGGACAGTCTGGACGATCGGCATCCAGCACTTTTCATATTTGGCCCTGGCGATGTTCTTGAGCATCACCTTTTTGGATCCCTTGGCCTCGCGAACACGCTCGTCGTTGGGCAAATTGAAAGCGGTGGTCTGCACCCCCGACTGACCGGCGGAATAGAGCTCCTGAACCACCTTGATGGGGGAGGCGGCACCGCGATTGAAATTCTTGTAGCGCTCGGGGATGGGCAGGCGCGCCTCCAGCTCGTTGAGGTGGGTGCCGACAGCTGCCAGCTTGCTGCTCTCCGCGTGATCGACGAGACAGACGAAGGCCTCGTAGGAGGCCTTGTAGTTGTACAAGCCATCCTCATAGACCTCATAGGGGCCGATCACCACCTCGAGATCACCCGCCAGATCCATCCACGCCATGTCGCTCGCATAATAATCGTCCAGAAGCAGGCCCTCGGCGCGCAGGTGAAGAAAGGTGGCCAGGGTCGGGTCGGTGGTCAATTTGGCAGCCGCCTCGAGATGGCCGGCGAGCTCCCTGACGAGAGGTTGCCAGACTTGATGAAAGGGTACCGCGACGAGGTCCTGACCATTGCGCTGAATGACAGTAAACGTGGATTCGAAGGCCGTCTTCTGTTCGGGATGGGCGGCAATCCAGGCGTCGAATTCCTCCCGGGTCATATCCGGCGGATAGAATCCGGCGCCGGCGGGCCGGGCCTCGCCGGTCAGGAAAGGGGCGTCGTGATCCAGCCGGTTCCAGGGACCCGCCATCACCTGGAACATCTGCAGATAGGGCTGGCCGGACGGGGATGGATCGGCTTGCAGCTTTTTCAGCAGCGCAGGATTCTCCGGACTGACCTGCAGAAGATAGAGCTGGTCGATGATTCGGGCGGCCCGGAGGATCTCCGCCAGCGCCGATTGGTCAGCGGGCGAAAGAGGGGAGAGGTCGTACTCGAGGGCGACCGGGGCGAGCTTGTCCAACTCGGCCTGTACCGCTGCTGCGGGGAGCCTGGCGGGCCAATCTGCGGATGGCTCACAGCCTGACTGCATCACGACAATAGCCATCATGGCTCCCAAAAAGAGGATAAGACGCATAGGTACTCCTGCAAATCAGATCGTCCCGCTCAGGGTGAGCATATAGTTGCGGATGGGCAGCAAGGTGCGCTCCATCTGGGTATGGCTGTGGTTACGGGCATTGTTGATATGGAGGCCGAGCGACCACTGCTGGTAGCGCCAGGTCAGATGCAAATCCAGGGTCTTTTGCGCCACCCGGTCCTCGAGGGGATAGAGCTTGACCTGGTCGAGGCGGGAGATGTAACGATAGTCGGCGCTCACCTCCATAGGGCCGAGGCCGTAGAGCACCGTGGTCTGGGAGATCTGGCGCGGCCGGTAGGCCAGGGTCTTGTCCAGATCGAGGTCGCGCGGATCCATCCAGGTCCAGGCGGTCGTGACCGCGAGCCCCGGGATCCCCGGATGGATCTGCAGTGAACTCTCGATGCCGCTGATACGCGCGCGGGTGATGTTGACGAAGCGGATCTCCTGGGTGACGGTGGGTTCCGGCTCGATCAGGTCCCAATAATCGCTCCGGAAGGCACTGAAATCCAGCGATAGCAGGGGGAGGAGGTGCAGGGTTGCACCGGCCTCATGCGACCAGGCGGTTTCCGACTTGAGGTCGGGATTGGGGATTAGCTGCAAGCCCGAATAGACCGAATTGGAAAAGCGCTCCGACATGGAGGCAGCGCGGAAACCACGGCCGGAGGATTCACGCAGGGTCATCCAGGGCAAGGCGTGCCACACCAGTCCCACTTTTGGACTCAGGTTCTCGTCCTTGAAACCGGTATCGACCTTTTGCAGGTCATAGCGCGCCCCCAGCGTCAGGGCGAGGGCGCCGATCAGCTTGCGTTCGTTCTGGATATAGCCGGAGAGGACATACTGGTTGTGATCCCCGACCAGACCGGACTCGACGATATCCCAGGCCTCCTCCGTGCCGAAGGTGAGGGCGTTGGTATTCGAATACTGATAATCGCCCTGCAGCTCCACGCCGATGCGGTTGGCCTGCGAGGCATTGAGGTTGTCGTGGAAATAGTTTTTCCAGAAATTGCGAAAATAGGAGACGCGGGTGTTAAGGGCGAATTTGTCGCTGGCAGCCCAACGATGAAACAAATTAAGACCAAATTTATCCGATTTAACCCGGTCTCCCAGCGCCTCTTTGGCGACAGAGAGGGCCTCGCTCTGGCTGCGCCACATCAGGCCAGTGCCGTTGTTGTTGGTCTCATAGTGGCTGGAGAGGGTCAGGGTGGCTTTGGGGGTGAGCTGCCGCTGCCATTTGACTAGTCCGTTCACCCGTTGATACCAGCCATTTTGGGCATAACCGGTGGATTGATGGCGCCCGAGCGCCAGCATGAGATTGGACTGGCCGATGCGCCGGGAATGGTCGATATCGACGTCGTCGAAGTGGAGGAGACGGTCGGTCCACTTCCACTCGGCGTAGAGGGGTTTGTCGTAAACGCCCGCCGACATGCGCAGGTGGGTCACCGGTTTGGCGGAGGCATTTTTGGTGATCACGTTGACGACGCCGCCGAGGGCACTGGAGCCATAAAGGGCCGATCCGGCGCCCTTGACGATCTCGACATGATCCACCTGGCTGGCGGGCACCATGCTCCATTTGATATCGCCGCTGTCGCCCGGCATCACCGGCACACCATCAATCAGCATCAGCACACGGCTGCCGGCACCGTAATTATAGCCGGAGGAGCCGCGGATGTTGATCTGGCCGCCGACGAAGTTGACGCCGGCGGCATGCTCCAGGGCCTTGTCGAGATAAACCTGGTTCTTCTGTTCGAGTTCGTGGTTGCTCATGACGCCGACGCTGGTGGGCGAATCCTCGATGCTTTGGCGGCGTTTGGAAGCGGTGACCACCACCTCGCCGCTCTCGATCAGGGTCTGCTCGAGCGCAATGGGGATCTGGATCTGCGCCCCGGCAGCGACAGCGATCGCCTTGCGCAGGAACGGCCGGTAGCCGACGGCCGATACGCGCAGATCATAGCGCCCTGGCGCCAGCGAATTGATGCTGAATCGTCCCTCGGCGTCGCTGTTGGCGCCGAGGACGGTTCCGGCGATCATGACATTGGCACCGGGGATGGCCTCACCGGTTTTGACATCGGCCACCCGGCCGCTGATGCGACCTGTGCTCTGTGCCGGCAGCAGCTGCGGCATCAAGGTCAGGAGGAGAAGAAGGGCCAGTAACGGCCAGTATATTCTGGGCATAGGCGGTCCAATCACTTGAGAGGCGCGGTCGCGGTTATGGACGGATCGAGGTCAGCGGTACGCAGGCCACCCGGCGGGAAGATGAGGGTCAGATCCACATCCAGCGTGCGGGTTTCGGCGTTCCTGATCTTGATCCCGGAAAAGCTGTAATAGGCCCCCTTGATACTTTCCAGGCCGATGCTCTTGCCCTCTTCGATGACCAGGGCCGCGACCAGCTTGTAGGTACCTGGCTGCACCGGGATGAAATAACGGGTGGAGTCGAACCCGGCATCGATCGGAAAAGAGAAGGTGAGATCGAGCAGGCTGGATGGCAGGACCGGCGCGGTCGAGGCGGCCACCACCACCTTGGTTGTCGCTGCCGGCCAGGCGCCCTGGACACGCAGCAGACCGCCAATGGCACTGTTGACAGCGCGTTTGACCTTGGCCAGATCGCAAACGATGTCGACGTTCGGGACGATCTCATCCTTGCGGCTGACCGTGACGGCGCCCGGTGCGAGATGATTCTCCGTCGGAAAATAGTAGCCGATGATGTTGGTGGCATCCCAGGCCTGATTTTTCTCCTTCCAGACCACGCCGACGGCTTGCAGGGCGACCGGATTGGTGTAAAAGGTATAGCGCAGGGAATCGCCGCCGATGGGCAGGGCCTCGCCGAGCAGAACATCGGCGATGGACGAAGGCGGAAATTTGAGCGCGGCCGCCAGGCGGATCTGATCGGTATCCTCCGGCCAGGCGCCCTTGAAGGTGATGGTCCCGGAAAAGCCGCTGAGCTGGGAGGGGGGCTTGATCCCGCTCTCATCGTTGCAGGCAAAGAATAACAGACCCAGAAGGGCCAGAAGATAAAATGGTTTCATATGCATTCCCGGCTTGAGAAGTGGGCCTAACTGCAGGATAACATTCGTATAACCGGGATGGAACCGGCTTTTATTTCAAAAAAAAGGGAGACTCTCGCGCGGAGAGCCTCCCGATTGTCGCAGCGACCGGCGTTTCACCGAGGGATACGCCGGTTTTGGCCGGATTTAGAAATTGTAGTCCAGGCCGACCATCAGGTTGTTGACCTTCATGCTGTAAACGCCGCCGATATTCTCATAGGGGGGAGCGGACGGATTCCAGGCAACGGTCTCATCCTTGATGAACATGTGCTCATACATCAAACCGGCCTCGAAGGGACCAATCGGCAGACCAAAGCCGAGCACCACCACGTTGCGGCGATTGATGTCGGGGATGGTGGGATTCATGGTCTCCGGCACGGCCGCGCGGGGTTCGCTGTAGAAGGCCGCGCGAATCTTGGCATTGGCCGGGGGCAGTACGGTGTATTCGAGCGCCAGACCAGCGCGGACGCCGTCTTTCCAGTTCTCTTTCAGCTCATTAACCTTGTTGCCTTTGGTGTCCTTGATCTCGATGACGTCCCAGGAGGACCACTGGGTCAGGGCGACATCGCCGGTTACGAGCAGGTTCTTGATGCCGGTCCAGGCAAAGCCGATACCAGCATTGAGCGGCAGGGGCAGATCGGCTTTCACGTCGGTCTCGGGGACCGCCGTCGCCGTAACGCCGGAATAGGCACCAAGCAGCTGCTGATACTGGGCGGTGGTGATCATGCTCTTGGAAAGGAGGAAATCCAGGGTGGGTTTGACGTTGCCCGGATCCTTGGCGTAATAGGTCTCGGCGCTGACGGAGCCATCCAGGCTGATGTCATTGTACCATTTCATCGAGGCGCCCAGGGTGAGGGTCTCGACCGGTTTGTACTGCAGGCCGAAGGCAGCGCCAAAACCCATGCCATTACCTTCCAGCAGACCTTCGGAAAGGAACTGGTCGAAGGGAGAGGCGGCGGAGGTGCCGAGGGCAGCCTTGAGGGCGGCATAGGCCGGGTTGTAGGTGACCGGATTCGGGGTGAAATTGGGCTTGCGAATCGAGATGTCCGCATAAAGCAGGGTCACGCCGACGCCGGCGGAGAGCTTGTCGCTCAGCTTGTAGGCGAAAGTTGGCTGCAGCGCCATCACCTTGAGGTTATCCTCCCACTCGAAGGTGGGATAGTTGCTGTTGTAGGTGCTGGTGTTGAGCAGATCCCATTTGGCGCCGAGGCCGAAGGGGGCCCAGAAGCCGATGCCATAGGCCATCTTCTCGTTGCTGTTGTAAATGCCGAAGGCCGGCATCAGGAAGGTCTTGTCCTCATTGGTGATCTCGGAAGCGGACATGCCACTGAACATGGCGCCGTTGATGGCCGTGGAAGAATAGCCGGAAACCGGCTTGATGAACTCGAGGCTGACGCCGGCCTTGAGGCCCTTGCTCCAGACCAGCCCCGCCGGATTCCAGAACATGCCGCTCCAGTCGTTACTGACCGCGCGGTAATTGCCGCCCATGCTGGTGCTGCGCACGCCAACGCCGGTCAGATCCACGCCGGCGGCAAACAGGCTGCTGGCGATCAGCAACAGGGTGACGATTGCGGTACCTACTCTTTTCATGCTTCCCTCCTCAGGAAAGTTGACGGTTCGAATCGGTGTCATGCGAATGATTTGCGTGTCAGGGAAAATGAATTCGCTTCATATAGTTTACTCAAAAAAAGCAATATTGTCAACAGAAAAGTGAATTTCATTCACTATTTTCGCAAAGCGCAATAATCTGTTTGATTTTGCTCCCTTTTTTGGTTACATTAGATCAATTAAACCGAGGGGCCCCGCTGCGGGGGGGCCGGGGCTGAAGTGAGGGCTAGAATGAATCCGGGTAAACGAGAACGAATC
>CAYTCI010000018.1:0-56926 GCA_964436305.1 uncultured Cytophagia bacterium | reverse complement strand
GCTGCGACGGGCAGCGGCTGCCGCCGGCTCCTCCGCAAGACCGGGGGCCTCGGCCGCCAGCCGGGCGATTTCGCCGATGCGTTCGGCCGCCTCGCGGCAGGCGGGACAACCCTCGAGGTGACGCTCGACCTGCAATCGGGCGCTTTCATCCAGCTCACCGGCATGATAGAGGGTGATGGCGAGCTGCATCCGGGGACATGGTTTCATGGTTGTGCTCGATTTTGCCAATAGACCGGTTTTGGGGTGGCTGTCGCGCCTAAGCCGCATAGATCCGCTGCATCCGTTGCCGGATGCGCTGCATCGCGCGGAAGAGATCGCTTTTAATGGTGCCCTCGGCCTTGCCGAGAATCTCCGCCACCTCATGAATGGTACAGCCCTGAACATACTTGAGGACGAAGGCCGAGCGCTGACCGTCAGGGAGGGCCGCCAGGGCGCGATGCAGGTGGTGCCACATCTCCTGACGCAGCGCCTGCTGATCCGGCAGGGGATCGGGGCTGGGCGGCTCAGGGGCGGATTCCGCCTCCCCAAAGGCGGTGGACGGCAGTGGAACCAAACGGCGCCAGCGCCCTTGACGACGGTGGTCGAGACACTGGCGGATGGCGATGCGGGTCAGCCAGGTCCGGAAGCTGCTCTCCTCGCGAAACGCTGCCAGCCCGGCAAAGGCCTTGATGAAAGTCTCCTGCCAGAGATCCTCGGCCTCCTCGCGCGGGGCCAGGGAACGGATGAGCCGCATGATATAGTCATCATGGCGGTTCACCAGTTCACCAAAGGCCGGCAGATCGCCTGTGCGGGCGCGTCGGAGCCATTCTTTTTCGCGAGGATCCATGGATTTCTCTGCTTGTGACAGTCAATGGATTAGACGAGGGGACCGGGAAAAAAGTTTACAAGGAAAGGGAGAAAATGGAGAAAAGAGGCAGGAAAAAAAACGCGCCGCAGGAACTCCCCGGAGAGGGAAGGCCTGGGGCGCGCCAGGGGTGAGGGGTATCTCGAGACCATCCCGGAACGGGAGGGAGAACTTCACACGGCAGCCGCAGCGGCGCGCGGATCAGATCTCGTCATCGACGTAGGCCCATTCTTCATTCTTGTTCTCATCGTAGACGATTTCGCCGCGCTCGGCGCGTTTTTCGACGCGGGCGTATTCGGCCAGGATCTCCTGCTCCAGCTTGGTGCGAAACTCCTTGGTAATGGGGTGGGCGATGTCGCGCTGCATGCCATCTTCCGACTTGCGCGAGGGCATGCACAAGAGCACGCCTTTTTTACTCTGGATGATCTTCAAACCCTTGACGGCGAACTGATTGTCGAAGGTGACATTGACAAAGGCTTTGAGCTTGCTCTCGTTCCGTAGCCTGATGCTGATCTCTGTGATCTCCATTGATGGCCTCACACCCTGAGTTGTTTTGCTGGACGTTTTTTCATTTTTCTATTCATACCAACAGTATCGGATTTTTGCGGGACTGATTCGCTAAAATATTTGGATTTTTTTCAGTTTTTTTAGGGCAACTATGCAATATAAAAACAAAAGGATACCTACGCCACTTAGCCATAGTCCGTTCTTGAGGAATATCCGGTTCTCCCCGGCCAGAAAGGGGATCTGGCCGAGCATCCACAAGCCGAACAGGAGGGTGATCGCGGCGGCAGCGGCGCCGGTGACCGCCATCGCCTCCTGCAGGGTCAGCGGGATACGCAGCCGCTCCGGGATGCGCGGGGCATAGCGGATGAAGAGCAGTGCGAGCCCAAACCAGATTAGCCAGCTGATAGCCTGAGCGGGGCGCAGCGAGCGGAAGTAGTCCAGCAGCGTGATGAAGGGGCTGAGCCAGACAAGGCCAGCCGGGATCGGCCGGCGGTCGCGATAGAGCAGGGTCTGCACCCGGTTGATATCGCGGTTGCGCAGGAGGTCCAGGATCGCCTCGGCGCGCGCGGCGGGAGCCAGCTGGCGCCAGCCGGGCAGGCGCAGGACGTTCCAGGCGAAACAGGACGGGCCATAGCCGTGATAATCGGCATTGCTGGTCAGCAGCAGGCGATGCGCCGCGGCAGCCTGGCGCAGCTGCTGCAGGGCGTATGCCGGATAGTAAATGCCCTCCGCCTGGTTGGCGATCTCGAAGCCGTCCACCCCCGCGGCGATATACTCCGCCAGCGGCCGGGTATTGCGCTGGGGGGCGAACCAGTGGGCGAGCAGGGCGACGCCGCCCTGGGCGTGCGCCGAGTCGATGGCGGCCTGATCGGAATAGTCCTTGGAGTGAAAGTCGCGGGTCAAGCCGAGTAGCAGCAGATGATTACTGCCGGAGTACTCCTCGCCGGCAAGGATGAGCGGCTCGCCCTCCAGCCGCCCTGCGCGCTGTTCCGCCACCAGCTCAAGGGTCCTGGTGTGGGTGTTGTGTTCGGTCAGAAAAAAGGCATCGAAGCCGTTGCGTTTGTGCCAGCGCAGCAGGCGCAGGGGGGAGATGAGTCCGTCGTGGCTGTAATAGGAGTGGCTGTGGAAATTGACCAGGATTGTCTCCCTGTCGCCGCCGGCAAGGGTATTACTCGGCAGGGGGGAGAAGAGGAAGATGAGCAGCACGCCAACGACGAGGACCAGGGTGACCGGCAGCCAGAAGAGTCCCTTGCGCAGGCCTTTGGTGAGTGCGGCGGCCGGTTCCAGGCCGTTCCGTCTGGCCTTGATGACGTGCGCCGCCAGGATCGCAATGCCGAGCCAGACGAGCAGCCAGAGGACCAGAGGCAGCGGTGCGTCCGCCCGGCTGAAGAAGAAGAGCGGGCCGAGCAGGGGCTCGAGCAGGAGGTGGAGCAGCGGAATATGGACGGCAAAGCCGGCCGCCGGTTGCCCGGTCAAGGCATCCTCGATCCAGGGTGGGCTCGGCCACAGCAACGAGGTGTCGAGCAGCGCCAGCAGGGCTGCCAGCAGCCACAGGATTCTCTTGCTCGAGGTTTTCATGCCGCCTGCCATTCTTCTTTGGGTGGATTGAAGTAGCCAAAGCGGATCCAGGGCGCCCTGGCCCGGATCTCTTCCATCCATGAGAGGATGCCGATGGCGTGGGGGGCAGTGGGTGCGAGTCCGAGGGCGTCACAATACCACTCGGGATCGATATTGAGGTTGCGCATCTGGATATAATCGATCCGGTAAAGCCGGATCAGATCGACCAGGGCGGCGATCTCGGCCGGATCGTCGCTGAAGCCGGGGAAGATGAAATAGTTGAGCGAGATCCAGCGTCCGTGGTGGCGGGCGATGCGCAGACTTTCGGTTACCTCCGCCCAGTCGTAGCCGGCCGGCCGGTAATAGGCGCGATAAAAATCGGGCCGGGCGCTGTTGAGGCTGACGCGCAGGCTGTCGAGTCCCGCCGCGCACAGCCGGTCGATGATCTCCGGGTGCGAGGCGTTGGTATTGAGATTGATGGTGCCGCTGGACGTCCGGCCGCGGATCAGGCGGATGGCCGCTTCGAGCAGCTCCCCCTGGAGCAGAGGCTCGCCCTCGCAGCCCTGGCCGAAGCTGACCACCGGGCGGGGCGCGGCTTCGAGGTGCGGGACGGTATATTCGGCGATCTCTTCGGGTGTCGGCGCGAAGGTGATGCGCTGCTGGGTCTCGGGGACACAGGTGCCGCTCTGTTTGGAGATGCAGCCGACGCAGCGGGCATTGCAGGCGGGGCTGGTGGGAATAGGGGCCTCCCAGCGCCCGAGCGCGAGGTTTTGCGCCGCCGGGCAGCCGTAACGGCGGACGCAGTTCTCGACCAGATGTTCGACCAGACGGTTGCCCGGGTAACGGGCCATGAGGGCAGCCGCCTGCTGCTCGATCAGCCGGCTGTTGAAGTAGGCCGGATCCTGGCGGATGTCGGCGTCGACGCGTACCCCGGCGGTGACGAACTGCTGGCCCTGCCAGCCGACCGCGCTGTAGGCGAAGAGCGGCAGGGGCTCGGCCTCAGGCGGACTCTGATAGGCGGCCAGGAGGGTCTGGGTATAGGCCGGCGCGATGAAGGCCCCGACGGCGAAGACCGGCGCGCCTTCATGCTCGTCGAGCTCGACGAACTGCCCGCGGCTGCGGTCATAGCCGACAGGCCGGCGCTGCGGCAGCTGGAACAGGGCGCTGCCAAAGGGGAGGGGGATCAGTTCCGCAGGGGCGGGCAGCCGCGCTTCGCGCAGGCGCATGCCTGCCATTTCGAGACCGGGGATCTCGAAGATTTGCCCGGCGGCGTCGCTGACGACCAGCCAGGGGCGCGGGCTATTCGTAGTGGCTTGCTGCATGGATCGATTGCTCAAGGAGGTTCACCGCCCGTCATCCACGGCGCCGGCCTGGCGGCGCCTGCACGCATCCCGTCCAGTGCGGAGTGTCAAGATAGGTACTGCAAGATCTGGATCCCAATGCCGGGCCCCAGCGGCCCGTTCCCCGGGTGAAGCTGATGCAACATACTAAATAATTAATTATTTTCAAAGGGAATTTATGCGATTCTCGAAACAAGGATTGCGATGCGCCGCCCTGCTGCCGGTTATTCCAGCCAGAGACTCATGCGCAGGACGTCGTGGTAGATCCCGTCGATCACCACCTCGTTGTGGAGAATGCCTTCGATGCTGAAACCGAGTTCTTCGTTGAGGCGAATGTTGCGGATGTTGGTATTGACGGTGTGGAGGTAGATCTTTTTCAGACCCAGGCCGAAGAGGCCGTACTCGACCCACAGGCGCGTGGCCAGTTTGGCGTAGCCCTTGCCGCGGTATTCCGGATCGCCGATGATCTTGCGCAGTTCGGCTTTGCGGGCGCGCCGGTCGTGTTCGAGGTAGGCGACCGCGCCGATGGGCAGCCCGTCCGGCAGGGTGATCACGCCGATGCTGTTGGAGGGATCGTTGACCACGTCATCGAATTTGGCCTGGCGCAGGCTCAGACGGGACATGAGGAAGTAACGGCCCGCCTCTTCGTCGAGCCAGGTGGCGAAGAAGGACTGGTCGGTGGCCTGGTCATAATCGCGAATGGTAAGCTGCGGGGTGCTGATGGGCAGCCGGGCATAGTGGGGTTCACCGGTACGCGACCAATGCAGGGTGCTGAATTTCTGCGCGCTGGCCTGGTCGTTTTTCAGGATGAGATCGAGTATGGCATTGACGAAACGCAAACAGTCCGAGTCGCTGAAGCCATAGATCCGCGCCTCCTTGTGGAAGTTGCGCGCGAAGGCCTCGATGGTCTTGTCCGGGATTTCCGATTTGCCCACAACCGCTCCGTGCTAGAGTTGCAACTGTCAGAGGAAATTTAGGAAGCGAAATTGAATATTCAAACGGATTATTGCCCCGGACCGCATTCCGGACCGATTTTCTTCTTGTCCAGCGCCGGGAAATCTGCTATATTGTCCGGTCCATACTACTGGAGCAGCGATGAATTCTCAACACCCAACAAGCGGCCCCGGGATCCGGGTTGGACTGGAGCGTGCCTTTTCGAAAAAGGGCGCCGGCTCGCGCGCCCAGGCGCGGGAGTGGATCCTGGCCGGGCGGGTGAAGGTAAACGGCCGGGTGGAACGCTTCGTCTATGCCTGGGTCGATCTCGAAAAGGATGTCATCACACTGGATGACAAGCCACTCGGAGCGCCGGAAGAGAAACTCTACTATCTCTTCCACAAACCCGCCGGCTTTCTTACCACCCGCACCGATCCCGAAAGCCGCGCTACCGTCTATGACCTCCTGCCCGATTTTGCCACCTGGGTCTTTCCGGCCGGGCGGCTTGACATGGAGAGCGAGGGCGCCCTCTTTCTCACCAACGACGGCCCGATGTCCGGCTGGCTGCTCTCGCCGGGGAGCGGCATCGAAAAATGTTATCGTGTGCGCCTCCATCGCGCGCTGCAAGAGGCCGACCGCCTCGCCCTCGAGGCCGGGACCGATCTCCAGGGCTACCGCACGCGCCCGGCGCAGGTCCGGCTGCTGCCCGCGGAAAAAAACGGCCACTGGGCGGAGATCGTCATCCATGAGGGAAAAAACCGGCAGGTGCGGCGGATGTTCGCCGCGCGGGGCTATGAGGTGCTGCGGTTGATCCGTGTCCGGATCGGCCCGCTCGAGCTCGCGGATCTGCCGGCCGGCGCCTGGCGGCCGCTCAGCGCGGAGGAACTGGCGGCGCTGCAGGCCCTGCGCCAGCAGGGCGAGGCTGCGATCCCGCCGCCCCGGCGGCCGTGACCGAACCGATGCAACCGGCCATAAAAAAAGCCGGAGGCCAACCAGGCCTCCGGCTTTTTTGTGTAGCGGCAGAACAGGGGGCTACTTGAGGAACATCATGGTGCGTTTTTCTTCAAAGTTGTTGACCCGCATGGTGTAGATGTACATACCGCTCGGCAGCGGCTGGCCGTAGTCGTTGCGGCCATCCCAGACCACCATATGCGCGCCGGCATTCATCTGGCCGGAGACCAGCGTGCGCACCGCTTCACCGCGGACATTGAAGATCGTCAGGGTGAGCCGGCCCGCTTCCTTCAGGCTAAAGTTGATGCGGGTTTCCGGGTTGAACGGATTGGGATAGTTCTGTCCCAGACTGTGCTCGGTCGGGGCCTGGACCACGGCGTTGACCGGCCCGTGGGCATTGAGGCGGCCCTTGTAATCCACATCAACCAGCTTGTAGTAGTAGCTGGCAGAGGGTTTCAGCTCGGTCTCATCGGTGTAGGAGTAGCTGCTCACCGAGGAGGTGGTGCCGGCGCCCTGGATCAGCTCCTTGTTGATGCGGGTGTAGATACCATTCTCGCTCTCGGCGCGGAGGATGTGGAAGCCGAGGTTCTCGGTCTCCGACTGGGTGGTCCAGTTGAGCGTGACCTTGCCCTGGGTGCTCCTGGCGTTGAAGGAGGAGAGCTCGACCGGCACCAGGATGTGAACCTGGGAGCAGGCGATGTTGTTCGCCAGATCCGGATCGAACGAGATGCTGCTGACAGTGACGCAGTTGTCCATGCCGCCCAGCTCCTCGGTCGTGCACATCCGCACGCGGTAGGTGACGCTGGCGCCGACGGCGAGCCGTTCCTCATGCCAGATCAGGGGGTTGGGTCCCTCGTCCTGGGTGCGGACCGCGCTGATGAAGGTGAGGCCGTCGGGCAGATTGTCGATCAGGGTGACGCCGCGGGCATCATCGGGACCGTGGTTGGTGATGGTGATGACGAAGGTCAGCGAATCGCCGCGGTAGAAATAGCTGCGGCTGTCCTCGATGATCTTGGCGACCTCGAGATCCGATTCACTGTTCTCGACCACACCTGCATCCCATCCCGCGTAGCTCTTGCCGCTTTCGACAGTGAACTCATCGGAGCGGCCGTTGACCGGATTGGCGTCCGAGTCGGTCGCGTCGTCGTCACTGTTCCAGGTCGTGAAGAAGAAGCCGGCCGGCAGTGAAAAGACCACGCGATAGGCGCCGGGGGCCATGTCGGCAAAGTGGTAAAAGCCATCCCCGTCGGTCACGGTGGTATCGACCGCGGTCTCGGCGGCGCCGGTGACGAGGCGGATGGTGACATTCGCCATGCCGGGTTCATCCGCATCCTGCTGGCCGTTCTGGTTGAGATCGTTCCAGACGCGGTCGCCGATGAGGATGTTGCTCTTGACCGGCGGTACGTAGGGGGTCAAGCCGCCATCCAGGGTCAGATAGGCGGTATGGGCGGCCACCGTAAAGGGCGCGCTCTTGCCGCTCTCGGGGAGGATATCCGAGTCGAGAGCCGGGTCGCTGCCCGCATTGAGCAGGGTGAAGAGATAGCCCACCGGCTGAACCACCTGGAGCAGAAAGGAGCCGGGAGCCATATCCTTGAAGAGATAGAAGCCGTCGGCATCGGTGGTATCCGCCAGGACCAGGCTCTCATCCAGGCCGCTGAGGAGGTGGACGATGATCCCGGCCAGTCCCGGTTCACCCTCATCCTGCAGGCCATTGTGATTGAGATCCTTCCAGATGCGGTCACCGATGGTGATCTGGCTGGCCACGGGCGGAATGAAGGGGGCAAACCCGGCATCCATCCCGAGATAAGCCGTGTTCGAGACGACGCTGAAGGGTGCACTCTTGCCGCTTGTGGGGATGATATCCGAGTCGACCGCGGGATCGCTGCCCTGCTGGAGCAGGGTATAGTCGTAATCGGCCGGCTGAACCACCTGGAGTATATAGGAGCCGGGGGCCATATCCTTGAAGAGATAGAGGCCGTCGGCGTCGGTCTGGCTGGTCAGGACCAGGCTTTCATCCAGGCCGCTGAGCAGATTGACGGTGATCCCGGTCATGCCGGGCTCGCCCTCATCCTGAATCCCGTCGCGATCGAGATCTTGCCATACCCGGTCGCCGATCGAGATATTGCTTTTTTGCGGCGGGGTATAGGGCACCAGACCGGCATCCCACATCGGGAAGGCGCCGCCGTTCATCACAAAAATCGCCGGGGTTTTGCCATAGACCTGGTCGGCATCGGAATCGACCTCATCGTTCGATCCCTGGTCCGGTTTGGCAAAGGCATAGCCCTCAGGCAGGACGAACTCGACCAGATAGGCGCCGGCGGGCATCTCCTTGAAGAGATAGGCGCCATCGGCATTGGTCAGATCGGATTGCACCAGGGTTTGGTCGACACCGCTGAGCAGATGGACGGTGACGTTGGCCATGCCCGGCTCGCCGGCATCCTGGAGGCCGTTGTTGTTGCTGTCGATCCAGACCCGGTCGCCGATGCGGATACCGCTCGGATTGGGGTATTCCTGCTGGATGCGCAGGACGACGCAGCTGCCATTGTCGGTCAGATCCTCGTCCTTGTTGGGGCTGGAGACCCAGACGCAGTTCTCCACCTCGCCGAGGACGCTGGTGGCTTTCGCGGTGACCTTGTAGGTGCGGGATTCGCCCGCCGCCAGCGAGGTTTCGATCCAGATCAGGGGATCGGGGCCGGCATCGTAGTGGCGGTCGACGCTGACCAGCTCGAGCGCTGCGGGCAGCTTGTCGACGAC
Organism: uncultured Cytophagia bacterium; assembly: GCA_964436305.1. Classification (GTDB taxonomy): domain Bacteria; phylum Zhuqueibacterota; class Zhuqueibacteria; order Residuimicrobiales; family Residuimicrobiaceae; genus JAKPUX01. The sequence goes on along the minus strand of CAYTCI010000018.1, from coordinate 48,040 downwards.
GCGGACGTTGATGGCCTCGAACGGGCCCTTGTTGGTGATGGTGATTGTGAAGGTGGTCTCTTCACCGGGCACCAGTTCGAGATCGCCGCCCTCGACGCTCTTGGTTACCATCAGGTTGGAGACGTGCTTCGGGATCATGCCGGCATCGAGGTTGAGGCGCGCTTCGTTCTCCTTGAGGTAAAAGGCGCCGGTGCGGCCGGTGTTGGGATCGGCATCGGAGTCCACCTCGCGGTCGCTGCCCACCCGCGGTGCGGTGAAGAAGAAATTCTGCGGCAGCTGGAAGTCCAGCTTGTAGGTCCCTTCGGCGACATCATTGAAGAGGAAGAGGCCGTCGATATCGGTAGTCGTGGTGCGGATCGCCTCATCGCTGGTGCCGTCGAGGAGACGGACGGTGGCGTTGGCGATGCCGGTTTCATCCTTGTCCTGCAGTCCGTTCTGGTTGGCGTCGAGCCAGATGCGGTCACCAACCATGCCGCGATGGATGGTCGGCGGACCGTTGAAGAGCATATCGTCCGGCCAGAAGATGAACTGGTTGCCCTGGCGGACGATATTGGAGGGGTGATAGGTGGTGATCACTGCCTGCCACCAGCCGGGTTCGGGATTCTGGATGACATCGCCGCCGCCGCTCTGGGGCAGATCCGGGCTGGCGGGATCGGTATTCCAGCTGGCATCCTCAGACAGGGTGCCGGTATATTCGACACCGCTCGGGCTGACGTACTTGATCGAGCTGCCATCTTTTTCGAGATCGAAATTGAAGAGGCGCAGGAGGTCGCGCTTGGGCACGTTGAACCAGAAGGTATTGGTCAGCGAACCCTGGCCGACGAACTGGAAAGCGGTGCGCTGGGCGTAGAGTTTGATCTCGTTGCCATTGGCGGCGATCTTGTCGGCGTTGCCGTCCTCGATGCCGATCTTGTAGCCGTTCTGGTCATCGCCAGCTACCGCGACGGTGATCTTGTACATGCCGGGGCCGAAATCGCCGGCGCGCAGGCTGTAGAACTTGACCCACTGCTGGCTGGTGGTGACATCGCCACCCTCGTACACGTGGCTGGTGATCAGGCTGCCGTCCGGCGCGTAGAGGGAGAAGGTCGTCGCTTCCCAGCCGTTGGTTTTTTCCTCATCCGAATCGGTGGCGCTTTCGGGATTGTTGCTGAAAGACTCGGGATCCCAGAGCTGGAGGGTCGCGACAAAGTCGGGATTCACCCCTTTGGGGATCTCAAGCCAAAAGATGTGCGGGGAGTTGCCGTGAGCGGGATTGGTCCACCAGTCCCCGTCATCAAATTCAGCCGCGGGTCCGTTGGTCTGCATCAACACGTTGTCCTTGCTCGGGAGGACCACCTGGCCGGCCTGAGCCGCCGGCAGGAATGCCACCGCCAGAACAAACGTGAAAACCAGAAGCAAAAACCCGGTGCTGATACGCTGCTGCCAATTGATTTGCTTCATTGTACTCATCTCCTGTCGATCGATTCACATCACTGGTTACCTTCAGGCTGTGCCCAGAGCCGCCTGACTCGCTCTTCTCGCCTATAAACCCCTTCCCTGTCCTGCACCTCCTTTCGTTACTTCTTGTTCTCTATGATATCAGTTACACTTGTCCTATTTCTTTGTCAGAAAATCCGCCCGAACAGCCCCTGTCGATGATATGTAACTATATTAAATTCAATTTATAAGAGCAGGAGTGCCAGCGCGGTTCACACTCCTGTTGCTCAAAAAGCATGCCAGAAGAGGCCGGCAGTGCGCGGGCCGCCAGGAGGGGAGGGAGCGGGGGAGCGAACGAAAAAAGTGTGGGAAAAAGGGCGGGATTTCAGTACATTCATTTCGACAGGGCGAATCAAGGGGTCCCGGATGAATTCCGATTCAATACTGCGCGCCTTCACCTCCAGGAACTACCGGCTCTACTGGGGGGGCCAGGCGGTCTCACTGCTGGGCACGTGGATGCAGCGTGTGGCCATGGGGTGGCTGGTTTACCGGCTGACCGATTCCGCCTTGATGCTCGGGGTGGTCGAATTTGTCAGCCAGATTCCCGCTTTTTTTCTCGCGCCGGTGGCCGGGGTCTATCTCGACCGCTGGGACCGGCGGCGGACCCTGCTGGTTACCCAGATACTGCTGATGGTCCAGGCGGCCCTGATCGCCCTGCTGATCTTTGCCGGCTGGATCCACATCAACCACCTGCTGGCCCTCAGTGTGCTCTTCGGGCTGATCAATGCTTTTGACCAGGCGGGGCGCCAGGCTTTCGTCAAGGACCTGATCCTGCGGCGCGAGGATATCGGCAATGCCATCGCGCTCAATTCGACGATGTTCAACGCCGGCCGCCTGATCGGCCCCTCGATCGCCGGGATCACCATCGCCCTGGTCGGGGAAGGCTGGTGTTTCCTGATCAACAGCCTCTCCTTCATCGCCATCATCGTCGCCCTGCTGCAGATCCAGACCGCGCCGGTAGCGCCGCCCTCTGCCGCGCCCCCCGGCCTGCTCGCCAGCATGCGCGAGGGACTCGCCTATTCCTGGCGCGTTTTTCCGATCCGGATCATCCTACTCGCCCTGGCGCTCTTTAGCTTGATCGGCCTCCCCTTCACCGTCCTCCTGCCCGTCCTGGCACGGGATGTTTTTCATGGCAATGCCGCCACCCTCGGCTTCATCACCGCCTCGACCGGCATCGGCGCGCTCTATGGCGCCTGGTATCTCGCCAGCCGCAAGACCGTGACCGGGCTGGAACGGGTGATGATCTCGGCGATCCTCAGCGCCGGCACCGCCCTGGTGCTGATCGCCCTGGTGCAGCGGCTCTATCCCTCGCTGATCTTCATCGTCTTCGCCGGATTCGGGCTGATGGCGGTCTACTCCTCAGGCAATACGATCCTGCAAACCATTGTCGCCGATGACAAGCGCGGCCGGGTGCTGGCGCTCTACACCATGACCTATCAGGGGATGGCCCCGCTCGGCAGCCTGCTCGCGGGGCTCCTCACCCGGCACACCAGTGCCCCGGCCACGCTCGCGATCAGCGGCTGCCTGCTGCTCGCCAGCGGACTCTATCTCACCCGCTATCTCAAACGGATGCGCTTTTACATCCGCCGCCACCGGCAGCTCGCCGAAGCGGCCTTGTCAACGGAGGGATAAGCTGTGTACACCTGTACCTTTATGCAAGGAAACGGTATCTATCTGCGGCCCTTTGCGGAAGGGGACCTCGATCTGGTCCAGTATGGCAAGAATGATCCGCGGGTGCGCGAGACCCTCTTTCTGGCCATACCGCAGACCCTGGACCAGGTGCGGGCGGAGATGACCGCCTGGAGCACCGGCAAGGAGACGGTCCTCTTTACCATCTGCAGCGCGGCGGAGGGCAAACCGGTGGGACAGACCGCCTTTGTACGCCTCGACCTGATCAGCCGTGCGGCGGTCTTTTACATCGCTATCTATGATCCCGGGGAGTGGGAGAAAGGGTTTGGCGGGGAGGCATCCCGGATGATGGTCGAGTATGGTTTCGACCAGCTCAATCTCAACCGGATTCAGCTGCATGTGAGCTGCGAGAATCACCATGCGGTCGCGGCCTATAAAAAAGCAGGGTACACCATCGAGGGTACCCTGCGTCAGGCCATGTATCATCATGACCGCTATGTCGATTTTTACGTGATGGGAATCTTGCGCGAGGAGTATTACCGGCAGCACTGACGGCGGCCGGCGTGACGGTTCTACTCGGCGCGGGTGCGGCGGAAGCTGCCGAAAATGATGCCCAGACCAACGGCGATCAGGAGCAAGGGCCAGTAGTCGATGACTTGCCGCATCGTCAGCCAGTTGATGCCCAGATCATCGAGAACGGCGACCAGTCCAAAGGCGGAGAGGATGCAGCCGGGGACCAGTACCCCCCACTCCTTGGGCTTGAGGGCATAGAGGGCGAAAAAGCTCAGGCCGAAGGCCAGCAGCAGAATGCTCCAGAGGTTGATGCTCCAGAGAGAGTCGACCACGCCATAGTTCTTCAAAAAGGAAAAAAGGCCGCAGACCAGCAAAAAGGTCGCCCAGAAGACGTTGCCCTTGTCACCCTTGGCCACCGAGACAATTGAAACGGCCGCGAAGAGCAGCAGGGCGACCGGGTAGATCTCCTCCCAGCCGAAGCTGAAAAGGCCCATCTGCTTGAACAAGAGTCCGCCGCCGACCAGGATGAGGACCAGGCCCAGGACCAGATTGGAGTCATATTTGTTTTTCATGGGGTTCCCTTTCCGTGATGGGTCCTTGTGCTGCCTTTATTAACGTAAATCCGTTGGCATTGTTTCATCCCCGCCCTCAAATTTCCCGGCGTTTTCTCCCGCATGGTCCCCCGCCTTGCCGGTCATCGGCACAAATCGCACCGGGATCAGATTCCTGCGCGCGAGGTGCCCCAGCTGATCGCGGGTGATCAATACCAACTCCTGGTATTCGCCGCCGAGGGGGAGGATCATCCGGCCGCCGCGGGCGAGCTGTCCAACCAGGGGTTCGGGGATGCCTTCGGGCGAGGCCGTGAGGATGATGGCGTCGAAGGGGGCCTGCTCGGGCCAGCCTTCAAAGCCATCGCCGCAGCGGACCTGAACATTGGCATAGCCGAGTGACGCCAGCCGCCCGGCCGCCTCCTGGCAGAGCGGCTCGACGATCTCGATGGAGTAGACGGCGCGCGCCAGCCGGCTCAGAACCGCGGCCTGATAGCCGGAACCCGTGCCGATCTCCAGCACCCGGTCGTCCGGGCGCAGCTGGAGTATGGCGGTCATATAGGCAACGATGTAGGGCTGCGAGATGGTCTGGTCGTAGCCGATCGGCAGCGGATGATCCGCATAGGCCCGATGCCGTTCGCCGGGAGGGACAAAGAGGTGGCGCGGCACCGCAGCCATCACCGCCAGCATGGCCGAATCCTGCAGGCCACGGGCGCGGATCTGCCGCTCGACCATCTCCAGCCGTTGACTGGCGAACGCCGCTTCCGTTACCTCCGCTTTCCTGGGCGATGCTGCCTTTTCTTTCTGCATGCAGTTACTCCCGGATATCAGGTTCACCGTAGCGATCAGGATCATAACGAGTTTGAACATCGCACACCTCCCTGAACTGCGGCCGGGCTGCTGCCAGCAAGGCTGCGGCTACGGCCAGATGGGCCAGCGCGAGCAGCGAGAGACTGTGCGCGAAGCCGAAAAGCGGCACCCAGAAACCGCCGATCAGCAGGGCGGCGGTGGCGCCACCGGCGAGGTCGGCGCCGTTGATCGTCCCCCAGCGGCCGGGGCCGGCGAGGGCGGCATGCAGCCCGGCCAGCAGCGGAAAGAGGGCGCCGACGAGTCCGCTGACGCCAAGGAGTCCGAGATAGAAGAGGAGCGTGATCGGATGACGCGCCAGCAGGGTGAAAAAGGGGGTGAGTAACAGCGCGGCAAGTGCGATCAGAGCGAGCAGAAGGGCGGCCAGCGCGGCCCGGTGCCGCGGACGGGCGCGCAGGGCGAGCCATCCCCCGCCGGCCAGTCCGGCCATGAAGGCGGCCAGCGCCAGACTGATGGCCTCATAGAGGGTGCCGAAGAGGCTTTGCAGCGCCAGGATGAAGAGCACATCAAAGGCGGTCGCGGCCATGCCGAGGAGAAAAGCCGCCAGCAGGAGGAGCGGGATCAGCGGATGGCTGCCTTGCCGCCCGCTGCCCCGGCCGCCGCGGCGCGCATGCCGCCAGGCTGCCAGGGCGGCTGTTGCCAGCAGCAGCGCCCAGATCAGGGCGATCCGGCTGTAGCCGATGCGCTCGAGGGCGATCAGGAGGGCACTGCTGCCGCGCACACTTTTTTGCCAGAGCATCAGATCGCTCCAGTAGGCGATCGGATGGAAATCGCGGTTGCGCCAGGCGGAGGCGCTCGCCAGCTGCGCCTCGAGGGCCGCCATGCGTGCGGCCGGCAGCCAGGTGGCGAACATGGGTGGGAAGAAGTAGTCGAAACCGGGTCCTTGTGCCGCCAGCCGGCTCTCCAGCTGGTTGGGATCGGCCGTCACCACGCCGCGCGCTCCCGCCAGATAGATGGCTTCGTCGCCCGGGATGACGATCACCCGCTCGAACGTGCGCTGCAGCGCCGCATGGAGCGCGCGATTAAGGCGGAGCAGCTCGGTACCGAGATAGTTTTCGCCGCAGGGAACGTTGAGCAAGGCGAGGATCCCTGCGGGGGCGAGGCGGTTTTTGGCAAGGCTGAAGAACTCTTCGGTATAGTAGCGGTTGGCCTGCGCCCCGGCGGGGCGGCCGGCGTTGATGACCAGGAGGTCATAGCGCTCGCTGCTGCGCTGGAGGAAATGGCGGCCGTCGGTATGCCGGACGGTCAGCCGGGGATTGTGCCAGCGGGAGCGGAGGGAATCGGGCCAGGCGGCGAGGGCCATCTCGAAGGCCCGGCGGTCGGCCTCGATATCGGTGACCTGCACATCCGGCGGGCGCGCCAGCTCGGGGGCGAGTCCACCCGCGCCGCCGCCGATCAGCAGGATCCGCCGCGGTGCGGGCAGGGGCTGGCTGAGCAGCAGGGCGGCCTGGGCCTGGCTGTCGATGAGGTTGGGCAGCGCGGTCTGCAGAACGCCGTTGCTGAAGAGAGCGGGTGCTCCGCCCCAGTTGACTACGGCCAGCTCTCCGTGCGGCGAGGTGGCGCGTTCGCGCAGCATCATGCCAGGGGCGAAGGAGCGCCACCAGGCTGCCGCCCGCTGCTGCTCAACCCCCGGTGCCAGCAGAAAAAGGGCTCCCAGCCCGACAGCCCACAGGGCGGGCCCCAGGCGGCGGCCGGAATGCCAGGCCGCCATGATGTTCAGCACCAGCCCGGCGATCAGCAGGGTCTGCACGGGCGAAAGCCAATGCACCAGCAAAAAGGTGAAGAGCAGACTGGCGGCGACACTGCCGGCGGCATCCCGCAGGTAGACCAGGGCGGCCGGATTATCGCTCTCCCCAGCGGCTGCACCGGCAAGCAAGGCAAAGGCGAGGCCGAGCGGAACAGCAACCGGCACGACGGTCACGAATGCCAGTTCGAGGAGATGCGGGATGGCGAGGTACTCGGCCGCGGACAGGTGCAGCACGCTGCGGGCACCGGGGAGCAGCAGGAGGGCAAGGACGCCGCAGAGGAGGGCGATCCCCTGCAAGCGAAAAGCGAGAGTCAGCGCCGTCGCCGGGGCCGGCTGCAGCCGGTTGCCGAACCAGCTGCCGAGCGCCGAAAAGGCCATCCAGATGGCGAGGAGAAAGCCTACCAGCAGTTCGTTGCCCCAAAAGATCGCCATGAAGGCGCGCAGCAGAACGATCTGCGCCAGCATGGCAATGACCCCGAGCAGCAGGGCGGCGGGCCTGGTGAATGGCATGATGGCCTCCTTAAGGAAGGGCTATCCGCCGAAATTTAGGAAAAATCGCGGGAGAAACCAACAAATTTGAAAAGAGCTTGCTATTTTCATCAACTATCTTAAATTAATAGATGCGTGTGGAATATTTAATGGAGGCCTGGATGCATAAGGGATTGTTTGGGTTGGCGTTGGGATTGGTCTTGCTGGGGATCCAGTGCTCCGAACCCACCAAATCAGAGGTTAAAATACCGGAAGCCCCGGCGATGATCGACCTGCAAGGACCCTCGTCGCCCGATGCGCCGCCGCAGATCGGGCAAAAGGCGGATGAGGTCAATTTCTATTTCGATTCGGTCACCGGACTGCTGGCCGATCTCGACAAAACCGATCCGGCGGTCAACAGCAACATTTATACCTGGGAGATACCGCTCGGCAACGGCACGGTCGACAAGCAGATCAAGGCCGTCCGGCGTTCGGACCAGTCGGTCGACTGGTCGGTGGCGTTGAATGGCGAGGCGGCCGACGGCACGCTTTACAGCGACCGCAAACTCTTTGTCGGCAAATCCTCCGGGGATGACAACACCCAGTCGTGGACCTTTTATGATCTCGGCTCCGGTCAAGTCACCCACAAAATCTCCTTGAGCAAGGACAAGAAAACGGGTGTTATCAAGCTGGACGACACCTTTGCCGCGACCAATGGCGTCTGGCACCTGGTCAATGCCGTGGATGCCTCGGGCAGCTATGCCTATACCCTGGCCGGGGCGCTGCAGTTCGAAGCCGCCTGGAAGGCGGATGGCTCCGGGAGCTATATCGACCATACCCTGGCGGACACGACCGTCAGCTGGAAGTAATCCCCGCCGCAGCCCGATGGGCTGCGTTGAAGGCAGGAGAGAATGAGAGTACAGGATGACAACGCCGGGGGGCGAGAGGGGTTCCCTCCGTTCCAGCGCGCCGTCGTTGCCGTCGCCCTGTCGCCCCACCTGCCGGCGGTCCTCAATCAATCCAGCCAGATCCTCCGGACGCTCGGAGCGGAGGTGCTCCTGCTGCATGTCGGGCCGGACACCCCGGTGGCGCGGCGGCGGCTGGAGGAGGCGATCGCCGCTTCGGCCTTCGGCCGCCAACAGCCCCCGGCGCTGGTCATCCAGCCCGGGCAGCCGGTGGAGGTCATTGCCGCAATAGCCCGCCGCGAACACGCCGATCTGATCCTCGCCGGAGCGCCCAAGAAAGAGAGCCTGCTGCGCCATTTTCTCGGTTCGGTGGCCTCACAACTGGCTTGCGGAGCCCCCTGTTCGCTGTTGCTGATGACCGATCCCGCGCTGACCCCGGTGCCGATCTTCCGCGTCCATTGCGCGGTCGAGTACGACCGCCCTGCTCACTTCGCCGTGGAGGTGGCCATCCGCATCGCCCGGAAGCTGCGCAGCCGCGAACTCGTCTTGACCCACTCCTTTCATATCCCGGAATGGGAGGGCAAGCGCAGCCAGGTGGCGCCGATCGAAACCCAGCGCATCTATCGCCGCCAGGATCTGCGCTTGCGCCGCTTCCTCACCCGCTTCCCCTCGCAGGGCGTCTCATGCCGGACCCAGTGTTTTCATGAGGATTCCCTCTCCGCCACCCTCGATTTTGCCCGCGACCTCAACGCCAACCTGCTGGTTCTGCCCGGACCGCGACGCCAGAGCGGCGTCTGGGACCGGCTCATCAAGGACCGGCTGCCTTACCTGCTGCAGAACCTGCCCGATGCCATCCTGGTGACGCGCAAGCCGCGTTATCGCGTCAACCATACCGCGCTTCCCTCCCAGCCAAAGAAAAAGCCCGTTTCTGCGATCGAGAAACGGGCTTGATCCAGTCGCCCCTTATTTTTTACGCACCCAGAGGTTGAGAGCCGCCGGGCCCCGGCCTGCCGCGTCGAGCACGAAAAGCGAGTCGGTGGAGGCCGAGAGGGCGAGGGCTTCTGGCGCGTTCAGCGGCGGATCGCCATCGCTGAGATGGGCGAGCAGCCGTCCCGCCCGGTTGAAAATCGTGATCACACCGCGCTGGGGGTGGGAGACGTAGACGACATCGGCCGAATCGCTGGCTACCCCGCCTCCCGCCGCATCCGCCGGCAGCAGGTTCTTCGCCCGCCAGTAGCGCGCCAGGTAGCCCTCGATCGCCCCGTTCCAGCACTGCACGCCGCCCGTGGTCTGATCGGTCAGATAAACCTGGCTGCCATCCCTGAGCACGGCGATATCGCCGCCAGTATGGTCGACGCCGAAGGGGCTGCCGCTCAGCTCGATGCCGAGCGGGGAGAGGAGATGCCAGCGCGTCGAGTTCTCTTCGAGCAGGTAGAACCGCCCCTCGCGGTCGCAGTCGATGCCGCTGGCGGGAAAGTCGAGGGCAATGCCCGGCAGGGGGATGCCGTTGTCGACGTGAAAGCGGTAGATCACGCGCGGCTCTTCCTCGGTGAGCACGCAGATCAGGTTGGGCGGGGCGAAGGCCATCGCGCTGATGATGCCCAGCGGCCGGCTCCGCAGCTCCTTGTCGGTGCCATACTGGATTGGTGAGAAGGCCGCCGGATGGCCCTGGCGGTTGAGGATGGTGATGGCCGGGGCGCTCAGGGCGCCGATCCAGATCTGGCCGCGGTCATCGGTCGTCAGCGCACAGGGCGACTCGATGACCGGACCGAAGGTACCGCGTGCGAGAAAATTCTGGTATTTGGCCAGGATCGAGAGGGACCAGACGTCGCTGTAGCCGAAATTGCGTTTGGGGTGGCCGGCGGACTCTTCGTGGTTGTCCCAGGCATGGATGCGGAAGCGGAAGTCGAGTCCCGCCTCCTCGGCCCTGATGGCCTTGTCGGTGATATACCAGTCCTTGTAGTTCTTGAGCTTGCTCATCTGGATCTCATTGGCGGGATTGGGCGGCCAGTCGCGATCGAAGAGCAGATAAATCCCGCTGCCGTTCGAACCGGTGCGATCATCATAGACGCCGGAGGGATCGGTGATCTTGGCGGCGATGCGGAACTTGGAATGGGCATAGACGCGGTCGGGCAGGGTATAGGCCTGTTCGACGATCGGTCCCTGCGAATCCCCGGTATAGCTCTTCCAGGGCTGGTCGGCCAGGGCGACCTCGCTGCCATAATTCTCGTTGAGGATCCGGGCAAAATCGGGATCGGGGCTGTGATTGGGGAAGAGCAGCTCATAGGAGAAGAGGGCCATGCCCTTGCAGCCGGCGGCACGGGCGATGCGCATCTGGGCGGCGAGATGGCGGGCGCTGCCGAGGTAGATGCCGGGGTAGACATGCCGGTTATGATCGTTGTAGCGGTGATCGAGCAGCTGGCGGCGGAAGAGGGTATCGTCGCGGGTATAGATCATGGGGAAGATGGCGTCGATGATGCCGCGGGCCAGCCACTCGTGGCTGTCCTGGAGGTAGACGCGCCGGCCGGTCGGGTAGTCGCCGAGGACTGCGGCGGTGAGCACCAGGGCGGGATTTTGGATCTGCATCGCGGTGTGCAGCCGGGCGATGAAGCGGCTGATCGCCTCACGCCGCCACTGGCTCCAGGTGCTCTCGTCACGCGCGGGGGTGCCGCCGGTTTCCTGCCGATAGGCCGCGAGCGAGGCCTGGTCATAGGAATAGGAGGGGGCGGGATAGCGGATATAGTCGAGGTGGAGTCCGTCAATGGCATAGCTGGTGTAAAGCTCCTCGCAGATGCCGAGGAGATAGGGGGTGACCTCCGGGTGGGTGGGGGAGAGCCAGACGTACTGCACATTCAGGGGCTGTCGCTGGCCGAAGCGGTCGACCATGAACCAGTCGGGATGGGCGTTATAGAGCTGGTTGCCGATCCGCGGCGCTTTGGAGCCCATCCAGCCGGGATAGACGTTGATCCAGGCCTGCAACTTGAGGCGGCGGGCATGTGCCTGATCGATGGCGACCTGCAGGGGATCCCAGCCGGGGTTGCTGTTGCGCAGTTCGGAGGCCCACAGCTCGATTTTGGAGCGGTAAAAGACAGTGCCGTCGCCGCGGACCTGGAAGAGGATGGTGTTGAAATGGGCGGCAGCGGCATTCTCCATGATCCGCGCGATGTCCGCGGGCGTCTGGTAATCCCAGCGCGTCACCCAAAGCGCGCGGGTCTCGGATTCCTCCCCCGAAGCAAAGGCGATCGTACAGGATATGATCAGGAATAAAACAAGTGCGCCCAGGCCCAATCCGTTACGCATGCAGGCTCCCGTTGTGGTCAATCTGACGGGAGAATTTACACAAAAAGCGGTAACTATCAAATCCTTTTATTGGACTTTTGCTGCCGGACTGCATCGGATTTCGCGGGGCAGCCGGCAGATTTCCAGCTTGACTCTTTCCCTGATTCATTGTACATTAATTGTTTAGCTTACCCCTTTGATTCCTTGAGCAGGTGACGGCATGGATCATTTTAAACTGGTTTCTCCCTTTGAGCTTCAGGGCGATCAGCCCCAGGCGGTCGAACAGCTGGTTCAGGGACTGGAGCGTAAGGAACGCTATCAGACCCTGCTGGGCGTCACCGGCAGCGGCAAGACCTTCACGATGGCGCACGTCATCGCCCGGATGAACCGTCCGACCCTGGTGATCTCGCATAACAAAACCCTGGCCGCCCAGCTCTTCGGTGAATTCCGCGGTTTTTTCCCCGGCAACGCCGTCGAGTATTTCATCAGCTATTACGACTATTATCAGCCCGAGGCCTACCTCCCGCATACCGATACCTATATCGAGAAAGATACCTCGATCAACGACGAGATCGACCGGCTGCGGCTGCGCGCCACCTCGGCCCTGCTCTCGCGCCGCGATGTCATCATCGTCGCCTCGGTCTCCTGCATCTACGGCCTCGGCTCGCCCGAGGACTGGCTCGAGATGCTGATCATCCTCAAGGTGGGGCAGCGCATCGACCGCAACCGCATCCTGCAGCAGCTGGTCGAGGTGCATTATACCCGCAATGATGTCGATTTCGACCGCGGGACCTTTCGCGTCCGCGGCGATGTGGTCGAGGTGATCCCGGCCTATGAGCGCGAAGCGATTCGTATCGAGATGTTCGGCGACGAGATCGAGCGGATCTCGCGGGTGGATACCCTCACCGGTGAGATCAAGGAAGAGATGGATACGGTGGCGATCTATCCCGCCAAGCATTTCGTCACCTCGCCGGAGCGGTTGAAAGTCGCGATGCAGTCGATCCGCGGCGAATTGCAGGAACGCCTCGGTGAATTCCGCGCCGCGGAGAAGCTGCTCGAGGCGCAGCGTCTGGAACAGCGCACCCGTTTTGATCTCGAGATGATGCAGGAGATCGGCTATTGCAGCGGCATCGAGAACTATTCGCGCCATCTCGGAGGCCGCAAGCCCGGTGAGCGCCCCTCGACCCTGATCGATTACTTCCCGCAGGATTATCTGCTGATCATCGACGAGTCGCATGTCACAGTGCCACAGATCCGCGGCATGCACCATGGCGACCGCTCGCGCAAGGAGGTCCTGGTGGACTATGGCTTCCGCCTGCCCTCGGCCCTGGACAACCGGCCGCTCAATTTCGACGAGTTCACCGCTTCGCTCAACCAGTGTGTCTTTGTCTCCGCCACGCCGGCCGAGTATGAACTGGAGATGTGCCAGGGGGTGGTCGTCGAGCAGGTCATCCGCCCGACCGGCTTGATGGATCCGGAGATTGAGGTGCGGCCGGTCAAGGGCCAGATCGACGATCTCATCGGCGAGATCAACCTCCGCGCCGAACGCGGCGAACGCATCCTCGTCACCACCCTGACCAAACGGATGGCCGAGGATCTGACCGAGTATCTCGCCGGCATGGGCATCCGGGTCCGTTACATGCACTCCGAGATCGACGCCCTCGACCGTGTGGTGATCCTCCGCGACCTCCGCCTGGCCGAATTCGATGTGCTGGTGGGAATCAACCTGCTGCGCGAGGGACTCGACCTCCCCGAGGTCTCCCTGGTCGCCGTCCTCGACGCCGACAAGGAGGGCTTTTTGCGCTCCGAGCGCTCGCTCATCCAGACCGCCGGGCGCGCCGCGCGCAACGTCAACGGCAAGGTGATCTTTTATGCCGACAAGATCACCGACTCGATGCGCATGGCGATGGAGGAGACCAGCCGCCGCCGCACGATCCAGGCGGAGTACAACACCGAGCATCATATCACCCCCACCTCGATCGTCAAGTCGGTGGAAGAGGTGATGGGGGCGACGCGTGTCGCCGATGCCCGTCCCGAGCCTTACGGCAAGAAAGAGGTCACGATCGAGGACAAGGAGTTCCGGCAGACCTGGAAGCGGATGAGCGAGAAGGAGCAGCTCGAGCTGCTGGGTGAACTGGAGAAAAAGATGTTCAGCGCGGCCGCGGCGCTGCAGTTCGAACAGGCGGCGGAACTGCGCGATCAGATCGATCTGCTCCGCCTCAGCCATGAAGAAAAATTCAAGATCGCCCACATCCTCGAGAAATAGGAAAGCCCATGCGAGTACTGGTTATCGGCAGCGGCGGGCGCGAGCACGCCCTGGTCTGGAAGGTCAAGCGCAGTGCGCTGGTCAAGCAGGTCTATTGCGCCCCGGGTAATTACGGCATCTCGCGGGAGGCCACCTGTGTGGATATCCCGGCGCACGACATCAAGCGCCTGCTCGCCTTTGCGGTCAAGGAAAAGATCGATCTGACGATTGTCGGTCCCGAGCAGCCGCTGGTCGCCGGCATCGTCGATGAATTCGAGGCCAACGGCCTGGCCGCATTCGGCCCGACCCAGCGCGCCGCGGAACTGGAGGGGAGCAAGGCCTTCAGCAAGGAGTTGATGGCGCGTCACCATATCCCCTCCGCCCGTTTCAGCGTCTTTTCGGATTATGAAGAGGCGAAGCGCCATCTCAATGCGGCGCGCCTGCCGGTGGTGATCAAGGCGGATGGCCTTGCCGCGGGCAAGGGAGTGATCATCTGCACCGATCCGGCCCAGGCGGGGATGGAGCTGCACAAGATCATGATCGGCCGGGCCTTTGGTCAGGCCGGCAGCCGGGTGGTGATCGAGGAGTTCCTCACCGGCGAGGAGGTCTCGGTGCTCGCCCTCAGTGATGGCGAGCATCTGGTCTACCTGGCCCCGGCGCAGGACCACAAGCGCATTTTTGACGGCGATCAGGGCGGCAACACGGGCGGCATGGGGGCCTATGCCCCGGCGCCCTTCCTCGATGCGGCCCTGATGGCGCAGGTCCACACCACGATCATGGAGCCGACGATCCGCGCGATGGCGCGCGAAGACCGCCCCTACCGCGGCGTTTTGTATGCCGGCCTGATCCTGACCGCCGAGGGACCCAAGGTCCTCGAGTTCAACTGCCGTTTCGGCGATCCGGAGACCCAGGTCATTCTGCCCCTGGCCGCCAGCGATCTGGTCGAGGCGATCCTGGCCAGCCGGGAGGGCGGACTCGGCTCCTTTCAGTGGCGCCACCACGCCGGCGCGGCGGCGGGTGTCGTCATCGCTTCGGGCGGCTATCCCGAGCGCTATACCACCGGCCACCGCATCTACGGTCTCGATGCGCCGCCGGAAAAGGATGTCGTCTTCTTTCATTCCGGAACCAGACAAACCGACGGCTACCCGGTGACCGCCGGCGGGCGGGTCCTGACGGCCACCGCCTGGGCGCCGGATCTCGAGTCGGCGATCGCCCGCGCCTATCGCGCGGTGGGCAAGGTGGCCTTCGACGGCGCCTACTACCGCAAGGATATCGGCGCCCGCGGCCTGCGACAAAAATAACGAGCCGGTCCGCCGGCCCATTGACCAGATAACCCTCTCCAGTCAGCAGAGTCGTTCATCGCTGCGGGCCCGCGAGCCTGCAGCTCCCATTCGCAAGGAGCCCATCATGAAAATCCTCGTCACCGGCGGCGCCGGTTTTATCGCCTCACAGATCACCGATGGCTACATCGCCGCCGGCCACCAGGTAGCCGTTGTCGATAATCTCGTCACCGGCAAGCGGGAGAACCTCAATCCGCAAGCGACCTTTTACCAGATGGACATTCAGGACCCCGAGCTCATCGAGGTCTTCAAGCGCCATCAGTTCGATGTCGTCAATCATCACGCCGCCCAAATGGACGTACGCCGCTCGGTCGAGGACCCGATCTACGACGCCCGCAACAACGTCCTCGGCTTTCTCAATATCCTCCAGGCCGGAGCCAGGACCGGCGTCAAGCGCGTCATTTTTGCCTCATCGGGCGGTGCGATCTACGGCGAACAGGATACCTTCCCGGCCGACGAGAGCCACAAGACCCAGCCCTGCAGTCCCTACGGAATCACCAAGCTGGTCGGCGAGAAATACCTCTTTTTCTACAGCCAGACCTGGGGCATCAGCCACACCATCCTCCGCTATGCCAATGTCTACGGCCCGCGGCAGAATCCGCATGGCGAGGCGGGGGTGGTCGCCATTTTCTGCAGCCGCCTGCTGGCCGGCGAGGAGCCGGTGATCAACGGCACCGGCGAGCAGACCCGCGATTTTGTCTTCGTCGCCGATGTCGTCGCTGCCAATCTGCTCGCCCTGGCGCAAACCAGCAACGACACCTTCAATATCGGCACCGGTCATGAGAGCACCATCAATGAGGTCTACCGCACCCTCAACACGCTGATCGGCAGCAACAAGCCCGAAAAGCACGGCGCGGGCAAGGAGGGCGAGCAGTTCCGCAGTGTCATCGATGCCGGCCATGCCGCTAAAGTGCTGGGCTGGAAGCCGCGCTACACCCTCGAGACCGGTTTGCACGAGACCGTGGAATTCTTCAAGAAAGCGAGATCCTGAAGCGCCGATGAACCCTGATCATCAGGAACATGAACGCTGGCGTGCGGTGCAGCAGGCGACCGGGATCCTCGGCGGCTCCGAGGCGATCCGCCGGCTGCTGGAGACCATCGAGCAGGTAGCGCAAACCGACATCTCGGTGCTCATCACCGGCGAAAGCGGCACCGGCAAGGAACTGGTCGCCCGGGCGATCCACCTGCGCAGCCGCCGCCAGGCTAATCCCCTGATCACGGTCAACTGCGGGGCGATTCCCGAGGGCATCATCGAATCCGAGCTCTTCGGGCATGAAAAGGGCTCGTTCACCGGGGCGGTCGGGCCGCGCAAGGGCTATTTTGAGCTGGCGGACAAGGGCTCGATCTTTCTCGATGAGATCGGCGAGCTGCCGCTGACCACCCAGGTCAAGCTGCTGCGGGTGCTCGAAGCGCGCGAATTCATGCGCGTGGGCGGCGTCGAATCGGTACAGGTCGATGTCCGCTTCATCGCCGCCACCAACAAACAGCTCGAGGAGGAGGTGCGCCGCGGTCATTTCCGCGAGGATCTCTTTTACCGCCTCAATGCCGTTCATATCCGCGTGCCGGCACTGCGGGAGCGCAGCGAGGATATCCCCCTGCTGGTGCAAAAATTCGCCACCGAGTTCGCCCGCGACAACCACATCGATTTTCCGGGATTCAGCGAATCGGCGCTCGCGGCGATGTCGCGGGCAAGTTGGCCGGGCAACATCCGCGAACTGCGCAATGTCGTCGAAAAGATCATTGTCCTGGAGCGCGGCGCCTGGATCGATGAAGAGACCGCCCGCCGCTATCTGCGCATCAGCCATCCCATGGATCCGGCCCTGCCGGTGCCCGTCACCCGCGGGCGGGAGGAGACCGAGCGCGATCTCTTGCTGCGGATTTTGCTCGAGATCAAGAGCGAGATCGCCCAGTTGCGCGAGCTGATGCTGCAGCGTCAGCCGGCGCGTTATCCCCTGGCGCCGTGGCGGGAAGAGCTCGCCGAGGAGTATCTCGAGCCGGTGGCGCCGGCCGCCGAGGGTGATCGCCGTTCGGTGGCGGAGATGGAGAAGGAACTGATCCAGAGCGCCTTGCAGAAATACGGCGGCAGCAAGCGCCGGGCCGCACTCGCCCTGGGTCTGAGCGAACGCACCCTCTACCGCAAGATCGAAAAATATGGATTAAAGGTGTCCCGTGATTAAAAAAAGCTGGATTCTGCTGCTGAGCCTTGCGGCCGGCTGCGGCATTTACTCGGTGAAGGGTTCCATGGCGCCCCATCTCAAGACCGTGGCCATACCGCTTTTCGATAACCGCACGGCGGAGTTCCGTGTGGCGGAAGATCTGACCGATGCCGTCATCACGGCCTTTACCAGCGACAACTCGCTCAAGATCGCCGAGCGTAATGCGGCCGACGTCCTGATCGAGGGAAGTATTCTCCAGATCGACGACCGGGCGGGTGCCTTCGACGCCGGTGAAAACGTGCAGGACATGAAGGTCTACCTCAGTGTCCAGATCAAGTGCAGCGACCAGGTCAAGCGGGAGGTGCTCTGGCAGGAGCGGCTGACCCACTTTGGCAGCTTCGATCCCTCCGGTGGTCAGGAAGCGCGCAGCGAAGCCCTGACGGAGGCGATGCAAAAGGTCAGCGAGGATGTCCTCAACAAGACCGTGGCCAACTGGTAAATTTTGCGCATAATGGCACAAACTGTTTGGTATTTTTGCAAATATTGGTTAATTTTATTATTATGTCATCAGCACCTGACTTCTCTTGCAGGTACATGCAAACTATAGAGATCGACCGGCAGCACGGTACAGCCCAGGCCGGCAGCGGGGAATTGTACGATCAGGAGAGTAATTCATGCGCGATAACTATGCCGCAGAGATCAAGGCGTTAACCCAGTATCTGGGCGCGCACAAGGATTCAATGGTCTTTGCGCGGCTGGCGGACCGGTATCTTTCGCTTCATGAAACCGCCAAGGCGCTCGAAATCTGCCAGAATGGACTGCGCAACCATCCGCATTATGACAGCGCCCATTTCGTGCTGGCGAAATGTTATCTCGCTCTCAATCAGTACGAAGAGGCCGAAAAGCATCTCAAGCATCTGATCGCCCGTGATCCCCGCTTCCTCAACGCGCATCGGCTCTATGCCGAGCTGATGGGACGGATGGGCATGACCTCACGGGAACGCGCCACTCTGCTGCAGCTGCGGGAACTCGATCCCCTTTTCGGCGGCGTGCTGCCGGAAGCGAAAGCCCCGGAGGCAGCGGAGCCGCCGGCACCGCTGACACCCGTGATCCCTGAAGCAGAACCGGCTGCTGCCGTTGCGACACCGTGGAGCGAGCAAGATCTGCAGCCCTTCGCACCCGAGGCCGGCCTGACCGAACCAGAGCCGACGCCGCTGCAAACCCCGGTCAGCGAGTACAAACCCCCGGTGCCGGAAATGGACCTGGATGAATTCGCCCGCGAGCTGGCAGCCCTGGAGGTGCCCGAGAGCGAAGAGGCGCTCGCTGCCGGCAGCAGTCCGGAGATCCAGCCGCTGGCGGAGTCCGCCCCCGAGCGCCTCGGCCCGGAAAGCGAATTTGAGCGCGAGGAGATCCACTTCTCTGAAATGCTCGACGATCTCTTCAGCCTCAGCCGCGACGAGGAGGATCGCCGCGAACTTGAGGCCCGGCATACGATCGAGCGCGCCGCGAGCCGGCCCGAGCCGGAATTCGAGCTGGGTCCGCCCGCCCCGGCCGCGGAGATTGTCACTCCGCCCACCCCGCCGCACGACCTGACCCCGCCGGTCGCCGAACCGACGGCCGTCGCACCCCCGCCGGCTGAAACCTTTGCCCTACCCGTCGAACCCTTCGCACCGCCCTCCGGGGAGCCGGATATGTCGCCGGTGCTGCCCTTCCGCGGCGATGAGGAGTGGCAGGAGGACACCCGCTTTGCGGAGGCCCCCGAACCGGAAACCCCGATCCGCCTGGAACCGCCGACAATCGACTCCGAACCCTTTGCCGAAGAGGAGAACGAGGCGCCCCTGGCGGGCGCTGCCCTTGACCAGGACCAAGAGCTGGGCGAGGCCTTCCTCGACGAGGAGGAGCAGGAAGAGCAGTTCAGCGATTTTCTCGCCAATCTGGACCGCCTGGGCGGCGCTGCTTTGGAGAACGACGAGGAGGAGATCCCCCTGGCCGGAGTGGAGAAAAAATTCTCTGCACCCTGGGATGAGGAGGGGGAGGAGTCTCCCATCGCCGAAATCCCGCCCCGCCGGGAATCGCCGCGTCCGAGTGCGCCGCCACCCGCTGAGGAGAGCCCGGAAGAGAGCCCCGTGACCGATGACAAGCCAAAAGAAAAATTCGTCACCCCCACGCTGGGTGAAATCTATGCCGCCCAGGGTCAATACGCCAAGGCGATCAACGTTTTCGAGATGCTGCTGAAGAAAAATCCGGAAAACGAGTGGTATCGCACCAAACTGGAATACCTGCGCAAGCGGCTCGAGGATGAAAAGCTCTAGCGCCCGGGCAGCGGCCGCCTCCCCGATCCGCTCGACGTGCGGGGCGGCCACGACGCTGGACGGCTCTTACCTCTGGAACTGAACGGACGTGATCCTCTCCGTCGTCATCGTCACCTACAACAACCACAGCGAAATCGGCGCCTGCCTCGAAGCGCTGGGTCCCGCCCTGGCATCCTGTGAAGCGCACCTCCATCTTGTCGACAATGCCAGCACCGATGGCACGGCGGAGCGGTTACAAGCCGTTGGGCGAGAGCATGCCGGCATGTTCGCCCGCTTCGAGCTGATCCGCAATGCCACCAACCGGGGATTCACGGCGGCGGTCAACCAGGGGCTGGCCCAGTGCCAGGGCGAGCGGATCCTGCTGCTCAATCCCGATGTCGTCATTCCGGCGGGGGCGATCCCCGTGCTCCTGCACGAGCTCGACACCGATCCGCAGATCGGCATCGTGGCGCCGCAGCTGCGCTATCCGGACGGCCGGATCCAGCCCTCGTGCCGGCGCTTTCCGCGCAAACGGGACGTCGTGCTCGAGACCACCGGAGTGGTGCATTTGGCGCGGCGCTGCGGTTATCCCGACTGGAAGATGCGCGCCTTTGACCATCGCACCAGCGCCGATGTTGACCAGCCGCAGGGGGCTTTTTTGCTGACGCGGCGCCAGGTGCTCGAGCAGGCTGGTCCACTCGATGAACGCTTTTACATGTTTTTCAGCGATGTGGAGTGGTGCGAGCGGGTCCGCGCCGCAGGGTGGCGGATCCGGTTTTGCAGTGAGGTTTTTGTCTATCATCACAAGGGAGCGAGTGTCTACCGCGACCGCCGGCGGATGCTGGTGACCTCGACGCGCTCCTTCATCGACTATTTCGCCATGCACGACCGCACGCCGGGCGACCGGCTCGCCACCTGGCTGGTCGCCCTGCTCCTGCGACTGGCCCTCGGGGTGCGCTGGCTCCTGGAAACGGTTAAGAGAAGCTGACCCATGAACCGGCCCCTCCTCCGCACGATCTTTTGCATCCTGTTGCTGATCCTGGCCCTCCTCCGCCCGGCGGCCGCCGCCGCCCCGGGCCGTTCCCTGCTCGTCAAGCTCACCAGCCCGTTCCAGCCGCCAACCGATCTGCAAGCCTTGCAGAAATCATCCGCCCTGCCGCTGGCCGAGCTGGCCGGGCGCCCGGAGATCGCCGGCTGGCGTCCCTTTCTCGCCGCCGGGCCGGCCCTCGGCAAGGCCGGTGCCGATGCCGCCGCGGCGCGCGCCGAACTGGGCAAATGGCTGGTCATCACCCTCAGCGATGGCAGCACCCCCGACAGCCTGCTGCAGGCGCTGCGCGAAGCACCGCAAGTGGCCAGCGCCGCGATCAACCGCCCCTTCCATCCGGACTGGCTCCCCAACGATCCCCTGCTCTCGCGGCAGTATGCCCTCAACCGGATCGCGGCCGCGGCGGGCTGGGAGATCGAACGCGGCCGCAGCGGCGTCATCGTCGGCGTCATCGATACCGGCATCGAT
The DNA here is from genome assembly GCA_964436305.1 of uncultured Cytophagia bacterium. Classification (GTDB taxonomy): domain Bacteria; phylum Zhuqueibacterota; class Zhuqueibacteria; order Residuimicrobiales; family Residuimicrobiaceae; genus JAKPUX01. The sequence goes on along the minus strand of CAYTCI010000018.1, from coordinate 27,063 downwards.
TATACCCACCCCGACCTGGTGAATACCCTCTGGATCAATCCCGGCGAGGACCTCGACGGCAACGGCCGCGCCGATTCTCTCGATTATAACGGCATCGATGACGACGGCAACGGCTTTGTCGACGATCTCCAGGGGTGGGATTTCACCGACGCCCCCAACTATCCGGATGGCGGCGACTATCGGGATCGCGACGATGACCCGATGGACGAGATGGGCCACGGCACGGCGGTGGCCGGTATCATCGCCGCCACCGCCGATAACAACCTCGGCATCGCGGGCGTAGCGCCCGGCTGCCGGCTGATGAATCTGCGCGCCTTCACCGCCGCGGGCAACGGCGAGGAGGATGACGCCGCCGCCGCCCTGCTCTATGCCATCGACAATGGCGCCGCCGTCGTCAATATGTCCTGGGGAGATGTCTTCATTTCGCAGCTCCTCGATGACGTCCTCCAGTATGCCGCCGCCATGCAGGTCGTTCTGGTCGCCTCCGCCGGCAACAGCGCCACCGACGAGATTCACTATCCCTCCGCTTATGCCAGCACCATCTCGGTCGGCGCGACCGACGCTGCCGACCAGCTCGCCGGTTTTTCCAACTATGGCCCCTCCCTCGATCTGGTCGCCCCGGGCGTCAATATCCTTACGAGCGTGCGCCACGCGCTCTACGACTCGTCGCTCAGCGGCACCTCCTTCTCCGCGCCCTTTGTCTCCGCCGCCGCGGCGCTCCTCCTCTCCCAGGATGGCAGCCGATCGCCGGATGCGGTGCGCTCGATCCTCACCACCACCGCCGACGACCTGGGGCTGCAGGGATGGGATGTCTATTATGGCGCCGGCCGGCTCAACCTGGCGCGCGCCCTGGCGCCCCAGATCGAATCGGCTGTCCGCATCCACTCCCCCTGGCTGGACCAGGGCTTTCAGCAGGGCTCGATCGAGATCCGCGGCTCCGCCTGGACCTCCTCGCTGCAGAGCTATACCCTGGAATGGGGCATGGGCGACAATCCGGCCTCCTGGTCGCCGGTCGACGCGCCGCAGACCAGCCGCGTCCTCGATGGCCTGCTCGGCGTCTGGACGAATCCGCCGGCCCGGGACACCAGCTACACCCTGCGCCTGCGCGTGCAAAACCATAACGGCACCCTCGAACAGTCGCAGGTGCGCATCTTTATCGATCACACCGCGCCGGTGCTCTCCCGGCCCGCCCTGCTGGACCTCTACGACGCCGAATATCCCGCTTCGCTGCTCCAGTTCGATACCGATGATCTCTGCGAGGGCGCCCTCCTCTATCGCCGCGCCGGCAGCAGCGATCCCTGGCAGGAAGAGCCGATGAGCTATCGCACTCGCCAGGCCCGCTTCCTCGTCTCGCGCGCGCTGGCGGCCACTCCGCTCGAATTGCGGGTCCGGGCCGCCAACACCGCCGGACTGCAGACGACCGGCGATACCCTGCTGCTTGCGGATCCTGGCCGGCCCCCGCTCAACACCATGCGCTACACCCGCCTGGAGGCGAGCCTGCCGCACGGCCATCTGCTCGACCGCTCGGCCGATTTCGACGGCGACGGCCGCCCCGAGCTGATCCTCGGCTATGCCGAGAGCCCCGGCCACCTGGTCACCGCCCTCTTTGCGCAGGAGGCAGGCGGAGTGCGCCAGCTGGCGGCCCTCCCGGAACCCGCCATCCCGCGCAGTTTTGGCGACAGCGACGGCGACGGCCGTCTCGAGCTGCTGACCGGCTATGGCTTCACCACCTGGCTCTACGAGGTCAGCGGCATTGCCCCCCTGAGCCTGACCCTGGTGCGCAAGTGGCAGGGCGAAAGCACTCTGCAGTACTGGGGGAGCCGCCTGGCGGACCTCGACGGCGACGGCCGCAGCGAGCTGATCCTGCGCGTGGTCCGCTCGGGCACTACCTCGCAGGATGCCTTTGAGGTCTGGCGCTGCACCGGCAAGGGCGAGTTCAGCCCCCTGGCGGTCCTCACCAATCCCACCAGCGGCGACAATTTCAACGGGGTGCCGCACTGCGAGACCGGCGATTTTGACGGCGATGGCCGCAGCGAGATCCTCCTCGGCGACAGCGACGGCGACCTCTACATCTACGAGATGGAGGGCGAGCACTTCAATCTGACCTGGCAGGAGCGGCTGCCGCTGCTCGATGCTGTCGATTTCATCGCGGCCGGCGATTACGACGGCGACGGCGAGCCGGAATTCGCCGCCGGCTGCCACTCCGATCCCTCCCTCAATACCGAGCACACCTACGACAGCCGCCACTGGTGCTACCGCATCTATGACCAGCAGGGCGATAACCGCTTCGGCATGGCTGCCGAATGGCGCTTTTTCGGCTACGAATCGCCCAAGGATTTCGAGAGCGGGGTTTCAAGCGGCGACAGTGATGGCGACGGCCGCGACGAGCTTTTCATGGCCGTCTATCCGGATCTCTATGTCGCGGAATACACCCCGGAGAGCGGCTATGCCCTGACCTTCCATGCGGCCCCGGTACAGACCAATGGTGTGGCGGTGGTCGACAGCGACGGCGACTCGCTGCGCGAGTGCTGGCTCAGCGATGGCCAGACCATCCATCCCTGGGTGCTGGTGGAGAACCTGGCCGCCCCGGCCATGCCGGTGGACCTCTCGGCCCGCCCCTACGATGCGGCTCGGATCGATCTCGCCTGGTCGGCAGTACCCGGTGCGCAGGGCTACCTCCTCTACCGGGGTCCCGCGGCGGACAGCCTGGCGCTCTTTTCCAGGGTCCCGCAGCCGGCCTGCCGCGATACCCTGGTGCACTCCGGGGTGCGTTATTACTATGCCGTCGCCGCCGAGGATTCGGCGCGGCGGCCGGCGGTGAGCCTGCGCTCGGCGGTGGTCTCGGCGCGGCCCGGGGTCCGGCCGGGGTTGCTCTCGGCTCTCCTTTCCGGCGAACGCGCCCTGCGCCTGCGCTTCAGCACCGCCATGGATATCGCGCTGCTGCAGAACAGCCGAAACTACCGGATCACGCCGGCGGGGGGGCATCCCACCACGGCACTGCCGCTCGCCTCAGGCGCCGCGGTGCTGCTCAATCTGGCCGCACCGCTGGCAGCCGGTTCGTACCGGGTGGAGGTTAGCCAGCTGACGGACCTCGACGGCCTGCCGATCGACACCACCCGCGCCGGCGCCGAATTCAGCGTTACCTCTGCCGCCCGTGCGCCCTATCTCAGCGGTGTGAGCGCGACGGCCCGCGGGATCGTCGAACTCTCCTTCAGTGAACCGATGGAGAAGAGCAGCCTCGAGACGCGCAGCCATTACGATCCGGGCAAGGATCTCTATGTCGCCTGGGCCGAGGCGATCGCCCCCGAGTACCGCGCCGTCCGTCTGCATATCACCGGCAGCGTCGCCTGGGGGGCAGTCGGCAAGCCGCTGACGATCAAGGCGAGCGGATTGACCAGCGCTGCGGGGGTGGCGATGGTGCCCGGCAGGGGGGATGAGATCCAGCTGCTCTTCACCGCGAAAAATCTCGATGCCGTGCATACTTTTCCCAATCCTTACCGGATGGGCGTCGATCCCGAGGGGATCACCTTCGCCGATCTGCCCGCCGAGTGCGAGATCCGCATCCTGACGGTTGCGGGCCAGAGCGTGCGTTTGCTCTACGAGGAGAATGGCGATGGCGGTCTGGTCTGGGATGGCCGCGATGAAGCCGGGGAGCTGGTGCCGGGTGGCATCTATCTCTACCGGGTGACGGCCGGTGGCAAGGTGCATCTCGGCAAACTGGCGATCGTCCGGTAGGCGGCGGCGTGCTTCGGGCAGGATTGACAGGGGTGATCGGCTGCGGCAAATCGCAAGCAGCGCGGCTGCTGCACGCCGCCTGGGGCATCCCGGTGATCGACATGGACCAGGCCGGCCGCGCGGCGGTCGAGCGCCCGGCGGTACGGCGGCAGCTGGCTGCGACCTTCGGCCCGGCGATCCTGACGGCGGCGGGGACGCTCGACCGCCGCGCTCTCGGCCGCATCGTCTTCGCCGACGCGGCAGCGCGCCAGCGCCTCAATGCCATCGTTCACCCGGCCATGCTCGCCATCGTCCGCCGCCAGATGCGCCAGACCAGCCGGACCAGCGCGGCCCCCTACCTGCTGGTCGATGCCGCCCTCCTCTATGAACTCGGATTCGAACGGGAACTCGACTGTGTCGTGACGGTCTATGCACCCGCCGAACTCTGCCTGCAACGGACCATGTCCAGAGACGGACTCTCCCGCAGCGAAGCCGAGCAGCGGACCGCCGCCCAGATGCCCCAGAAAGAAAAATGCCGCCGCGCCGATTATGTGCTGGATAACAGCGGTGACCTGGCCGAACTCGAGCTTCGAACCGCCGCCCTCCATGCCTGGCTCCTGCAAAGAACGGCCGTGCGCGCCAGGGCGACGGAGTAGCAGCTGGCGGCCTGATCGCCAGCCCTCGTGATTTGGCAGCATCAGGAGGTCCTTATGCAGCCCCTGTTGCATGGCAAACCCGCCGTAAAAATCCTGCTGCCCTTTGCCGCGGGCATCGCCTGGGCACACTGGAACACCCTGCCCTGGCGGGTACCCGCCGTGGCTCTCCTCTGCCTGCTGGCTGTGGCGCTCATCCGCTGGCGGCGGCCGGCCGCGCGCCTCTTCACCGCCGCCATACTGATCGCCTTTTTCTGCGCCGGCTGGCTGCGCCTGGCCCTCTTTTTGCAGATGATCCCGCGCGACGACGTGCGCCGGCTGGCGGACTGGCCCGCACCGGTCAGCCTCGAGGGGACGATCTCCGGCCCGGTCGAATGGCGGGGGGACCGGCAGCTTTTCCGCCTCGCGGTGGATTCGCTCTGGAGCGAGGAGCGGGGCTTCGCCGCCCGCGGCTGCACCCGTATCACCTGGTACGATACCCTGCTGGCGCTGCGCCAGGGAGACCGCCTGGTCGCCAAGGGGATGCTGCGCACGCCGGCCGGGGCGGGCAATCCCGGGGCATTCGACTATCACGCCTGGCTCGCCAGCCAGGGGATCCATACCCAGCTCACCGTCGCCGGCCCGACCCGCTTGCTGCTGCTGGACCGCGATCGGGATCCCTGGATCCAGCGCATGCTGGTGCGCCCCCTGCGCGAACACATCCTGCGGGTGGTCGACAGCGGCCTTGCGGGTGAAAACCGCGCCCTGCTGCGTGCCCTGCTGGTCGGCGTGCGCAGCGATATCGATGATGAACTGCGGCAGGAGTTCAGCGCGGTCGGTGTGGTCCATATCCTCGCGGTCTCGGGATTGCATGTCGGCTTCGTCCTCGCCGCGCTCCTGCTCTGCATCAACGTCCTGCGCATCCCCCACCAGGCACGGCTGCCGCTCCTGCTGACGGCGCTGTGGCTCTACGTCCATGTCACCGGCTCGGCCCCGCCCGTGGTGCGGGCGGCGGTGATGGCGGCGCTGCTGCTGGCGGCGCCGTCGCTGCAAAGAAAACTCGACCCGGTCAACGCCATCGCCGTGGCCGCCCTCATCATCCTCGCCGGCAATCCCCTTGATCTCTTCAGCGCCGGCTTTCAGCTCAGCTTTGCCGCCACCCTCGGCATTCTGCTGATCTACCGGCGCCTCGATCAGTGGGCGGCGACGCATATCGTCTGGTGGCGCCGCTGGGATCAGGGCTGGCGCAAATCGGCGCTGCAGCTGCTGATGGTCAGCCTGGCTGCCCAGGTGGCGACCCTGCCGCTGACCGCCTGGTATTTCAATACCGTACCGTTACTCGGCCTTTTCTCCAATCTGCTGGTTGTGCCGCTGGCCTCGCTCATTGTCATGACCGGTTTCGCCGCGGTCTTCGCCGCCCTGATCTTCTCCTGGGCAGGGTTTATCTTTCTCCAGTGCGACTGGCTTTTGCTGCATTTGCTCACCGCCCTCGTCAAGGGAGCAGCGCGGGTACCGGGGGCGTCGCTTTCAGTGGCCACGCCCTCGCTCTGGCTGCTGGCGCTGTGGTATCTGGCGCTCGCCACCCTGCTCGCCTGGCCGCGGCCGCGGCTGGCCCGTGGCTGTCTCCTGGCCATGCTGGTGGTCGCGAACGGCTGGATCTGGAGCCAGGCGCTGCGAGATATGCACCGGGCGAAGGTGCTCTTTTTCGATGCCGGCCAGGGCGACGCAGCCATGGTCGCCTTGCCCAATGGCGTCCATCTGCTCATTGACGGGGGGGAGGCGAATGAACGCATCGACTGCGGCGAGCAGATGCTCCTGCCCTGGATGCGCCGCCAGGGTGTTAGCAGCCTCGATGCGGTGCTGGTGACCCATTCCCACAGCGACCATGCCGGCGGGGTCGCGGCCCTGCTGCGGCGGGGAAAGGTTCGGAAACTCTGCCATCCCGGCGGTACGGCTCTGCCGGCCTTCCGCAGTCTCGACAGCCTCGCCCGGTCTCACGGTGTCGCGGTGGAGACCGCCATCGCCGGCAGCGACCTTTTTCCCGCGCCGGGCGCCTGGCTGCGCATCCTGCAGGCGGGCGGCGCCGGCGGGGAACCCTGGGACGAGAACAATGGTTCAATGGTCGTGCGCCTCCAGTACGGTCGCCGGAGTTTTCTCTTCCTCTCCGATATCGAGGCCCCCGGCGAGGCGGACTTGCTGGCCGACGGCGCCCTGCTGCGCAGCGATGTGGTCAAGGTGGCCCACCACGGCAGCTCGACCGCCAGCAGCGACAGCCTGCTGGCCGCGGTTGCGGCGCGATTTGCCGTGATCTCGGTGGGGCGCGGCAACCGCTATGGCCTGCCCTCGCCGGCCGTAGTGGCCCGCTGGCAGGCCACCGGCGCCCGCGTGCTGCGCACCGACGAGTCGGGCGCAGTGCTCTTCGCCACCGACGGCGATACCCTGCGCTGCCTGCGGCCCTGAATGGAACGGAAAAGAGGGGAAATTTGCTCAACCATGGATTGGTTATACTATGAACGGGAGCTTTGGGCGGCGGGATTCCGTTGCGTCGCCGGTATCGATGAGGCGGGCCGCGGGCCCCTCGCCGGTCCGGTGGTCGCAGCAGCGGTCCTCTTTCCGCCAGAGTGCGCGCTAATCGCCGGGATTGACGATTCGAAAAAACTCTGCGCGGCCCGCCGCGACAGCCTCTTTCCGGAGATCATGGCGGCAGCCCTCTGCGTCGGCATTGGCTCCGCCTCGCATACCGAGATCGACCAGGTCAACATTCTCCAGGCCACCTGGCTGGCCATGCAGCGGGCCGTGGCGCAGCTCGAGCCGGCCGCGGAGTTTCTTCTCATCGACGGACGCGGCGTGCCGCAGGTGAACACCCCGGCGCGAGCGATTATCCGTGGCGACGGCCTGAGCCAGAGCATCGCCGCCGCTTCCATCATCGCCAAGGTAACCAGGGACCGGATCATGAACCAGCTGCATCAGGAGTATCCCGAATACGGCTTCGCCGGCCACAAGGGCTACCCCACCAGCGCGCACATCGAGGCCATCCGCCGCTGCGGGCTCTCGCCGGTGCACCGCCGCTCCTTTCACCCCAGGGCGCTGGAGGCACGCTGATGGCTGAACCGCTCAACCGCCAGCAGCGCGTGGGCCGGGCGGGCGAGGATCAGGCCGCCCGCTACCTCGAGCAGCAGGGCTGCACCATCCTGGCGCGCAACTTCCGCACCCGGCACGGCGAGATCGATCTCATCGCCCAGGACCGGGGGGTGCTCCTCTTTGTCGAGATCAAGACCTGTTCCTCCGATGCCTTCGGCCGGCCGGAGAGCTGGGTCACCCCACGCAAGCAGCGCCGGATTGCCGGCGCCGCTCTGGCCTGGATCCATCAGCACCACTGCGAAAACCAGGACTGCCGCTTTGATGTCATCGCCATCGACCTGCGCCAGGGCGAGGGCGGGCTGCAGCACCTCCGCAACGCCTTCTGGATGCCCGATATGGCAGGACGCTTTTGAAAACGATCTGGAAAAAAGCCGCCCCCTGGCTGATCGAACTGGTCAAGTGGGGCACTGTGGTCTATCTGCTGCTGCCGCTGCGCAATGCCGGCGAGGAGGCGATCGATTTCAGTCGCGTTGTCCTCGGCATCCTGCTCTTCATCCTCTTCAGCGGCAAGATGTTTTACGACGCCATCCTCGACCAGTACAAGCGCCGCAAGGCGACCTCGGCCGGCGGCGAACTCATCGCGATGATCGGCATGGTGGTGGTCATGGCCATCGTCGTCGGCCTGGTGGTGGTGAGCATCGGCCTGACGGTCTATTTTTATCTGCAGTCGGCACAGACGCAGCAGTGAGCCCGCTGCCGGCAGCTTGCTGCGGGCCGACGGGCCGGCACCAGAGTATGCGGGAGAAACCAGGGACTTTTTTTGCTTGATTCCAATGGTTTATTTGTCTAACTTAACAGGATTTAAAATACAGAAAGAGATGCAAGGCCACCTTAGCTCAGTCGGTAGAGCGGCTCACTCGTAATGAGCAGGTCGTCGGTTCGATTCCGACAGGTGGCTCATGCTATTTCTGGCGGTGGAGGAAGGGTAATGAACCCGAATCTGGAAAAAGTCATGAAATCATCGATCCTGGCCCTCGTGTTGATGCTCCTGTGTTCGGCGGGCCTGGCCTCGACGACCGGGGGGACGGCGGGCTTTCAATTTCTCAAGACCCATACCAGCGCGCGTTCCGCCGGACTGGCCGGTGCGATGGTGGCGGTCACCCCGGACGCCGGCGCCCTCCATTACAATCCGGCCGTCATCGCCTTCACGGAGAACCGCTCGGGCAGTTTCAGCTATTTGAACCATCTCCTCGATTTTAATGCCGGTCATGTCACCGCCCTGCAGCCCCGGCTGGGTCCGGGCACGGCGGCCGTGGCGATCGATTATATGGATTATGGCGATTTTGACAAACGCGACCAGGATAACCAGGATCTGGGCCAGTTTCATGCGGGCAGTGTTGCCTTCACCGGCGGCTATGCCTTGCAGCCCCTGCCCCATCTCGGGGTTGGCCTGGCGGTTAAATACATCCGTGCCTCGATCGACGATTACGCTTCGGATGCCGTCGCCTTCGATGGCGGCGTGGTCTATCACATTCCCGGCCAGCAGCTGGCCATCGGCGCCAGCTTCGCCAACGCCGGCAAGGTTCTCAGCGCCTACATCTCCCGCAAGGATCCACTTCCCACGCTTTTCCGCGTCGGCCTCTCCAAGGGCCTCGCTCATCTGCCCCTGATGCTCAGTCTGCAACTCTACAAGTATTCGGACGAGGAATGGCACGGCGCTCTCGGTGGCGAGTTCACCGTCTACGAGAATGTTTTTCTCCGGCTCGGCTACGATCAGGCCGGCAGAGAGCTGCACGTCGACCAGCCGGATGACCGTTTTGCCGGTGCGGCGCTGGGACTCGGCGCAGTCTGGCGCGACTACCGCATCGACTATGCCATCAGTTCCATGGGCGCTCTCGGTGTACTCAACCGCTTCACCCTGTCGGGCCGTTTCTAGGCGGTCCGACGCACCGCGCCCGTTAACCAGGGGCAAACCATGAACCCTACCCACCCACATCCCGTCACCGTTCCCGGTCTGATCGAATACAAGCAGCGGGGCGACAAGATCGCCGCCCTCACGGCCTATGATGCCCTCTTCGCCCGGCTGCTCGAGGAGGCGGGCATCGACGTGATCCTGGTCGGAGATTCCGCCGCACAGGTTTGCGCCGGGCGCGCCTCAACCCTGCCGATGACCATGGAGGAGGCGCTCTACCACTGCCGCATGGTGCGTCGCGGCGTTCGCTCGGCCCTGCTGGTCGCCGATATGCCTTTCCTCTCCTACCAGGTTTCTGTCGAGGAGGCGGTGCGCAACGCCGGGCGCTTTTTCAAGGAGGCGGAGGTCGATGCCGTCAAGCTGGAGGGCGGTATGGCCATCGCCGGCACGGTGCGGCAGCTGGTTCAGGCCGGCATGCCGGTCATGGGGCACCTCGGACTGACCCCGCAGTCGGTGCGCCGCTTCGGCGGCTACCCGGTGCAGGCTCGGGAGGAGTGGGCGGCGGAACAGCTCCGCGTCGATGCCCTGGCGCTGCAGCAGGCCGGCATCTTTGCGCTGGTGCTCGAAAAGATCCCGGCGGAGCTCGCCCGCCAGGTCACGGCCGAACTGACGCTGCCGACCATCGGTATCGGCGCCGGCCCGCATTGCGACGGCCAGATCCTGGTCACCCACGACATGCTCGGGCTGTTCGAGGAGTTCCGCCCCAAATTCGTCCGCCGTTATGCCGAGCTGGCCGAGGCCGTGCGCCAGGCCTGCAGCCGCTACGCCGGGGAGGTCCGCGGAGGCGCCTTCCCCGGCCCCGAAGAGAGCTATTGAAGTATACAGGAGTATTGCGTGTCCGATTCCGTTCTCACCCTGATCCGTCACCCCGAGGAGATGCGCGCCCAGGCTGAACTCTGGCGCAGCCAGGGCTCGACGATCGCCCTGGTGCCGACCATGGGTTTTCTCCATGAGGGTCATGCCAGCCTCATCCGCCGCGCCCGCCAGCTGGCCGACCGCGTGGTCGTCAGCCTCTTCGTCAATCCGATCCAGTTCGGCCCGAACGAGGATTTCGCCGCCTATCCCCGCGATCTTGAACACGACAAGGCGGTCGTCGCCCGCGAGGGGGCGGATCTCCTCTTCCTCCCCGAGGCGGCCGATCTCTATCCCGCCGGCTTTCAGACCAGCGTCCATGTGGAGGGACTCACCGCCGGGCTCTGTGGCGCCTCTCGCCCCGGCCATTTCGACGGGGTGACGACGGTGGTCACGCTCCTGTTCCATCTCACCCGGCCGCACATCGCCGTGTTCGGGGCCAAGGATTACCAGCAGGCCGCGGTCGTGCGCCGGATGACCCGGGATCTCGGTTTTGGCATTGCGATCGAGGTCGCGCCGACCGTGCGGGAAGCCTCCGGTCTGGCCATGAGCTCGCGCAACAGCTATCTCTCGCCACAACAGCGCGCCGAGGCGACGGTACTCTACCAGTCCTTGCGCCTGGCCGAGGGGCTCGTCCGGAGCGGGGAGCGGGAGGCCGCGGCTGTCATCGCCGCGATGCAGATCCTCATTGACGGGATGGCCTCGAGCCGGGTCGACTATATCGCCCTGGTCGATCCCGATACGCTCGAGCCGGTCCGGCAAATCACCGGGGATGTCCAGGCCATGCTGGCGGTTTACATCGGCCGGACCCGCTTGATCGACAATATGCGCCTTGCCGTTAAAAATGACTAGCCGGCGGCCGCAAAAAAGCCAAATTATTTGTTGTTTTTCTCGTTATTTTTTATATCTTTATTGATATCAAATCGTTGATCGGGGGATGGGGCGGTTTCGCGCGGTAAATAAGTACGGGTAAACGGGAAGGAACAAGGCTGTGACCAAGAGATCATTTACCAACAGAAAAGTCTATGTCAAACGGCCTGCTAGCCAAAAGTCGGCACGGAGTTCGAGTCCTGGCGCCGGCTTTTTCAAAAAAGGCGGGAAAAACATTCTCATTTGGGGGCTTCTGGTTGTTAATATCGTTCTGATCGCCTCCCTGGTGAAAAAGATCGTGCTGCCCTCCGGTGGCACACCCACCACCATCGTCGACCGCAGCTCGACCAGTGTTTCGGTGCTCAACGGCTGTGGCGCCACGGGCGTCGCCAAGGTTTTCGCCGATGCGCTGCGGGAAAAACAATACAATGTCGTCGCGGTAGGCAATGCGGAAACCTCCGATTATGAAAAGTCCGTGTTGATCAATCGCGGTCAGGTCGACAGCAAGGAGGTCGAACGGATCGCCTCGGTCGTCGGCCTCTCCCGCGATCGCATCCTGACTATTGAAAGCAGGACCGCGCAAAGCGACGTCGAATTCGTCGTTGGCGCTGACTATAAGGATCTGCGCGCATACCGCAAAAAACATTGATTCCGCCAGGCCTCCCCGCAAGGGGAGGCCTGATCCTTTCGCACCAATCCGCTTACAGGCATGCAGCCCATTATCTTGCTGATCTATAACGGGATCTTCATCCCCCTCTTTTCGCTCGCCATCCGCCTCACGTCACTGTTCAACCGCAAAGTAGCGCGTGGTCTTGCCGGACGTCGCGCGCTTTTGCCGCGTCTGCGGACGCTCTGCAGCACGCTGGCGCCGGGGCCGCGCCTCTGGATTCATGTGGCCTCGCTGGGCGAGTTCGAACAGGCCAAGCCGATCGTGCGGGTGCTGCGCCAGCGGCTGCCGCAGTGCCGGATCGTCCTCTCCTTTTTCTCACCCTCGGGCTTTGAGCCCGCCCAAAAATACACCGAGGCCGATCTGATCACCTATCTGCCCCTCGATTCCTGGCGTCAGACCGGCGTTTTCCTCGATATCCTGCAGCCTGCTGTCCACCTCATCATCCGCCATGACATCTGGCCCAATCTGCAGCGCCAGCTGCAACGTCGCCGGATCCCCTCACTGCTGGTGGATGCCAGCCTGACGCCGCAGCGGCTGCGCACCGTGCGCCTGACGCGCGCTGTTCTGCGCCCGGTCTATGCCACCTTCGCCGAGATCCTCGTGACCACGGCGGAAAATATCGCCCCCTTTCGCTGGATCTATTCAGAGCCCGGCAGGATCGAGGTCAGCGGCGACAGCCGGTACGACCAGGTGAACCTGCGGGCGCTCGAAACCGGGCGGATCGAGTTTCTGCGTACCAGCGGGCGGTTCCGGCGCGAGCGCTGTGTGGTCGCCGGCAGCACCTGGCCGAGCGATGAAAAGGTGATCCTGCCCGCCCTGATCACGGCGTTGCAGCGTGACCCGGAGCTGACGCTGATCATCGCCCCGCATGAGACCACCGAAGAGCATCTCCGCGGCATCGAGAGCGTTCTCGCTGCGGCCGCGATTCCTTCGCTGCGCCTGGCCGGCTTCGATCCGGCTCTTCCTTTTCGCGTTCTCCTGATCGACCGCGTCGGCCTGCTGGCCAACCTCTATGCTTTGGGCGGACTCGCCTTTGTCGGCGGCGGCTTTGGCCCCGGCGTACACAGCGTGCTGGAACCGGCGGCGCATGGCTGCGCCGTGGCCTTCGGCCCGCGCCATATCAATTCGCTCGAGGCCGCCGAACTCAAGCGCCGCGGCGGCGGGATCGAAATCACCACGACGGAGGAGATGACGCGCCTGCTCGCGGGATTTCTCGAGGGGGGGGAGACGATCCGGTCGAGCGGGGAGGAGGCCCTGAAGATGGTCCGGGAAAATCTCGGGGCCAGCGAGCGGGTCGTTGATGCCATCATTCGCCATTTGCCGGCGGGAGAGGAGTGCAACCATGGATGAGCTGCAGGGGATCGCCTGGCATGACGGCCGGGTCCGGATCCTGGATCAAACCAGACTCCCCGAGGAACTGGTCCTGCTCGAGATTTCCGACTACCAGGGGGTTGTCAAGGCGATCCGCGAAATGAACGTCCGCGGCGCCCCGGCCATCGGCATCGCCGCCGCCTACGGGGTGGTGCTCTCGGTCTGGTATCTTGAGGAATCGGACCGCCCCGGTTTCCTTCAGACGGTCAATCAGGCGGTGGAGGCCCTCGGCCATGCGCGGCCGACCGCGCGCAATCTCTTTTGGACCCTCGAGCGCATGCGCACAGCCCTGATGCGCCTGCTCAGCCGGCCGCTGCGCGAGATCAAACAGGCCCTGCTAGCCGAGGCGCAACTGATCCACAGCGACGATGTCGAGCGCTGCCGCGCGATTGGACGTACCGGAGCGGGCCTGCTGCCGCAGAATGTCTCGGTGATGACCTACTGCAACGCCGGCGCCTATGCCACCGGCGGTCATGGCACCGCCCTCGGTATCATCCGCAGCGCCGTGCAGCAAGGCAAAAAGGTGCAGGTCTATGCCTGCGAGACCCGGCCGCTGCTGCAGGGCAGCCGCATCACCGCCTGGGAGCTGGCCGAGGAAGAGATCCCGGTGACCGTCCTGTGCGACAATATGGCCGCCTGGGCCATGGCGCGCGGCCTCGTGCAGATGATCATCGTCGGCGCCGACCGCATCGCACGCAATGGCGACACCGCCAACAAGATCGGCACCAGCGGTCTGGCTATCCTCGCGCGCCACTTCCGTATTCCTTTCTACATCGCCGCCCCGCTCTCCACCTTTGATCCGGAGATCCGTACTGGCGAGCAAATCCCGATTGAGCAGCGCAGCGCCCTCGAGGTCGAGCGCTGCGGCGGTGTGCGGGCCGTGCCCGAGGGGGTCCCCGTCCTCAATCCTGCCTTTGATGTCACCCCGGCCAGGCTGATCGATGCCTTCATTACCGAGAAGGGGATCCTCCGCCCCCCCTATGAGGAAAGTTTGGCAAAAATTGAACTAAAAGCTTGATTAAAAAATATTTTTATAGTAACTTTTATAATAAAATCCAAATCCTTAACCCGGGAGTATAAAAATGAAAAGATTTTTCTCTCGCATCCTGCCGATCGTCATGCTGGTCGCGCTTGTCACGCTGACGGGATGCCCGACCAAAGAGGTGACCTCCGCCAAGGTGTATATCAGCCAGAACAACTGGGACAAGGCCATCGAGCAGCTCGAACAGGCCGTGCAGATCACCCCGAACGATGCCGAAGCCCACTATCTCCTCGGCGAGGGCTATGGCAACAAGGGCATGTGGGACAAAATGAACCAGATGTTCAACACCTCTCTCTCCCTGGCTCCCACCTTTGCGACCCAGATCAAGAATACGCGCGAGAAGTATTGGGTCTCCTCCTTCAATCAGGGCGTGTCCAAGGTGAACGCCAAAGAGGGCCAGACCGCTGATCTCGAAGGCGCCGTCAAGGAGTTCACTGCGGCCATCACGATCGATCCCAGCCGCGTCGAAGCCTACAAGAACCTGGCCTACTCCTATCTGCGCAGCAACAACACCGCCAGCGCGATCGCGATCTATGAAAAATACCTCGGCATCAATCCCAAAGAGGTGGCCATCCTCAATGAAGTGACCCGCCTTTACATGGAGACCAAGGATTACCCCAAGGCTGAAGAGGCGGCCCAGCGGACGCTGGCGATCGATTCGGCCAACCTGGATGCCATCTCCAATCTGGCCATGGCCTACGACCTGAGCGGCCAGAACGACAAGGCGCTGGCGACCTATGAGTCCGCCCTGGCCAAGAATCCCAACGATCAGGATCTTATTTTCAACCTGGCGCGCCTGCACTACCTCAACAAGGCGTACGACAAGGCCATCGAGCTGTTCCAGAAGGTCATCTCCCTGAGCCCCGAGGACTATGATGCCAATCTCAATGTCGGCAATGCCTATCTGACCATGGCCGATGACCTGCGCAAGAGCCTCGTCGATAAGGAAACCGCCAAACAGACCGTCGCGGAAACCGATGTCGCCAAACTGAAGGAGTTTTACAAAGCAGCCATCCCCTTTCTGGAGAAGGCGATCGCGGTCAAACCGGAGAACTCGGCCGTCTATTACAACCTTGGCGTCGCCTATATCAACATCGGCGACCAGGCCAAGGGCGCTGAATTCTTCAACAAGGCCGAGCAGTTGCGCAAGTAACCGCTCCCGCAACCTGCAAGCCCCGCACGCGCTGTGGGGCTTTTTTTTGCCTTGAATATCATGTAAAATTTCCGTTTATTAATACAAACAGCAACCGCGGCACAGGGCCGCGGTGGATGCAATTTCGAGGTAGTTGGATTTCGAATGGCGAGCAGCGAGTGATCGATCAGGAGCGAGTCAATCGGATCATGGCACGGGGCAATGTACCTGGCCACGTCGCGGTGATCATGGACGGCAATGGCCGCTGGGCCCGTGGGCGCGGATTGCCGCGCACGGAGGGCCACAAGGAGGGGATCGAGTCGGTGCGCGCTTGCACTGAGGCCGCCGGCGCCCTGGGGGTCAAGGCGCTGACGCTCTATACCTTCTCCTCGGAAAACTGGGCCCGTCCACGCAGCGAAGTCAGCGCCCTGATGGCCCTGCTGGTGCGGACGGTGCGCCGCGAGGCCGATGAGCTGGATCGCAAGAATGTCCGCCTCACGGTCATCGGCGATCTCAATGCCCTGCCGGCGACGCCGCGGCTCGGTTTTAATGCGGTGACCGCCCGGCTGCGCAAAAACACCGGCCTGGTACTCAATATCGCCCTCAGCTACAGCGGACGGCAGGAGATCACTCAGGCCGCCCGGGCCCTGGCGCGCGAAGCGGCTGCGGGCCGCCTCGACCCGGAGCAGATCGACGAAGCCCTCTTTGCCCGTCATCTCCAGACCGCCGAGATCGGCGATCCCGACCTGCTCATCCGCACCAGCGGCGAGTTGCGGTTGAGCAATTTCCTCCTCTGGCAGCTGGCCTATTCCGAATTCTATATCACCCCGATCCTGTGGCCCGACTTCCGCCACGATCAGTTTCTGGATGCGATCGAATCCTATCAGCACCGCGAGCGCCGCTTCGGCAAGGTCACCGGGTGATCCAGCCCTTCATTTTTCCATTGATTCCTCTCCGCCCCCAGGTGATAACCGTCTCCACCATCGCCCCGGCTGCCGCCGGCACCTTTTAAGGGAACTTATGGGCCCGCTGCGAGTAAGACAAGGTACGAAGGGGAGGTGCAGCAGCATGCGCAGGATGATTTCCGACTGGAAACAGGGGATCAGCCGGCCTTTATAAATATTTCTCTTTACAAAAATATTAGAATTTATTAAATTTAAAAGTTTTAATCAAACTGGAAAAGGCTGAAACCTCATGACCTTGCTGCACCATCGCAGAATCCTACCGCTCGTGCTGCTCCTGTTGATCTTGCCTCTGACGGGTTTTGCCCAGAAGCGTTCGCTGAAAATCCTTGGCCTTTCCGTGGAGGGGAACAAGACCGTCGATGCGAGCATGATCCGGCTCAGCTCCGGCCTCAATATCGGCAGCGAGGTGACCGGCGATGGTATCCAGGAGGCGATCCGCCAGCTCTGGCGCCTCACCCTCTTTTCCGATATCGAGATTGTGGTGGACCGTGAAGTGGCCGACGGCGCCTACCTGACGATCAAGGTCGCCGAGAATCCCCGCCTGGAAAAGGTGGAGATCGAAGGCAATAAAAAGCTCAAGAAAGACGATATCGAAACCCTGCTCAACTTTTATCCCGGTCAGGTGGTCAGCCCAACCCTGATCAGCCGCGCCCGTTCCAAGATCTACGACAAATACCGGGAGAAGGGTTACCTGCTGGCCAAGGTCAAGGTCAACCAGTACATCAGCCGCGATGACAGCAACCGGGTGCTGGTCCGGTTTGTCTTCGAGGAGGGCAACAAGGTCCAGATCGAAAAGATCCGCTTCCACGGCAACAGCCATTTCTCCGAGGGCCGCCTGCGCAAGCAGATGAAGAAGACCAAGGAGGACCGCTGGTGGCGCGGCGCCGATTTCGATCGCGAGAAATACAGCGAGGACCAGGGCAAACTGCTCGATTTCTATTTCAATCACGGCTTCCGCGACGCCGAAATCCTGCGGGACTCGCTCTCCTACAGCCCCGACCGCAGCGACATGTTCATCGACCTCTGGGTGCAGGAAGGGGATCTCTATACCTTCGGTAACGTCACCTGGAAGGGCAATACCGTTTTCACCAACGATCAGTTGTCCGCCAATCTCGGCTTCGCTCCCGGCGAGACCTACAGCAAGAAAAAGCTCGACGAAGCCCTGCAGAAGCATATCGGCTCCCTCTATTATGATCGCGGCTATATCTATGCCCAGGTGGAGCCCACCGAGGTGGCGACCGACAACAACATCCTGAATATCGATTTCACCGTCAGCGAGGGCAAACAGGCCCGCATCAACGAGATCACCATCAGCGGCAATTCCCGCACCAAGGACAAGGTCATCCGCCGCGAACTCAAGATCCTGCCGGGCGATTTCTTCAGCCGCACCCTCCTCGAGCGCAGCCAGCGCGAGGTGTATATGCTGAACTACTTCGCCAACGTCGAACCCAAGGTCAACCCCATCGACGAGGAAAAGGTCGATCTCGAATTCAAGGTCGAGGAAAAATCGACCGATACCGCCAACATGTCCGCCGGCTATTCCGAGGTCGACAAATTCATCGGCTCACTCGGCCTGGCCATGGCCAACCTTTTCGGCAACGGCCAGCGCCTGAGCTTCGACTGGAATTTCGGACGCTATTATCGCTCCTTCAACATCGGCTTCACCGAGCCGTGGTTCAGAGATACCCCCACCCTGGCCGGCATCTCCGTTTATGATACCAAACGCGATGCCGCCTACTACGGTTACAAACAGGCGAGCCGGGGCTTCTCGATGCGGCTCGGCCGGGACATGACCTGGCCGGACAACTTTTTCCGCAGTGACATCATCTACGGACTGGATGAGACCACCCTTTCGGATTTTAACTCCTACTATATCGCCGCCAATCCCAATGGCATCGTCACCCAGGATTGGCCCCTGACCAGCAGCAGCATCACCCATATCATCACCCGCAACAGCCTTGACCGCCCCGAGTTCCCGACCGCGGGCTCGGAGATCACCCTGACCAACGAGATGAGCGGAACAGTGCTCGGCGGCAATGTCGATTTTCATAAACATACCTTCCGCATGGACTGGTTCATGCCCTCCTGGTGGAAGCTGGTGCTCTACTCGAGTTTCCAGGCCGGCTATATGCAGACCATCGGCAACAATACGCGCATCCCCTATCTGGAATACTTTTTCATGGGCGGTGACGGCCTCTCGCGCTCCATTCCCCTGCGTGGCTACGACGATCCGCTCGGCGAAAGCACATCCTACATCGAGGCAGGAGGCAAATCCTATCTGAAATACACCGCTGAACTGCGCGTTCCGATCGCGCCCAACCCGACCATCTTTGCCCTGCTCTTTGCCGAGGCGGGCAGGACCTGGTCCAGCTTCCGTCTCATCGACCCCTTCGCCATGAAGCGCTCGGTCGGCATCGGCGGACGTGTCTTTATGCCCATGATCGGAATCATCGGCTTCGATTACGGCTACGGATTCGACCGGGTGGATGCCCTGGGCAATCCGGATCCCAAATGGAAGATGCACTTTGTCTTCGGACGGAGCTTTTAACGCTAATCATTCTTTATTCCACTTACATGCCCTACTTCAGGAGGTAATCGTGAAAAAAATGCAATGGGTTCTGCTCACCGCGGTCGCCGCTCTCTTGTGCGCCGGCGCTGCTTCGGCACAGAAACTGGCCTACATCAACTCGCAAAAGATCATCGCAACCTATAAGGAAGCCCAGGACGCCCAGGAGCGCCTCAACAAGATCAGCGCCGGCTGGGAAGAAGAAGCCAAACTGATGCAGAAGCAGTTCCAGGATCTCGGCGAGCAGCTCGAATCCCAATCCCTGCTCCTCAGCGATGAGCGCAAACAGGAGAAACAGCAGGAGCTGCAAACCCTCTACATGAAGATCCAGCAGTACCAGTCGGAAAAGTGGGGCCAGAGTGGCGAGCTCTATAAGAAACAGGAAGAGCTGATGCAGCCGATCTTCGACAAGATCAATGCAGCCATCAAAAAGATCGCGGCCGAACAGAGCTACGATTTTGTCTTTGACAGCATTAACGGCAATATCGTCTACGCCAGCCCGAAGCAGATCGATCTGACCGATGAGGTTCTCGCCGAGCTGGAGAAGGGGCTGCCGGCCAAGACGACACCCACCAAAACGACCCGGTAGCATACCCCGGTCCGCACCACCGGCCGATCCCGGCCGCGGTTTCACGGACCCGATACGACACGGACACCCGGAAGAGAGCAGTCACGGCCCCGCCGTACCGCTCCCCTCTCCCGGGTGTTCCGTGTTTCGGTTTTTATAGCGACGCCGCTCGTGATCGCCTCCGGAGGGTGCAGCGGAATTTGTCGCCCAGCCCCAGTGTTTCATCCAGCAAAGAGCCTATTGAGGATATGGAATGGCCTATCGTCTCGCAGAGATTGCAGCCTGGGTTGATGCCGTCATCGACGGTGACGAGACCCTCGAGATAACCGGACTGGCCAAGATCGAGGAGGCCGGCGCCGGCCAGCTCTCTTTCATCGCCAATCCCCGGTATGAAAAATATATCCTTGAGACCGGCGCATCGGCCGTGCTGGTCGCCGGCGATTTTCCGGCATGTGAAAAGACCCTGCTGCGCTGCGCGGATCCCTACTACGCCTTTCTCCAGGTGGTCGAGCGCCTCTATGGCGGCCCGCCGGCACTGCCCGCCGGCCTCCATCCCTCCGCGGTCCTCGGCGAGGGCTGCGAGATCGGCCCCGGCTGTGCGATCGGCCCGCTGGTCGTCCTCGGCCGCAACTGCCGCCTCGGCCCCCGGGTCCAGCTCCATCCCGGCGTGGTCCTCGGCGATGGGGTCGAGGTGGGCGAGGATTCTGTGCTCTATGCCAACGTTGCAGTGCGTGAACGCTGCCGGATCGGCGCCCGCGCCATCGTGCACTGCGGTGCGGTGATCGGCTCGGATGGCTTTGGTTTTGCTTTCAAGGAGGGGCGTTATCACAAGATCCCGCAGACCGGGATCGTCATCGTCGAGGAGGACGTCGAGATCGGCGCCAATACCACCATCGACCGTGCTACCCTTGGGGCGACCGTCATCCATGCCGGCGTCAAACTCGACAACCTCATCCAGGTCGCACACAATGTCGAGATCGGCAGCCATACGGCCATCGCCGCGCAGGCGGGGATCTCGGGCAGCTCCAAAGTGGGCGCCTATGTTCGCATGGGGGGACAGGTCGGCATCTCCGGCCATCTGCATGTCGGCGACCGCGTGGTCCTCGGCGGCCAGGCTGGGGTCACCAAGGATATCCCTGAGGGGCAATTTTATTCCGGCTATCCCGCCCGGCCGCACATGCAGGCCATGCGCGAAGAGGCCGGGTTGGTTCGGCTCCCGGAGCTGCTGAAGCGGGTCAAACAACTCGAAAAAGCAGTGGCCGCCTTGTCCCACCCGGCGGAGAGCCATGGCGAAGAGCCGCGCGAACAGACGCGGCGTGGAATTCTGGAGGATGAATGATCAAGAATCAGCGCACGATTAAACACCCGGTCTCCTATGCCGGTGTTGGACTCCACACCGGCAATAAAACCAAAATCACCTTTGTCCCCGCCCCGGCCAATACCGGCATTCTCTTTCGCCGTGTCGATATGCCCGACAGCCCGGTCATCCCGGCCGATGTCGACCACGTCATCGACATCTCACGCGGCACCACCATCGGCATCGGCGAGGCCCGCGTCCATACCGTCGAACACGTCCTCGCCGCCGTCAGCGGCCTCGAGATCGACAACCTCATCTGCGAGGTCGATGGCAACGAGCCGCCCGTCGGCGACGGCAGCGCCCTGCCGTTCGTCGAGATCCTGCTCAAGGCCGGTTTCGACGAACAGGACTCGCCGCGCGACTATCTGGTGATCGACAAGACCATCGCCTATCGCGACGCCGAACGCGGCATTGATATCGTCGTCTTTCCCTCCGACGAGTTCCGCATCACCTTCATGGTCGATTACAAGAACCCGGCCCTGGGCACGCAGTACACCGCGATGTACTCCCTCTATGAAGAGTTCGCCACCGAATTCGCAGCCGCCCGCACTTTTTGCTTCCTCAGCGAGGTCGAACAGCTGCGCAAGGCCAATCTCATCCGCGGCGGCGCCCTCGACAACGCCGTTGTCATCATCGACCGCGATATGAGCGAGGACGAGCTGGGCGGTTTGCGCGAACTCTTCGAGATCGACGAAAAGGTCACCCTCTCGACCAACGGCATCCTCAATGGCAAGACCCTGCGTTACCCCAACGAGCCCGTCCGCCACAAGGCGCTCGACCTCATCGGCGACCTCGCCCTGCTGGGCATGCCGCTCAAGGCCCACGTCATGGCCGCCCGCTCGGGCCACGCGGCCAACGCCGAGCTGGTCAAATTGATCCGCAAGGAGTTCAAGAAGAAACTGATCCGCTCCAAATTCAAGAGCGACAACAAGGGGGTCTTTCTCGATCAGGAGGCCATCCTCAAGATCCTGCCCCACCGCTACCCCTTCCTCCTGGTCGACCGCATCATCGATCTGGTCCCGGAGGAGCACGTCGTCGGCATCAAGAACGTCAGCATCAATGAGCCCTTCTTCCAGGGCCATTTTCCCGGCAAGCCGATCATGCCGGGCGTTCTGGTGGTCGAGGCGATGGCCCAGGTGGGCGGCATCCTCCTGCTCAATACCGAGACCGATCCCAATACCAAACTGGTCTATTTCACCGGCATCGATAATGTCCGGTTCCGCAAGACCGTCACCCCGGGTGACACCATCCGCTTCGAGGTCGAGCTGACGGCCAGCCGACGCTCGATGTGCAAGATGGCGGGACGCGCCTTCGTCGATGACGAACTGGTCTGCGAGGCCGAGCTGATGGCGGCGATCGTCGACCGCAACACCACGACCTCGGCGACGGAATGACCGGCCGAGCAAACCCTATCCAGCCCGAAAAGGACCCAGCCTGTGACTGATATCCATCCTACTGCCCTGGTCGACCCGCAAGCCCGGATCGGCGACAATGTCCAGATCGGCGCCTTCGCCATCGTCGAAGGCGATGTGGCGATCAGCGAGGGGACGACCATCGGACCGCACACCCTGATCGCCAACGGCGCGCGCATCGGCAAGAACTGCCGCATCCATAACGGCGCCGTTGTCGCCACCCTGCCGCAGGACCTCAAGTTCGGCGGCGAGGCGACTCTCTTCGAGATCGGCGATAACACCACCATCCGCGAATTCGCCACCCTCAACCGCGGCACCGCCGCCCACGGCAAGAGCTCGATCGGCAAGAACTGCCTGCTGATGGCCTATACCCATGTCGCCCATGATTGCACCGTTGGCGACAACGTCATTATGTCCAACGGGGTGCAGCTCGGCGGCCATGTCACCATCGAGGACTGGGCCATCATCGGCGGCATGACCCCCGTCCACCAGTTCTGCCATGTCGGCCAGCACTGCATGATCGGCGGCGGCTTTCGCGTCATTCAGGACGTGCCGCCCTACATCCTGGCTTCCGAAGAGCCGCTGCGCTTCTGCGGCCTCAATTCCATCGGCCTGCGCCGCCGCGGCTTCAGCAGCGAGACCCTGCTGCAGCTGAAACGGGCCTATCGTCTCCTCTATCGCTCGGACCTCAACGTCAGCCAGGCCGTGGAACGCATCAAGGCGGAATTTGAATTGACGCCGGAGATTGCCAACATCCTCCGCTTCATCGAATCGGCGGACCGCGGCATTCTCCATTGAACGGAAATGGGGTTGGGGTGGAACAGTGGCGCTTCATTGACAGCGGCTTCGCCGATGGCTATAGCAACATGGCTGTCGACGAAGCCCTGGCTCGCTGCCACGACGGAGTGCCCGTTCTCCGCGTCTATGGCTGGCATCCCCCTGCCATCTCGCTCGGACACCATCAGCATCTGAGTGACCTCGATCTGGAAAAATGCCGCCGCGATGGCGTCAATGTCGTCTATCGCCCCACCGGCGGCCGCGCGGTTCTCCATGCCGATGAGGTCACCTATGCGGTCGTGCTCGGCCCCGGCAGCCGGCTCTACGATCCCCGCATCCTGCCGCTCTATGAGCGCATCAGCGCCGGCCTGACCGCAGCGCTGATGCGGCTGGGCGTGGAACTCGAGTTCGAGCGCGGCGCCCGTGCCCTGCCGCCACAGGAGAAGGGCGGACTCGACCGCCTCTGCTTCGCCTCCTCGATCCGCTATGAACTGGGGCAGGCGGGCAAAAAAGCGGTGGGCAGCGCCCAGCGCCGCTTCGGGCCGGTCGCCTTGCAGCACGGTTCGATCCTGCTCGGCGAAGCCCATCTGCAGCTGGTCGATTACCTGAGCAGGAGGGAGGAGGCCTGGCAGCAGCGGGCGCGGCGCTTCATGCAGGAAAAGACCCTGTCTCTTAACGAGATCGCCCCCCGGCCGCTCGACTACCGCCAGGTCGCGACAGCCCTGCGCCAGGGTTTCGCCGACTGCTGGGGGATTGCGCTGGCCGATTCGGAGCTCAGCCGCGAAGAGGCCGCGGAGGCGCTGCGCTTGCGCCGGCTCTACTGCGATCAAACCGGAATGGATCCACACCATGAGTGAAAAACGGCTCGTCCTGCTCGGCAGCACCGGCTCGATCGGCCTGAATGCGCTGCATGTCGTCGAGCAAAAGCCGGAGCGCTTTCACGTGGTGGCGCTCTCGACACATCAGCAGGTCGACCATTTGCTGCGGCTGGCCGCGCAGCACCACCCAGCGGTTGCGGCCATCACCGGCGCCGAACCGGATGACGATCAGCGCGCCGCGTTTCGGGCTCTCGGTGTCGAGATCTGGACAGGCCCCGACGCACTGCGCCGCTTGTGCACGGAGGTGGAGTACGATCTGCTGGTCAATGCCGTCGTCGGAGCGGTCGGGTTTGTCCCGACCCTGGCGGCGGTCGAGCTCGGACACACGGTGGCCCTCGCCAACAAGGAGGCGCTGGTCATCGGCGGCGCCCTGGTGACCGCCGCGGCGGCCGCCCACGGCGCGACCATCCTGCCCATCGACAGCGAGCACAGCGCCATCTTTCAGTGCCTGATGGGCGAGGAGCCGCAGACGGTTGAGGAACTGCTCCTCACCGGATCGGGCGGGCCCTTTCGCACCTGGCCGGCCGACGAGATGGCGGCGATCACCGTCGAGCAGGCCCTGAAGCACCCCAACTGGACCATGGGCCGCAAGATCACCATCGATTCGGCGACGATGATGAACAAGGGGCTGGAGATCATCGAGGCCCGCTGGCTCTTCGGCGTGCCGGTCGAGCGGATCCGCGTGGTCATTCACCCGCAGTCGATCGTTCATTCGCTGGTGGCTTTTCACGATGGATCGGTCAAGGCACAGCTGGGTGTCCCGGACATGCGCATGCCGATCCAGCTGGCGATGAGCTGGCCGGAGCGTCTGGATTCGGCCTTTCCGCGTCTTGATTTTTACGACATGGCGTCGCTCACCTTCGCCCGGCCCGACGAGTCCCGCTTCCCGGCTCTCGCCCTGGCGCGCGGCGCCCTGACCGCCGGCGGTACCGCCCCGGCCGTCCTCAATGCCGCCAATGAGGCGGCGGTCTATCTCTTTCTCGACAACCGGATCGGTTATCTCGACATCACCCGGCTGATCGACGCCGCCCTGCAGGCGCACAGCCTGCAAAGCAGCCCGGATGCCGCCGGACTGCTCGAGGCCGACCGCTGGGCGCGGGCTTTTGTCGCCGAGCGCGCCGGCCGGTAACCTGCATCGGTTCCCTGTGGGTGCAGGATCATGGCACACCTGAATAATGGGAGTAACTATGCTGTTAATCATGAGTCTTATGACAACCTATCTGATACCCTTCATCGTGGTGCTGGGCATCCTGATTCTCGTCCATGAGCTTGGCCATTTTCTCACCGCCAAAGCCTCGGGGATCCGGGTTGAGCGTTTCTCGATCGGATTTCCGCCGCGGCTTTTCGGCAAGCAGATCGGCGAGACCGACTATTGCGTCTCGGCGCTGCCGCTCGGCGGCTATGTCAAAATGTCCGGGATGATCGACGAGACCATGGATGCCGGCGGGGTGAAAGGGGAGCCCTGGGAGTTCATGTCCAAGCCCCTCTGGATCCGGGCGATCGTGCTCTTTGCCGGTTCCGCTTTCAACGTGCTCTTCACCATCGCGGTCTTTACGGTCAGCGTCTTCATTACCGGCGTGCCGCAGCCGGTCGGCCCCGTCGTCGGCCGGGTGATGGAGAACATGCCCGCGCAGGCGGCCGGGATCCAGCCGGGCGACAAGATCCTCCGCATCGACCAGACCCCGATCACCTCCTGGGACGATCTGATCAAGATCATCCATAATGCGCCCGGCAAGGCGATCACGGTTGAGTGGGAGCGCAACGGGGCGCCGATGTCGGCGCAGATCACCCCCAAACTCGACAAGATGCTCGGTTACGGCCTGGTCGGGATCGATGCCAAAACGATCAACGTCCGTCCCGGGCTCTTCCGCGGGATCGGTCTGGGCTGGGAGTCGACCTGGAACCTGACGCGGATGATGTTCCGTTCGTTCGGCATGCTCTTTTCGGGGGATGTTTCCGTCAAGGAGGGGTTGGCGGGCCCGGTGCGGATCGCGCAGATGACCGGCGAGACCGCCAAGGCCGGCTTTGGCAGCCTGGTGATGTTCATGGCCCTGCTCAGTCTCAACCTCGGGATCATCAATCTCTTTCCCATCCCGGGGCTGGATGGCGGTCACCTGCTGCTGCTGGCGATCGAGGGCGTGATCCGCAAGCCGATCTCGACGCGGGTGCGGCTGGTTGTTCAGCAGGTCGGCATGGCGCTCTTGCTGGCGCTGATGCTCTTTGTCATCTTTAACGATTTCTCGAATATCTTCTGATCGTGTGGCCGGCTCCTGCCTGCAGGCAGGAGCCGGCTTCTCCGCCCCCGCCAGACTTCCGCTCCGCCCCCAACTCTGGTGCCGACCCCAACTCTCGCGCCGCCCCCAACTCTCGTGCCGCTCCGCCGGCCAAATACTTCTTGCAACTCTCCCGCCGCCTCTCGCGCTGACCCCAACTCTCGCGCCGCCCCGCCGGGCAAATACTTCTTGCAACTCTCCCAAATAAATGTTAATTTTCAGATTGAAAGATGATTTTTTGCCCACCAGAATCCTTTTTTTCAGCGGGAGGCGCTTTGGAACCCAAAAAAACCGCATTATATGACCTCCATGTTGCGGCCGGCGGCAAGCTGGTCGAATTCGCCGGCTATTTTATGCCGATCCAGTATCGCGGCATCATCGAAGAGCACCGCCGTGTCCGCGCGACCGCCGGCCTCTTCGACGTCTCCCACATGGGCGAGTTCATCGTACGCGGCCCGGCGGCCGAGGCCTTTCTGCAAAAGATCACCATCAACGATGTCAGCAAGCTGGCGGTGCACCAGGTGCAGTATTCGGCCATGTGCTACGAGGACGGCGGCATCGTCGATGATCTGCTGATCTACCGCTTCCCGGATCATTACCTGATGGTCGTCAACGCCGCCAATCTGGAGAAGGACTGGGCCTGGGCCAACCGCCATCTGATCGAGGGCGTGACCCTGACCAACGAGAGCGAGGCCCTCTCCCTGCTTGCCCTGCAGGGGCCGATGGCGCAAAAGATCCTGCAGCAACTGACCGCCCTCGACCTCGGCGCCCTCGAGTACTATTGGCTCGATGAGGCGGAGGCCGCCGGCGTCCCGATGATGATCTCGCGAACCGGCTATACCGGCGAACTGGGCTACGAGCTGATGATGCCCAATGAAGCGGCGGTGAAGGTCTGGCAGGCGGTGATGGCGGCGGGCGCCGGGTTCGGCAT
>CAYTCI010000017.1:0-57715 GCA_964436305.1 uncultured Cytophagia bacterium | reverse complement strand
GGCTGGCGATGGTGGTGCCGGCCAGCCAGCCCAGGAAGGTCATCAAACCTTGAAAGAAGCCGAAATGAAATGCCAGGCGAAAGACAGCCCGCTTATCGCTGGCGGTGGGGGTGGTGCCGATGCCCAATGAAACAGCAAAGGCATCCATTGCCAGGCCGACTGCAATAAAGATGGTACCGATAAAATCCAATCGCTCCACTCCGTTGTATGCCGCGCAGCAAGCGCGGTGAATTTTCAAACGGCCTGATTATAAGAGCGTTTGCAGTATTTTGCGAGATGCAGCCGGAAAACTTGCAAATCTGGTAATGGTTTAATGCTTTTTGGGCGCTGCACAAACAAACTGCAGTTCAAAAAGCGTTTTGCATGTTTCAGGTTGGTTGCGTTAAACCCCCTTTAGAAATCCTGATGCTCGGTGCGGGCAATGATTTCGTTTTGCAGGGTTTCGCTCAGGTCGCAGAAATAATCGCTGTAGCCGGCCACCCGCACAATCAGATCGCGGTATTGCTGCGGGTCGCGCTGGGCGGCGCGCAGTGTGTCCACATCCACCACGTTGAACTGGATGTGATGCCCTTCCAGACGGAAATAGGTGCGGATGAGCTGCACCAACCCGTTCAGGCCGGCCTCGTCCGAGAGGAGCTGCGGGGTGAATTTCTGGTTGAGCAGCGTGCCGCCGGTGCGCACATGATCCATTTTGGCCGCGGATTTCAGCACCGCCGTCGGACCCTTGCGGTCAGCGCCCTGCACCGGCGAAATCCCCTCGCTCAAGGGGGTGCCGGCCTTGCGTCCGTCCGGCGTGGCGCCGATGACCGAGCCGAAATAGACGTGACAGGTGGTCGGCAGCAGGTTGATGCGGTAGGTGCCCCCCCGGGTATTGGGACGGCCGTTGATCAGGGCGTAATAGAGCTCAAAGACCTGGCGCATGAGGTCGTCGGCGTAGGCCTCGTCGTTGCCGTATTTGGGGGTCTGGTTGAGCAAGCGCAGCCGCGCCGCTTCATCTCCCGCGAAATCACGCTCCAGCATGGCGATGAACCCGGGCAGGGTGAAGTTCTGCTGCTCGAATACATGGTACTTGAGCGCGGCCAGACTGTCGCTGATGGTGCCGATGCCGACCCCCTGAATATAGCTGGTATTATAGCGGGCACCACCGGCGTTGTAGTCCTTGCCGCGGGCGATGCAATCATCGATCAGGATCGAGAGGAACGGCACCGGCAGATAGAGGGCGTAGAGCCGCTCGATGATGGCGTTTCCGGCCAGCTTGATAGCGATGAAATGGGCCATCTGCTGTTCAAAGGCGGCCATCAGATCTGCAAAGCTGCTCCAGCTGGCGGGATCGCCCGTGTGCGGCCCGAGCTGATGCCCGGTGCGTGGATCGAAGCCGTCATGCAGGGTCAGCTCGAGGATCTTGGGAATATTGAAATAGCCGGTGAGGATGTAAGCCTCCTTGCCGAAGGCGCCGGTCTCGACGCAGCCCGAGGTTCCCCCCTGGCGGGCGTCCTCGACCGACTTGCCCTGGCGCAGCAGCTCATCGACCACGGTATCGGCATTAAAGAGCGAGGGCTGGCCCCAGCCCTTGCGCACAACCCGCAGGGCTTGCTTGAGGAAGGCATCGGGATTCTTGCGGCTCAGCTGGATATTCGAGCTGGGCTGCACCAGCCGCATCTCATCGATCACCTCAAGGATGAGGTAGGAGAGCTCGTTGACCCCGTCGCTGCCATCGGCCCGCAGGCCGCCGCTGTTGATGTTGGCAAAATCGGTGTAGGTCGAGCTCTCCGCTGCAGTCACCCCCACCTTGGGAGGGGCCGGCTGGTTGTTGAATTTGACCCAGAAGCAGTGCAGCAGTTCGCGCGCTGCCTCCCGGGTCAGGGTGCCGGCGGCCAGCTCGCGCTGGTAGAAGGGGTAGAGGTGCTGGTCGAGGCGGCCGGGATTAAAGGCATCCCATGGATTGATCTCGGTGATCACCCCGAGATGGACGAACCAGTAGTATTGCAGGGCCTCATGAAAGGTACGCGGTTTTTCAGCAGGGACCCGGCGGCAGACCGCGGCGATCTGCAGGAGCTCCGCGCGGCGCTGTGGATCGCTTTCGCCGGCGGCCAGCGCCTCCGCCATCTCCGCATGCCGAAGGGCAAGGTGGATGATCGACTGGGCACAGAGACGCATGGCGCGCAACTCCTCGGCCTGGTCGTATGCGGCCGGATCCTCGACATAGTCCAGTCCGGCCAGGCGGGCGTCGATCAGCGCGATAAAGTCGTTCATGCCGCGCTGATAGATCTTGTCATCGAGTACGGTATGGCCGGGGCCGCGCTGCTCCATGAATTCGGTAAAGATCCCCGCCGCATAGGCCTCCTGCCATTCCTCGCTCATGCTGGCGAGGATCTTTTCACGCAGGGTTTTGCCCTGCCAGAAGGGAATGAATTCGTCGCGGTACTGTTGCCGGGTCGCGTCGTCGACCTTGAAAAAGACCTTCTCGCGGCGGTCGAGGATCTCGAGATCCGCAAGCGAGTGGCAGCAGATTTCGGGAAAGGTGGAGGTGGCCTTGGGCGCGGGGCCGCGTTCGCCGACAATGAGCTCGCCGGGATGGATGTAGATGCTTTTCTCCGCCATGATCGCCGCGAAGACGCGGGCGCGCAGCATCGGCGCGGAGAGCAGACCGGCCTCGCGATAGACCCGGGTGACGATTCCGGCCCGCTCGGTCGAAAGGGTGGGGGTGGCCTGCAGGCTGGCGTCGCGTAACTGGCGGACGCGATCGTTCATGGTGGAGCCTCCGGGAAAAATGGGTGATGCGGTCCGGTGAGCCGGTCAGCCGCCGATGGTTACCGTTTCGACGACCTCTGCCAACCGGGCCGCCAGCTCATCGATTCGTTCCCGGCCGGGCGGCGTCAGCTCCAGCGGCGCGCTGCGCCCGAGACGGGGGTATTTGCCATTGCCGCCCGGATGGTAAGGGAGGAGGTGGAGCCGGCGGAGATGGCGCAGCCTCCCCAGCCAGGCGGTCAGTTTTGCGATATCCGCGGCTTCGTCGTTGATGCCGGGCAGGAGGGGCATGCGCAGGCTGAGATACTTACCGGCGGCGTCGAGGCGCTCGAGGTTCTCGAGGATGAGGGCATTGTCAGCCCCGGTCCAGCGCCGGTGTTTCTCCGCATCGATCATCTTGAGATCGAAGAGAAAGAGATCGGTCAGCGGCAGGATAGCCGCGAATACCCGCCAGGGTGCATAGCCGCAGGTGTCGAGGGTGGTGTGCAGCGCCTCCGCCTTGCTTGCCTTGAGCAGGACCTGGAGAAATCCGGGTTGATGGGCCGGTTCGCCGCCGGAAAAGGTGACGCCGCCGCCTGACTGGTCGTAAAAAATGCGATCGGCCAGCACCGTCTCCATCACCTGGCCGGTCGTCATGACCTCGCCCACGCGCGCGCGGCCCCCTGCGGGGCAGGCCGGCACACAAACGCCGCATACCCGGCAGAGTTGCCGATCCGTGCGCGGACCTTGCGGGGTGGATGCGATCGCCCCATGGGGACAGATCCCGATGCAGGCGCCGCAACCGATGCAGCGATCCTGGTTCAGCATCAGCTCCGGCGCCGTGCCCATCGATTCAGGATTATGGCACCAGGCGCAGCGCAGAGGACAGCCCTTGAGAAAAACCGTGGTGCGGATGCCTGGCCCGTCATGGACCGCAAAGCGCATGATATTAAAGACCAGCCCGCTGGTCTGCAACAGATCCGTCATGCTCCCTTTCCTGGTTCGAATGGTTAATATAAAAGGATCCATCGAATCGAGCAAGGGATTTCTGCGAGCGCGTTCTAGACGATGTGGGTAAAGATCTCTTCCAGCGGCGGACGGGGCCTGGCTGCCGGAAGGCTCTCCGGCTTGCCGATCGCCACGCCCGTGACCAGTTCCCAGGGTGCCTGCACCTGGAGCAGCTTTTCCAGCTCCGGCCGGGCTACCATCATCCCGGAGAGCCAGCAGCCTCCCAGTCCCAGCTCGACGGCCGAGAGCAGGATGTTTTGCACGGCCGCGCCGGCGCTCTGCAGATCCGGATGACGGCGCATGGTATTGAGCGCTTCATGGCTGACCTCCTTGCTTTCGAGGTCGTCTGCGATGGCCTTGTAGGGCTGCATGGCCAGAAAGAGAACCGCGGGCGCTCCGGCAAAGACGGTCGAGAAATGGTCGACCGTCTTGAGCACCGGCGCTTTGGCCGCATCTGCAAAGAGGGTTGAGAGGCGCTGGTGTACGGCGGCTGCCATCTGCTCGATCAAGCCGGGGTTGGTGACGGCGATAAACTTCCAGGGATTGGCATTGTTGACGCTGGGGGCGAGTCCGGCGCGCCGCGCCAGTTCCCGCAAGAGTTCGGGAGAGACGGGCGTGGCCGCGAATTTGCGTACCGTCCGCCGCTGCTCAAGGGCTTGCACAAGTTCCATGCTTCCTCCAAAGTAAGGTCACCTATATAATGCCGGCACCGGAAGAATAATTCCCGCCCTGAGCATGAATAAAAAGAGCGCGACCGGCCTATTTTTCCCTTGTATCTTGGCTGGAGTGCTCCTATATTACTACAGGTTTGCCGATACGGAACTTCGCAGGGATCACGTTTTATTGTGTGAGGAGGGGTATGCTCCAGGAGGGTGAGAGCGTCCGCCATGACTACCAGGTCGGGCGCGAGATCATGCACGATTTCGGCGCGGCTTTCACCGACTGGACACTGCTCCACTATGATGACGAGTATGCCCGCAAGGTGGGATTTGCCGAAACGCCGGTCCAGGGCGCCCTGATCTCGGCCCTGATTGTTAAATCGGTCGTGCGGGCCTTCGGCGATTCAACAATCCTGCGGGTGCACAATATCGAGTTCTTCAGACCGGTCTATCCCGGCAGTACCATCACCATCG
This sequence comes from uncultured Cytophagia bacterium, assembly GCA_964436305.1. Taxonomy (GTDB): domain Bacteria; phylum Zhuqueibacterota; class Zhuqueibacteria; order Residuimicrobiales; family Residuimicrobiaceae; genus JAKPUX01. The sequence goes on along the minus strand of CAYTCI010000017.1, from coordinate 52,847 downwards.
AACTCCATGTGCTCACCAATCTGCGCAACCAGATCGTGACCCTGCGCTCGCGCGTCTATATCGGCGCTACCCTCCACTATCAGGGCATGACCAAGATCAGGGCCTTCGAATCGATTTGATCCGCTCTGCTGTCGCACCCGCCGGCGTCGGGCATCCCGGCTCGATCCGCGGCGGCCCGGTCACGCCCATTCTGCCTGAATCTGAGGTTGCCCATGCTCTCCGGAAAATACGACCAGCTCTACACCCGTCTGCGCCCCCATTTCCCCGCCAGCCGTCTCCTCCACGATGATCTCAACACCCTGGCGCTCGGCACCGATGCCAGCTTTTACCGTCTGCTGCCGCAGCTGGTCATCCGCGCCAACTCGGAGGAGGAGATCGCTCGCATTCTGCAGGAATGCGCTGCCTTGCACCTGCCGGTGACCTTCCGCGCCGCCGGCACCAGTCTCTCCGGCCAGGCGGTTTCGGATTCGGTCCTGGTGCTCATCGACCAGGGCTGGAAGGGGATCCGCATCGAGGCCGATGGGGAGCGGATCCGCCTGCAGCCAGGGGTGGCCGGCTGCAACGCCAACAAGGCCCTGCTGCCGTTTGGGCGCAAGATCGGCCCCGATCCCGCCTCGATCGATGCCGCGATGATCGGCGGCATCGCCGCCAATAACGCCAGCGGCATGTGCTGCGGCACGGCCCAGAACAGCTACCGCACCCTCGCCGGGCTGCGACTGCTGCTGGCCGATGGCACCCGCTTTGACGGCTTCGATCCGGATGCGGTCGCGCACTTTCGCCGCGATCAGGCCGGACTTCTCAACCGGCTGCTCGAACTGCGGCAGCGGCTGCTGGACAACGCCACCCTGGCCGAACGGGTGCGGGCCAAATTCAGGATGAAGAATACCTGCGGCTATAGCCTCAATGCCCTGACCGATTTCGCCGACCCGGTCGAGATCCTCCAGCACCTGATGATCGGCTCGGAGGGTACCCTCGGCTTTTTGTCCGAGATTGCCTACCATACCGTCCACGAGTACCACGACAAGGCCTCCGGCCTGATCATCTTCCCCGAGATCGCCAGCGCCTGCCGGGCGGTCTCCATTCTCGAATCGGCCCCGGTTGAGGCCGTGGAGATCATGGACCGCGCTTCTCTGCGCTCGGTGGAAGGCAAAGCGGGCATGCCCGATTATCTGGCCGATCTGCCCGAAACCGCGGCCGCCTTGCTCATCGAAAGCAGGGCTGCCTCCGCCGATGGGCTGCAGCGGCAGCTTGCAGCCATCCAGACAATGCTGGCCGGGGTGCCCACCCTGATGCCGGTCGCCTTCACCCTCGACCCGGCCGAGTACGGCAAGTACTGGAATATCCGCAAGGGGCTCTTCCCGGCCGTCGGGGCGATGCGCCAGACCGGTACCACGGTGATCATCGAGGATGTGGCCTTTCCGGTGCCGCGCCTGGCTGAGGCTACCCTCGAACTGCAGGGGCTTTTCCGGAAACACGGCTATGATGAGACCATCCTTTTTGGTCATGCCCTGGCCGGCAACCTCCATTTCGTCTTCAAACAGAATTTCAATCTCCCCGATGAGGTGTCGCGCTACCGGCGCTTCATGGACGATGTCTGCCACATGGTCGTGGAGCGCTATGACGGCGCCCTCAAGGCAGAGCATGGGACAGGTCGCAATATGGCGCCCTACGTCGGACTCGAATGGGGTGAGGAGGCGCTGGCGATCATGCACGAGATCAAACAGCTCTTCGATCCGGCGGGCATTCTCAATCCCGGCGTGATCCTCAACGACGATCCCGAGTCCCATATCAGCCATCTCAAACCCTTGCCCGCTGCCCATCCGCTGATCGACAAGTGCATTGAGTGTGGATTCTGTGAACCCCATTGTGTCGCCAATCAGCTCACCCTCTCCGCCCGGCAGCGGATCGTCGTCCGCCGCGAGATCGCCCGGCTCACCAACTCCGGGACGGAGCCGCACCGGCTGGCGCAACTGCGCGATGGCTACGATTATTACGGCGACCAGACCTGTGCTACCGACGGACTCTGCGCCCTCGCCTGCCCGGTCGAGATCGATACCGGCAAGATGATCAAGGAGTGGCGCCATGAAAAGGCCTCGCCGCTGGCACAGCGGACAGCCGCCGCCATCGCCGGCCATATGGCGATGGTTACGGCCCTCGGGCGCCGGGGACTCGCTTTCGTTCATGCCACCCACCGCCTGGCCGGTACCACCCTGCTCGGCGCTACCGCGCGCACACTGCGCCGGCTCTCAGGCGGCCGCCTGCCCCTCTGGACCCCGGCGATGCCCGCCAACAGCCGGCCCCTCTTCCTCCCAACGCCGCCGTCACACGAAGCCACGGCGACCATGCGGCCCCGCGTGGTCTATTTTCCCGCTTGCATCACCCGTACCATGGGACTGGCCGCCGGGGACGGCGAGACCAGCGACCTGCCGCAGCTGACGCTCGCGCTGCTGGAGAAGGCCGGCTTCGAGGTGATCTATCCGGAGAACATCAACGCCCTCTGCTGCGGCATGGCCTTCGCCAGCAAGGGGTACAAGGAGGCGGGCGACGCCAAGGCCGCGGAACTGGAGGCCGCCCTTTGGGCCGCCAGCGCCGGCGGCCAGTACCCGGTACTGGCGGACATGAGCCCCTGTCTCTATCGCATGAAGGAAACCCTCAATCCGCAGCTCCACCTCTATGAGCCGATCGCCTTTACGCTGGAACACCTGGCCCCGCGCCTCGAGTTCCATCCCCTGGCCGGGACGGTCATGGTCCATGCTGTCTGCAGCGCCAAAAAGATGGGACTGGAAGGGCCGCTGCTGCAGCTGGCGCGCCGGTGTGCCGCGGAGGTCATAGCCACCGACTGCAACTGCTGCGGTTTTGCCGGTGACCGCGGCTTCACCTTCCCCGAACTCAATGCCCACGGCCTGCGTCATGTACGCAGCCAGGTGCCTGACGGCTGCAGGGAGGGCTTTTCCACCAGCCGTACCTGCGAAATCGGCCTCACCACGCACAGCGGCATTCCCTTCAAATCGATCCTCTATCTGGTAGACCGCGTTACCACGCCACGGCCGCAGCCTTAAAGGAGCGAATCATGAAACGTTCCATCGTGCTGGTCGCGCTGCTCCTCGCCCTCGCCGGCAGGGGAGAGGCCCAGCGGGCCCATTACCCCGTCAACCGTCCGCCCTTGCGGGAAAAGGCCTTTCTGGAACTTCCGCTCGGTGCCATCCAGCCTCAGGGCTGGCTGCGAGCGCAGCTCGGGAGCATGCGGCAGGGTCTGACCGGCCACCTCGATTCGCTTTATAGCAGCGTGGTCGGGCCGCGTAATGGCTGGCTTGGCGGCGATGGCGACGGCTGGGAACGCGGTCCCTACTGGATCGATGGTATGCTTCCGCTCGCCTGGATCCTTGACGATTCCAGCCTGATGGCCAAGGCGAAATCCTGGATCGAATGGTCACTGCAGCACCAGCAGCCGGATGGCTATTTCGGCCCGCAGCCGTTGACCGCCTTTACGCCCGAACCCGGACTGCAGAAGGGCGACCGTGAGGACTGGTGGCCCAAAATGGTGATGCTCAAGGTGCTGATGCAGTATTACGATGCCACCCGGGATGAGCGGGTCCTGACCCTGATGGACCGCTATTTTCGCTTCCAGCTGGCCCAATTGCCCGGGACGCCCCTGGATCACTGGACCATCTGGGCCAACCGGCGCGGCGGCGATAACCTGCAGGCCGTCTACTGGCTTTATAACCGCACCGGCGCTGCTTATCTGCTCAAGCTGGCCGACCTGCTCGCCGAGCAGACTTTCCCCTGGAGCCGGGTCTTCCTCAATGACCAGCCCGCTGACCTCTATCGGGCTTTCCCCGCCGGAGATCCCTGGATCTACAGCGAGGTCCGCTATCCCTGGAAGGAGTCCGAGATCGCGGCTCTCTCGCTGAGCGGCCTGCGCGGTTTTCACTGCGTCAATCTCGCCCAGGGTATCAAACAGCCGGTGATCTATTACCAGCAGCATCCGGAGCAGCGTTATCTCGAGGCGGTAAAGCGGGCCTTTGCCGATATCCGCACCTATCATGGCCAGGTCCAGGGGATGTACGGAGCCGACGAGCCGATGCACGGCAACTCACCCACCCAGGGGATCGAGCTGTGCGCCATCGTCGAACTGATGTATTCGCTTGAGAGCATGCTGCCGATCACCGCCGAGGTCTCTTTTGCCGACCATCTGGAGCGTCTGGCCTACAATGCCCTGCCCACGCAGATCACGGATGATTTCAGCGCCCGGCAGTACTTCCAGTGCGCCAATCAGGTGATGGTCACCCGCGCCCGCCATAATTTTTATGAGGATGCCAACCATGGAGGGACGGACCTCTGCTTTGGCCTGCTGACCGGCTATCCCTGCTGCACCTGCAACCTCCATCAGGGTTGGCCCAAGCTGGTGCAGAATCTCTGGTATGCCACCCTCGACGGCGGCGCGGCGGCCCTGGTCTACGGCCCCAGCCGCGTGGAGCTGACTGTGGCGGCAGGGGAGAGGGTCCGGATCACTGAGGAGACCAGCTATCCCTTCGGCGATCGCATCCGTTTCCGCTTCGATCTGGCGCGGCCGGCCGAATTTCCCTTCGTTCTGCGGATTCCCGGCTGGTGCGACTCGGCGGCGGTGCGCATCAACGGCCAGCCGGAGGCAGCGCCGCGGCCGGGCACAATCCTTCGCCTGGTGCGGCGCTGGCGCGCCGGGGATGTTGTCGAGCTGCATCTGCCGATGGCGGTAAAGATCAGCCGCTGGGTCGATGGTGCAGCGGGGGTTGAGCGCGGACCGCTGGTTTACGGCTTGCGAATCGCCGAGATCTGGAAGCGGGTGGAGAATCGGGATAAATGGGGCGACTATTGGGAGGTCTGCCCGCGCGATCCCTGGAATTGGGGATTACTTGAGGCGGCGGTGCTCGATCCGGCGGCGGGATTTACCGTGTTGGAGCGGGAGAGCGTTCCGCTGAGGCCTTGGTCGCTGGAGGCGGCGCCGATCGAACTGCACACCCGGGGCAAACGGATCCCCGAGTGGCAACTGTATGGCGAGATGGCCGGACCGTTGCCGTGGAGTCCGCAGCTGCATCTGCAGCAGGTTGCAGCCGGGGAGCTGGTGCTGATCCCGTATGGCTGCACGACCCTGCGCATCAGCGAGTTCCCGGTGGTGCGCTGACCCCGCGCCCCCACCCCCACCCCTTGAACCCACCCAACTCCCTGGTGCCCGCCATCCCCTGGTGCCCGCCATCCCCTGGCGCCACCCAGCCCCCCACCCCTCGTGCCGCCCCCGCCCCTGACGCCGGCCCATTTCCCCGCATTCGCCGAAAACGATTTCGAATTCGTCATTCACATAGCTATACATAAGGACAATAAAAACAAGTATAGCCTCTGGGCTTCCCCTGTTTTTCCAGCAGCATCTCCGAAATTCTTGTCCTTTTTCGAAAAAAAACTTGACATGAGTCGCAAAAAATGTTATTTTGAAAGCAGAAATCGAAATCGATTTCGAGATAATCAACGTGTTCCCGCCGCTCCACCCTTGCCGCCCGGAAGGTCATGATCACCCTCAAGGACATTGCAGAAGCCGCCCACTGCTCGGCTGCAACCGTCTCCAAGGCCCTCAACGGCCGCCCCGATGTCGCCGAGGCTACCCGGCAGCGCGTCCTCGCCATCGCCAAAGAACACAATTTCCATCCCAACGCCCTCGGCAAAGCCCTCAAGAAAAAGATCACTGAAAATATCGGCGTCATCTTTTGCCGCGAGCAATTGCCCCTCTCGCTGAACCCTTTCTACTCCCGCGTCCTCGAAGGCATTGAGGCCGAACTCGCCGTCAGCAACTACAGCCTCGTCCTCCACCTGCTGCCGGAGAGCCAGAACGCGGCCATCCCCAAGATGATCCGCGAACACCAGGTCGACGGCCTGGTCCTCATCGGCGTCCTCCAGCAGCACTTCATTGATCAGCTCGCCTCGCTCGCCATCCCTACGGTGCTGGTCGATCCCAAGATCACCAGCAATGCCTTTTGCCAGGTCCTGATCGACAACGAACACGGCGCCTTTCAGGCGGTCCAGTTCCTCATCGACCACGGCCATCGCCGTATCGGCTTCATCTCCGGGGATCTTGAGCGTCTCAGCTTCCGCCAGCGTTTCGAGGGCTACTGCAAGGCCCTCGAGTTCGCCCGTTTCCCCCTCTGCGAAGAGCTGGTCCGCACCGGCGGGCTCGAAAAGGGCTATGATCATGTCAGCGCCCTGCTGGATCTCGCCGAGCCGCCGACCGCCATCTTCGCCGCCAATGATATCAACGCCATCTACGGGTACAAGGCCATCAGCGATCACGATCTGCGCCTCCCCGAAGATCTCTCCATCATCGGTTTTGACGATATTGAGCTGGGCAAGATGATCTCGCCCCCCCTGACCACTGTCCGCGTTTACAAGGAGCAGATGGGCTCCATCGCCGTACGGACGCTCTTCAAGGTCCTGAACCACGAAATCAACGAGCCGGTGACCACCCTGGTGCCCACCCGGCTCATCGAACGGGAATCCGTGGCCATCAGCATGATGGTATGAACGCCATGCCCACTCACGACGGCCACTCAAGTTCCAGTGCTGCTTGAACTGCCAAAGCGGAAGGAGGTGAAACGATCGCACGTTGAGCTGTGAAGCAACGGAGCAGTTCCTTTTTACAAGATGTCTCACTTTACCTAATCGTATCAGGAGGCAAGCATGAAACTGTTTTCGAAAGTGATGGTTGTGGTCTCCGCGATTCTGCTGCTCGGCAGCCTGGCGTTCTCTCAGGTCCAGTTCGACTTTGAGAGCACCAGCACCGGCACGCAGAATTGGGGCATCTGGTGGGGCAATGCCGGCACTTCCTTGAGCCGCGTGGCCGATCCTACCGGCCGTTCGGCCGGCGTCCTCCAACTCGCCTGCACGGCTGCGACCGGCGACGGCAAAGCCGCGATCGGCGTCGATCCCCTCCCGCTCGGCTGGACCTCGGCCCTGCAGCAAGGCGCCAAATTCTTCACCATCGACGTCTATCTTCCCACCGATTTCCCCGATTCCGCCCAGGTCAAACTCTGGGCCCAGATCGCCGAAGGCTCCTGGCAGTGGACCGATTACAAGTGGTCCGTCGCCGGCGAAGGCATGCACTGCAAAGCCGGTCAGTGGGTCACCCTGCACTACCCGGTCCTCGGCATGATGGAAGCCTATGCCAATTTCCAGCCCTGGCTCAAGATCAAGGGCGGCATCGAGGTCTACTTCCCGAGCGACAAGAGCTCGAGCCCGACCTGGAGCGGCGACGTCCTCTTCGATAACTTTGCCATCGAGGGTGTCGAACCCGTCGTCGTTGCTGATTTCAGAACCAGCCAGGCCAATTTCGGCAAATACTGGGGCGACGCCCTGACCGGCGTCTCGATCGAATTCGATCCCAATGACGCCACCAATGAGGTCTTCGTCCTCGATTGCGATGCCTCCAAGGGCGACACCAAAGCCGCCATCGGCACCGATCCGGTCGACTTCCTCTGGACCTCCGCCCTGGCCGAAGGCGCCTATTTCGCCACGTTCCGCGTCTACATCCCGGCCGATTTTCCGACCAATGCCGTAGTGAAGCCCTGGATGCAGGTCGCCGAAGGTTCCTGGCAGTGGACCGATTACAAATTCTCCATCGCCGGCGAAGGCGAACATTTCAAGGCCGGACAGTGGAACACCATCTACTACCCCGTCAAGAATGCCATGGAAACCTGGCCCGCCTTTCAGCCCTGGCTGAAGGTCAAGGGCGGCATCGAGATCTACTTCGGCGCCGGCCAAACCTGGAAGGGCAAGGTCCTGATGGATGACTATGCCCTCCATACCCTCGAAGTGGGCGACAAGTGGGTCGTCGGCAGCTGGGACAAGGCCTCAGGCGGCCTGCAGGGTTTCGCCAATAACGGCTGGGGCGCCGGCCTGGTGAGCATCGCCCAGAGTGCCGACCCCTCCGGCCGCACGGCTGGTGTGCTGGCGACCAACTGGGACTTTAGCAAGGCCCTTGCCGGCAGCAAGAAGGGCTCTTTCGACAATACCAACATCAATCTCGGCTGGGCCAGCAAGAGCGACACCGGCGCCACCGCGATCACCATGGATGTCTGGGTTCCCGCCGACGCTCCGCTCGGCGCCCAGATCTCGATCTTCGCGATGGATCACGCCAAGTGGACCTGGACGGAGAAATCCTTCTTCCTCAACGACAGCACCTTCAAGCCGGGCATGTGGAACACCATGACCTACGACGTGCTGGAACGTGTCGCCTCCGGCGAAATCGATCCCACCTCCGTCCTTACGGTCGGCTGCCAGATCTATTACAATATCGACAACGACTGGGCGGGAACGATCTATTTTGACAACTTTACCCTCGTTGGCATCAAGGCCCCTGAGGGCACGGTGGTTTCGCCGGCCATCACCGGCGCCATCGGCACCTTCAGCGGCCCCGGTGTGACCTACAATTATTTCAACGTGGAGTGGGTGGACAATGAGATCGGCACCGAGACCTACAATGTCTACATGAGCACCTCGCCGATCACCAACACCGCCGCTCCGGGTGTCGTACTGGTCGGCGATGCGATCCCGCACTCGACCCAGTACTATGCCTATCGCCCGTGGTCCAAGACCAGCGAGCCGGTGACCTATTATTTCGCCGTCGCCGCGGTCGCAGCCGATGGAACCGAAATGGAACTCACCGACAAGTCGGTCACCGGTCCGCTGACCTGCAATACCAGCGTCACCGCAAAGGCCTATTACGTCGCTGATTTCGCCAGCAAGTTCTCGCTGGACGGCCTCGACAACGAATTCACCGACTATAAGCAGTACGGGCTCAAGGCCGAGCGTCACAACGGCTCTGATACCACGGGCTGGACCCCGACCTCCACGGATATGAGCTGGAACGCCACCTTTGTCATCGATGACAACTATCTCTACATCTCCGCCGACGTCACCGACGACGACCTCAATGCCAACGGCAGCGAGCCGGTGGTTTCCGGCAGCCAGGCGTGGATGGGCGATGCCCTGGAATTCTACATGGGCTTCTACAATGCCCTGCTCGAACCGCCCCACAAGTACAAGGATGTGGATCTGGCCGGCACCGGCGACTGGCGCATCGGTTTTACCGCCTGGGGAACCACCCAGAAGAGCGGTTCCGCTGACTATGAGTTCCCGGGTGTCGAGCGGACCGTCTACCAGAAATTCACCGGCGATGGCTACATCATCGAGGTCCGTATCGCGCTGGACTCGCTCGCCAAGGGCGGCGACCTGAAAGTGGTCGACGGCATGATGATGCCGCTGCGCATTGACGGCACCGATCTTGATCCCTCCAAGGGCGATACCGAACGTACCCTCTGGACCGGCTGGGGCAACCAGGGCAATTCCAATGACTGGATGCGTCCCGCGACCTTTGGCTTCCTCCAGGTCATGGGCGGCCCGACGGCGGTCGAGACCGAACCGGTGCAGCCGCTGGTGTTCGAGCTGAAGAACAACTATCCGAACCCCTTCAACCCCGTCACCACCATCTCCTATCAGGTGGCGAAGAGCTCGCAGGTCCGGATTGCGGTCTATGATCTGCTCGGCAAGGAAGTGACGACGCTGGTCGATGGCCAGATGGCCGCCGGTTCCCACACCATCACCTGGAACGGCCAGAACCATGCCGGCCAGGCGGTCAGCAGCGGTGTCTATTTCTGCCGCATGGTCACCCCCGAGTATTCGCACATTCTCAAGATGACCCTGCTCAAATAGTTGGACCTGGCAATGGGGCGGCCGATCGGGCCGCCCCATTCCCTTTTGCAGTGCTCTTTTACCCCTGGATTACGGCAGCTTGCTGCGAAGCTGGGCGCTGCCTGAAGACAGCGCGGCCCACTACGGTGGCGCTGTTTTCGGGCAGATTTCACGATTCGCGATCCGCATGCCAACCGTATCATGCAACAACAAGCTGGAGGTATTATGGTGCAACGTTTTACCATCCTCTTGCTCGTTCTCTCCCTTTGCGCTGCCTATCTGGCATCGCCCGCGCTGGCGGGAGAGACCGGCAAGATCGCCGGCCGGGTGACCGATGCCGCGACCGGACAGCCCCTCATTGGTGCCAATGTGATGATCATCGAGCGCCTCGAATCCGGCCGCACCATCGCCCTCAGCGGCTCCGCAATCCAGGGGGCGGTGACCGATCCCAACGGCGAGTATTACATCATCAACATCAAGCCGGGGATCTACACCGTCAAGTTCGTCTACATCGGCTATCAGGCGGTCAACCGGACGCAGGTCACCGTCAGCGTCGATCTTACCACCAAGGTGGACTGCCGCCTCTCGACCACGGTGCTGGAGAGTGGTGAGTCGATCGACATTGTGGCCGACCGGGTTCAGGTGCAGAAGGATTTGACTTCCAGCCAGGTCTCCTTTGGCGCCGACAAGATCGACCAGCTGCCGGTGCGCAGTGTCGCCGAGCTGGTCAACCTCCAGGCCGGTGTGGTCACCGACGATAGCGGCAACCTCCACATCCGCGGCGGCCGAACCAGCGAGATCACCTATATGGTTGACGGCGTCAAGGTGGTCGATCCGCTCAGCCGTTCGGCGGGCATCAGCATCGACGATCAGGCGATCCAGGAGCTCAAGACCATCACCGGCACCTTCAACGCCGAGTACGGTCAGGCCCTCTCCGGCGTGGTCAATATCGTCACCAAACAGGGCAGCGACCAGTTTCACATCAATGCCACCGGCTACTTCGGCGATCATCTCAGCTTCGATGACAACACCTATTATGTCATGAACAATCCAGCCTGGGCCAACGCTGCTGCGCGCGCCCTCACCCGCGGCGGCAATTTTATCATCTACGATTTTGGCAAGGTCAATCCCTTCTCCTCATCCGCCCAGGCGACCAAACCCTGGCTGACCAAAAAGGCCTATCTCAGCCGTTATGACCCGACCACGAACACTGATTTCCAGGTCAATGTCTCCGGTCCCATCCCCCTGACCGGGAAGCGGCTGACCTATTTCGTCTCGGGACGCTACCAGAACAGCCCAAGCTTTACCCAGGGTGTGCGCTATTTCATGCCGTGGGGGTTCCGCTCCCCGGCCGGCGACACCGTACATACCTTTGCCAGGGCGGACAACGCGATGGTGCCGCTCGGCTGGTACAAGGGCTACTCTTCACAGGCCAAATTTTTCCTCGATGCCTCGAGCAAACTCAAACTCTCCTATGGCCTCTACTACAATTACGACCGCAGCTATGGTGTGGGCTGGAACTACAAGTATGTGCCGGATGCCGGCAAATACTACAATACCCGCAGTCAGACGCACATTTTTTCGGCCAAGTATATCGCCTCCAAGAGCACCTTTCTCGATTTCAAGGCCAACTATTACAGCAAGCACCACAAGAATTTTCTCTATGAAGACCCCTACGACTATCGCTACATGCCGACCGAATCGGCGATGATCGAACAGTATGTCTACGGACGTAGTGCAGAGGATAACATCTCGGTCATCACCCGCACCAACGATTTCACCTATTTTGGCAACTCGACCGATATCGGCAAGAACGATGTTTCTTACTACAATTTCAGCCTCGATCTGACCAGCCAGCTCAACAAACGCCACCTTGTCAAGATGGGGGCGGCGACTACGCTCAATGACCTGCGCAATGACTGGTATCAGTTGCAGTTCTCCGACGTCACCTTCCGGCCGATCGTGCCGGATGAGACCTCGCCCTACCATGTCAAGTATGGCGCGAAGCCGCGCGAGCTCTCGGCCTATATCCAGGACAAGATCGAGTTCAACGAACTGATCATCAACATCGGCTTGCGCTACGACTATTTCGATCCGGATGGACGCATCCTCGCCGATCCCATGGATCCGCAGATCTACTCCCCCTTCAAGATGGATCACATCTACCGCAATTATACGCCGAGTACCCCCGACAGCGAGCTGGTCCAATACACGGTTGCGGAGCGCGAGAAATTCTGGTGGAAAAAAGCCAGCGCCAAGTCACAGCTCTCCCCCCGTTTCGGCCTCTCGTTCCCGATCACCGAAAAGGGAGTGATCCACTTCAGCTACGGGTGGTTCTTCCAGAACCCGCAGATGAGTTACCTCTATGACAATCCCAATTTCTGGATCACCGGTGCGGGCGCCAGCAATCTGGTCGGCAACGCCGACCTTAATGCGGAGCGCACCGTGATGTACGAGCTTGGTCTGCAGCAGCAGCTCTCGGACAATCTCTACCTCCATCTCACCGGTTTCTACCGGGATATCCGCGACTGGCTGGGCACCGGGGAGCCGATCGATACCTATCAGGGGATGACCTACTACAACTATGTCAACAAGGATCATGCCGCCGCCAAGGGCGTGACGCTCTCCGGAAGCTATCGCCTGAGCAAGCTCGCTCTCAGCGTCGACTATACCTACATGACCGCCAAGGGCACCTCCTCCAATCCCCAGGACGCGTACTATGACGCCCTGGCCCAGGTGGCGCCGCGCATCCAGATGATCAACCTCAACTGGGACCAGCGCCAGGCCCTCAACACCGTCCTCAGCTGGTCCGACCGCGGCTGGTCGGCCAGTCTCGTCAGTACCATCAATTCCGGGCTGCCCTATACGCCCTCTTTCGCCCGCGGCGAGGTTTCGGGCTCCGGCACCTTCACCGGCCTGCGTGAGAACAGCGAGCGCAAGCCGCTGACCTATAATCTCGACCTGCGTGTCGGCCGCACTGTCACCCTGGGCACCTTCCGTGCGCAGCTCTTCTGCAACGTCACCAATCTGCTCGATACCCGCAATGCCAATGGCATCTACTCCGATACCGGCCGGCCGGATTATACCTTGCAGGGCATCAATCAGGTGGACCGGGTTGGCACCCCTGATGTGGAGATTTCCAGGGTGGCCGAATATTTCACCCGTCCGGGCAACTATTCTTCGCCGCGGTTCATTCAACTGGGATTGCGACTCAGCAAGTAAGTCAAATGAGGAGTATTATGATCGACAAGATAAAAGATCGGATGCGGCGCCGGAGTCAGGCCGGCAGGGCGGTTGTCATGGCCGCTCTCCTCGCGCTCCTGATGGCGCCGGTTTCGCCGCTGCTGGCGCAAAAGATCAGCGGCGTCGGCACCAGTTCCGCGGCCTTTTTGAAGATCGGCGTCGGGGCGCGTGCCCTGGGTATGGGCGAAGCCCATTCCACCCAGGCGGAAGACATCACCGCCATGTTCTGGAATCCCGCCGGACTGGCCAAGGTCGACCGCATGCAAATTTTACTCAATCATTATGATTACCTCGCCGATATGAAGTTCGAATACGCCGGTCTGGCCGTGCCGATGCGCAATCTCGGCACCTTCGGCGTCTTCTTCTCCTATCTCGGCATGCCCGACATCGAACGCACCACCATTGCTTACCCCGATGGCAACGGCGAAATGGTATCGGCCAGCTCGTTCGCGGCGGGAATCAGCTACGCCCGCAGCCTGACCGACCGTTTTTCCATCGGCGGCACCGGCAAACTCGTCCACGAGTCGATCTGGCACGACGACGCCAGCGGGTTCGCTCTGGATGTCGGTGTGCAATACCGCACCTTTTTCAAGAACCTCAAGATCGGCATGTCGATCTCCAATTTCGGCGGGGATCTGCGCATGCAGGGTCGCGACATGCTGGTGCAGCATGACATCGACGAAACCAGCAATGGCAACAACGGCAGCATCAACGCCCAGCTCTCCACCGATGAGTTCCCGCTGCCGATCCTCTTCCGCGTCGGCCTCTCCGCTAACCTGGCTGCCGATTTCTTCGGACTCAAGCAGCACGATCTGATCGTCGCTGTCGATGCCATTCATCCCAGCGACAACCGCGAATACCTCAATATCGGGGCGGAGTATACCTTTAAAAAATTCCTCTCGCTGCGCAGCGGTTACCGCCAACTCTTCCTCAAGGAGAGCGAGGGCGGCCTGACCTTCGGCATGGGGCTCCATGCCCGGGCGCTCAATACGGATCTTCTGCTGGATTATGCCATGATCGACTATGGCATTCTCGACCGGCAGAATAAATTCTCGCTCATTTTATCGCTGTAAGCAGCGCGGAAGGAGAAGCTCTATGAAATTGCGTTCTGCAGTCATCCTGATACTGCTCGCTCTCCTGGCGCAAGCGGGGGCGCAGACGATTCACGGCAGCTATCAGAATCGCGCCCGCAACGTGCACGCGGGCAACCTGATCCGGGTCACCTTTTACAACCACGGCATGGTCGGCGGCCTCAAGGGTGACAACAGCCTGATCTATGCCGGCGAATGGCCGATCAACTCCGGTCATATCCAGATGGGGAATGCCTCGATGTATGTCAGTTCCGAGCTGCAAACCTATGCCGGTCTGGACTCTCTCGGGGATTCCACTTTTACCAAGATCACCCCCTGTGTCTTCTGTCAGGGCTGGGACCCCAATATCTTTTCACACGACTCTCTCGGCGTCTTTTTGGGATTCGAACCGCTGCCGGGCTATTATGATCTCGCCCACAAGGAGGAGGATCCCTACCACGCCGTGGCCATGAGCCACCAGGCCTACACCTGGCCCTCCACCTGGCCGGACAAGCTCGATGATGCCGTCAATCCCGGCTGGGGCGGCCACTGGAACGGCTATTTCGGCAAGGACCAGAAGAACGCCGATGAGGAGAGCTTTTACTCCATGGATGACTGGGGCTTCAAGAAAAAGGTCGATGGCTTGCGCCTGCCGCGTCCCATCGCCTCGGAAACCCAGCGTGGCGGCATCGGCCTGCGCCAGAACGTCCGCGGCATGCAGTGGTCCAATCCCGACGCGCAGGATTGCATCTTCTGGATCTATCAGATCAAGAACATCGGCGAGCTGCATCATGCCAAGACCATCTTTGGCCTGAATGTCGGGGCCTCAATCGGCGCCACCATCAGCAATAATACCGATTATGACGACGACTGTGCCACCTTTTACCGTGAGCTGGATCTGACCGTCAATTATGACTGGGACAATATCGGCACCGCCGGTTACAGCCCCGTGCCCTGGGTCGGTTTTGCCTTTCTCGAGAGCCCGGGCAACTACCGGGATGGCATCGACAACGACGGTGATGGCATCAACGGCGGCGGTCACCTGATCACGACCGACGACTTTTTGAAGAGCTACGCCATTGGGGACCCGATCGTCCTCATCGATTACAGCAGCGATGAATATACCCGTACCGTCACGACCATGCCCGCTGACGGCGTCCACTTCCGCTTCAACGGCACTACCTTTTGGAAGAAACCCAATGCTCCGCTGGTCGAAATCGAGCGCAACGGCGTCGATGACAACCTGAACGGCATTATCGACGAAGCCGATGGCGCCGTCGCCCCTGATTCCATGGCCTATTACCTCTACATCCGCGATGCCAAATACAACAACCGCGATTATCTGGCCAAGGACTTTATCACCGGCGAGGGGCTGACCAATCTCCTCATCGATGAAATGCGCACCGACGGCCTCGATAACGACGGTGACTGGGATCCCAAGACCGATGACCTGGGTATGGACGGCAAGAGTGGTTCGGGCGATACCGGCGAGGGCGACGGCCTGCCCACCGGCGGCATCGGCGATTTGCCGGGCGAACCCAACGTCGATCATACCGACGTCGACGAGTCCGACCAGATCGGCCTCACCAGTTTCGTCTTTTACGAGTATGGCAACATCACCTACAGCAACGACGCCCAGATGTGGGATGAATCGGCCCCCGGCTATTTCGATGGTCACCTCGAAAATGTTGATGCCGATTACATCTTTTCCTGCGGCTATTTCCCGCTCGTCCCGGGTCAGGAAGAGTCCTTCTCGGTCGCCATGGTCTACGGCGATGACCAGCAGGATATCCTCCGCAACAAGGACATCGTCCAAAAGATCTACAACTCGAACTATAACTTCGCTGTGGCACCGGAGAAGCCCCAACTCCGCGCAGTGGCGGGCAATCAGAAGGTCACCCTCTACTGGGATGCGCGTGCTGAGGAGAGTGTCGACCGCTACCTGCATGAGTACGATTTCGAGGGCTACAAGATCTATCGTGCGAATGACCCCGGTTTCACCGACGCCGGCGCCATCACCGACGGCTATGGCTACTCCCGCTATGTCAAGCCGCTGGCTATATACGACAAGGTCGACAGTGTCTACGGCTTTTTCCAGAACACCTTCGGCACTGGCGTGCAGTTCAACCTTGGCAACGAGACGGGCCTGGTGCACGTCTACGTCGACTCTCCGGTGGTCAACGGCCGGCGCTATTACTATGCCGTCAACGCCTATGATCGCGGCAGTGCCGAGAAGAACATTGCCCCCTCCGAGACCAACATGTACGTCTCGGTCAATGCCTCGGGCGACATCACGACCGGCGAAAATGTCGTGGTCGTCGTGCCGCAAGCCCCCGCGCTCGGCTATGTCGGCCCCGGGCTGAGCGAACAGCCGAAGCAGATGGGCACCGGCAAGACCTCGGGCTCGGTCGGCATCCGCTATGTCAAACCGGATGAGATCCGCGATGGCGACCGCTATGAGGTGCAGTTTCTCGACAAATCGATGGACCGCCATGACAACGATCACGACGGACTCATCGACGGGGCGGACAAGGACGAGCTGATGCCCACCCTGACAACCGGCTTTGTGCTGCGCAATCTGACCGACACCACCCAGCCGGAGGATACGGTCATGATCGTCAACGAACAGTACAGCGCCGGGAAATGGGTCGAGATCGAGAATCTCTATAATGATGCCGACAGCGATCCGCGCACCCTGACCAAGATCCTGCATGGCATGGAATTCTCCATCTATAACCCCCCCGAGGGGATGATCAGCCAGCCCGAGGAGCGCATCTACAACGGCGTGCAGTGGAGCAGCAATATCAACTTTACCTCCGCCTACAATATCCGCTTCACCCTGTTCAACCTCAGCGGCTTCAAGGGCGGCACCTATTATCCGCGCCAGTACATGGTCGTCTTTTATGATGACATCGTTAAAAAATCGGATCTGCTCCAGGTGGAGCTGGCCACCAGCAACAAAACGATCCCGCTGCCGCCCTCGGATGCCAATTTCAGGGTATTCGACAAGCAGACCGGGGAGGAGCTGCCTTTCGCCCTCGTCGACCAGACCCTGACCCCGAAAAAGATCAAGAAGGGGATGTTCTCGGCCAAAGACCGGATCGTCTTCTTTGAAAAGCTGCCCAACGATTCGACGATGATCACCTTCAATATCCTCAACAACGCCTCCGAGGATACGGTTTGGTGGAACACCTACGGCCGGCCGCTGGGAGCCGGCGATACGTTGAACGTCTATCCCGACTTTCCCTTCACCGGCAATGTTCGCTATCAGTTCGTCGTCAAGGGCCAGAAGATCGACCAGAATTTTGCCGCCCGGAATCTGGACAAGATCCGCGTGGTGCCGAATCCCTATGTGGTCACTGCCGCCTGGGAACCGACCAACCCCTACACCAGCGGCCGCGGTCCACGCTCGATCCAGTTCATCCATCTGCCGCAGAAGTGCACCATCCGCATCTTTGCCGTGGACGGCACCCTGGTGCAGACCCTCGAACACAGCAGCGATATGATCGACGGCTCGGAGACCTGGGACATGCTCACCCGGGACCGTATGGACGTCGCCTATGGCGTCTATATCTATCATATCGAAGCGCCCGGCATCGGTAACTCCACCGGCCGGATGCTGATCATCAAGTAGCGATAACCCTCGTCCGGGAGGCAGAGGCGTCAATCTTACGTTCGCTTCTGCGCTCCTGTGCGAGCCATCTTTTATCTGGAGCTGGTATTTGAAACACTACTGGTTCACCCCACTCGCTCTGCTTCTTTCGCTGGCCTGCAGCAGCAAAGAGCCGGTGGTGGCCCGCATCGGCAAGGAGCGCATCACCCTCGAGGAGTTCAAGACCGCCTATCTGGAGGTGATCAAGCAGCCGAATGTCTTCGATTCGCATGATCTGCGCGAGCAGTTTCTCGATGAGCTCATCGACCGCCGCCTCCTGGCCCATGAGGCGCGGCAGCTGGGGATGGCCGGTGACGAACGGCTGCAATACCGGGTGGCGGCCCTGCATGACAAGGCGCTGCGCGATCTCCACTTTCAGCAGGTGATCAAGCCGAAGATCAACATCTCGGAGACCGACCTGGAGCGCACCTATGCCTGGATGAACGAAGAGCGGCGCATCAGCCATCTCTTCTGTGCCAGCAAGCCGGCCGCCGATTCGCTCTACGCACTGCTGCAGCAGGGGGCGGAGTGGAACACCCTGGCATTGCGCACCTTCGACGACCTCCGGCTGGCGCAAAGCGGCGGGGATCTCGGCTGGGTCGCCTGGGAGCAGATGGAATATGATCTGGCCAATGTGGCTTTCGCCTTGCCCCTGAACACCCCCTCACAGCCGGCAGCCTCCAGCTACGGCTGGCATATCCTCAAGGTGACCGACTGGCGCAAGACTCCGCTCCTGACGGAGGCGCAATATCAACTGCAGCGCCGCAATGCCCGGACGCTCCTTGAACAAAAGCTGGGTGACAAGGCCGCTCTGGCCTATGTCGGCAGTCTGATGCGGGATAAAAAGATCCGCGTCTATCCCGGTGCCTTGCGGGCAGTTGGCGAGCGGCTGGGGGTGATCCTGAAGCGGCAGCCGTCGACGGCCGACCAGCTCCGTCCTGAGCAGCTCAACGAGGCGGAGATGGGCCAGATCGAATCCTCGCTCTGGCAGCAGCGCCGGGAACCCCTGGCCAGCCTCGACGGCGAGATCCTGACCATCGGCGAGTTCATCGCCGCGCTCAATTATGTGCCTTACCATGCGGCGCACCGCAGCCTCAAGACCGCGCTCGATTATGTCTTGCGGGATCGCGCCTTGACCCGGGAGGCGCGCGAGATGGGCCTGGAGCGCGCGCCGCAGGTGCGCCTCCGCACCGCCCTTTTCGAACAGAACCATCTGCAGATGGCACGCAGACGCAGCCTGCTGGCGGAGGTCCGGGTGGACAGCACCGACCTGCAGCGTTATCTTGCCGAACACTTTGGCCGCAACCCGGAACTGAATACGAGGGAGGCCGCCGATCTGACCCGCCGCGATGCGCTGATGGCCAAACGGACGGTGACCCTGCAGTCGCATCTGCAGCAGCTGCGCGGCCAGGTGCGAATCGAAAAGAACAGCGCACCGATCCATGCCTGGTATGATGCGGTGGTGAAGCAGCAATAAGCAATAATCAAGACAGGAGTCCGGAATGAAGGTTTTGCGTTATGGCGCCCTCGCGCTATTGATCTCCCTGCTTGCGGCAACGGCCTGGGCCGCTCCCTCGGTTTTCACCCATTTCGTCACCGTCGCCGGCGACCGCCTGATGGACGGTCCGCAGCCGCTGCGCTTTGTCTCCTGCAACATTCCCAATCTGCACTGCGTCGAAGACTATATGGCGTTCGAGGAGACCAATGTCTGGCGGATGCCGGATGCCTTTGAGATCCGTGACGCCCTCGAGTCGATCCGGGCGATGGGAGGGATGGTGACCCGCATGTACGTCATCTCGGTACGCCGTGCGGATGATACGCCGGACATTCCCCGCTACGTCCTCGGGCCGGGCCAGTTCAACGAAGAGGCCTTCCGTGCCCTCGACCAGGTGCTCGCCACCGCCAACGAGGTCGGGGTGCGGGTCATCATTCCCTTTGTCGACAACTGGCCCTGGATGGGCGGACGCGCCGAATACGCCGCCTTCCGCGGCAAAAAGGCCGACGATTTCTGGAGCGATCCCCAGATCAAAGCCGATTTCAAGCAGACCATCGCCTATATCCTCAACCGCCGCAACACCCTGACCGGGGTGACCTATCGGGATGAAAAGGCGATCCTCGCCTGGGAGACCGGCAACGAGCTGGCCAGCCCCAATGACTGGGTGCTCGAGATGGCGGCCTATATCAAGTCCCTCGACAAGAACCATCTGCTGCTCGATGGATTCACCGGCTATGGATTGCGCGAGGAGACCATCGCCAATCCCTATACCGATATCATCACCACCCACCACTACGAGCGCGATCCGCGGGATATGGTCCGCATCATCCGTGAGAGTGCAGCCAGGGCCAGGGGAAAAAAGCCCTATCTGGTCGGCGAGTTCGGCTTCCTTGGCCGCACCGGGGTGGAGGCCGTGCTGGACGAGGTGGCGGTCCATCCCGGCATCTGCGGGGCGCTGATCTGGAGCCTGCGGTTTCACAGCCGTGAGGGCGGATTTTACTGGCATTCCGAACCCGGCCTGGGCGGCTATTTCTACAAGGCCTACCACTGGCCCGGCTTCACCTCGGGCGAGAACTATGCCGAGCGCGAGGTGATGCAGCTGCTGCACGAGCGCGCCTGGGCCATCCGCGGCAAGACCCCGCCAACCCTGCTCCCGCCCCGGCCGCCACAGCTGCTGCCGTGCGACGATCCAGCGCGCCTGGCCTGGCAGGGCTCAGTCGGGGCCTCCGGCTATGATGTCGAGCGCGCCTCCTCGCGCCAGGGCCCATGGAAACAGATTGGCTATAACCTCTCCGATGCCGAGGTGGCGCACAAACCGCTTTTCAACGACACCGGCGCCGCGATCGGATCGACCTGGTTTTACCGCGTGCGCGCGCGCAACGCGGCCGGCCTCTCTGCACCCTCGAACGTGATCGGGCCGATCAGCGTGCGGCACAAGACCCTGGTCGATGAATGCTGGAATTTCGCGGTCGCCTTCAGCCGCAAGGGCGATCTGACCATGCAGAACGATAATTCCCGCGCCTTCAAGGAGGATGCCCATCGCCTGGCCGGCAAAGAGGGCGCCCAGATCGTCTATTATCTGCCTGGAACCCTGCAGTCGATCAAACTCTACCTCTTTGCCAAAACAGCGGACAAGAGCATCACGGTCAGCCTTTCGACCGATGGCGGCGATTATGCGCCGGTCGAGATGACCACCCGGGATTTCTTCTTCGGCGCCGCCGACTATGACTATCTCCGGCCGCTGCTCTTCACCCAGCTGGCCATCCCGGCCGGGATCCATTTTGTCAAGATCGACTTTATGGGAGAGGCCCAGCTGGGACGGGCCGAATTGACCTATGGCCAGTGAGACCTGCAAGCAGCTGGCGGAACGCGCCGAGCGGGAACTGCTGAGCGATATCCTGCCCTTCTGGCTGGAGGAGGCGCCGGACCGGGAGCATGGCGGCTTCTGGGCGCGGGTCACGCCCGACCTCCTGATCCACGAACGCGCCCCCAAGGGTCTGATCCTCAACGCCCGCATCCTCTGGACCTTCTCGGCCGCCTTCCGCCAGTACCAGAGTCCGGTCTACCTCGGCATGGCCCGTCGCGCCTGGCATGAATTGACCACCTTTTTCACCGATCCCCAATACGGCGGTATGTTCTGGATGCTGGATGAGAACAATGCGCCCCTCGATGACAGCAAAAAGATCTACGGTCAGGCCTTTGCCCTCTACAGCCTGACCGAATACCATCTCGCCAGCGGTGAGCAGGAAGCGCTTGATCGAGCGCTCGCTATCTACCGGCTGATCGAACAGCACAACTATGACCAGACCAACACCGGCTATCTCGAAAGCGCCAACCGTGACTGGTCGCCCGCCCAGGATCTCCGCCTCAGCGCCGTGGATATGAATGAAAAGAAGTCGATGAACACCCACCTCCACCTGCTCGAAGCCTATACTCAGCTTTTCCGCGTCTGGCCCGACGCTGGACTGCGGGAGCGCCTGGTCCAGCTCGTCAATAATTTTCTCGATCATATCATCGATCCCCACAGCCACCACCTGATCCTCTTTTTCGACGAAAAGTGGCAGCCCAAATCGGCCAAGGTCTCCTATGGCCATGACATCGAGACCAGTTGGCTGCTCGATGAGGCGGCGCATACCCTTGGCGATCCGGTGCTGACGCGCAAATGCCAGAAGATCAGTGTGGCGATGGCGTCCGCCGTGCTGGCAGAGGGAGTGGCTGCCGATGGCGGGCTCGGCTATGAACGCGAGGGGGCGCACGTCGACCCCGAGGTGCATTGGTGGGTGCAATCCGAGGCCGTGGTCGGGTTTGCCAATGCCTACCAGAACAGCGGCCGGCCGGAATTCCTCAGCGCCGCCGTCCACGCCTGGGATTTCATTGAAAATTGTCTCTATGACCGCACTTTCGGCGAATGGCATTACAAAGTGAATGCCGAGCGTCTGGTGGATCTGCAACAGCACAAAATTTCCGAATGGAAATGCCCCTATCATAACAGCCGCGCCTGTCTTGAGCTGGTGCGGCGCGTCAAACAATGCTGAACCATACCCGCCTGGATTTAATATCAAGGAGTCGACCATGCAAGCGGAATCCTTCGCCGACCGCCTGGAGCACCTGAACCGGGAGCACGAGGCCTATCTCAACCGCCCCAACAAACCCCTGCCCTGGCATAATGGCATCTATCAGCGCTATACCCATCCGGTACTCACAGCAGGCCACACACCGCTCTTCTGGCGCTATGACCTCGATCCCGCTCGCAATCCCTTCCTGATGGAGCGGCTCGGCATCAATGCCGCCTTCAATGCCGGAGCGATCGAACTCGACGG
Source organism: uncultured Cytophagia bacterium (assembly GCA_964436305.1). Classification (GTDB taxonomy): domain Bacteria; phylum Zhuqueibacterota; class Zhuqueibacteria; order Residuimicrobiales; family Residuimicrobiaceae; genus JAKPUX01. Next base: position 30,356 of record CAYTCI010000017.1, on the reverse strand, counting down.
CAAGATCCTGGTCATGGCCCGCGTCGAGGGCTGGGACCGCAAATCCTTTTTTGCCGTCGCCGAGAGCCCCAATGGCATCGATCGGTTCCGCTTCTGGAATTACCCGGTGACCATGCCCGAAACCGAGGACCCGGACATTAATGTCTATGATATGCGCCTGGTCAAGCACGAGGATGGCTGGATCTATGGCATCTTTTGCACCGAACGCAAGGATCCCGACGCGCCTCCCGGTGATCTCTCCTCGGCGGTAGCCCAGGCGGGCATCGCCCGCACCCGGGATCTGAAGAGCTGGGAGCGCCTGCCCGATCTCAAGAGCCGCTCGCCGCAGCAGCGCAATGTCGTGCTCCATCCGGAATTCATCGACGGCTGCTATGCCTTCTACACCCGCCCGCAGGATGACTTTATCTCCGCCGGCAGCGGCGGCGGCATCGGCTGGGCGCTGTGCAAGGATATCACCGACCCGGTCATCGGGGAGGAGCACATCATCGACGAACGTCTCTACCACACCATCAAGGAGTCCAAGAACGGATTGGGACCCGCCCCGATAAAGACCCCGTACGGCTGGCTGCAACTGGCCCACGGCGTGCGCGGCTGTGCTGCCGGGCTCCGCTATGTGCTCTATCTCTTCATGACCGATCTGCAGCAGCCCGACAAGGTGCTCCATGCCCCGGGCGGCTATTTCATCGCGCCCCAGGCTGAGGAGCGCATCGGGGATGTCTCGAATGTGGTCTTTTCCAATGGCTGGGTGGCGCGCGAGAACGGCGAGGTCCTGATCTACTACGCCTCCTCCGATACCCGCCTGCACGTGGCGGTCAGCTCGGTGGAACGGCTGGTCGATTATGTGCGCCATACCCCGCCCGATCCCTTGCGCTCGGCAGCCTGCGTCGCCCAGCGTAACGAGCTGATCAGCCGCAATCTCGCCTTCCTGCGCAAGGAGGGGGGACAATGAAGGAAAGAGTGTTTGGTTGCCTGCTTGCGGGGATACTGATGCTGACGGCCGCGGCCTTGGGACAGGTGATCCGTCAGGATCTCCATTCCGGCTGGTTTTTCAGCCCGGATGGGGACCAGACCTCCTGGCTGCCGGCCGAGGTGCCGGGATGCGTGCACACCGACCTGCTGCGCCAGGGGCTCATCCCCGATCCTCATTATCGCGTCAACGAAAAGTTCGTCCAGTGGGTGGGCGAGAAGGAGTGGCGCTATCGCACGCGCTTCACCACCCATGATCGGCTGCTCGCGCGCGAGCGGATCGAGCTGGTTTGTGAAGGGCTCGACACCTATGCCACCCTGCTGCTCAATGGCAAGGAACTCCTGCGCACGGATAATATGTTTCGCACCTGGCGGATCGATGTCAAACCCTTTCTCCTCCCCGGCGAGAACACCCTTGAGGTGCAGTTCCGTTCGGTATTCGCCGAAAATCTCCCCAAATGGCAAGCGGCGCCTTTCCGGCTGGCAGCCTATGCCAATAACGATCAGTCCGATGTCAAGATCAACATGTACTCCCGCAAAGCCGGCTTCCATTATGGCTGGGACTGGGGCCCGCGGCTGATCACTTGCGGCATCTGGCGGCCGATCCGGCTCGAGGCCTGGGACAGCTTTCGCCTCGAAGATCTGCAGATCCGTCAAAAACTCCTCAATGACCGCGAGTCCCGGTTGACCGCCGAGTACACGCTCGAGGCGGAACGGCCGCAGCCGGTCAAGCTGGCCCTGCTGCTCGGGGAGAAGGCCCTGGCCAGCCGGGAGGTTGCACTGGCGGCCGGCCGCCAGACGGTCAAGCTCGAGTTTGTCATCAAGCATCCCCGGCGCTGGTGGAGCAACGGCCTCGGTGAACCCTACCTCTATACCCTCACCGGACGCGCGGCATCCACCGCCGGCAAGGGGGCGGCGCTCCAGGAGAAGCGGCAGCGCATCGGGTTGCGCAGCCTGCGCATCGTGCGCGAGAAAGACCGCTGGGGCCGTTCGTTCTATGTCGAGCTCAATGGCGTGCCGGTTTTCATGAAAGGGGCGAATTACATCCCCCAGGACAACTTTCAGAACCGGGTGACGCGGGAGCGGTATCAGCAGCTCCTCGGCGCGGCGCGCGATGCGCACATGAACATGCTGCGGATCTGGGGCGGCGGCCTCTATGAAGAGGACGCTTTTTACGACCTCTGCGATGAATACGGCATCCTGATCTGGCACGACCTGATGTTCGCCTGCGCCATGTACCCCGATGACGCGGCTTTTCTCGACAACCTCCGTGCCGAGCTGCGCGACAACATCCGGCGTCTGCGCAATCATCCCTGCATCGCCCTCTGGTGCGGCAACAACGAGAATCAGATCTCCTGGTACGGCTGGGGCTGGCGCGACGCCTATTCGCCGGAGGTCCAGGCGCTCTACGAAAGCCAGATGCACCATCTCTTCGACGAGGTGATACCCGCCGAGGTCGCTGCCGTGGATCCCGGCCGCTATTATCACCCGGGCAGTCCTTGCACCGGGTACAACAACATCCCCTACAACGAGGGCGATGTCCACTACTGGGGTGTTTGGCACAATCAGCATCCCTTCAGCGCCTACAGGGATAACATCGGCCGCTTCATGAGCGAGTATGGTTTCCAGTCCTACCCCGAACGTACCACCGTGGAGGGCTTTACCCTGCCGGAGGACCGTGAACTTCATTCGCCGGTGATGCTGGCGCATCAGCGCTGCATGTCCGATGAACGGCGCGACAAGGAGTATGGCAACCGTTTGATCCAGCACTATATGGAAGCCGACTACCGGCTGCCGCGGGATTTTGACAGCTATCTCTATCTCAGCCAGGTACTGCAGGCGGAGGGCGTCAAGCAGGCCATTCAGGCCCATCGCTCGGCGATGCCGCGCTGTATGGGGTCGCTCTACTGGCAGATCGGCGACTGCTGGCCGGTGGCCTCCTGGTCGAGTATCGACTATCACGGACGCTGGAAAGCGCTGCATTATTTCGCCCGCCAGGCTTTTGCCACCTTTCTCCTCACAGCGACCGAGGAGAAGGGGGAGGTGGCTATCCGCGTGGTCTCCGATTCGCTCAAGCCGGCCGACGCCGTGCTCGAGCTGCAGGTTATGGATTTCAACGGCCGTCCCGGTTATCGCCGGACCGAGCCGCTCCATATCGGCGCCAACAGCAGCCAGGTCTACCTCGCTGTGCCGGCGGCCGATCTGCTGGCCGGCCAGGAGCGCAGCAGCTCTCTGCTCCGCCTGATCCTGCGTCAGGGCAGCAGCGTGCTGGCTCGTGAGATCCTCTACTTCGCGCCGGTCAAGTCGTTGCAGCTGCCGGTTGCCACGGTGCACACGGCGGTGACGCCAGCAGCCGGCGGCTGCCGGATCACCCTCACCAGCCCGGTTTTGGCCAAGAACCTTTGCCTGCAAGGCGGCGATCCGGATGGCCTCTTCTCGGACAACTATTTCGATCTGCTGCCTGGCGAGCCCCGGGAGGTTTTTTATGCCACCACGCTAACGCCGGAACGCGTCCAGGCGGCATTGCGGCTGCAAAGCGTGCGGGACACCTGGCAGGATTGAAGCAGAAAGGAGCTCGCCATGTATCGCCGCTTCATCCCCCTGGCCCTCTTCCTGATCGCCGCCGGATTGTTCGCCCAATCCGGCGCACCGGTGATCTCGCGCCGCAGTGAAAACAGCACCCGCATCGGGCTCTATGAAAAATATGAGATCCTGATCGATCTGACCCATACCGTTTATACCAATCCCTACGATCCCGATCAGGTCACGGTGCAGGCGCTCTTTTCCGCCCCTTCCGGGCGATCATGGCTCGTGGGCGGCTTTTACGACAACTATAACGGCCGCGCGCTCTGGAAGCTGCGGTTTGCCCCCAACGAGCCGGGCCCATGGCGCTATACCCTCTCGGTGACCACCCCGGCGGGCACCGGCAGCTCGCCATCCTATTCCTTCGAGGCCGTTGCCTCCGCCCACAACGGCTGGCTGCATACCTCAACGGTCAATCCCCGCTATCTGATCCATGACGACGGCACCCCCTTTTATGGCATCGCGATCTTTTGGCCGTGGGGGATCGCGGAGGCGGGATTGAACACCCTCAAGAATCTGGGCTGCAACTGGGTCGGATTCTGGAACATCACCTATGATACCGGCAATACCCTGATCGAATCGATGAGCTCCGGGCTCGGGCGCTATGATCAGAACAAGTGCAAGCGGATCGACGACATCCTCGAGTGGCTGGAACAGCGCGACATGACCCTCTCCCTCTCGATCTGGCCGCACGATCTCTTTTGCAAGAGCCTCCCTGGCTGGGCGCAGCGCTGGAACGACAATCCCTACAACCAGCTCTGCGATGTCCTCGATATTTACGAGAACGAGACGGCCTGGCGCTATATGGAGAAGCAGTACCGCTATATCATCGCCCGCTGGGGCTACAGCCGCGCGATGGGGCCCTGGGAGATCATCAACGAGATCTCCGGCACCGATGCCTGGGCGGCAGGACGCACGGCCGCGGCCGATGCCTGGACGCGCAAGTCCTATACCTTCCTCCGGGCGCATGATCCCTTTGACCGGCCGGTGACCGCCAGCCAGCACGGTGGCCAGTTCTGGACAACCGGCTACGCCATCTTCGACCTGCCCAATATTCATCTCTATGAAACCGACGGCGGGACGGCGCGATATGCCAACAATCCGGTGCGCAGCAGCCTCTGGGTCTATCACGAGGCGGCCCGGCGGATGGGGGAGGGCTATGCCAAACCGGCGATCCTCGGTGAGGCCGGTGGCGGATCGAGCAAGAATTACGGCGGTTATGCCCCCGGTTCGAGCGAGTATACCCGCATGTTTCACAATGCCCTCTGGACCAGCTGGTCGAGCGGTCTGGCCGCCTCGCCGGTCTGGTGGGCTTTCAATAGCCACCAGTCGGACCTCCGCTTTCACGAGCAGCTCAAGGCCTTCAGTCGCGTGGCGCCGGGCATCGATTATGCCCACCGCGCCTTCAGGGCTGGCGAGGCTACGGTCGACGGCGCCGACGTCTTCGTCATGACCGACGGGACGATGGCCTTTGGCTGGGCGCGGGAGGAATGGGGCCGCGATCTTGCGCGCCATGCCCTCTCCGTGCGCGGTTTGCGGGATTCGGTCTACACAGTGGCCTGGTACGATACCTGGAAGGGGGAGCAGATCGCCTGGCACACCCTGCCCTGCATCGACGGCCTGCTCGTCGACGAGGTCCCGCAGCTGGCCGCCGCGGCGCCGGACCTGGGTTTCATCATCCGGCCGGCAGCACGCGGTGTGACGCCGTACCGTCTCGGCCTGACCGCCTCGCCGCACCAGCTTTATTGTGACGGCGAGAGTCAGGCGCTGGTGCGCTGCCTGGTCTATGACAGCGAGGGACGCTTTTGCAGCGAAGCCGGCAACCGTCTCGAGTTCAGCCTGCTCGGCATGGGGCAGCTGGTAGGGGAGAGCACCCTCCAGGCTGCGAACGGGATGGCGACGATCGGCTTGCGCGCGGATTCGGCCGGCACCGGCACGGCCTGGATCACGGTCACTTCGCCCGGCCTGATCGGCGATACCCTTACGATTGCCATGAGCGACATCCAGCTGGTCGATGATTTTGAATCCTATGATGCGGCCAATCCGGTGGGCAATTTCTGGCGGGTGCGGACCGGCACCTCGGGTGCGCTGATCCTGGAAACCCAGGGGAGCGGCGGTGCGGGACAGCGGCTGCGCTTCGACTATGGCATTGGCGCGGGCAAGCCACCCTACGCGGGTCTTTCCTGCACCTTTTCTGCAGCGAAAAAAAGCGCAAAAACTCTGCGCTTTTTTTTACGGGGAGACGCTTCCGGCCGTACCCTGGCCGTGCAAATCAACCGCACCAGCAGCAGCTATTGGCTTTACCAGATGCCCCTGGCTTCGACAGCCGGGACGGTGATCGAGGTGCCCCTCAGCAAATTCACGGCCAGTGACGCTTCCGGTGCGGTCGATCTGACCCAGGCCGCCAGTCTCGCGTTCAATATCCTCAAGGGAAACGGTACGGAGGGCTCGGGCACGATCTGGCTGGATGATATCCTCTTTGCCAACAGCACAACGACGAAGGTCGCGCCGCCCGCCCCTGCGCTCCAGCCGGCCTCCCTGCAGCTGTTGCAGAACTGGCCCAATCCCTTTAACGCCGTCACCGAGATCGGCTTTGTCCTGCCGCGGCGCAGCCAGGTAGAGCTGACGGTCTACAATCTGCGCGGCGAACGGATTGCGACCCTGGCGGCGCAGAGTTTTGCCGAGGGCGCCCACCGGATTCCCTGGCGGGCGGAGGAATTCCCCTCCGGCACCTATCTCCTGGTGCTGCAGGCCGGCAGCGAGCGGCGGGTCAGCAAGTGCCTGCTCCTGCGTTGAGTCTCACGGGTTCCAGCCGCGCAACTGCTGCCGGCTGGAATACCAGGCGGCAGCCGCAGAGTCCAGCTGCGGCCGCTGCGGGGTGATCAGGGCGCCGGGGCCATGGCTGCCATACTCAAAAAAGCGGGAGTCGGGTCCCACGCGATAGACGATTTTCTTGCCGGTCGAATCGGTTGAGGAGATTTCGGCATAACCCTCTGCCCCGATGTGTTCTTCCATGAAGCAGTGGAGGAAGATGGCGCAGCCCGAAACCGCCGGATCGGCACGGGGATGCCAGGGACGGCCGAGCCGGACGGAACCGACGGCGAGACCGGGGTGCTCCCTGACCAGCCGGCAGTCGAGGAAGAGAAAGCCGTAGGGATAGCTCGCGAGGGTGCTCGGGGCGGTGATATAGCCGGTCGGATTTTTATCCGGCCGGTCGCGGGAGACGATCTCGCATTCCTGAAAAAGAGCCTGGCCGGCCCCGAAGATAAAGTCGACATGACCGAGAATCCGGCAGTGGTCGAAGCAGCTGCGCCCGGCATTGGGGAAAAGGGTGTCCTGGTAACCGCTGATGATGCAGCGGCGGAAGAGCGCCCGGTCGCTGCCCTCGGCGAGCATGACCGCAACCGCCTGGGCATTGCGCAGGCGCGTGGAATCCTCGGGAGCCTTGGCCGCATTGGCCGGATAATCAAAGCCGTTTTCAATGGTGAGATCGCTGGCGGAAAAGCCGGGGGCCCGGACCATCAGGGTCGCGCAGCCCCAGGTCCCGAGGGTGCCGCCGGCGGGAGCCGGGGTGTCGCTGCAGGCATCATACGTGATCAGAGTCGATTCCCGGCTCTCGCCCTGGATCTGAACGTTGGGCCGGGTGATGAGCACCCGCTCGTAATAGCGCCCATTGGCGATCCGGATCCGCCAGGGCGTTGTGGTCGCCGGCGCGGCAGCGAGGGCCTGGCCGAGCGTTTGGTAATGCGGCAGCCCCTTCACCAGACCGGGGGGGGCGGCGAAAGCAGCATCGACCACGGCATCGAACCTGGCGCCAGCCCGGGCGCAACCGGCTGCGCAGAACAAAAGAATCAGAACCCGTTTTTTCATCATTTCCCCTTTGAACAGAGCCGTTTTGGCAAGCTTACGAAAAAAATGGCTCACAAACAAACGCTTTTTAAGCAGGGAGAAGGAGATGAAGTCGCGACTATTATGCAGCTTGCTGGTGCTGACACTGCTGGCTGGGGCCGCTTATGGGCAGGACCGGACCATCCGGGTCGCCTGCATCGGCAACAGCATCACCATCGGCAGCGGCGGCTCGACCGCCTGGCCGCAGCAGCTCGGGCAGCGTCTCGGTGCACACTATACCGTGCGCAATTTCGGCGTCAGCGGCACCACCATGCTGCGGCATGGGGATTTCCCCTACTGGAATGAGTCGGCCTTTTTGCAGGTGCAGGATTTTGACCCTCATATCGTCATCATCAGTCTTGGCACCAACGACAGCAAACCGCAGAACCGGGTCTACCTCGGCGAGATGTTCGATGATTATATGGCCTTCATCCGGATTGTGCGCAAGGACGGTCGTGATCCGCAGATCTATGTTGCCCGTCCCTGCCCGGTCTTTGGCGACGGTGGCGCCAGCGGCATCAACGGCGCCGTCCTGCACGGCCAGATCGAGCCGATCGTCGATTCGGTGCGCACCGCCGCCGGCGGCTTTATGATCGACTGGTACCGCGCCATGCTCAGCCATGCGGATCTCTTTCCCGATGGCATCCATCCCAACACGACCGGCTATGCCATGATGGCGGATACGGCCGCCTGGTATCTCAACAACAGTCCTGCCGGCTTCATCCGCCTCTTCGCCGCCACCGACACCGAGGTCGAGGTCGGCGAAAAGACCATGCTCTATTGGGAGGCTACCCCGGGCTCGCAGCTCACCCTCAACGGCACGCCGGTGCCGGCCATCGATTCGCTGCTGGTCGCGCAGACGAGCAAGACCACCTACACCCTGATGGCCACCGGGGCGGTCGCCGACACCAAGCAGGTCGTGATCGACAATATTCCCCCCGGGCGTATCAAGTCCCTGAGTGCCTTCCCGTTGCAGCTCGATGAGGGCACCGGCGATACCAGCCTGATCTCCTGGGTGACGACCAACGGCTCGGCCGTCACCCTGGACGGTGAGGCGGTGGCACAGAACGGCTCCCTGGCGGTGGCGCCCGAGCGGACGACCACCTTCACCCTCACCGCCGGTGGCGGGGAGAGCCACAGCGCCAGTATCACCATCGAGGTGCTGCCCCCGGCCTCCATCAACCGCGCCCTGCAGCATCCGGTCACCGTCTCTTCAACCCTGCGCGGCGGCAATGCCGCCTGGGCGGTGGACGGCGACTCCTCCACCGCCTGGCAGAGCGCCGGCAAGAACACCGAATGGATCATGGTCGATTTCGGCCGCACCCTTACTCTCAACACCCTGCGGATCCACTGGGGCAGCGATTACGCCACCAGTTACGCCCTGCACCTGCTCGATGCCGCCGGCAAGGCGGTCAAGGCCCTGACCCAGACCAAAGGCGATGGCGGACTGGACGAGTACACCGGCATCGACACTCAGGCGCACTACGCCAGGCTGTTGTGCCAAAAGAGCACGGGGACCAACTACACCGTCAACGAGCTCGAGGTCTACGGCACCACCATCCCGGCCGGCGTGGGCCAGCATGAAGCCCTGCCCGACCGTTTCACGCTCGAACAGAATTACCCCAATCCCTTCAACCCGGCCACTACCATCGCTTACACCCTCGCCCGGCCGGCGCTGGTCCGCCTGACGTTGTATGATGTAAACGGCCGCCAGGTGCGGTTGCTGGACGCGGGCATGCGTTACGGCGGACGCCATGAGATTCTCCTGGAGGGCGCCGGCCTCAGCAGCGGCGTCTATTTCTATACCCTGACGGCCGGCGGTGCAAGCCAGACGCGGCAGCTGCTGCTGATCAAATAACCGAGGAATGGACATGAAACGTTTTGGATTCTTTTTTTTGCTGGCGGCTGCATTCTCCCTGCAAGCCCAACCCGCCGGTTTTGTCACCGTCAAGGGGACGCGCTTTTATCTCAACGGCCGGCCGTACCACTTTCTTGGCACCAACCTCTGGTATGGCGCCATGCTCGGGCAGGAGGGGGCGGCCGGTGACCGCCTGCGGCTGCAGCGCGAACTCGATCATCTCAAAAAACTCGGGATCGAAAATCTGCGCGTGATGGGGGCATCGGAAGGACTCGGCTACGCCGGGCAGATCCAGCCCGCCATCCAGCCGGAACCGGGCCGCTACGATGAAAAACTCCTGGCCGGACTCGATTTTCTCCTCGCCGAGATGGCCAAACGCGACATGCATGCCGTGATCTTTCTCAACAACTATTGGGAATGGACCGGCGGGATGTCGCAATACATCTCCTGGATCACCGGTGAGCAGTACCCCTCGCCCCAGGATCCCAAATTCGGCTACTGGGGGTTGATGCGGACCAGCGGACGCTTTTACACCAGCGAGCCGGCCAATGCGATCTACCGCGATTATATCCGGATGCTGGTCAACCGGGTCAATACGGTCAATGGCCGCCGTTACCGCGAGGATCCGGCGATCATGGCCTGGCAGCTGGCCAATGAGCCGCGGCCCTCACCGGAAGAGGAGGAACGGGATCAGCACTTTGCGGCATTCGCCCGCTGGGTCGACGAGAGTGCGGGCTACATCAAATCCCTGGACGCCAACCATCTCGTTACCACCGGCAATGAGGGACTCAAGGGCAGCCTGGAGTCTGAGTCCTGTTATCTGGATGCGCATCGCAGCGCCCATATCGATTACCTGACCTTCCACCTCTGGCTGCTCAACTGGTCCTGGTTCGATCCGCAAAAGCCTGGCGAAACCTGGCCGGAGGCTTCGCGCAAGGCGGTCGAGTATCTTCATCAGCACATCGCCTATGCCGAAAAACTGGGCAAGCCGATCACCCTCGAGGAATTCGGCATCCCGCGTGATGGCCACGCCTACGCGCGCACGGCTCCGGTAACCTTGCGGGATCGTTACTATAGCCTTCTGTTCAAGGAGATGTATCAGAGCGCCCGCTCGGGCTCGGCGATGGCTGGCAGCAATTTCTGGGGCTGGGGTGGAGAGGGTCAGGCGAGCGATCTCCAGAGCTATACCTGGCAGAAGGGCGATGCCTATACCGGCGATCCCCCGCAGGAGCCGCAGGGGCGCAATTCGGTCTTTGCCAGCGACAAGAGCACCCTCAAAATCCTGCGCACCTGGGCCAAAAAGATGACGGCCCTGGGCCGCTAGGCCAGGTCGGCCTTGACTGAAATTCCAGGGGCGCGCCTTCAGCTTGGGCGCGCCTTTTCCTTCCGCTCCGGTGCCTGCACCGGGACCCTTCCCATTCTTTGAAGTGAGGAATAGCTCGATGTTGATTTCATTCCGCCGATTCATCTTGCTGCTCTTGCTGCTGCCCGTTCTACCGGTGCGGGCCCAGCTGGTCAATCCCAATGCAACCCTTGAGACCCGTCAGCTGAAAGCCTTTCTCGACTCGGTCTATGGCAAAAAGATCATTGCCGGGCATATGGATGACAACTATCTGGCCTACATCCAGCAGAACACCGGCGGCAAATCCCCCGCCCTGATGGGCTACGATTTTGACGGGGTCCTGCCGCGGCAGTCGGGCAAGGATGACACGCAAAAGGCGATCAAATGGGTGAAGGAGCAGGGCGGCATCGCCCAGTTTCAATGGCACTGGGTCTCGCCCGATGGCAACGGCAACTATTACACAAAAAACTTTGATCTGGCCGCGGCGCTCGCCAATCCCGGAGGTACCTCCTACAAGAACATTCTCAGTGATATGGATGTGGTCGCCGGCGAGCTGAAAAAGCTGCAGGATAACGGGGTGCCGATCCTCTGGCGGCCGCTGCATGAGGCGGAAGGCGCCTGGTTCTGGTGGGGGATGTCCGGCGGCGCCGCCTGTAAAACCCTCTATCGCCTGATGTATGACCGTTTCACCCAGTTCCACAAACTCAACAACCTCATCTGGGTCTGGAACAGCTACGGCACGACCCGCGAGAACTGGTACCCCGGGGATGATGTGGTCGATATCATCGCCTACGATTATCCCGACTACTCCGCTTCCGGTTCCTGGCAGCAGTACCAGCAGCTCTTCGCCACGCGGGGCAAGCTGTTCGCCATCGGCGAAAACGACAAGCTGCCCGATCCCGCCCTCATCACCAGTCAGCCGTGGCTCTATTTCATGACCTGGTCCTATTTCATTCAGGAGCCCAGTCAGACCAACGGCAAGAATACCAAAGAGTGGCTCTACAAGGTCTTCAACGACCCGCGGGTCCTGACCCTGGCCGACATCCAGAAAGGTCCGCACGCGGATGCGGGCATCAGCCGGCTCATCCTCGACCGTGACGGCAGCGGCGACGAGAGGGTCACCCTCGACGGCTCGGCCAGCCGGACCGACTCCGGCACCATCACCGCCTGGGAGTGGAGTGAAAACGACTCTTTGCTCGCCACCGGGGCCAGGCCGACCCTCCAGCTCCCGAGCGGGATCCACACCATCATCCTCACCATCACCACCAGCACCGGCGAACGCAAATCGGCCAGCGTCGTCATTACGGTCCGGACCGTCAGTCTTGCCTATGGCAAGAAGGTGACCGTCTCCTCCACCGAGGCCAATCACGGCAATATCCCGGCCCACGCGGTCGATGCCGATCCATCGACCCGCTGGTCCAGTGTTTATGAGGATCCGCAGTGGTTCCAGGTCGATCTGGGCAAACGATATACCCTGGCGCGTGTGGTGCTCAACTGGGAAGTGGCCTCGGCCAAAAGCTACCGGCTCGAGCTCTCCGATGATGCCCTCGCCTGGAATGTCGCGGTAGAAAAGAACGACCTGCCTGCAGGGGCGCGCGTCGACACCCTGGATCTGCCCGGAGTCGCCGGCCGGTATGTACGCATGTACGGCCTCCGCCGCAACACGACCTATGGCTATTCGCTCTACGAGTTCGAGGTCTACGACGACCAATGGGGCAAGGCGCCGGCGCTGCCCGCCAACTCTGCCCTGATGCAGAATTTCCCCAATCCCTTCAATCCGGCCACCACCATCCGTTTTTTTCTCAAGAGTGCCGGCCCTGCCCGCCTGGAGATCCTGAATGTGCTCGGCCAGCAAGTCGCCATCCTGCTGGACGGGGAGATGGAGGCAGGCCTGCAGAGCCTGAGCTTTTCAGGGGAGGGGCTCGCCGCTGGTCTCTACTTTTACCGGCTGACCTTTCCGGATGGCAGCGGCAAGCAAGCCACCCTGGTCAGAAAAATGGTGCTCGTGCATTAGCAGCACACCTCTGCGGCCGGCAAGCCCCCATCACCGCCTGCGGTTTTTCGCGGCCCTTTGAGCCGCTCCACGTTGTCTATCCATGCTGTCTGTCATGAAATGAGGATATGATGCAAAAAAGTGGTTTGCACGCTCTGTTTTGTACGCTTCTGCTCAGCGCTGCACTGGCGACCGCACAGGTCACCGGTGTCCGCGAGACCTTCAACGACCCGCAACTCCCGGGATGGGAGGCACCGAACTCTGCCACCTTCACCCTGGCGATGGTCAATGGCACCCTGCAGATAAACTATAACCGGACCGCCTCCTCCTATGCATGGGACAATTTTAATTATACGCCGCCGCGGGTGGCCGTTGCCGCGGCGCCCTACATCACCCTCAAGGCCAAAGCGAATCTCGCCTGTGAGCTAGTCCTGAAGCCGGTCTATCTCCAGGGAGAGAACTGGTTGCCGGTGCAGCTCCCCGGTGACAACCAGTGGCACGCCTACAGCCTCACCCTCGCGCCGGGTGCCTCGAGCCTGATTACCCGCATCTACCTGTATCTCGATGGCGGCACAACCGCGGTGAAATCCGGAGCGGTCTGGCTGGACGACCTTTGCATCGGCGATTCGGCGGCCGCGGCGATCATCCCTGATGGGTCCGCCCTCGCCGCCGCCCTGACGGCCGCGCGAGCGCTGGCTTCCGGTGCTGTGGAAGGAAACGGTGAGGGGGAGTACCCGGCCGGCAGCGTAGTCGCCCTGCAAAGCGCCATCACCACGGCCCAAAGCGCTGTCAATAAAGCCGGCGCCTCGCAGAGCGAGCTCGATCGGGCTGAGTGGGATCTGCTCGATGCCTGCGTCACCCTCGAGAAACAGGCCAATATTCCCAATCCCGGCCTGATCGATCCCCTCGCCACGCCCAGGACAAAATACCTCTATACCAATCTGGAGCAGGGCTGCGGCCGGCGGCTTATTTTCGGCATGCATGATGCCACCGGCTATGGCGTCGGCTGGAAGGGCGACGACGACCGCTCCGACATTAAAAGTGTTTGCGGCGATTATCCCGGCCTTTACGGCTGGGATATGAATACCGTCGACCGCGGCTCGGCCTCGGAGATGGCGCGTTTCACTTACCGTATCCGCTCGGCCTATGCCCGCGGCGGCGTCAACACCCTCTGCTGGCACCAGTACGATCCCCAGGGCCGCAGCTTTTACGGGGCCGACATCAGCGATAATGTCGTCGCCACCCTGCTGCCGGGGGGGAGCTACCATGACTTCTATAAAAAACGCCTGACCCGCATCGCCCGCTTTCTCAAGGGGCTGCGCGGCAACGACGGTTCTTCCATACCGATCCTTTTCCGCCCCTATCATGAGCACGACAGCGGCGCCTTCTGGTGGGGGACCAACAATTGCAGCAGCGAGGAATACAACCATATCTGGCAGTTCACTGTCACCTATCTGCGCGATTCCCTCAATGTCCACAACCTGATCTACGCTATTTCGCCGATCAGTTTCACGACGCGCAACAGCTATCTCAAGATCTATCCGGGCGACAACTATGTCGACATTCTCGGCATGGATTTTTATTACTGGACACCCCTCGATCAGCGTCAAGCGGCCTTCATCAACACCCTGCATGTACCGGTAACGCTGGCGAAAGAACGCGCCAAGATCGCAGCGCTGACGGAGGTGGGCTACGAGTGCATCCCGGAACCGGCCTGGTTCAATCGCTATCTGCTGCCGCCTTTCAAACAGGACAGCCTCTGCGCCTTGATCAGCTACGCCATGGTCTGGCGCAACGAGTCCACCAGCCACTTTTTCGCGCCCTGGCCCGGCCATGCCACCGTCCCCGGCTTTCTCGATTTCTATAACGATCCCTTCACCGCCTTCGAGGCGGATCTGCCGCCGATGTACAGCCGGCCGGGCTCTGACACCACACCGCCGCTCTTTACCGTCCGGCCGGAGAGTTCCCTGGTCTCGTCCGATACCCTGGTCTCCCTCTATCTCGAGACCGATGAGCGCGCCCATCTCGCCTGGGGCCCGGCCGATCGGCCCTATGCCCAAATGCCCGGGCGCTTCGACAGCGGCCAGGGCGGATTCAAACACCTGACAACCATCCGCGGCCATCAGGGTGAGGAGTTGACCCTCTACCTGCGTGCCATCGACATCAGCGGCAACGAAACCCTCAACGCCTGGCGGGTTACGATCAGGATCGATACCCTGCAGCGGCCTATTCCCTGGTTCGACGAACGCTATCCCGCCGCCAGCTGGTTGAGTGGCAAGGCCCCTCTGGGGTTTGGCGCGGCAGCGGGCAACGCGACGGTCACCCGGGTGACCCGAACCCTGTATGGTGCGGTTACCTTCAACCTGCCCCAGCCGGTGAGCCAGCTGGGTCTGCTGCTCAAATGCCACGACGGTGCTCTGGTCCGCCTCAATGGCCAGGAGTTGCTGCGCTACAACCTGCCGGCGGGCGAGATCGGCGATGATACCGCAGCCCTGAGCGGCAGCAAGACCAGCCAGATCTATACCTTCACCCCGCAGACCCTGGCTCTTCTGCGTACCGGTGAGAACCGGCTGACGGTTGAGCTGCATGCCGCCGCCTCCACCGGCGCGGATCTCTCGCTCGATGCGCAGCTGTTCGACGCCAGCCAGATTTACCTCAAGCTCGGCAGCTCCTGGCGCTACTTCGATGGCGGACAGCCGCCGCTCTTCACCCTGGGAGAATATCTGAGCGGTGTCGAAACGCCCCGAATCGCCCTGCCACAGCAGGCAGCTCTGGCGCAGAACTATCCCAATCCCTTCAATCCCGAGACGAGGATTGTCTTTCATCTGGGCCTGGCAGGGCCGGTGCGGCTGGTGGTCTATGATGTGGCAGGGCGGGTGGTCGTGACGCTGATCGATGGCCGCTGTGCGGCGGGAGAACATCAGGTGATATTTCGCGGGCAGGGCCTGGCCAGCGGCGTCTATCTCTGCCTGCTGGAAACCGCCCAGGGGCGGGAGGTGCGGCGCATGCTGCTGCTACGGTGACAGGCTGAGCGGAAAAGAAGAGGGCCTCTGCGCGGATCTGGATTCGCTCCGTGCAGAGGCCCTTTTTTTATGGCCTTTACTTGACGAGGAGCAGCTTGCGGGTCACATGCTGTGCGCCCGCTTGCAGCTCGTAGAAATAGAGCCCCGAGGGCAGGGGAAGACCGGCCTGATCACGGCCGTCCCAGTGCAGGGTGTGCTTGCCCGCCGCCCAGGCGCCGTCAGCAAGGGTGGCCACGCATTGACCGGTCTGATTGAGGATGCGCAGCCGGATCGACTCCTCGCGGGGCAGGGAGAATGCGATCGCGGTACCCGGATTGGCGGGGTTGGGGTAGCTCTGCAGCAGCGCGAACTCCTCCGGCTGGGGATCGGTGTCGACGCCGCTGATGAGGATCTCGACGTGCCAGCGCTTCTGGATGGTGAAGGTCCCGTCGCTCACGGTTACCTCGACCAGCCCCGGCTTGTTGGTGATCAGGGTGAGGGCGGTGCTGTTGCCGACGGCCAGGCCGTTGAGCAGCCAGGTGATCGCCAGGTTGTCGCCATCCGGATCGACTGCGGAGATCTGGAAGCGCAGCACGCTGCCGGGCTCGGCCTTGAGCAGGGTATCGGCCGGGCTGGTCTCCAGGAAAGTCGGCGACTGATTGGTAAAGACCGTCGCATGGAAGAGCGCCTGCACGGCCGGATTGGCGGCGGACTGGAGGCGGAGCTGCTGCTGGGCCTGGGTGCCGAGGCGCCAGAGAAGGCTCGCGCGTCCCAGCGAGTCGGTCAGGACTTCGCCGGGCGGATCACTCTCGCCGGTGGGGTCGTTAAGGAGGATCGCCAGCTTTTGGCCCGCCAGGGCGTTGCCGTATTGATCCTGAATATGGACAACCAGGGGCTGGGGCAGGAGGCTGTGGGGTGCACCCCGCTGTTGATCGCCACTCAGGATTTGCACAACGGCTGGCGCACCCGGCCGGGCCGTCAGGGCAAAATGGATCGCCGCAAGAGGAGCGTGGATCATCTCAAGGGTGTAGAGGCCGGGTTTTTTGCCCAGGGTAAAGCTCATCGCCGCCCGGCCGGTGCTGTCGGTCCGGAGCGCAGGCAGCGCATTCATCGTGCCGTCGGGATGGTGGATCGTGACGGTAATCTCCTCACCGCTAAGCGGGTGGGAGAAGGAGTCACTGAGGGTTACCGCCAGCGGCACGCCCAGGAGGGCTCCGACTTCGCCAGTCTGACCATCGCCGGAGAGGCGCTCAAGCCGGGCCGCACTTCCCGTGGTAAAACGCACACTGAGGGTATCGGGTGTAGCCGGGATGCCATGGGCGATCGCCCGCACCGTCACTGCCTGAATCCGCGTCGACCGCAGCATCGCGGAAACGTGGCCCTCCGGATCGGTGATATCACTCGAGGGCAGCAGTGTTACCTCCATGCCGCTGGCTGTGATGACCACCGGCACACCCCCGAGCGGCAACCCTTTCTCGTCGCGGCCGGTGAAGAGGACGGTCACCCCATCCCGCCCGTTGGCGATGGCGGCTGGCTGCGAAACGGTGAGAGTCGACCGCGCCGGATCGAGGTGGCGATTGACCGAGGTGAGATGAAAGAGGAGGGGGACATTCTGCAGCACGATGCCATTATAGACCGCTGCACAACTGACCGTGACGACACCCTCCGCCGCTCCCAGCGTGACGGCGGTCTGCGCCATGCCTGCTGTGTCGGTAATCCGGGTGACAGAGGAGGCGCCGGCGAGCAGGGCATCCCCCTCGATCACGCTGAACTGGACTGTGTGGCCGGAGACCGGATTGCTGAGACTGTCCTGCACCGTAACCGTCAGGGGCTGGGGAAGGAGGGTACCGGGCAGGGCGGATTGGCCATCGCCAGCGCTCTGCACCATCCGGTAGGCATGAGCAGCGGAGGCCGATGCCACCAGCTCCACGGGCGAGCCGCTCAGACCGCTGCTACTGATGGTGAGCCGGTTGTTGCTGCTGCCGCTGGCGGGACCCAGCGACCAGATCGCCTGCACCTGGCCAGCGGCGTCGCTGAGCAGCTGCTGGGTGGCGGCGCCGTTGACCAGGCCACCACCGGCCGCGATGACGAAGGAGAGCGGAGCGCGGGCGACCGGATTGCCAAAGGCATCCAGGACCCTGAATTGCAAGGGAGGCAGGGCCTGCCCCACGGTGCCGGCGTAGCTGAGGGAGGCCGGGCCCAGAAGGGTGACGGCCGGTCCGGCTTGCACGGTCGCTGTGAACTCGGCACTCAGTGCAGGATAGCCGATCACCGTGGCGCGCACCCGTTGGACCGAACCGGCCAGGGTGCCGAGCCGCCAGGAGACGCTGGCGAGGCCGGTGGGGTCGGCCGCCACTGTCAAGCTGTCCAGATCGTTGACCTTGCCGCCGCCCTGCAGGACGGCGAAGCGAACCTGCGCCACCGCCGGCCCGCCGGCGTAATCGAGGACCTGCAGTGCGAGCGACTGGGCCAAAGGCAGCCCGGCGGCTCCGGTCTGTCCGCTGCCACCGGTGGAGCCGAGGCGCGAGGGGATGCCGCTCTGCTGGCCGCTGGTGACCGTAAAGACAGCCGTCGAGCCCGGCGTCAGGGGGCTGGTGGCGAGGATGTGCACCGAGCCGCTGGCAGCCGGGGTGGTATAGCGGATGCTGGCGATCCCCTGCTTGTTGGTATACAGGGTCTGTTCACCGGTGAAGCGGCCGAGGCCCTCCTGGATGGAAAAGGTGACGGGGACGCCCATGGCGGGATTGCCGAAGGCGTCGCTGACGAGCACCCGCAGCGGCGCGCTCAGCTCGGTGCCCGGCAAGGCGGTCTGTCGGTCGCCGTCAAGGATCCCCAGCCCCCGGGGTTTGGTGAAGAAGAGCCGCTGCCGGGCGGCGACCCGGGGAACCCGCAGCACGGTGCTGTCCAGCAGCATAATTTTGAGATCCACCGTATCGCGGCTGGCAAGACCGAAATGCTGCACAGGGTCGTCCTGGCAAAGGTAGGCATAACCATTCTGGATCTGGCGATAGCCGACCAGATGATTCATTTCGTCCATGTGGCCTGAATCGAAGAGCCAGATTTTGCTGCCGAAAGCGCCCATGTCGCCCTTGGGGCCGCGGCCGTAGACCTTGAGCCAGCGGTTGTTGTTCTGTGAGTCATTGCGCATCAAATAGTTGTGATAAAAGGTGGAGAGCTGTTTGTTGGCATCGACAAAGTAAAGATCGAGATCGCCATCGTTGTCGATGTCGCCGACGGCGGCGCCGCGGGGGTCGCCGCTGCGGAAGCTAAAGCCGGCGGTGGTGTTCTCGGTAAAGTTGCCCTTGCCGTCGTTGACATAAAAGGCATTGCCGCGCAGGTTGGCGTCGAGGGTCCGGCCGATGAAAAAGTCGAGATCGCCGTCGTTATCGGCATCAAAGAGGACGCCGGAGAAGCCCCAGCCGATCAGGTTGGTGACGCTTTTGGCCAGCTTGGTGAAATGGCCAGTGCCGTCATTCTGATAGATGCGGGTGTGTTTGCCGCCGATGGTGTCATCGTCATCCTTGGGCACAACGAAGGCGTCGAGGTCGCCGTCGTTGTCATAGTCGGCGAAGGTGGTGCCATTGCAGTCGTTGCTCGCCTCCGCGAGACCGCGCGCCAGGGTTTCGTCCTTGAAATAGCCCTTGCCGTTGTTGATGAAGAGCTGGTTATAGATTCGGTTGGTGGGTTCATAGCGGGTCGATTGGGTCACCGGATCATAGATGATATTGCGATGGCAAACGAAGATATCGATGTCACCGTCGTTGTCGACATCGACACAGGAAACGCCCTGCGTGCCTTCCTTTTCCGGATTGTCATTGGTCAAGCCGCGCGGGCCATTGCGCGGTTCGGTCGTGAAGGTGCCGTCCCCGTTGTTGATATAGAGCTCATTGGGCTGGGGTGGCGTGGCCTGGATGGTTCCGGATGGGGTCTCCATCGGTCCCCAGTTGACACCATAGAGGTCGAGCCAGCCATCGCGGTTGATATCGATGGCGATGAGGCCGCGGGTGCCGAGACCGGTGGCCGGGATGCCGGCCGCGGCGCTGACATCCTTGTAGCGGGCGTTCCCCAGATTCTGATAGAGCCGGCTGGCGTCGTCGGTGGTGGCGTTGAAGATGTCGTACAGTCCGTCGTTATTGTAATCGAAGAAGATGATGCCGTGGCTGCCGGTCCAGCCGAAGCGGTCGTCGGCACCGTTTTCGGTTGCGACGTCGATATAGGGTCCGTCTTTCTGGCTGAGGTAGAGAAACTCGGGGAGGCCGCCGTTGGGTTCGAGCTCGGCGTGGCGCACCGCATTGCTGACGTAAATGTCGGGGAGCGAATCGCCGTTCACGTCCGCCATGGCGCAGCCGTGACCGTAGGCTGTAATACCGTTCTTGAGATACCCGCGGACCCCTTTTTCGGTGGTGATGTCCGTGAATTTGATGGTTTGCGGGAGAGCGAGGACTGGCAACGACAGGAGAATGACCGGGAGCAGAAGCTTCGCCAGGTTCGCCAGCAGATGGTGGGGTGAGGTGGATCGGTAAGAGTCCATACGGTTCTCCGCCAGGATGGTTGACCCCCAGTGTAACTGTCGGAGTACAATACGTCATGATTGACGGATTTGCGTATGCTTATTCATGATTTATTTCCAAAAGCCATATTTTACTTGCACTCTCTCAACTTTGCGGTTATATTTTTACGGCGATGTTGCGGAATGAAAAATTGACCTTGCAAGGATGGCTCATGAAAAATGCTCGAGTATTGACTCCTCCCACGCGCCGGCGGTTCATCCAGCAGTCGGCGCTGCTGGGGATCGGCCTGAGCGTGTCGTACAGCTCGATGGTAGCAAGCTGTGCAAAGCAGCCCTTTGATCTGCTCCTCTGCAATGGCCTGCTCCATGATGGCCGTGGCAGCGAGCCGTATAGGGGCGATCTCGGAATACGCGGCGAGCGCATCGCCGCCATCGGTAAACTGGATCCCGCCAGGGCGCAACGCGTGATCGACCTCCAGGGGAATGCCGTCAGCCCGGGCTTTATCGATGTCCACACCCACACCGATCTCTCCCTGCTGGTCGACCCGCGCGGCGAGAGCAAGATCCGCCAGGGCGTGACCCTCGAGATCGGCGGCAATTGCGGAGATTCTGTCTTTCCGCTCGCCGGAAAGGAGGGAGAGGAGGCGAAGGAAGCATGGCGACGTGAGTTTGCCCTGGAGTTTGACTGGCGGGATCTGGCCGGCTTCTATGCGGCGCTGGAGAGAAGAGGGATCGGACTGAATTATGCCACTCTGGCCGGTCATGGCGCCATCCGGACGGCGGCCGTGGGGGTTGCCAACCAGCCGCCGGACGCCGCCGGGATGCGGGCGATGATCAGCGCCCTCGAGGCCGCGCTCGAACAGGGCGCCCTGGGCCTCTCCACCGGGCTTGAATACACCCCCGGCAGCTTCGCCAAAACCGATGAGATCATCGCCCTCTGCCGGGTGGTCGCCCGTCATGGCGGCCTCTATGCAACCCATATGCGCAACGAGGACCTCACGGTCGAGGAAGCCCTGGCCGAGGCGCTGACAATCGCCCGCGAGTCGGGCGTCAGCCTGCAGGTCTCCCATCTCAAAGCCTGCCAGCAGCGCAACTGGTACAAGACCCCCAGGTTGCTGGAGGCCATCAACGAGGCGCGGTGCCAGGGGCTCAATGTGCATGCCGACCGCTACCCCTATACCGCCTATGCCACTTCGCTCAACATGCTCTTCCCCCTGTGGGCGCGGGAGGGCGGCCATGCCGCATTCGTTACCCGGCTCAAGGAGCCGGCGACTTTCGCCAGAATGGCCCCCTTTGTCCGCGACAAGATCGCCGCCACCGGCTCCTGGGCCCAGATTATGATCACCCGGGCCTATCTTTCGGAACGCCGCGAGCTGCAGGGACGGACGGTCGAGGAGCTGGCCGCTGCCACAGGCGTGGATCCCCTGGAATACACCCGCCGCCTCCTTATTGAGGAGGCGGGGCAAGTGGGCATGTGCGGTTTCAGCATGAGCGAGGAGGATACCCGGATGACCTTCGCCGCCCCCTTTACCATGGTCGGCTCGGATGGCAATGCGATCGCGCCCACCGGCCTCCTCGGCAAGGGAACCCCCCATCCCCGCTATTACGGCACCTTTCCGCGCTACCTCGGACGGTATATCCGCGAGGCCGGGGTTTTGCCCCTGAGCGAGGCGATTCACCGCATCACCGGCCTGCCGGCGGCCAAGTTTGGTATCCGGGAACGCGGTCTGTTGAAAACTGGCTATTTTGCTGATCTGGCCGTCTTCAATCACGCCACTGTGATCGATCAGGCGACCTTTGCCGATCCGCACCAGTTTCCGCTGGGTGTGGATCTGATCGTCGTCAACGGCCAGATTGTGGTGGAGAAGGGGCAGCACAGCGGCAAACTGCCCGGGCGGATCATCCGCCGGGTCTGATCGCACACCGGCTCAGGAGTAGCGGATCCATTTCAGCAGCTCCGGCAGATTCGGCTTTTTGCCGTACATGAGAATACCGACGCGGAAGATGCGGCCGGTCAGCCAGATCAGTCCGGCAATGGTGGCGATCATGATCACGACGCTCAGCAAGGCCTGCCACAAGGGCGCTGCGCCCACCGAGAGCCGCAGGAACATCAGCAGCGGGGTGAAGAAGGGGATGAGGGAGAGGATCACCGCCATCGTGCTGTTGGGATTGTTGAGGACGAAGAACATGAACATGAATCCAAGGATGATCAGGAACGTCACCGGCCACTGCAGACTCTGGGCATCCGCCTCGTCATTGACCAGGCTGCCAAGGGTGGCGTAGAGGGTGGCGTAGATGAAATAGCCGAGGATGAAGAAGAGAAAGAAGAAGAGATAGACCGATGCCGAGATCGCCGGGATCGGCAGCTTTTCGATGCCCGGAGAGAAGAGGGACATCATCACCATACCATAGGTCGACACCAGGGCGAAGACGATCGCCCAGATCAGGAACTGCAGCAGCCCCGCCCCGCCGATGCCGATGATCTTGCCCGCCATGATCTGATCCGCCCGCGCCGAGGAGAGCACCACCTCCATGACGCGGGAATTTTTATCTTCATAGACTCCGCGCATGACGAACTGCCCGTAGAAGAGCAGGGCCATATAGAGAATGAACATCATCACGTAACTGACGCCAAAGGCCACCATGCCGCTCTGCTGCTTGGAACCAGCCTCGCTCACCTTGTAGGTGGTGAGATCCACACCACGGGTCAGCTTGCGCACCAGCCCCTGGTCGATGCCACTTTGCTGCAGACGCAAGTCCGAGATCACCCGCGAGAGCGAGCGTTCCAGGACACTGTTGAACTCCATATTGCTGATGTTCCGCGCGTGCAGCTCGAACCGGTTGGATTCGAAGAGGTCCGCCGGCAGGACGATGAGCCCGTTGATCTTTTCCGCACGGACGAGGCCGCTGTAGCGGGCCTGGAGCGCCGCCAGGCTTTCCGGTACACTCTGGACCTGCTCAAAGGTATAGAGAGGCGTCTTGCGGGCATCCTGATAGGTGGTGTCCATGTAGGCAATAAAGGCCGGAGCGACACGCCCGGAGAGGTCCATCAGGGCGAGCGTCTTTTTTTCCCGGGTCCCCATCGACTGCATCGCGATCTGGACCCCCATGAAAATGAAGACCAGCACGGGCAGGGCGAGGGTGCCGATGACGAAGCCCTTGGTTTTCACCCGGCTGAAGAATTCGCGCTTGATCAGTACCCAGGTTTTACTCATTCTGACCTCCTGCCACGGCGCTGCCTTTGACCACATTGATAAAGATCTCATGAAGCGAGGGCTCGGTGATGTCAAAACTGCGCACCGTGACCTCCGCGATCGCCCGCGCCAGAATGGCCTGGGGTTTCACTTGTTCAGCCGGCTGGATTTCAACATACTGGCCGTAATCGTCGAAGCGGCTGACCAGGCTCTGCTCCTGCAAAAAGTGCGCTTCGCCGTCGTAGCTCAGCCGGCAGCGGTTTTTGCCGAAACGGGCCTTGACCTCCGCCAGCTGGCCCTGCAGCACACTCTCGCCATGATGGATCAAACACAAGGCGTCACACAGCTTCTCGGCCTGCTCCATCATGTGGGTGGAGAGCACGATCGCACTCCCATTCTTCACCAGCTCGAGCATGACATCCTTGATCAGAGCCGTATTCACCGGATCCAGTCCGCTGAAGGGCTCGTCGAGAAAGAGCAGCCGGGGCTGGTGGAGGATCGTGGTGATGAATTGCACCTTTTGCTGCATGCCTTTCGAGAGCTCTTCGATCTTTTTGTTGCGCCATTCCGTCAACTCGAGGCGTTCAAGCCAGTGATCCGCCAGAGGGAGGGCTTTCTGGTGCGACATCCCCTTGAGCTCGGCAAAGAAGGTCAGGATGTCGATGACCAGCATCCGTTTGAAGAGCCCGCGTTCCTCCGGCAGAAAGCCCACCTGATCCGGAATCTCGCGGGCGCTGGATTTGCCCAGCAGATCGATCTGCCCGGAATCGGGATACAGAATCCCGAGCAGCATACGGATTGTGGTGGTCTTGCCCGCTCCATTCGGCCCGATCAAGCCATAGATCTCGCCCGGCTGGATCTGCAACGAGAGATGGCGGACCGCTTGAACGGATTCGAAGCTTTTGCACACATCCGATACGGTGACAGCGAAAGCCACGTGCGCCTCCTTTTTTGGTACCCGATCAAAGGCGTTTGGAAAAGCCCCGGGGATTGGCAAAACTATGTATACGGGAGAGTCGCGATCTTGTTTCCCTCAGATGTCCGGTCGTGAAATGGGCGAGCGCCGGGTCGGAATCAGAGGATGGTGGCCAGGACTGCTACAGATTTTCCGCTAAAACGATTGTTTTTTTCAATTCTATTTCCTAACTTTTTGGGTTCTTGATTCGATTTACCGGACAGGAGAAAGTTTATGCGCTGGATAGGCAGAAGTGAAAGCGATAACGTCGAGGACCGCCGCGGAACCGGATCACGCCGGGTGGTCGGCGGCGGCATCGGTACCCTGATCATCCTCTTGCTGGTTTGGCTTCTCGGCGGTGACCCGATGCAGTACTTGCGCGAGAACGGCGGCGGGGTCACCACCACCTCCGTGCAGTCGCAACCCCGCTCGACGGAAGAGGAGCAGCTGGCCAGTTTCGCCCGGGTGGTGCTCAAGGATACCGAGGATATCTGGTCCTCGCTCTTCAAACAGGCCGGCAGCCAGTACCGCATGCCAACCCTGGTGCTCTACTCGGGCCAGGTTCAGTCCGCTTGCGGATACGGCAGCGGCGCCAGTGGCCCGTTCTACTGCCCCGGCGATGAAAAACTCTACCTCGATCTCTCGTTTTGCAACGAACTGAAGAATCAGCTGGACGCCCCCGGTGACTTTGCCATCGCCTACGTCATCGCCCATGAGGTCGGCCATCATGTGCAAAACCTGCTGGGCATCACCGACAAGATTTCGGCGCTGCAGGGACGCGTCAGCGAGGAGGAGTACAACCGCTACTCCGTCCGCCTTGAGCTGCAGGCCGACTTTTTCGCCGGGGTCTGGGCGCACTATGAACAAAAGCTCAACAACGTCCTCGAACCGGGCGATCTCGAGGAAGCGATCAACGCTGCCGCAGCGGTTGGCGACGACCGGCTCCAGCGCATGTCCCAGGGCTATGTCGTCCCCGATGCCTTCACCCATGGCACCTCCGCCCAGCGTCAACGCTGGTTCAGGAAAGGGTGGGACACCGGCGACATCAGCCAGGGGGATACCTTCTCGGCGTCCTCCCTTTGATGGGATCCTGCATCGATCTCTTGCGACGCAATAACTCGGGAGTCATATCATGAAATACTTGGTAAACGGACTGGTCCTTATGGCTTATCTCTTCACTGCCGCCGCGGCGGGAGCGCTCGAATGGCCCTCGCTGCTGGGCGATCATATGGTGCTGCAACAAAAGACGCAGGCCGCGCTCTGGGGCAAGGCGGCGCCGGGCGAAACCGTCAGCCTGAACGCGAGCTGGGGCGCCGTGGCCACGGTGGTTACCGGCGCGGACGGCAAGTGGCATGCCCGACTGCAAACCCCCGCTGCCGGTGGTCCTTTTTCCCTGACGATTTCCGCCGCTTCCGGCAATAAAACCTTCACCGACATCCTGATCGGGGAGGTCTGGCTCTGCTCGGGCCAGTCCAATATGGAAATGCCCCTGGCCGGGTGGCCGCCCGGCGACCCGATCGCCCATTCAACGGACGAAATCGCTGCCGCTGTGCATCCGCAGATCCGCCTCTTCACGGTCGAAAAGGCAACCTCGGCCATGCCGCTCGACGACTGCCGGGGTGAGTGGCAGGTCTGTACCCCTGCCACGGCTTCTCCCTTCAGCGCCACCGCCTACTTTTTTGGCCGGACGCTGCAAAAGGAGTTGAATATCCCGATCGGCCTGATTCACTCCAGCTGGGGCGGCACGCCCGCCGAGGCCTGGACCAACGCCGAATACCTCAAGACCATGCCCGAGTACACCCGGGTTCTCAGCCAGATCAGCGAGAGCCAGGCCGCAATGAAGGCCCGGCAGCAGTGGCTCGAAGGTCACCCGGTCTTCTCCGTGACCGACAAACCGGCGAATGAGCGCTTCGCCGGGCTCGACTTTGCTGATGCGGCCTGCTCCACCCCCAGCCTGGACGACGCCCGATGGGGCCGAATGAAACTGCCGGTCTCCTGGGAGTCCACTGAAATGGGCCAGTTCGACGGGGTGGTCTGGTTTCGCCGGACCGTCGAGGTACCGGCCGAGTGGGTGGGCCGTAACCTGGTGGTTGAATTGGGGCCGATCGACGATATGGATGCGACCTGGTTCAACGGCGAGCGCATCGGCAGCATGGAAGAGGCAGGCCTGTGGCAGACCAAACGCGTCTACCCGGTCCCGGCCGCCATGGTGAAGGCGGGCAGCAACCTGATCGCCATTCGCGTCATCGACACCCAGGGCGGCGGCGGCGTTTATGGCCGCGCCGATCAGCTCAAGCTCTATCCCGAGGGCAGCCCGGAGAGCACGCTCTCCCTGGCGGGTGAATGGCGCTACCTGCCGGTGGCTGAATATCAGAACAGCCGCTTTTATCAGCTCAAGGTAGCCGAGGCTGACTTTTTCGCGCGGCCTAAAGTTACGGTCGAGATCTCGGCCAACACCCCCACCTTCCTCTATAATGCGATGATCGCACCGCTGGTGCCCTATACCCTCCGCGGCGCCATCTGGTATCAGGGCGAATCCAACGCCGGCCGCGCCCGCGAATACCGCACCCTCTTCCCACTGATGATCGACTGCTGGCGGCAGCAGTGGGGCGGCAAGCCCTTCCCCTTCTACTATGTTCAGATCGCCCCCTACGATTATGGCGAGTCCACCCGCTCGCAGGAACTGCGTGAGGCCCAGATGCTGACCCTGCGCCACCCCCACACCGGGATGGCGGTCACCCTGGACATCGGGGCGCCGAGCATCCATCCGCCCAACAAGCAGGAGGTGGGCAGGCGCCTCGCCCTCTGGGCCCTGGCGAAGGAGTACGGCCGCAAGCTGGTCTACTCCGGCCCGGTCTATAAAAAGATGGCGGTCAAGGGGGACCAGATCATCCTCTCCTTTGATTATGCCGGCAGCGGCCTGAAGGCGGGAAACGCGGGACTCATCGGCTTTGAGATCGCCGGCGCGGACCAGCGCTTCGTCCCCGCACAGGCGCATCTTGCCGGCAAAAAGGTGGTCGTCTCCTCGCCGCAAGTGGCCCGGCCGGTTGCCGTCCGCTATGCCTGGAGCAATCTGGCCACCGCCTCGCTCTTCAACCTCGAAAACCTGCCGGCTTCTTCGTTCCGAACCGATGACTGGAAGTAATCCGGCACGATTCCTCCCCCGCCTGCCCCTCCGGCAGGCGGGGATTTCGATCGCTCCATCCACCTGCGTTGCCCACTGCTGGGCATGCTGTTCCATTCGTCACGGCACCCTCTATCGGGAAAGTGTCCCCAAATGAAGAAGGAAACCGCCCTGTTTCTGATCGTCCTGACTTTGACTGCACCGCTGCGAACCGGCCTGACCCAGGAGGCCATGAAACGTTCCTATACCACCCAGGCGATAACCTCGATACCGCCGGTCATCGACGGCCGCCTCGACGACCGCTGCTGGCAGGAGGGGAGTTGGTTCGATGACTACGTCCAGTATATGCCGGTCGAGGGCGGCCAGCCCAGTCAGCGCACGGCCCTGAAAATCCTCTACGATGCGAAAAACATCTATGTCGGTATCCGGGCCTTCGACAAGGAGCCGTCCCGAATTGATCGCCGCGCCGGCCGCCGCGACGACCAGAGCGCCGGGGATGTGGTCGGCCTCTGCTTCGACAGTTATCTCAGTCACCTCAGCGGTTTCGAATTCGATCTCACCGCTGCGGGCACCCAGGTCGATCTCATCCTGATGAATCACAACCAGTGGGATTTTAGCTGGAATGGGGTCTGGGAGGGCAAGACCGCGCTGGAGGATTCCGCCTGGACCGCCGAGATGCGCATTCCCTTCAGCCAGCTGCGCTATACCAACAAGGAGGAGCAGGTTTGGGGATTGCATGCCTGGCGCTGGATCAACCGCCTCGAGGAGGAGAACCAGTTCACCCTCATCCGCCGCGATGGGCCAGGCCACCTCTACGACATGGGCTATCTCCGCGGCCTCAAGGGACTGCCGAAGAGTCGGCAGATCGAGTTCCTGCCCTACAGCTATGCCCGGTTGCAGACCTTTCCGGAGGACCAGCTACCGGCTTCCGGCAAAACCTCCGAATGGAACAGCAGCGCCGGCCTCGATGGCAAGATCGGGATTTCGAGCAATTTTACCGTCGACTACACCCTCAATCCCGATTTTGGTCAGGTCGAGGCGGATCCCTCTGAACTCAACCTCTCCGCCTACGAGCTCTTTTACAGCGAAAAACGCCCCTTTTTCCTCGAAAACCGGACTCTGTTCGATTTTGAGCTGGGCGGCGAATCCCTCTTTTATTCGCGGCGTATCGGTCACGCCCCCACCTATGAGCCACCCCTCACAGAGGGCAGCCATGTGGACAAGCCGGGGATGACCACCATCCTCGCTGCGGCCAAGCTGACCGGCAAGGACCACAACGGCCTTTCGGTCGGCCTGATTGAAAGCCTCACCCAGGAGGAACATGCGACCCTCACCGGCCCGAAAGGGGAGAGGTCACGCAGTACGGTCGAACCGCTGAGTAATTATCTGGTGGGACGGGTGCTCAAGGAGATCAACGAGGGCAATACGACGGCCGGTGCGATGCTGACCGCAGTGCAGCGCCGGATCGGCGACCGCAACCTCCTTTTCATGAATCGCCAGGCCGTCAGCGGCGGCCTGGATCTCAACCATTATCTCGCCAATAAAAAGTACCAGATCGAGTTCAAGGTCGCCGGCAGCGAGGTCAAGGGCGATGTCGCCGCCCTGCAACGGCAACAGAGCTCCTCAGCGCGCTATTTCCAGCGTCCGGATGCCGCTCATCTCGACAATGACTCGACCCGGACGATGCTGGCCGGCCACGGCGGTGAACTGGCGGTGAAAAAGAGCAGCTATGGCCACTGGCGTTATGGCGCCGGCCTCTCCTGGAAATCCCCCGGCCTCGAATTCAACGACCTGGGCTATCTGCGCTCGGCCGACGAGATCGAGGGGGAGGTGGAGGTCTCCTGGGTGGAGAGTGCGCCGAAACGGTTGCTGCGCCGCTATGAGATCGAGGTGGGTACCCAACAGCGCTGGGATTTCGCCTGGACCCCCCTGGTGCTTGGCGGCGATCTCGATTTTTCGATGACCTTCCAGAACCGCTACAGCCTCTGGGGTGGGGCCGAACGCTATGGCCGCTCCCTCGATACCCGGCTGCTCCGCGGGGGGCCGGCGCTGCATCTGCAGGGCTATTGGGGCGCCAACGTCGGCCTCTCAACCGATTCGGGAAGCAAGCTGCGCGGCTCGCTCCACTACTTCACCCACTCCTTCGATGACGGCCAATCGGCCAACACCGGCATCACGCCCGGGCTCAGCTGCAAGATCACCGAGGCGATCCAGTTCACCGCCGAGGTGGGGCTCTCACACGAAAAGGAGATGCTCCATTTTATGGGCGCGCCACTCTGGCAGGGGCGGCCGCGTTATCTCCTCGCCGCACTCGACCGCAAGACCACAGAGATGACCCTGCGCCTGGATTGCGCCCTGTCACCCACCCTGACCATCCAGTATTACGGCAGCCCCTATATCTCTTTTGGCACCTATCACGCATACCGCCGGGTGGCCGATCCGGCGGCGGCGAATGTCGATGCGATGGCGCCGCAGCTCGCGCCCGGAGAGTGGAGCCGCCCGCTTGACGGCGGGATTGCCTTCGATGAGAACCGCGACGGCATCACCGACTATGCGCTCGATCAGCCCGATTTCAATTTCCGCGAGTTCCGTTCCAATCTGGTCCTGCGCTGGGAGATGCGCCCCGGCTCGGCGCTCTACCTGGTCTGGAGCCATGACCGCAGCTCGTACCAGAGCGCGGGGCGGAGAGAGTGGGGTTACAACTGGGACCGGCTGCTCACGACGCCGGGCGGCAATCTCCTTCTCGCCAAGCTGAGCTACTGGTTTGCGATCTAGCGCCGGCCCCCGGCTTCGCGCCGACCCGGTGCGGGCTCTATCGCTCGCGCCGGCCCCCGGCCCTCGTGCCGACCCGCCCGCCCGGCGGCCCCCTCCACCCCTCGTCCCTGCCCCCCGGCCCTCGTGCCGACCCGCCCGCCCGGCGGCCCCCTCCACCCCTCGTCCC
>CAYTCI010000016.1:0-60076 GCA_964436305.1 uncultured Cytophagia bacterium | reverse complement strand
CGGTGCGCCTCAAGGTCGAGAAGAGCAGCGGCAGTGCCATCGAAGCGGCCGCGGGCGGCGCCGGTGACGGCCTCCGGCTGGCCCTGAACGTCGGCGGCATGCTCATCGCCTTCATTGCCCTCATCGCCCTGATCAACGCCCTGCTCGGTTTCATCGGCAGCGCCACCGGCCTCAACGGCTTTCTCATGGCGCATTTCAACAAGCCACTCAACCTCGAGCTGCTCTTCGGCCTGGTCTTCCAGTTCATCGCCTGGATCATCGGCGTGCCCTGGCGCGAGGCCCTCGATGTCGGCAGCCTGATGGGGATCAAGCTGGCGGTCAACGAGTTCGTCGCCTATCTCAAGATGTCGGATGTCATCGCCGCCGGCCAGCTCTCGACCAAATCGATCGTCATTGCCACCTATGCCCTGTGCGGCTTTGCCAATTTCTCTTCCGTTGCCATCCAGATCGGCGGCCTCAGCCCCCTGATGGAGAATCGCCGCAGCGATATCGCCCGGCTGGGACTCAAGTCGGTCCTCGGCGGCACCATCGCCACCTGGATGACCGCGGCTATCGCCGGACTGCTGACCAACTAATCACGAGGAAACCATGACCAAGAATACGACCAAATACCGCTGGTTCGTTTCCGGGGACATCAACGGCTTTTTCGGCCTGATGTTCGACAACCTGACCGTGCTCTCCTTTCTCGCCGGCATCCTCATCTTCGGCTTTAAATATCCCGCCGACATCGTCTACACCCGCATGCTGCCGGGCACGGCCTTCGGCGTCCTCTTCGGCGACCTGGTTTATACCTGGATGGCCTTCCGCCTCGCCAAAAAGAGCGGCAAGAGCGATGTGACCGCCATGCCGCTCGGCCTCGACACCCCCTCGACCATCGGCCTGGCCCTGGTGGTGCTCGGCCCCGCCTTCATCGGCCTGAAGAATGAGGGCTATACGGAGCGCGACGCCGCCATGATGACCTGGTATATCGGCATGGCGACGATGATGTTCATGGGGCTGATCAAGCTGATCTTCTCCTTCCTCGGCAAGTGGGTGCAAAAGATCGTCCCGCAGGCCGGCCTGCTCGGCTCGCTGGCCGGCATCGGCCTGGGCCTGATCGGCGTAACCCCGCTGATCGATATCTTCGGCATGCCGGTGGTCGGCCTGATCGCCCTCGGCCTGATCTTCTACACCCTGGTCGCGGGCATCCACCTCCCCGGCAAGTTCCCCGGAGTGCTCGCTTCGGTCCTCGTTGGCAGTGTCGTCTATTACCTGCTTGGCCCGCTCGGTCTTGCCGGTGGCACCTTTGCGGGTCTGCCGCCGCTGGATCTGCACCTCGGTCTGCCCCTGCCGACTCTCGATTTTCTCAAGGGCCTCGCCCCGGCGGTCAAATACCTGCCCCTGGCCATCCCCTTCGGTATTCTCACCGTGGTCGGCGGCATCAACGTCACCGAGAGCGCCCGCGTCGCCGGCGATGACTATAACACCCGCAGCATTCTCCTGACCGAGGCGCTGGCCACCCTGGTTGCCGGCCTCTGCGGCGGCGTCGCCCAGTCGACCCCCTATATCGGCCAGCCCGCCTACAAGAACATGGGCTCGCGCGCCGGCTACACCCTGCTCACCGGCATCTTTGTCGGCCTCGGCGGCATGCTCGGCTACGTCTCCTTCATCATCGAGCTGATCCCGCGCGCCGTGCTCGCGCCGATTCTGGTCTTCGTCGCCTTTGATATCATCATGCAGGCCTTCCACGCCGTGCCCAAACGCCACGCCCCGGCCGTCGCCTTTGCCTTCTTCCCGACCGTCCTGCGCCTGCTGGCGATCAAACTCGGCACCCCGGATCCGATCGCGCCGGACAAATTTCATGAGCTGATGAACACCCCCGGCAAGGCGCTGCCCGAGCTGCAGGTCATCACCGCCCTCGGCAACGGCTTTATCGTCACCGCCATGCTCTGGGGCGCCTTCCTGGCCGAGTTGATCGATCGCCGGCTGAAGGTTTCAGCGCTCTATCTGCTGATTCTGGCCATTTTCTCCTGGTTCGGGATCATCCATTCGGCCATGCCCGACGGCTCGATGTACCTGCCCTGGACCCTGAGCGGCGTCGCGCAGCAGGTGCCCAACCAGTTCGCGCTGGCCTATCTCTGCCTGGCGGCCCTCTTTTTCGGGCTCTCGTACAGCCGCGAGAGCAAGGGGCCGGTCACCGGCATGGCGCATTAGGCCAGAGGGAACATGCCGACACCCCTGCCAGAAGGCCGGCGGATTTCCGTCACCCGGCTGCCGGCCGGCTTTGGTCGCAAAAAAGCCATGGCAGGGATGAACTTTTTGGCGGGAGCATCGTATTACCGGGGGGAAGTAGGACAGGGGGAATCTTGACCAGGAGGCGCCATGAACAGGATGACTATTCCTTGTTTTCTGACCGCAGCCGCTCTTTTCCTCATCGCCGGCCTGGCCACCCGGGGGGAGGCCCAGGATACCCTTTCGACCCAGTCCAGGATCGACTCGGTCTACCGGATGCAAAAACAGATCTACCGCGAGATCCGCAATGAACCGCTCACCGGCAAGCGCATGGGGGTGGAGTTCAATTTCATCCGCGCCCTGCTGATCGGCGACGATGTCACCCTCAGCGGCGGGGTCTCGCTCTTCGATGTCGACCGCAATGCCGAACTCGCCTTCCCCATCTATTATGCCCGCCCCGGCGACGCGAAGAACCTGCGCGAGATCACCGTCGACTGCCACTACCGCTATTTTCTCGGCAATACCCGCAACGGCTTTTACCTCAGCGGCTTCGCCCGCTTCGCTCACCTCGAAGGCTATGAGGGGGAGGATGACCTCTCATTCACCCACTCGCTTGAGCTGGCCCGCAGCCGCTCGACCCAGGAGAAGCTCGGCGTCGGCGTCGGCCTGGGATTCCGCAAATTCTCCTACAAAGGCCCCTACTGGGGCTGCAGTTTCAGCTTCGGCCGCTACCTCACCGGCCGCAACGACATCTTTCACAGCGACTGGGACAGCATCACCGCCTGGAACAATGACGACGGCGAATTCATCGTCGATATCGAGCTGCTCAAATTCGGCTGGGCGTTCTGAGAGATGACCTGGCGGCGCGCTGTGTAAAGCCTCAAGCTGAGATACTCTTCTCCCGCCTGCCCCTCAGCCTGCGGCTGGGCGCAGGCGCGCGACCGGAATACTGCAGAGAAAACGCAGCAGGTAAGAGCCGGTGTTGCGATACTGATGCCGGACCTCCGGCGGCACAAGAATGACCGATCCGGGGCCGATCGGCAAGACCCGCTCCCCCATCTTCACCTCCCCCTCACCCTCCAGCACATAGTTTTCATGCTCCCAGGGATGGGCATGATCGGGCGAATGACCGCCCGGTTCGATCTCGATCATGCGCATGGCATAGACCGGCGCGTCATCAGCCTCGTCGCTGATCAACACCCGGATAGAGGCTCCGGGGGCCTCCGGCCCGATGGCGCAGGCGGGAATGGATTCGAAATGGACTACTTTGGGTTTCATAATTTATCTGCTCCTTAATTGTCTTGTATCTGTACTGCAAAAACAGTTCGCTCCCCGATATTAATTCCTGCCCCCGCCTTTCCCTTTCATCCGGGCGCTGCCCGGCAGAGGCCCTCCCCCGATGCTCCTGCGAAAAGGCTTGTTTTAATCTGTAATTCTATTAGATTATGATAAAATGAATTTGGCTTTTTCTTTACTTTTTGCCCCGGATAAATATCATTCAAATGGGGTATGCCCTTAGGAGGAAGTGCTGAAGTGGAAGCGAGTCAACTCAGCTGGATTGTCAATTTCATCTGGGGGATCGCTGATGACATCCTCCGTGACCTCTACGTACGCGGCAAATATCGTGACGTAATACTGCCCATGACCGTTCTGCGGCGTCTCGATGCTGTACTCGAACCGGCCCAAAAAGCGGTCCTCGTAATGAAAAACGCTCTCGACCAGGCAGGCATTGTTCATCAGGATCAGGCCTTGCGCCAGGCCGCCGGACAGGCGTTTTACAATACCAGCAAATTCACACTGCGTGATCTCAAAGCCCGCACCAGCCAGCAGCAACTCAAAGCCGATTTCGAAGCCTACCTCGACGGATTTTCCCCGAACGTTCAGGACATACTCGACAATTTCGAGTTCCGCAACCAGATTCCACGCCTCTCCAAAGCGGATGCCCTCGGCACCCTGATTGAAAAACTGCTCTCCCCCAACATCAATCTAGGTCCCTATCCTGTGCTGAACGGAGATGGCTCGACCAGGCATCCGGGCCTGGATAATCATGCCATGGGAACAATTTTTGAAGAGCTGGTAAGGCGCTTCAATGAAGAGAACAACGAGGAAGCAGGCGAGCATTGGACGCCGCGCGATGCGGTGAAACTAATGGCACGGCTGATATTTTTACCCGTGGCTGGCCGGATCACCGACGGTACCTATCTGCTCTATGATGGTGCATGCGGTACCGGCGGCATGCTCACCGTCGCAGAGGAGACCCTCAAGGAACTGGCTGCGAAGCATCATGTTAAGGCTGCTACTCATTTGTACGGCCAGGAAATCAACGCCGAAACCTATGCCATCTGCAAGGCGGATCTGTTGCTCAAGGGCGAGGGCGATGCTGCAGACAATATCGTCGGCGGACCGGAGCACTCCACCCTGGCCAATGACGCTTTTCCCTCGCGCGAGTTCGATTTCATGCTCAGCAATCCTCCCTATGGCAAAAGCTGGAAGAGCGACCTGGAACGCTTGGGAGGCAAGGAGGGTATCAAGGACTCACGTTTTCTCATCGAGCATGCCGGCGATCCGGAGTACAGCCTGATCACCCGTACCTCCGATGGCCAAATGCTCTTCCTTGCCAATCTGCTGGCCAAGATGAAGCAAGGAACCGCCCTTGGCAGCCGCATTGCTGAAGTACACAATGGCAGCTCGCTCTTTACCGGGGATGCGGGGCAAGGCGAAAGCAATATACGCCGCTGGCTCATTGAAAAAGACTGGCTCGAGGCCATTGTCGCACTGCCGCTGAACATGTTTTACAATACCGGCATTGCCACCTATATCTGGGTCCTCTCCAACCGCAAGGCGGAGCACAGGCGGGGAAAGGTGCAGTTGATCGATGCCACAAAGTGGTCAAAACCCTTGCGCAAGAATCTCGGTAAAAAGAACTGCGAACTTGCAGAGGAGGATATCCAGCGCATCTGCGACACCTTCCTGGACTTCGAAGAGAGCGAGCAGTCCAAAATATATCCGAATACCGCCTTTGGCTATTGGAAAGTGACCGTAGAAAGGCCTTTGCGCCTTGAAGGCATCGCCCACGATCGTGTCTACTCGCCCAAAGAGCTCAAGGCCCTCAAGGAAAGTGTTGTACGCGCAGAGTTTGGTCCGAAAATCATCCGCAAGATCCATAAAAAAGGGATGCCAGCCGATCCCCTGCGCGGATTGTTCGAGGCCGAGGTTGACGGCAAATCGGTGGTCGTCGAGTATGAGCCTGATCCTGAATTGAGGGATACCGAGCAGGTGCCACTGCTGGAGGAGGGCGGGATAGAGGCTTTCATGCAGCGGGAGGTTTTGCCCTATGCCCCGGATGCCTGGTATGATCCGGAATCAGTAAAAACCGGCTACGAGATCAGTTTTACCCGCTATTTTTACAAGCCTCAGCCGTTGCGCTCGCTGGAGGAGATCCGCGCTGATATTTTAGCGTTGCAGAAAGAGAGCGAGGGGCTCCTGGATGAGATCATGGGCAAGTCATGAGGGGGTATCATCGTTGTCTTGAGCTGCGAGTCTTTAGCCCAATACCAGATTTTATTTACGGTATATTTTGCTGCATACCTGCTGTTGCCTCATTCGTTTCCATTTAGATAAAATGGCGGCGCGGCTATTATGTCGAGCCCAAGCCCTGGGATTGATTCACAACTGAGAATAAGAAGAAAATTACGTGATCGACCGATTGAAACCCTACCCCAGAATGAAGGATTCCGGCGTGCCATGGCTCGGCCAGGTTCCGGAGCATTGGGAAATTAAAAGGGGTAAGACCGTTTTTAATGTGATCGACATACGTTCTGAGGACGGAAGAGAAGAATTATTGACCGTTTCCTCAGAAAGAGGCATTGTACCCAGGAGTACAATCAAAGTCACTATGTTCAAAGCTGAATCGTATAAAGGTTATAAACTATGCTGGCCGGAGGATCTTGTTATTAATAGCCTTTGGGCTTGGGCACGAGGCTTAGGAGTCACGCGTTTTCATGGTATCGTGAGTTCTGCATATAGTATCTATAGAGTTAAGGCAAAGAATAAAATTTACTCTGGATATATTCATGAACTAGTTCGGTCTCAGCCGTTTCAGTGGGAATTACAGGTACGGTCGAAAGGTATCTGGATATCTAGACTTCAGCTGACGGATGAGGCTTTTTTAGATGCTCCATTTCCATTGCCCCCCTTTAATGAGCAAAAGAATATCGTCAAATTTATTGAATATATGGATTCGAAGATATGGCGATACCTTAAAGGAAAACAAAACTACATCAAGCTGTTGGAAGAACAGAAGCAGACCATCATTCACCAGGCGGTTACACGCGGGCTGGACCACAATGTCCGCCTCAAGCCGTCGGGAGTGGAATGGCTGGGTGATGTGCCTGAGCATTGGCTGCAAACTAGATTAAAAAATGTTGCTACTATTCAAACTGGAATAACTCTGGGCAAAAATTATAGGGGGAAGAGGACTATTGAATATCCTTATCTAAGAGTAGCCAATGTTCAAAATGGACGCCTGGATCTAAAGAACATAAAATACATTGCTACTACTAAATCTGAGGCAAATAGTGCACTCCTTAGGTTCGGCGATGTCCTTATGACTGAAGGTGGTGATATTGATAAACTCGGACGAGGCTGCGTTTGGCGTGATGAAATTCAAGGATGTTGTCATCAAAACCATGTATTTGCAGTTAGATGCAATCAAGAAATATTATTACCAGAGTTCTTGGTTGCATTAATTACATCACGACATGGGCGCAATTATTTTCAGCTCACTGCGAAGAAAACAACCAATCTTGCATCGACCAATAGTACTGTTATTGGTTCTTTCCCGATAATTTTCCCCTCAATTTCCGAACAAAAATCAGTAACTAAGGTCTTAGAACAAATAACCTCAGGTCTTGAGCAAGCAATTACTCAAGCATTAAATGAAATCTCCCTTCTCCGCGAATACCGCACCCACCTGATCGCCGACATAGTCACCGGCAAACTCGATGTGCTGGAGGCTGCCGCACGCCTGCCGCAAGCACCCCTTGAGCCGGCAGACGAAGTGGAGAATCTTTTGGAAGAAGAAAATGATCCCGATATCGACCAAACAGACGAAACGAAAGAGGTTTCGGTATGAACCTCTCCTCAACTTTTCCAGAACCATTGTGCCGCCATTTAGCTCCCTCGGAGGAACGGGACAAATCCTTCACCGGCCGGATGCGCTTTCATCAATCCTGGTACCGCCACGCCATTCTACAACTGAAGCCAGGGCCTAATCCCCATGCACACGGCGACGAGTTGTACGGTAATATGCTGATAGAAGAAGACGCCAGAGAGGGCAAAAACTTCCTGACGCCGCAAATCTTTGAATTTGCCAAAGAACGATTTCCGCTTAGTCAAAAAGATAATGAGACAGCAAGGCTCTACCAAAACCTCCTGAGCAGTCAGCCGATGTGCTTCAACCTCTTCGGGCCGCTGAAAAGCAGTCCAGAATTGGCCACTGTGCTCCTGCGGCTCTTGCCGGGATTCCCGCAGGATGCACAAGTGACCAATCTCTTTTTCGAGTATCCACCGAAACAAGCAAGACCTCTTGCGGATCAGACTTCATTCGATGCTTGCATAAGCTATGAGCGTCGAGGCCGCGTGAAAGGCTTTATTGGAATCGAAACCAAGTTGACAGAGCCATTTTCGCTGAAAAAATATGCCTTCAGCCAACGGTATCGGCAATGGATGGATCGTGGCGATTTGTGGTGGCGGCCAAATGCAGAAAACCGGTTCAGCTCTTTCGCGTTCAATCAGCTCTGGCGCAACCATCTTCTCACCTATTCCATGCTGAATCAGCCCGATCCCCTTTTCAGGGAAGGCTATTGCTGCGTTGTTTTTCATCCCGGCAATAAACACTGCAGTAATGCCATGCAAGAATACCACAACCTGCTGACGCCAATGGGAACGCAGACTCTACTCTCCTGGCCAATCGATCGCATTGCAGAATTATGGGTGCCACACCTCAAGAGCCAGGACCAGATTGACTGGTTTGACGATTTTCAAACACGTTATCTGCGACTTGAAACATCAGAGCAAACCTGGCATCTTTACACCCGGGATTGATAACCTTGTAAATACTGTTATTAATCATAGATATGGCCAAACAGCTGAATTTTGCATGCTATGAAAATACCTGCGAATCCGCAACTTTATCATATAACCCACATTGACCGGCTTGCTTCGATCATAGCGGATGGCTGCCTTTGGAGCGATGCAGAAGCGATCAGGCGATCTTCACCGGGTACTAAGATCGGATTGGATAAAATCAAGCAACGGCGATTGCACGAACTCACCCTGACAACTCATCCGGATTTACATGTCGGTGAGTGTGTCCCGTTTTATTTTTGTCCGCGTTCAGTAATGCTCTATATCATTTATCAAAGAAACCATCCAGACCTGACCTATCGTGATGGCCAAGACTCCATTCTTCATATAGAAGCGGACCTAAAACGAACCGTTGCCTGGGCTGAGGAAGCAAAGGTGCGCTGGGCATTCACTCTTTCCAATGCCGGTTCCACTTATTTCGAAGACCGCTGCAGTCTGGATCAACTGGCAGAAATCAACTGGGATGCTGTACAAGCACTTGATTGGCGAGCCCATAAAGAGGGCAAGCAGGCCGAGTTCCTGATTGAGCGTCTTTTTCCCTGGGATCTCATAAGCCGTATCGGTGTACTGACGAATGCCGCTTATTTGCAGGTCGTCTCAGCGCTGCGGGATGCAAAATCTAAGCCGCGTGTGGAAAGAATCCCTGATTGGTATTACTGAGGGAGAGGCACTATGTCAAAATTTGAATTCAAGACTGGCAATATACTCGAAGAAGATGCGGAAGCTCTTGTCAACACCGTCAACTGTGTAGGCATCATGGGACGCGGCATTGCTCTCCAATTCAAGTATGCCTTTCCCGAGAATTATAAAATATATGCCGCCGCATGCAAGATGAATCAGGTACAACCCGGAAGCATGCTGGTCTACGAAACAGGACAGTTAACGAACCCTCGTTATATCATCAACTTTCCAACCAAGAGACACTGGCGGGGCAAAAGCAGACTTGAGGATATCGAGGCTGGACTTGTCGCGTTGGCCCACGTCATCCGGGACAAAAACATTCATTCAATTGCCCTGCCCCCATTGGGCAGCGGACTGGGCGGACTCGTTTGGGCAGATGTGAGGGAATTAATAGAAAAAAAGCTTGAATCATTGGACCATGTAAAGATC
The DNA here is from genome assembly GCA_964436305.1 of uncultured Cytophagia bacterium. Lineage (GTDB taxonomy): Bacteria > Zhuqueibacterota > Zhuqueibacteria > Residuimicrobiales > Residuimicrobiaceae > JAKPUX01. Next base: position 50,608 of record CAYTCI010000016.1, on the reverse strand, counting down.
ATCCTATTTGAACCACACAACCAGCAAGATGCGGCTGCAAATCCTTCTACAGAAGTGCCTAAAATGACACCAGGGCGGGCTGCTCTTGTAATCCTCATACATCGCTATCTGAATGGATTATTGGATCCCTTTATAACTCTGCTGGAAATCCACAAACTGCTCTATTTTATGCAATATGCAGGTGAGCCGCTCAAACTCAGGTTTGCGAAAGCCCTATACGGGCCCTATGCTGAGAATCTTCGCCATGTTCTCAAAGCGGTAGAAGGACATTTGATTTCCGGCTACTCTGATCGAGGTGACCATCCGGACATACAATTACGCCTGATTCCGGGTGCACTTGCAGATGCCACGAATTTCCTGTCTGATAAAAACGAAACTAACACCCATCTTGAGAAAGTCTTTGATCTTGTGGATGGATTTGAATCGCCATTCGGGCTTGAACTTCTTTCAACTGTGCATTGGATTTGTGCCAATGAACACGCATCTACAATCAGCAAGGTAATTGAATCTGCATATTCCTGGAATACTCGAAAACGGCAGTTTTCTCCACGTCAAATCGAACTTGCTTTGAAAGTACTTACAGAAAAACAGTGGCTTAAGAATCAGACTACGGCCAGAACTATTAATACCATTCAATGAATGCAGTTGATCGGCATTCACTGTGGACACTTAATTCCCTCTATATTAGCCAGCGTGGCCCGCAGGAGAGTAGGCATGCTTACCCTGATTGAAGCTTTGAATTACAGATGCCTTAAATATGTTTCACAAAGTTTGGGACCATTTCATGTACTGGTCGGCCCGAATGCCTCAGGTAAGACAACCTTTCTGGATGTGGTAGGTTTTTTACGTGATATCGTCGCCAGCGGGCTGGAACCCGCGTTGATGAATCGGACTTTTAATCCGGAAGAATTGCTCTTCAATCGTCAGGGTGACAGATTTGAATTGGCCATCGAAGCTGCTATTCCGGAGGAACTGCGCAAGGCGACCGCCAAACCCGAGCTAGATATGGCCCGCTACGAAGTAGCTATCGGATATGATGACACAAAACAGCAATTTGAATTCAAAGCGGAAAAATTTCTTCTCAAGAAAACCAATGGTGCAAAACTTGCCCAACGAACATTATTTCCGGGAGTACCCATACCGCCACATTCACTGCAATCATTAAAAAATAGCCGTGACTCGAAAATCGTAGTCAATAAGGTCCGCGACGGCAACGATAATTTTTATAGTGAGAGTTATGGCCAATCCGGCAAAGGGTGGACGCCGTCCTTTAAACTAGGGCCGCTCAAGTCGGCTCTCGGGAATCTCCCTGCTGATGAAAAATCCTTGCCGGTAGCCAGTTGGTTTAGAGAATACCTTGTTTCCGGTGTGCAGCGATTCGTCCTGAACAGCCTCAAGATACGGCAACCCAGCCCCCCGATTTCTGTCAAGGGTTTTTTGCCGGATGGATCAAACTTACCCTGGGTTGTAGAGAACCTTCGAAAGAATGACAAAGCAAAGTATCATGACTGGATCCTGCATCTTCAGACTGCGTTGCCGGATCTTATCGGGATATCTACCATCTTGCGAGAGGAGGATAGGCATCGCTATCTGGTGTATGAATATAAAGGCGGCTTGAAAGTGCCCTCATGGCTGGTCTCGGATGGTACTTTACGGCTCACGGCGCTGACACTCCCCGCTTATTTAAATGATATCCAAGGCATCTATCTGATTGAAGAGCCTGAGAACGGAATCCACCCCCGAGGTATTGCGACAATCCATGACTCCCTCTCTTCTGTCTATTCCGCTCAGGTCTTGCTGGCTACCCATTCACCCGTTATTATAAATTTAGCTAAACTTGAGCACGTGCTCTGCTTTGCCAAGGATGCTGAAGGTGCAACAGATATCGTACTCGGCTCCGAGCACCCTGAATTGATCGGCTGGCAGGGTGAAGCAAACCTTGGGACACTGCTGGCTGCAGGAGTGCTGGGATGAAAGATCTCATCATTCTCGTTGCAGATAAAGATCAGGAATTTACTCTCCTCGGTCTACTGTCCAGAAATGAAGCCTTGGGAATTGGTAAAATAGAGTATCAAATCCGCATCGATCCGGAACGTGACTCCGGCTGTGCTGTGCGAGGCGTTGAATTACTATCCCATTTTGCAGATAAATATCGATATGCCTTGCTCTTGTTTGATCATGAAGGATGTGGCGAGGAGGCCACTCCGCGCGAAATATTGGAGCAGCAAATTAATGCCAATTTTCGCAAGTCGTCCTGGGGCGATCGCGCGCGAGCATTAGTAATCTCGCCCGAACTTGAAGCCTGGGTATGGAGCTCTTCGCCACATGTCGACAGAGTGGCTGGTTGGGAAGAGAGGCGGCCAAAACTGCGTCACTGGCTGGTTGAGCAAAATCTGCTGCAAGCTGGAGAGATCAGACCTGCACGCCCGAAAGAGGCCTTTGAGGTGGCATTGCGCACAGTCGGCAAGCCGCGCAGTGCATCGTTGTATAAGCAGATTGCCGAAAAAGTCTCTCTCCACCGCTGTACAGACCCTGCTTTCTTGGAATTGAAACAGATTTTACACGGCTGGTTCCCGATTGACTATTAAGAACAACACATCCACCTGGCGATTTCATATTAATGGGTAATTGACGGGGACGGGGTTATGCATACCGACACAAGCGAACGCGGACTGGAACGGCTGATCTGCACGTCACTTACCGGTCACCCTTGCGACCCTCCCAAAGAGGGAAGGGTTCGTCAAATCATCACCTGGGGCGGCTCAGGCTGGATCGGTGGCGATCCGGAGGCTTATGATCGCGAATATTGCGTCGATCTGGCCCAGCTCGCTGCTTTTCTGCAAGATACCCAACCTGATTCAATTCAAGTCCTTGAACTCCAACAGGATAGTCCAACCCGCCGGAAATTCCTCGACCGGCTGCAAGGTGAAATCTCAAAACGAGGTACGATCGATGTTCTTCGCCGAGGCGTTAAACATGGTCCTCTCGTTCTCAACCTTTTCTACGGCACACCTTCACCAGACAACAAAAAGGCCGTCACTCTTTATCAGAGCAACCGCTTCAGTATAACGCGCCAGCTCCGCTATAGCCGCAATGAAACCCAACTCGCCCTCGACCTCTGCCTCTTTATCAACGGGTTGCCTATCGCCACCTTTGAGCTGAAAAACAGCCTGTCCAAACAGACGGTCGCCGATGCCGAAGAACAGTACAAGAACGACCGGGATACCCGGGAAAAGCTATTTGAATTCGGCCGCTGTATCGTTCATTTTGCCCTTGACGATCATGAAGCACATTTTTGCACCCATCTCAGGGGAAAATCATCGTGGTTCCTCCCTTTCAATCTCGGCTGGAATGACGGTGCGGGCAATCCGCCTAATCCTGACGGTATCAAAACCGATTATCTTTGGAAGCGGTTACTGACGCGTGAAAGTCTGACTGACATCATCCAAAACTATACCCAGATCGTTGAAACCAGAAACGAGAAAACCGGCCGTAAAAAAACAGTTCAGATCTGGCCCCGTTACCATCAGCTCGATGTTGTCCGCAAGCTTCTGGCCGATGCAGGCCGGCATGGGTCAGGCCGACGTTATTTGATCCAGCATTCCGCGGGCAGCGGCAAATCCAATTCGATCGCCTGGCTGGCTCACCAGTTGATCACTATGAGCAAGGATGGATCTCTCCTTTTTGATTCTATCGTTGTCGTCACTGACAGGCGTATTCTTGATCAGCAGATACGTGACACCATTAAGCAGTTTACCCATGTGAGCGCTACGATTGGCCATGCCGAGCATTCGGGAGACTTGCGCCGATTTATCGCCGAGGGTAAAAAAATCATCATCTCCACGGTACAAAAATTTCCTTTTATCCTTGCGGATATCGGCACAGAGCACCGCGGCCGTTCATTTGCCATCATCATTGACGAAGCCCATTCAAGCCAGGGCGGCCGCACATCCTCAGCAGTCTCGAGGGCGCTTGGCACAGTCGGGAATGAAGAGGATGACGAAACCATCGAGGACAAGATCAACCGGTTGATGGAGGCTAAAAAACTCCTGCCCAACGCCAGCTATTTCGCATTCACCGCCACCCCTAAAAACAAAACTCTGGAGATCTTTGGCGAGGCTATACCTCAACCTGACGGAAGCGTACGTCACCGGCCTTTCCACAGCTATACCATGAAACAAGCCATCCAGGAAGGCTTTATCCTCGATGTTCTCCGTTATTTCACGCCGGTCAAGAGCTACTACCGCCTTGCTAAAAAGATCGAAGGGGATCCCGAGTTTGACGCCAAACGCGCAATGAAAAAGTTGCGGCGCTATGTTGAGGGACACGAGCACGCGATTCGTCTCAAGGCCGAGATCATGGTCGATCATTTTCATAATCAAGTGCTGGCGCTCAATAAAATCAACGGCCAGGCGCGAGCAATGGTTGTGACCAGCGGCATCGAACGAGCCATCCAATACTATCATGCTATCAGCGAATACTTGCTCGAATGTAAAAGTCCACACCGCGCCATCATCGCTTTTTCAGGTGAAAAGGAGTATGCGGGGGTGCAAGTCACCGAAGCCTCCCTCAATGGTTTTCCCTCCAGTCAGATCACCGAAAAGATCCAGGAGGATCCGTACCGGTTCCTGGTGTGTGCCGATAAATTCCAGACTGGATACGACGAGCCCTTATTACACTCGATGTATGTAGACAAAATCCTGTCAGGCATCAAGGCAGTACAGACGCTTTCGCGGCTAAATCGCGCCCGTCCGCAGAAGTATGATGTCTTTGTGCTCGATTTTATGAACGACAGTGATACCATCCAATCGGCCTTCGCTGACTATTATCGTACCACCCTCCTTGCCGATGAAACCAATCCCGACAAGCTGCACGATCTCATGGCTGCACTCGATTCACTTCAAATTTACTCCGGAGAGCAAATCGCTGATTTTGTACGGCTCTATATCAACGGGGCCGATCGCGATCGCCTTGATCCGATCCTGGATGCTGCAGTTGCACTTTACCAAGAACTCGATGAAGACGGACAGGTCGATTTTAAGGGAAAAGCCAAGGCTTTTGCACGCACCTATGCCTTTCTGGCGCAAATCCTTCCCTTCAACAACGCCGAATGGGAAAAACTTTCCATCTTTCTAAATTTCCTCATCCCCAAACTGCCGGCTCCGGTCGAAGAGGACCTGTCAAAAGGCATCCTTGAGACCATAGACATGGATAGTTATCGCGTCGAAAAACAGACCACGATAAAAATCCTCCTCCCCGATGAGGATGCGAATATTGAACCTGTGCCGGCTTCCGGCGGAGGGCACAAGCCTGACCCCGATTTGGATCGCCTCTCGAATATTCTCAAGAACTTCAATGAACAGTTCGGCAATATCCCCTGGAGTGATGGCGATCGAGTCTATCAGAAAATCACGCAGGAAATTCCGCCGCGTGTCTCGGCAGATATCGCCTATCAAAACGCTCTGAAAAACTCGGACAAACAAAATGCACGCATCGAACATGATAAAGCCCTGGCGCGGGTGATCACCTCGATGCTCAAAGATGAGACTGAACTCTTTAAGCAATTCATGGACAATGATTCTTTCCGGCGCTGGCTGACCGATACTGTCTTCAACCTGACCTACAACACAGGACAAGCGGGATAGAAATGCACATTCATTTTACCCACGAGTCTATTGTCACTCGATGCTGCATCCCAATTTAAAAAGGAGAGAAGTATGCGACCGGTAAAAGTCAGTGTATTAAGCTTATTTCTACTGTTTGGCTTGGCCTCTCCCCTCTCCGCCCAGACCAAGATCTTCATCGAGTCCGGCAAGGGGACCCAGACCATCAGCCGCCATATCTATGGCCACTTTTCCGAACACCTCGGCCGTTGCATTTATGACGGCATCTGGGTGGGCAAGAACTCCAAAATCCCCAACATCAACGGTTACCGCACCGACGTCGTCGCGGCCCTGAAGGAGATCGCCATCCCCAACCTGCGCTGGCCCGGCGGCTGCTTCGCCGACATCTATCACTGGCAGGACGGCATCGGTCCCCAGGCCAAACGCCAGCCCATTCTCAACTACCATTGGGGCAACGTCACCGAAGACAACAGCTTCGGCACCCACGAGTTTCTCGACCTCTGCGAGCTGCTCGAATGCGAGCCCTACCTCGCCGCCAACATGGGCACCGGCACCCCGCGTGAACTCAAGGACTGGGTGCAGTACGTCAACGCCAGCGGCACCAGTCCGATGACAACCCTGCGCGCCGCCAACGGCCGGGCCAAACCCTGGGCTGTCCATTACTGGGGCATCGGCAACGAGGTCTGGGGCTGCGGCGGCAACATGAACGCCGAGTACTACGCCAACATTTACAACCATTACGCCACCTTCTGCCGCGACTATGACCAGACGCGCTGCCAGCGCATCGCTTGCGGACCCTACGGCAGTGATACCACGTGGACGGCCACCCTGCTCAGGAACATCAACCGCGGCCTGCTCCAGGGGATCTCGATGCATTTCTATACCGTGGCGCGTGGCGACTGGAACAGGAAGGGCTCGGCCACCCAGTTCAACGAGGAGGAGTGGTTCGAACAGCTCAAGGCCACCCTGCAGATGGAAGAGGCGATCGATCTCAACAGCCGGGTGATGGACCGCTTCGATCCCAAAAAGGAGATCGGCCTGGTCGTCGACGAGTGGGGCGACTGGTACGACGTCGAGCCGGGCACCAACGGCGGCTTTCTCTACCAGCAGAGCAGCCTGCGCGACGCCCTGGTCGCCGCCATCAACCTCAACCTATTCAATAACCACTGCGACCGCGTCAGGATGGCCAACATCGCCCAGACCGTCAACGTCCTGCAGTCGATCGTCCTGACCCGCGGCGCCGAGACGGTGCGCACCCCGACCTATTATGCCTTCCGCCTCTTCCGGCCGCACCACGACGCCACCCTCCTGCCCAGCCGCATCGAGTCCGCCCTCTACAGCTTCGGCGGCCAGAGCATCCCTGCGGTCACGGTCTCGGCGTCGAAGGACAGCGCCGGCGTCATCCACATCACCCTCACCAACGCCGACCCCAACCAGAGCCAGGAGATCGCCTGCAACCTCGGCGGCTTTTCGCCGGAGCAGGTCGACGGCCGGATCATCACCGCCGACACCATCACCGCCTTCAACGATTTCGGCAAACCCGAGGCGGTCAGGATCCAGCCCTTCGAGGGCGAGCGCATCTTCGGCGACAAGATCCTGCTGACCATGCCCGCCAAATCGGTGCTGATGCTGGAGGTGAGATAGCCTTCACCAGAGAAGAACTGGAACACTACCGGGATTACACCTTCTGCCGCACGCCGCAGCGGCAGGTGCGCACCATCCCGGCAGCCCTGCGCTTCGTCAACGCCGTGGGCTTTTGCTTCGCTTTCAGCGCCCGCGGCGCCGAACTGCCCTGCCTCTGGCAGGCAGCCTGCGGCGAACGTAACCCGGTCTATCCCGAGCATACCCACTCGGATCCCTTCATCGGTCTGGTCTGGCAAGCCAAGGATGAGCTGCCGGCACAGCGGGCGATCTACTACGGCAAGGCGATCCGCCAGCGCCCCACCATGATCTCACTTGAATTCCTCCCCGCCTTTTACCGGCTCATCGCCGGGGATCGCGGGGAGGACCGCTATCTGGCGGAGTATATGGCCGGGGTGCTCTCCCCCGCGGCGCGGCGCATCATGGAGGCCCTGAGCGAGCGCTCACCGCAGATCACCGCCGAGCTGAAGCTCTCTAGCGGCTACGCCCACCCGCGCAAACGCGCCGAGTTCGACCGCGGCATGGCCGAGCTGCAGATGCGCATGCACCTCTGCAAGATCGCCGAATTCTACGATCCCTTCACCTTCCTCTGGGAGTTGTTCACCGTCCGCCACGCCGAAGAGGCCGAAGCCGCCCGCAGGCTGACTCCCGCCGAAGCCCGGCTCACGATCCTGCACCGCTATTTCGCCGTCGCCGGAGCCGCGGGCACTGTCACCATTGGGCGCCTTTTCGGCTGGCCGGCCGGAGAGATCCGTCAAAGCCTGGACCAGCTTCTGGCGCAGGAGACAATTCTGCCGGCGCGGTTCGATGGGGCAAGCCCGCGCTCCGAACATTTATTCTGTATCAAATCCTTTCCGGCTGCGTATACGGAGTGTTAACCCCCTGTTGCAGTTCCGTTAGCATAAAGGAGGATCTATGCAGCCTGTAACCCGAAGATCCTTTCTCAAAACCTCGGCCATGGGCGCCGCTGCCGGAGCCCTGATCCTGGATGGCGGCTGGCTGAGTTCTTCACAAGGAGAGAGCATGGACTACTTTGCCTCGGAATTTGGCATCCGCGATGGTTTGTGCGAGAAGGTGCTCGCCAGAGCCCTGGCCCGGGGCGGCGACTTTGCCGACCTCTTCTTTGAGCACACCATCAACAACTATCTCATCCTGGAGGACGGCAAGGTCAACCGCGCCTATTGCGACGTCGCTCTTGGGGTCGGCATCCGCACCGTAAAGGGCGACCAGGTGGGCTATGGCTTCACCCAGGAACTCGAGGAGAAAGCGATGCTGGCCGCTGCAGCCACCGCCGCCACCATCGCCGATGGCGCGGTGCAAACGCCGGTGCAAAAATTCAGCCCCGCCACCCTGGCCAGTCACTACCCCCTCACCCGGCTCTATTCCGCCGTGCCGCTCGGCGACAAACTGCCCCTGGTGCAGTCCGCCAATGACCGCTGCTTCAGCCTCTCGCCGGAGATCATCAAGGTCAACGCCACCCTCAATGACGAACAGCGGCGGATTCTTGTCGTCACCAGCGACGGGGTCAAGGCCGAGGATCTGCAGCCCAAAACCTTTCTCGCCGTATCGGTCACCGCCGAGCGCAACGGCCGCCGCGAGCGTGCCGGCTACAACCTCGGCGGCCGCCGTGAATTCTCCTTTTATACGCCGGCCCTGGTCGATGAATTGTGCGGCGAGGTGGTCGGCCGGGTCCTGGTTCTCTTCGAGGCGGTCAAACCCCCCGCCGGGGAGATGCCCGTGGTCCTCGGACCGGGCGTCACCGGCATCCTTCTGCATGAGGCGATCGGCCACGGCATGGAGGCCGATTTCAACCGCAAAAAGGTCTCGACCTTCGCCACCCTGATCGGCAAAAAAGTCGCCGAGCCCTTCGTCACCATCGTCGACGACGGCACCAACCCGAATCTGACGGGCTCGCTGAATGTCGATGACGAGGGCACACCCGGCCAAAAGACCCTGCTGGTGGAGAACGGCATCCTCACCTCCTATATGCACGACAAGATCTCGGCCCGCTACTACAAGGTCAAGCCCACCGGCAACGGCCGCCGTCAAAGCTACGAACACTACGTCCAGCCGCGCATGCGCAATACCTACATGCTCCCCGGTCCGGCCACCCCCGAGGAGGTGATCGGCAGCGTGCAGAAGGGGATCTATATCAAGGACGTCAGCAATGGCCAGGTCAAGATCGGCGAGGGCGATTTTGCCTTCTACGTTTCCCAGGGCCGGATGATCGAGAACGGCAAACTGACGGCTCCGATCAAGGATGTCAACATCATAGGCAACGGGCCCCGGATGCTCGCCAACATCACCATGCTGGCCAACGACCTGCAGATGAGCCGCGGCGGCGCGGGCTACTGCGGCAAGGGCAGCCAGATGGTCCCGGTCGGCTTCGGTCTGCCCACCTGCCTGGTGCAGTCGATGACCGTCGGCGGCGTGAACGCATAAGGAGGAAGCCATGAATAAAGAACTCTTCGATCTGGCCTCCTGGGCCACAGAAAAGGCCAAAAAGGCCGGCGCTGCGGCCAGCCGCATCGGCATCGGCCGCGAACGCTCGGTGGAGATCAGCTACCGCGAGCGCAAACCCGAAACGATCAAGGAGGCCGCCACCCGCAGCCTGACGATCGAGATGTACGTCCAGGGCCGCTACTCCAGCCAATCCACCTCCGACCTGCGTAAAAAGGCCCTGGAGCAGTTCATCGCCGATGCCGTCGCGACCACCCGCCTGCTGGCCGAGGACCCCTACCGCACCCTGCCCGATCCCCGCTACTATCCGGATCGCGGCGAAATCGATCTGCAACTCACCGATCCCGCCTACAGCGCGTATACCCCGGAGCAGCGCCATCAGACCGCCCGCGCCATAGAAGCGGCCTGCCTCGATGCGGGCGGCGACAAGGTCATCTCGGTGACCGCCGAGACGCAGGACGGCGAGAGCGAATCGGTGCTGCTGGCCAGCAACGGCTTTGCGGGTTATCAGGCCCTCACCTACTGCACCGGCGGCGCCTCCATGACCGCCCAGGATGAGGGCGACCGCCGCCCGAACGGCTATGCCTATGCCGTCGCCATCCGGCGCAGTCAACTGCCCAGGCCGGAGGAGATCGGCCGCAAGGCGGCCAAGGAGACCCTCGATCTGCTGGGGGCCAAAAAGATCAGGACCGAGACCCTGCCGGTGATCATCCGCAATCAGGACGTGCCGCGGGTGCTGAGCGGCCTGCTGGCGGCAATGTATGGCTCCAGCATCCAGCAGAAACGCTCCTTTCTCGCCGATAAAAAGGGACAAACAATCGCCAGTCCGGTACTCACCCTGATCGACGATCCCCTGTTGCCCGGCGGGCTGGGCAGCCGCCCCTTCGACGGCGATGGCCTGGCGGCACGCCGCCGCGTGATGATCGACCAGGGGGTGCTGAACGAATTCTTCGTCGACTGGTACTACAGCCGCAAGCTGGGCTGGGAGCCGACCACCGGCGGACCCGCCAACCTGATCCTGCCGCCGGGGAGCCGCCCGCTGATGGAGATCATGCGCGATCTGGGGCGCGGGATCCTCATCACCGGCTTTATTGGCGGCAACTCGAACTCGACGACCGGCGACAGCTCGATCGGCATTCTCGGCAAGCTCTTTGATGGTGGCGTGCCGGTGCAATCGGTGGCCGAGATGAACATCGCCTACAACCACCTGGAGTTCTGGAAGCGGCTGACCGAGGCCGCGGATGATCCCTGGCCCTACTCCTCGTGGCGGACGCCGAGCCTGGTCTTCAGCGACGTGGTGGTATCAGGCGTCTGAACCCGGCCGCGTCATTCAGCCCAAATGATCCGGGTGGGCGCGAGCCCAAAAACCTCGCGCCCACCCGGCCTTCGCCGAAACCTCGCACCGACCCGGGCTCCCAAACGCCTCGTGCCGACCCGGGCTCCAAAAGCCTCGTGCCGACCCGGGCTCCAAAAAGCCTCGTGCCCTCCCCGGCTCCCGTTTCTTTTTCCGCTATCGTCAACTTTTCCTTGACTTTGATGCATAAATAGCTAAATTAGGTTACAGATTCCCACACAGTCGCCTGCATATTCAATGCATCATTTCCACAGCGCATCTGACATTTTCAGCCCCACTAAAGCCATGGTCCTAACTCAACGGAGGCGGTGAATGATTAAAAAGTGGTTTTTAATCATCAGTTCACTGGTATGGGCCGTTTCGCTCCAGGCCGGCGTCACCGGCAAGATCGCCGGCAAGATCGTCGATGCCCAGAGCAAGCAGCCCATTCCCGGAGTCAATGTCCTGGTGGAAGGCACCAGCATGGGGAGCGTCACCGATGTCAACGGCCAGTATACCATCCTCAATATCTCCCCGGGTAACTATACGGTACGCGCTTCGATGATCGGTTTCACCACCGTGCGGGTGGAGGGGGTCAAGGTCTCCATCGACCTCACGACCCGGGTCAATGTCAACCTCAGTTCCGAGGTCCTCAACATCACCGATGCCATCACCGTAATCGCGCAGCGGCCGATGATCCAGAAGGATGAGGTCGCCACCAAGCACTATATCTCCACCGAGGAGATCGAGCTGCAGCCGGTCGATTCCTTCCAGGAGATCGCGCGCAACCAGGCGGGTGTGGTCGGCAACCACTTCCGCGGCGGCCGCGGCAGTGATGTGCTCGTGCTTGTCGACGGCATCCCGGTGCGCGACCCCTCCGGTGAGTACGCCGGCAATATGGGCGGCTTTACCAGCAACGTCCCCAACTATGGCATCGAGGAGCTCGAGGTCGCCCTCGGCGGTTTCGGCGCCGAGTACGGCAACGTCCAGTCCGGCGTCCTCAACCTCGCCATGAAGGAGGGCTCGACCCGCTATACCGGCCGCTTCCGTGCGACGACGACCGATTTCGGCAGCGCCGACATCAATACCCCCCTGAACCGCAAGATCTATGAGGCCGCCCTCACCGGCCCGGTTCCCCTGGCCAAAAAGCTCCTGCCCGGCTCGCTCTCCTTCTCTCTTTCCGGCGAGCTCACCGACCAGGATCATGGCTGGTACTCCAATCAGTACACCTATGACCGCACCCTGCAAGGCAAGCTGACCTGGCGGATCTCGCCCAGCTATAAACTGACCTATGGCACCCTCTACAACCAGGATGACTGGGATCAGTACTATTTCTGGGCCGCCAAATACGGCCCCGGCGCCGAGTATCAGAGTAATCAATACCAGTATGTGGAAAACAGCACGCTCTATGACTATCTCTATGTGACCAATCCCGCCGGATTCAAGGACAAGCAGGGCGCCATTGACGCCGTCTCCGGAACCTTCAACGGCAAGGATTACACCCAGCGCCAGACCTATTATGTGGGGGGGATGCAGGATTATCTCTGGAACTATGAAAAACGCAGCAACACCAATTACCTGATCTGGACGCACGCCCTCAATCCGCATACCTACTACGAGATCCGCGCCCAGCACTTTTTCTCCAACTACCAGTATGCCACCCCCGATGTCGAAGACCGCGATAACGACGGCAATACCAGCGAAGGTCTCGTCTGGGATACCGCCCAGCCCGGGCCGCATCCCACCTATCGCGAGCGCGAAAACAATCTCTGGTGGGTGCGCGGCGACGATCCCGGCTATCTCTACCAGGCCTCCTGGACCAAATCGGTCAAGGCCGACCTGGTAAGCCAGGTCAACCAGAACCACCTGCTCAAGGGCGGCATCGAGTTCTACGACAACCGCACCAAGGTGGAGAACATCAGCTGGACCCTGGGGTTGGAAACCCAGCGCAAGGATATCTGGGATCATGACGCCTATGATCTCGGCGCCTACCTCCAGGACAAGCTCGAGTTCGAGGGCATCATCGCCCTGATCGGCCTGCGCTACGACGCCTTCAATCCCAACGGCCTCGGCGATCCCATCTACTTTCCAGGCGATTTCGCCAACCCCTTCTCCCAGGTGGTCGGAGATGTGCCGATCCTGCTCGATCCGCAAAAGCCGACTGTCAAGCATCAGCTCAGCCCGCGTATCGGCATCTCCCATCCCATCACCGATCGCGATGTCATCCACTATACCTACGGCCACTACTTCCAGCGGCCGGATCTTTACTGGCTTTTCCGTAACAACAAGTACCAGGCCCTGACCAAGGTCGGCAACAACATCGGCAATCCCAACCTCAACCCGGAAAAGACAGTGGCCTACGAGATCGGCCTCGAACACCAGTTCAGCGACGACATCAAGGGGACGGTCACGGGCTACTACAAGGATATCTCCAACCTGATCGACTGGATGAAATATGTCGGCCGCTCGATCCAGAATATCGAGATGAACGTTTTCACCAACGCCGATTACGGCAACGTCAAGGGGCTCGAATTCACCGTCAGCAAACGCCTAGGCCGCTTCTGGGGTGGTACGGTCAATTACACCTATTCGGTCGCCAAGGGCCGCAGTTCCGACGCCTGGGGCGGCTATGGCAGTTTCACCGACGCCAAACGGATGAACCTGCTCGACTACGACCAGACCCACACGGTCAATGCCAACCTCAGCCTGCGCACTCCGGGTGACTTCGGCCCCAAATTCGCCGGCATCCACCCCCTGGCCAACTGGCAGAGCAACCTGCAGTTCGCCTACGGCAGCGGCCTCCCCTACTCCAGCTACGGCACCAACAAGGTCAATGACCAGCGCCTGCCCTGGACCAGCACGACCGACCTCAAGCTGATGCGCCAGTTCTCACTCGCGCCGATCAAGCTGGATCTCTTCATCGATGTCTTCAATCTCTTCGACCGCAAGAATGTGAACTATATCAACAGCACGCAATACTACGAGATCACCGGTGACCCCTCCGTCATCATGCTCGATGTGGATGGTGTGAACTATATCCGCAATCCCCAGGTCTGGGATAATGGCCGCCAGGTTCGCGCCGGCGTCGCCATTCAACTCTAAGGGAGGCACTTCATGGCCAAAGTGAATCGATATATCACCACCGGAACGCTTTTGCTGCTGTTCCTCCTCGGCCTTGCGCTGAGCGGATGGGCGGCCGACAGTCCGGAGCACCGGGCCCGTTTGCACAAGACGGCCACCCTTTCGGCGACATCGCCGATCGTGCCGGACAACTGGAAATTCCATGAGATCGGCACCCTCTGGTCGCGGGTGACCAATTTCAGCTACATGGGCGACGACGCCTACAACAACCGTACGCCCTCCTGCGACTATCCCGGGGGCTCGGGCAATTCCTACCTCTACCGCGGCACCATCTGGCTCAGCGCCCTGGTGGACGGCGTGCCCCATTCGACCCAGGGCGATGACCACGAGTTCTCGCCCCTCGACTCGGTCCACGTTTACAGCGGACCCGGCGCCCGCTCCGAGGAGGATACCTGGACACGCTATTATGACGTCTCGGCGCCGCTGGCAACCGCCCACTTTCCCCTCGGCGTCGAGGTGGTCGAACGCACCTACGCCTGGAGCGCCAGCTGGGCCGGCGATTTCATCATCTATGAATATACGGTCAAAAACGTCGGCATCGACACCAATGGTGACGAGCTGCCCGACACCCCGCGCAACCTCGACCAGTTCTACTTCACCATCCGCTTCGATGGCGACGTCTCCAAACTGCCGAGCTGGGGCGCGGAATCCAAGTTCTGCAATATCGACGATTACGTCCTCAGCAACGCCCAGCCGTGGGATTCCTGGATCAAGGACTTTCCCGAGATGGCCGGCCGGGCGCATACCCTCACCAGCGCCGATATCGACAGCAGCATGATCTTCATGTGGGATGGCGACAATCCCAGCTACCCTGCCGATAACGGCGTCGCCGACGATTTCGGCAATCCCGGACCCGACGGCAAGCTCCAGACCCCCGGCTTCCTCGGCTTCAAGATCCTCAAGACCGAGCCTTATCTCAAACCGAGTTCGTTCCATCAGTGCCAGATCTACAACGACCCCACCACCGATGTGGAAGCCTGGACCAAGATGATCAACGTCCATTCCTATGACGGCCTCCTCTACAGCAAGGGCAAACCCTACGCCTATGATTTCCGCGGCATCCTCTCCTTCGGGCCGATCGAGAAATTCATGTACGGCGACTCGTTCAAGGTCACAGCCGCCCTCAGCGTCGGCAGCGACCCGGACAGCGGCGGAGTCTACAGCCTGATGAAACTGGTCAAGAACTTCAATACCGCCCAGTTCATCGTCGACAACAATTACGAGGTCTCCTCCGAGGCCCTCGCCCCCGCAGCGCCCCAGCTGCAGGCCGTGCCGGTGATCACCAATGGCCAGGTGACCGGCATCAAGGTGACCTGGGACAATGCCTCGACCACGCACAAGTACTTCGAGGGCTACAAGGTCTGGAAGGCCGTCGGCAAGAACGCCCAGGGCTCCTATGACTGGATACCCCTCGGCGCCGGCACCTATTCGGTGGCCGCTGGCGGCACCTGGCCGCCTCCAGCCGGCGATCAGGCCGGCACCTTCGCCCTCATCGACACGGATATCATGAACGGTTTCGATTACACCTATTCGGTGCAATCCTTCACCCCGGACATCAACGATCCCATTCCGCTCGGGGTGATCCAGAGCAACATCCTCGCCAGTGCCGTCACCCTCTCGCCGGCCAATCCGGTGGCCGCCACCCTCGACCATGTCCTGGTGGTGCCCAATCCCTACATCGGCAGCGCCGTCTGGAACAATCCCATGCCGAGCGACACCGATCCCTGGCAGCATCGCATCCAGTTCACCAATCTCCCGGCCGACGCCACCGTCAAGATCTTCACCCTCGACGGGGATCTGATCGACGAGATCCATGCCGGCCAGGGTGTGCGCAAGACCGCTGACGGGGCAGTACCGGGCGCAGCCAGCGTGGCGGAGTGGGACGTCATCACCCGCAACAACCAGGAGGCCGCGCCAGGGCTCTATATGTTCGTGGTGGATTCGCCCTCGCTCGGCCAAAAAATCGGCAAATTCGTCATCATTCAGTAAGGGCGGTGACCAACCGAGAGAACAATGGATTTGTCTAAACGAGGATGACCCATGAAAAATCTTAAATATACTCTTCCCATCCTGTTGCTCGTCAGCCTGGCCGGCTGGTGCTTCGGCCAGAGCTTCGCGCCGGTGGGAACTTCGGTGGCGCAGTTCCTCGAAGTGGGCACCGGCACCCGGGCCACCGGGCTCGGTCAGGCCTGCACCGGCATCGCTGCGGGCGCAGAGGCCGCCTTCTGGAATCCGGCCGGGCTGGCGGAGACCAGCGGCCAGAATTTTTACAGCTCCTTCAGCAGCTGGCCGGCGGACATCTCGCTGCTGGGCCTCTCCTACGCCATCAACCTCGGCAGCGCCGGGGTGGTCGGCGTCAGCGGCGTCTATCTGATGACTGACGACATGGAGATCACCACCCTGGCCCAGCCGGGCG
This sequence comes from uncultured Cytophagia bacterium, assembly GCA_964436305.1. Classification (GTDB taxonomy): domain Bacteria; phylum Zhuqueibacterota; class Zhuqueibacteria; order Residuimicrobiales; family Residuimicrobiaceae; genus JAKPUX01. The sequence goes on along the minus strand of CAYTCI010000016.1, from coordinate 33,993 downwards.
GCACCGGCAGCTATTTCAACATCAGCAACTTCAGCGCCGGGCTCTCCTATGCCCGCTACCTCACCGACCGCTTCTGCGTTGGGGTCACCGGCAAGGTGGTCCATGAAAAATACTGGACCAACGGCTACACCACCTGGGCCCTGGATCTCGGCACCCAGTACCACACCGATTTCCATGGTTTGCGCCTGGGCATGTCCATTCTCCACTTCGGCCCGGAGGTGAGCTTCAGTGGCAGTTTCATCGATTACAGCGACTCCAAGTCCTATAGCGTCAACAAGAGCAAGCCGTTCAATTCCTACTCGCTGCCGATCAACTTCCGCTTTGGTGCGGCGATTGATCTGCTCAACAACGACCAGCACCGCCTGACCACGGCGGTTGATATGGTCCACCCCAACAACAACGTCGAGCAGTACAATATGGGGCTGGAATACGGTTTCAACCGGATGTTCTTTTTGCGCGGCGGCTATCAGATTCAGGCCGACGAGGGCGGGCTGGGACTCGGGCTCGGAGTGCAGACGACGATGAGCGGCCATCTCGGCGTGAGCTTTGACTACTCCTATGCCGACCTCGGCATCCTCACCTCGGCGCACCGTTTCTCGCTGGCGATCACCTACTGACCGCCACCAGCACGAAAAAAAAGAGCCTCCGGATGGAGGCTCTTTTTTTTCACCCGCCGGGCGCTCACAAGCTCTCGCGCCAACTTCAACTCTCGCGCTACCCCCGGCTCTCGCGCCAACCCCAACTCTCGTTCCGCCCCCAGATCTAGCGCCAACCCCAATTCTCGCGCAGACCCGAACTCACGGGCAAGCTCTCGTGCCTACCCACTCCAGCGTAAATCCAACTCTAGCGCAGACCCCAATTCTCGCGCAGACCCGAGCGGCGGGTTTCTCCCGGTTCGGCCTCCCGGCAATAAAAAACCCCGGCTGGATAATCCAGCCGGGGTACTCTTGAACTCGGTTCGATTGCGAGGCTATTTGACCAGCACCATCTGCCGAGCGATCATCTGGCCATTCGAACGTAGCAGGTAGATGTAGATGCCGCTGGTGACTTTCTGGCCGAGCTGATTGGTGGCATCCCACTGCACCGCATGGGTACCTTCGCTCATGGTGCCATCGACTAGGCTCTTCACGACCTCACCCTTCAGGTTGTAGATGACCAGCGATACATTCTGCCGCGCCGGCAGGGTGTAACTGATGGTCGTGGTCGGGTTGAAGGGGTTGGGATAGTTCCGGGCGAGCTGGAACGATGCCGGCACGTTCCCGGCGGGCCGGTCCGCAACACCGGTAAGCATGTTCTGGAAGCGCAAAACCTGACCATTGTAGGTGAAAACGTAGCCGAAGTCCGGATTCAGGAACAAACCGCTAATATAATCATCCACAGATCCATCCAGTTCAGGCGGCGTATTCAGCTTGGTCCAGGTTGTGCCGAGATCGGTTGTCGCAAAAACACCGATATCGTCCATGCCCAGAATAATGTTGGTACCCGGGATGGCTACAACACCGTTGACATAGCTGTCAGCTGAAGTGTCAGGATTGCTCGCCTGGGTCCAGGTGGCGCCGCCGTCGGTCGTTTTGATCACAAATCCGCCGCGGGCAGCGATCATGCCGTCGGTCTGATTGACAAAGGTAATCGCACGGGCATGTCTGGGAACCAGATCGGTCGGAATGGCAAAGCTTTCCCAGGTCAATCCGGCGTCATAGGTACGAAGGATAAAAGCGCCATATCCCGAAGATGAATAAGCGGCAACCCACATCGTCTCGCCGAGATTGAAACTGGCCAATCCCCAGCTGAAGTAGGCGTAGGCTGCTCCCTTAAAATCGACGCCGGTGATCTGCGTCCAGGTCGCCCCCTTGTCGGTCGAGCGGGCGATGTGCATGTCGCCGTCGTTTTCGCCATCGCCGATAGCCACGGCTGTATTTTCATCGAGCACCCGGATACCATCAAAAAAGCCATCTCCTCCCAGTATCGGATTGAGCAGATAGGAGTAGACTTCGGTCCAGGTCTGCCCGCCATCGGTGGTGCGGAAGATCTTGCCATTCTCCAGGGCGATGACCGCGGTATTGGCGTCAAAGGCATCCACTTGTGCCGCACGGGAGGGAATCGCCGTGGGATTATGAGTAAAAGTCTTACCACCGTCAATGGAGCGATAGACCCATGTCTCCTTACTCGTCGAATTATAGGTGCCCATCCAGATGGTTTTGCCATTGTCGAGAATACGCCCGGGCCGGAACAGAAAGTCGGTCGGGGGCACAGCACCATCAAAAAGCACCTCGGGAGCGATCACAAGATTGTCAAAGGTTGGGGTTTCCGGCACGTAATCGAGCACCACGATCGGCTTGGTACCCACATCCGGCAAAACACCAGCGTCAGTGCTCGAAGTGTAAAGCACCTCCAACTGCGGGTCGTCATCGATGTTGGCGAGATTGATTACGTTGTAAATACCACCTTCGGAATAAAGGGAATCGATCACCGTGAAGGAGTAATTGGCTGGATTGGTGATATCACCGCCTTTGTAGGCGAGGCGATAGATGCCGGCGTTCGGCGATCCAGCGCGGGCGCCGTAGACAAAATCGAGCTTGCCGTCGCCGTCAATGTCACCGGAGGCGCCGCCCCAGAGGCCACGGGAACCACCTGGAAAGTACTTGCCAGTATTGACCAGCTCAGTCTTCTTCAGGGAGTCGCCCTCCTCCTGGACCAGATAGATGCCCTTGGCGGCATCATTGCCCCAGTCATAGATCGCGACGATCATCTCTTTTGCGCCATCTCCATCGAGATCGACCACCTGGGTGGACTGCACCGGCGCACCGCCTGCCATTGGTGACAACCTGGTGTACCCCCAGCCAAATCCGTCCCAGGTGAATTTGGTGATCTCGATCTCGCAAAAGCTGTAAACATTGGAGCCAATGGAGACGACATCCCATTTGTTCTGGGTCGTGCCGGCCTTGAGAGTAAAATCGAGGCCGCTGGTTTCCATAGTCCACGTCTCGGTGCCATCGCCATTGTCCGGGATCTTGTCCACCGAGACGACGCCGCAAAAAACACCACCGGTCCGGCCGGCTCGATCCGCAAAGAGCAGCTCATCGATACCGTCTTTATCCGGATCGGCTATGCAGGCCTGGATCGGCCGGATGTTGTCGTTGTCGGCTGCAGAGATGGTCCACTTGGCATTGGGCAGATAGCCGCCGACGCCGTCATCGACGCCCAGAACATCGCTGCCATCCCCCTTAACTTCATAAACAAGGATACGATAGGGATTCAATACGGTCGTGGCGGAGATGTTATTGACGATACCCCAATAAACCTCTTCCTTGCCATCCTTGTCCAGATCCCCATGGGTGAGGAAGGGCCAGGTGTTCTGCTTCTCAACAGGAGCGCCGGCCTTCCAGACCACCTTCCACTCGGATCCTTCTTTCTCGAGTTTGTAGATCCTTGGAACTTCGCCTGTCGATCCGGTAGTCCACATGTCATTAACCAGATAGATCTCGGTCTTGCCGTCGTTGTCGAAATCCACGCCGGCGATCATATTACCAGTGCCATCTGTATTGAGATCGGTCTCAGGCACAGGGATCTCGCCTGCCCGGACAAAGTGCCCCTGAGCCAAAGCTCCACTCGTGACAAAAAACAGCGCAACCACACACATCAACAACACAGTAACGCTCCTGCTCCTCATGGCAACCTCCTTGTTGTTTGTTGGGATGCTGGGTTTGGTGCTGAACCTTGACTGGTTTTTAGGTTTTCTCAGGCTGGACAAGAATTTTGAGTTTAGTGGGTCATGGGTGGCGAATCTATGTAAAGCAATATAGGAGTCGTGATCCTGAAAATCAAGGAAAAAGTCAAAAAACTCAAGTTCGCAACCTGCAGGTACCACTCAGTGGATGCCGTTGAGCGCATTGACGGTGCGGAAATGAAAACCATAAATGGCGAAGGTGACGGCAAGGACCAGGCTGCGTGGCCGGTGAAAGAGGGTCCAGAAGACCAGCCGCCAATAGTGACGGCGTTCCTCGCCGATGGTGCCGAGCTTCCAGATCGAACGCAGAAAGGCATAGAGCTCGTCCAGATGGAAAGAGGCTGGCTCCCGGGAGGGACGGTAGGTGCGCAGACAGGTGCGGATGCGCGCATAAAATTGCTCCGGGCTGTAGATTTCGGCCATCAGCCGGGCATAGCCGGTCTTGAGCTTCTCGAGTCCCATGCTCGGGATGATATTGGTGGTGCCGTCGGCGTTGTCGCCGCTCATCTCATGGGCGATCCGCCCCTCCGCGTGCAGCCGGGCATAAAGAGGGGTGCCGGGGATGGCCTGGAGCATGCCGACCATCGCTGTCACTACGCCGCTCTTCTGAATGAACTCGATCTGCCGGTCGAAGATGGATTCGGTATCGTTGTCGAAACCGACGATGAACCCGCCCATCACCTGCAGGCCGTGGCGCTGCATCGCCTGGACGCACTCGACCAGATTGCGGTGGACATTTTGGCCCTTGTTGCATTCGGCCAGGCTCGCTTCTTCCGGGGTCTCGATGCCGACAAAGACCGAGTTGAAACCGGCCGAGGACATCATGCTCATCAACTCCTCATCGTCAGCCAGGTTGATCGAGGCCTCGGTGAGATACTTGCAGCCCGCCTTGCCCCGCCGCCAAGCGATGAGGGCCGGGAGAATCTCCTCCTTAAGCTGCCGCTTGTTGGCGATGAAATTATCGTCGACGAAGAAAACATTGCGCCGCCAGCCCAGGGTATACATCTTGTCGAGCTCGGCGATGATTTGCCGAGCGCTCTTGGTGCGCGGCTTGCGGCCGAGCATCGCGGTGATGTTGCAGAAATCGCACTGAAAGGGGCAGCCGCGCGAATACTGGATGCTGAGCGACTCGTATTTGCGGAACTGGACCAGTTCCCAGAGGGGCACGGGAGTCATCGCCATATCGGCGAAGGCCTCCGTTCGGTAAATCTTTTGCGGGCAGCCGCGCGCCAGGTCGCTGAGAAAAAGGGGCAAGGTGATCTCGCCCTCATTGAGGATGAAATGGTCCACCTCGGGAAAGGCTTCATGCTCGCTGAGGAAAAGGGGGCCGCCGGCGATCACCCTCTTGCCCGCTTTCTTGCAGCGGGCGATCAGCTCGTGCGCCGAATCGCGCTGAACGATCATCGCCGAAATCATCACCAAATCCGCCCAGGCGAGGTCGCGATCGCGCAGGCGGGAGACATTGACATCCACCAGCTTCTTCTCCCAGGTTGACGGGAGTAGCGCGGCGACGGTAATCAGGCCCAGAGGCGGCGAGGAGGCTTTCTTGCGGACAAAGCGCAGGGCGTGCTTGAAGCTCCAAAAGGTATCGGGAAATTCGGGATACAACAGTAATACACGCATGATAACATCCTCTCCTGATTCTGTCCCCTGGTCAAAAACCACCCCCCCATTATTGCCCCCGGCACCTGTTGGCGAGCTGGTACCCGGCAGCCTGTCCGCTCCGCTAACTCTCGCCCCCACCCGACCGTGTGTATCCGGTGCGCAGGGAGCCAAGCTCCGCTAACTCTCGCCCCCACCCGACCGTGTGTATCCGGCGCGCAGGGGGCTCAGCTCCTTCCGTCTTTTTTTGAGCATCGACTCCCAGCGTTCAATACCTTCGCGAAGCATTTTCATGCGCGCGAAGAGGAGCTGGATTTGCTTCTCCATTTCCTCCAATGCGCCCAGAGCCACCTGGGGATTGTGACTGCGGGATTTGTCGGCTTCCAGTTCCAGGAGGAAACGATAGAGGTCGGCCTGTTCCTTGATCTGCTCCAGGGTATAGCCAAAATTCTGCAGATCCAGGATGAGGCGGCAAATCTGTACCCAATGTTTGGCATAAAGCCGGAATCCACCGCTGGTGCGTCGGTCCGGCAGAATAATGCCCCGTTCTTCCCAGTACTTGAGGGTCCGGTTATTGACCTGGGCCTGTTCAGCCAGCTCGCCGACGGTGAGATATTCAGCAGCCTGGCGGGCGCGCCCCTCTTCGTCCCGTTTAGGCAAACCTACTTTTTTCATGATTTTGCGAATCTCTGGCAGACTGTAGCCGATCCGGAGCAGATTCTGGATCTGCTGGGCCGCTACCAGATGTTCCTCTGTATAGCCCGGCATGTTGCTGTCGATGCGAACTTCGCTCCGCAGCAGACCCTGTTTTTCCCACTCGGCCAGATCCTCGGCGCTGATCCCGATCTTCTTCAGGAATTCCTGCTGGTCGAAGAGGTCGTTCTCCATAATTGTACCTTTTCGTATAGTTATATATTAACATGTCAGTGCACGTATACATTATATTACTATTACACAAGAAATGCAAGTACTATTTTCAATTGGCGCGTCAGCACAAGAGGAGGGGTGCGGGATGGGGGCGCGATCGGCGGGGCCGAACGAGCGTAAGGTTTGGGGTCGGCGGGAGTGTTGGGGCGCGAGAGAGTTTGGGTCGGCGCGAGGGTTTAGCGAGGTGGCGTGCGACTGAGGTCGGCGCGAGGGTTGGGGTCGGGGTTGGGGTGCGCAAGAGAGGGGGGCGAGTCAGGTCGGCGCCAGAGCATGGCGGCCGAGGCGGCGCGAGGAGAACGAGGCAGCGGGCGAGTCAGGTCTGCTCGACGGTAGGGGCTGGGGTCAGAGTGAGGGTTCGAGTCGGCGCCAGAAGCTGGGCCGGCGCGAGGGGGGTGCAACAGCGCAAGGTTTTTCACTCGAGCTGATTTTTAAGCGCAGCAGCCACCGCGCCCATGAACGCAGCATATTCGCGCCGCTGCAGCGGCGAACCCTGCGCCGCCGCCGCATACTGTTCAGGCGTCCAGATGGCCAGCTCCGTCAGCGGCGTCGCGCGCCAGTGCGGCCGCGCAGAAAAAACCGCATCTGCCGCCGGTGCCGCCCAGCGCTGGTTCCAGGGACAAACCGACTGGCAGATATCGCAGCCGAAAACCCGGTTGCCCAGAGCCGGCCGCAGCTCCTCCGGAATCGCCTCCCTGCTCTCGATGGTCTGATAAGCCAGGCAGCGCCGCGGATCCAGGGCGTAGGGCGCCACCAGCGCCCCGGTCGGACAGGCCTCAAGACAGCGGCTGCAGCCGCCGCACTGCTCCGCTACCGGCGCATCCGGCGCCAGCTCGAGATCGGTGACGATCTCGCCGAGAAAGATCCACGAGCCAAGCTCCGGCGCGATCACCAGGCTGTGCTTGCCCACCCAGCCGATTCCCGCGCGCCGCGCCCACTCCTTCTCCAGGATCGGCGCGGCATCGACACAGAGCCGCCCTTGCACTTCGGGAACCCATTCGCGCAGAGATCCCAGCAGAGCCTTGAGCCGCCGTTTGATTACCCGATGATAGTCCTCCCCCCAGGCGTAGCGCGAGACCCGCGCCAGGTGCGTCGCCTCCGGGGGCTCCTGCGCCGAATAATAGTTGACTGCGGCGGTGATCACTGTGCGCGCTCCAGGCAGCAGCAACCGCGGATCGAGGCGCAGCATCAGCCGCTCTGCCATCCAGGGCATGCCGCGGTAATAGCCTCTCGCCAGGCGCTCCTGCAGGACCGCCCCTGGCAGCGCATCGGCCTGCGCAAAACCGATCCGATCGAAACCAAGCGAGCGGGCCTCGGCGCAAAGGGCGGCTTTCAGATCCATCATTCCGGCTCGGTGATGAAGACAAAGCGGTACGCTGCCGGCATGGGTGTCCCGTGCAGATCGCTGGCGCTGGCAGCAACGGTTACCGTGTATTTGGTATTGGCCGCCAGGAGGTCGCTGGGGATGAAAGTGATCATATCCTTGGGCGTACCCTGACCGTTCTCATAGCCGCGCACGAAGGAGCCCTTCACCGCCGGCTCGATCGTAATCGCCCGGGTGACCGGGCTGAGACTGACCCAGGTGTTGAACTGGAAGGTGAGGCGCGTCGTGCGCGAGACAAAGGTCTCGCCGTTGGCCGGCGTGGTGCGCTCGACCTGGAAGGGCTGGGTAGTAAAGCTGAAGGAGTAGGGCGCACCCAGCTCGACACCATCGAGGTCGCGCGCGCTCCCGGCCAGTGAGACCTCATAGTGCGTGCCACACCAGAGGGGGCCGCCGGTATAGATCCGCAGCTGCTGCGCCGCCGGCCAGATGCAGACGAAATCGGTTTTGGGCGCAAGGGTCAAGGCGGATTCGACCGAGGCCTGGTCCATACGGCGCGGGAAGGTCATCGTCAGCGAGCTGTAGCCCAGGGGATCGACCTGATCGTCGCCATGCTCGGGACTGGTCTGGATGGTGTTCTGGGTCGTGGCCGACTGCACGGTGCTGAAGGAGAAGGTCAGGGGGAACTCGAGGGGTGTGCCGGCTGTGTCTTTGGCGCCCGTCGCAAGGGTGACGCGGTAGGTGGTGTCGGTCCAGCAATCCTTGCGCGACATGCGATAGGTGAAGGCCTTGACCTTGCTGTAGGTGGTGATGGTCGTGCCGGCGTCGTTGCGGGCCTTGTCCGCCCAGGAGGCCTCGTTCCAGAAATAGGTTGGGGTCTCAATGGTCGCGTAATAGCCCCAGAAAAAGAGCCCCTCGGTGGGGGGATCGGTTCTGAAGGCCTTTTCCACACTCTCGCGGTCCATTTCGGTGTTGAAAGCGATCGAGATCGAGAGCTGGCTGCTGCTCTTGTCGAAGACCACTTCGCTCTGATCGGCAGGATAAAAGGCGCTGACCAGGTCGGGCACCCGGGCAAGAGCGATCTCGCCGACCCAGCTGACCGCGCCGCGGCTGACGGTTATGCCGCGAACCCAGCAGGTGCCATAGCCGGCCGCCTTGATGCTGAGGTCATAGTTTCCCGGCGTCAGCTTCTCGATACGGAACTGGCCGGTGGCCGGATCGATCCGCACCGTGTCGAGCGGCACGGCCTGTCGTACCACGACCAGGGCCTGGCTGTCGCTTTGTTTGACGAGGCCGACGATAGAGCCCTTGTCGGAGTCCGTCTCACTCTCCGGTGAGATAATTTTTTCGACGGTCTTTGTGCAGGCCAGGGAGAGGAGCAAGAGGGCGGCGAGATAACGGGAGGGTTTCATGGCACATTCCTTTCATGCTGTGGTCCAGGAACGCGCATCATGCGCAAGCACTTATCGTTGGTTGAAAAAATTCACCAGTTCGGCGAAGACCTGCTCCTTCTGGCCGATAACCGTGCGGCAGGGCGGCAGCGAGCGCATGAAGCGTTTGCCATAGGCCTTCTTGACCACGCGGTTGTCGAAGACGATCACCGCACCGCGGTCGCTTTTACGGCGGATGAGCCGGCCGAATCCCTGCTTGAACTTGAGCACCGCCAGCGGCACCGCATACTCCATGAAGGGATTGCCGCCCGCCCGTTCGATCGCCTCCCAGCGCGCCTCGATCACCGGCTCGTTGGGCACCTTGAAGGGGAGCTTGCTGATGATGACGTTCTCGAGCGCCTCGCCCTCGACGTCGACCCCCTCCCAGAAGCTGTCGGTGGCGAAAAGCACCGAGCTCTTGTCGCGGCGGAAACGCGCCAGCAGCTCATGGCGGTTCTCCTCCCCCTGGCGCAGCGGGGTGATGCCCAGCTTCTTGAAGGAATCCTCGAGCTGGCGGTAGATGATCGTCAGCAGGCCATAGGAGGTGAAGAGGACGAAGGCCCGGCCGTTGGAGATGGCAACTGCGCGGTAGATCAGCTTGCCGAGTTCGCTCGAAAAACTGCGCTCATTGGGGTCCGGAATATCCGTGGGGATGCAAACCACCGCCTGTTTCTCGTAATCGAAGGGGGCGGGCAGGAGGAGCTCGCTGCGGCGCTCGGGCGCCAGGGCGCTGAGGCCGATCCGCTGCGCGAGGAATTCAAAGGACTTTTCGACCGTCAGGGTCGCGGAGGTCATCACGATGCTCTCGTAGCTGTCGTAGACCGCCTGTTGCATCATCGGCGCGATGTCGAGCGGCGAGCTCTGGAAGCGGACGATGTGGCGCCCCTTGTAGCCCGGGCGCACCTCGATCCAGCGGATATTCTCCTCGTCCTGCTTGAAAACCACCTCGCCGATCACCGCCGCAGCCGCGGCCAGCCGATCAGCGGCCGCCTTGATCTCGATCACGGTCGAGGCGAGGGCATCCTCGGGTCCCGACTGCGCCTGGTGCAGCCAACCGCCGAGATGCCCCAGTCCCGCCGCCAGCTCGGTCATGCTGGTGACATACTCCTGCAACAGCCGGCTCAGACCGCTGTCGATTAGCAGGGCCTGGGCCACCTCCGGCACCAGCCGCAGCTTGATCTCGTAGCCCTGGTTCTCCTGGGCGAAGCCCTTGACCGCCTCGTAGAGATGGTCCATCAGCTCCTGGGTGGCCTCGTGCAGCGCCGCCACTTCCGGCGCCAGACGGGAGGTGATCGCCTCCTCGATCCGGTTCAGCAGGGCGCCGTCGATCTGGCCGCGCCGCCGCCGCAGCTTGTAGAGGGCGGTATGGAGATGACCCTTGAAGAGCTGCTTCTGCTGGCGGTGGAGGCGGCTGAGGATGCGCAGGATGCCGGCGCGGGTGATGCGGTCGCCGAAATAGTTGGTGGCGACATCCTCGAGATGATGCGCCTCGTCAAAGATGATCCGGGTATAGGGCGGCAGCACCGCGGCCTCGCTCACCGAGCCAATCTGGTAGCGGATGGAGAGGTCGGCGAAGAGGAGGTGATGATTGACCACGAGGATGTTGGCGCGGGCGGCATGGCGGCGCGCCTTGTTGACGAAACAGTCGCGGAAAAAGGGGCAGCGGCTGCGGGTGCACGTGTCGCTCTCGGCGGCGACCTTCTCCCAGACCACCTCGCGCGGGATGTAGGCGAGGTCCGCCTTGCTGCCGTCGTTCGAGCTGCGCGCCCAGTCGATCAGCTGCTTCAGCTCCTCGCGCTCCTCCTCCTCGTCGCTGGCCAGATCGAGCTCACCGCTGAGGTCATCGACCTTGCGCAGGCAAGCATAATTACCGCGCCCCTTGACCAGCACCGCGGTGAATTTATCGGGCAGCACCTGCTGCAAAAAGGGCAGATCCTTCTTGATCAGCTGTTCCTGCAGGTTGATGGTGTTGGTCGAGACCACCACCCGCTCCTTGTTCTGCAGCGCCCAGTGGATCGCCGGAATGAGGTAGGCCAGGGTCTTGCCGGTACCAGTCCCGGCCTCGATCGTGGCAATACGGCCCTCGTTGAAGGCCTCAGCGACACCGCGGATCATCTCCTCCTGCTGCGGCCGCTCCTCATAGCCGGGAAGCTCGCGCGATACCGCTCCCCCCTGCTGCACGATCCCGACCAGGGCTTCGGCATCGAGGGGGATGATCTCCCGTTTGGCGAAGGGCTCGACGACGACATAGATGTTCGCTGCCTGGTTGTCGACGATGTAAAAGGCGACGCTGAAGGGATCGAGGCCCGCGGCAATTGCGAGATCGGCCTCGGAGGGGGTGAGATGGCCGGAGGGATGGTTGTGGATCACCACATCGGCCTCGGCGGCGAGCTGGGTGATCACCGGTACCGCCGTCTTGTGACCGCGCGCCGCCACCGCGACATCGTGGACGATCAGGTCCTCCTCGGTGTAGCCGATGAAAAAGACCTCGTTGCCGCCCGCCTCATCAATGGCGGCGCGGATCCGCTCACGGGCCGCTTCGGTAAGGTAAGCAGTAATCGTCTTCACGCGAGCAGCTCCGCGTCATAGCCCAGCTCACGGAGATAGCCGGGGAATTCGGCGAATCCGTGGGTGGTGTAGATCTTGTGCGGCTGGACCTGGTTGACGAATTCGACCAGTTCGTGAAAGTCGGCGTGATCGCTGAGCGGAATGCGGTGGTCACAGCGCCAGCCCGGCCCCTGGCTGCCGCTGGCCCAACCGGAGAGGAAGACCGTGCGCCGCCGCGGCACGAACTGCAGGGCGCGGGTGAAGGCGATGTGGGGCGGCACGATCAGCACCTCGCCGGGGCCGATCGCCGCCCCCTGCCAGACGGTGCAGTGGTTAAAAACCACCCCGAACTGCTGATAGACTTCGGCCATCTGCCAGATCGAAGGCGAGACCTGCACGGGGTAGCCGAGATCCCCGAGGATCTTCATCGCCTCCTGGGATTTGCCCAGGGTATAGGCCAGTACCACCGGGGTGTGCCCGCTGCGCTGGCAGTCGGAGATAAAGCCGGTCAGTTCGGCGATCAGTGCCTCGCGGTTCTGCTCCACGACATACTGCGGATGGCCGAAGGTGCTCTCGGTGATGAGGATGTCGGCGTGCGGGATTTCGATCGGCTCGCAGGTGGCGCTCGGACGCAGCTTGAAATCGCCACTGTAGAGCAGCGAGAGTCCGTCGCGTTCGATATGGATCATCGCCGAGCCGAGGATATGACCGGCGGGATAGAGGCGGAGGCGCATGCCATCCATCTCGAGGGTCTCGCCGTAATTCAGGCTCTGGATCTCCGCCTTTTTGGCCCGGAGGGTATGGAAGCGGGCGGTGGCCGGAGTAGCCAGGATCCGGATATGATTTTTCAGGTGATCGGTGTGGCCGTGCGAGACGAAAGAAAAACTCACCTTGCGCAGGGCATCGAGCCAGAGCTCGGCGCCGGCAACCTGAATGCCTTTTTGGTCATAGGTGAACATAGTCGATTCCAGTGGAAAGGTCCGCTGTCAAAATAGCGAGAATTAGCGAGGAATCCAATCCTTTTCAGGAGGTTGAAGGTGGAGACAGGCCAATACTTCAGCATCAGGATTTCCCCGGCGATTGCCGGCCGGCGCCGGACATAAGCGGGTGCCCGGCCGGTGAGAGACGGATGAGGTAATGGGGGCGGCAGCAGATGGCAGACGGTTGGGTCGGCGCCAGAGTTGGGGGGCTGTTGGGCTGAGGGTAAGTGGACCAGGCGTGAGGGGTCGGCGGCAGCAGATGGCAGACGGTTAGGTCGGTGCCAGAATGAGGTGCCGGGAGGACGCCAGAGTTGGGGGCCCGTCACTTTTAAATAGATTGACAAAGTGCAAATTTTTGGCTATTTTTGTAATATTCTTTCTACTGCTGCGCACGGCATCAGGGCTCCGCACACCGGGGGTTCGCGCTCATGAGGGGTATCAGAGCAAAAGAGCGTTTTCGCCATCTGAATGGGTCTGTTCTGTCTCTCCTGCTGATCTGGTTTGCTCCTCTTGCCGCCAAAACCGTCACTCTGACGCCAACCCCCTCCGATACCCAGGCGGTTATCGCCGACCTGCAGCCCCTCTTCGGCCTTCCCTGGCGGCTGCTCTGTACCCCCTCCGCCACGGCCCTGGATGCGTACGTCAGTGACTTTATCGATGGTGAGAACGGATTTCTCTGCACATTGAAGCCCCAGAGCTCGCCGGCCTGCGAGCTGTGGCGCTACGAGCGCGGCCGCTGGCAGCGCGTGGACCTGGGCACTCACGCCCAACGCCCGATGAATGCCCTGTTTGCCCGCACCCGGAATGATATCTGGCTCTCTTTCAATCCGGGCACGACGATCAAGCAGGATCTCCTCCATTTCGACGGCCACACCTGGCGTCATGTACCAACCCCCAATTCGGATCGCATCCGCTGCATCTTTATGCTCTCTCCCACCAGCGGCTGGGCCGGCTGCGAGTGGGGACAGATCATGCACTACGACGGTCACTCCTGGCAGCTGGTCCCCTCGCCGGTCGGGTCGCATCTCCTCGCCCTCTTTATGGCCAGCGACAGCAGCGGCCTGGCCTGGACCAAGACGCACCGCAAACAGAGTTATCCCCTGCTGAATGATGGCGGGAACTGGCGCATGGCACCCAGCGATTCCATCAGCCTGCTGCAACTGCTGGTTGGGGCCATGATGCCGGAAATGCCGATGGCCAGCTGGCCCATTGAAATTCTGAAGCGCTTCAGCTGGCTGCAGCGCCCGGCAGCCGTCACCGACACCCTGGTGCTCGACTCCCCTCTCGCGCTCGGACAGCTGCTCTTTTGCCATCACAGCGGCGCCTTTTATACGGGCCATCTCGCCCGCGCCTGGAACAGCGCCGGTAGCAGCTGGATCGCGAACCTGATCGAGGAAGAGCATCAGGATAGTAGCCACGTCTGGCAGAAAATCTCCTTTTATAACCTGGAGGGGGAAAAGCGCTGCCTGATCATCCGCGTGCCCCTGCAAAGGCGCCTGCCGGCTCTTTTCTTCACAACCTACCTTCAGAGCAGCTGGTATGTGGGGGAGCACGGCCTGGCCGTCGCCGATTTCAACGGAGATGGCATCGAGGATCTCTTCGCGGTGGCGACCGGAGCGGCCAACCATCTTTTTCTCCTCTCTGGCAATCGCGGTGGCATAGTGGAAAGCGAAACCGCAGCCGCCGCAGGGCTTGCCGGCATGGTGTCGCTGCCGACAGGGGTGATAAACTATGACGAAGGCTGCTCTGCGGCCGACGTCGATAACGACGGCGATCAGGATCTCGTCGTCACCTCCCTCTATGGGCAGAATCTCCTCTACCGTCAGATGCACCGCGGCCATTTCCGCGAGGAATCCGCTTTCGCCGGCCTCGACAACTGCCTGGCGCGCAGTTGTTCGGCCATCTGGGCTGATGTCAACGGCGACGGCGCCGTCGATCTCTATGTTTCCAACGAGGATTCGACCAACCGGCTCTATCTCAACAACGGCGCCGGCATCTTTCGCGACGTCACCCGCAAGGCAGGGCTGCTCATCGACCGCGGCGGCGGCGGTTCCGCCTTCGGCGATATCGATGACGACGGAGACCCCGACCTCTTCGTACCGCGCTATGGCCAGCCCAACCTCCTCTATCTGAATCAAGGAGCGTCCAGCCCCGGTGCCATTCCCTCGTTCCGGGAATGCGGCCGTGAAGCAGGAGTAACCGGCAGCGACACCCTCGACCGCTCCACCAGCGCCACCTGGGGCGACGTCGACAACGACGGCGACCTCGACCTCTTCGTCACCAACCTCATCCACTCCAACCAGCTCTATCTCAACGACGGCCGCGGCCGCTTCACGGAGGTCACCGCCGCGCGCGGCTTGCTCAGCCGCGATCTCAGCCAGACCGCCCTCCTCCTGGATGCGGATAACGACGGCGATCTCGACCTCCTGACGGGGAATCGCGGCCTCAACCGTTTCTACACCAACCAGGGCAAGGGCTTTTTCCACGAGGCCACCCGGGAGGCAGGGCTGTTTCGCCCCACCATTTCAGCGGGCATGGCCGCTTTGGACCTTGAAAACGATGGCGATCTCGACATTTACCTCGCCCAGGATGCGGAGCGCAGCGGACTCTATGATAACCTGACCAACAATCACCGCTGGCTCAAAGTTCAGCTGCAGGGCGACCGCAGCAACCGCGATGCCATCGGCGCACGGCTCTGGCTCTACCGTGACGGCCATCTGGGTGAACCGGAGTACTTGCTCGGGATGCGCGAGATCAATGGCGGCAGCGGCTATAACTCGATGAGCAGCCGCATCGTCCATTTCGGCCTCCCCGATGAGGGGCGGCTCGCCCTGCGGGTGCGCTTCCCCGCGGGCACAGTTCGCGAGCTCTCCGGCCTCCTTCCCGGTCAACTGTTCGAGATCCGCGAATCGCTGGGGTGGCAGCACAAACGCGCCTTGCTGGCCAAGTGGCTGCAGCGCTTCCGCGCCAATCCGGAACCACGACTGCCGCTTGCGCTGTTGCTTATCTTCTCGAGTCTCATCCTCCTCGTCGAGCTCTATCACCTGCATTTCAAAAGCTGGCCGGCGCGCACCCTGGGGTTGATGGTGCTGCTCCCGGGCCTGCTGATGCTCCTCCTGCTCGTCGTGCTCACCGGCCAGCCAGCCGGGCTGCGCTATAGCCTGGGCGTCTCGCTGCCCCTGATCGCCTGGGCTCTCGCGCTGGCGATGTATCGTTCCCGCATCGAGAACAGCACACATGCCATCGCGGACCTTGAGAAACTCTATCTGGCACTCTCCGCCTTCTTTCACGGGGAATGGGCGGCGCGTAAGCTCAACCGCATCGAGCTCTACAGCCAAAACCTCACCGGGGATCAGCCGCGCTCTGACGAGGTGGTCAGCGCCTTCATGGGCGTCATCGACGACTATTTTTCCATGCTCGTGCCGGAGCTGGAGAAGATCCTCGAGCTGGCCTCCGGCAGTCATACTCCCGATCATCTCCGCGGTGCCTTAAAGACCGCCATGCTCAATCTGACGGCAGCGCTCAGCGCGCTCAAGGTCGAACTTCGTCTCGGTTCGGGTGAGAGTCTGCCCACCGTGGTGCGCCGCAGCCAGATCCTGCAAATGGAGCTTCAGGCCCTGCGCAAGCAAGTCGCTGAGCGCTTCTCCTGTCAGGTCCGGCCGGTCGTCGAGAAAGTGCTGGAGCAGAACCGCCGCCCGGATGTCTCCTACACCCTCGATCCTGCCGGCGAGAACGAATGGCGGGCGCGCATCCCCGGCTATACCCTCTCGCAGATCCTTGAAAATCTCCTCGATAACGCGCATGCGGCGTTAAAGGATACGCCTCGCAAAGCCGTCGGTCTCAAGGTCGAGGCCAATGCCGACTATCTCTTTCTCCACATTCGCGACAACGGTCCGGGCGTCCCGGACGCCCTGGCCCGCCGGCTCTTCAATGAGCGGGTCAGTACCAAACCGGGCGGCGGTTTCGGGCTCTACAACGCTTACCAGGAACTGATCAAATACGGCGGCGCCATCCGCCTCTGCGCCACACCAGCCGGCCAGGGCGCCCTCTTTGAAATCATGCTGAAAAGGATCGACCATGAGTGACCGCCTCCACCTGCTGCTGATCGATGATGATGCGCAGTTTGCCGAGGATTTCACCCTCCTCAGCCGGGATATTTTCATCGTGGCGCATGCGCCGAGCGGCGAGGCTGGTGTGCGCATGCTGGCGCGCGAGGAACCCGACGCGGTGCTGCTCGACCTGCGCATGGGTGCGGGCTGGGACGGTCTGCAGACCCTGCGCCACATCCGCGAACGCCACCCCGATCTTCCCGTGGTGATGGTCACCGACCATCCCGGCTTCAACACCGCGGTCGAGGCGATGAAACTCGGGGCGCTGCATTACACCTCGAAGAAACCCAATGCGGGTACCCTGCGCACCGTCATCCAGCGGGAGCTCGAGCAGGTGAACCTCCGCCGGCTCTATCTTGAGGAGAATGGCAAACGCTATGGCCGGCTGGTCGGTGAGTCGCCGCAGATGCAGCAGGTCTTCCAGCAGATCGCGCGGGTTGCCAGCGCCCCCTCCAATGTCCTGATCCAGGGGGAATGCGGCACCGGCAAGGAGCTGGTGGCGCACGAGATTCATACCCGCGGCAAACGCGCGGCCCAGCCCTTCGTCGCTGTCGACAACGGCGCCATCACACCGGCACTTTTTGAGAGCGAGCTCTTCGGCCATGAGCGCGGTGCCTTTACCGGTGCGGAGGTGCTCCACCGCGGCCGGCTGGAGATGGCCGGTGAGGGGACGCTCTTTCTCGACGAGATCACCAACCTGCCGCTCGAGGCCCAGGCCAAATTCCTGCGCGTCATCGAGGAGCGCTGTTTTTACCGCGTCGGCGGTGAGGAGGCGCTGCCGCTGCGGGCGCGGATCATCGCCGCCTCCAACCATGACTTGCGGGCGGAGGTCACGGCCGGGCGCTTCCGCAGCGATCTCTATTACCGGCTGGCGGCCGTGGAGATCGGTGTGCCGCCGCTGCGGGAGCGCCGGGAAGATATTCCCCTGATCGCCGGCTATTTTATCGACCGGATGCGCCAGCAGCTCAACTCGCGTGTCGTCGGTTTCTCCCCCACGGCGGAGGAGGTGCTGATGCGCTACGACTGGCCGGGCAATGTGCGTGAGCTGCGCAATCTGGTCGAGAGCAGCCTGCTCTACTGTACCGGCACCCGGATCGAAGCCTGGGAGATCGTCTTCCGGCCCCTGAAGGCCGGTTTGCCGGAGGCCTTTGCCGGGCTGCTGGACAAGCCCTATGGCGAGGCCAAAGAAGAGTTGCTCGGGCGATTCAAGCGGGAGTATCTGCTCGGGCTGTTGCAGCGCTGTAAGGGGAATGTGGCCCAGGCGGCGCGCGAATCCGGGATCGCCCGTGCCAGCCTCCACCGCATGTTGACGGAGGAGGGGATTTTGCACTGAATTCTTCGGCTCCACCCCCCACTTTCGCGCCCTATACTCTGGCACCTGTGCTCTGGCGCTGACCCCAACTCTGGCGCCGACCTGACTGCGTCCGCCCGCACTCAACCCTCGCGTCCTGTACTCTCGTGCCGACCTGGCTGTGTCCGCCCGCACTCAACTCTCGCGCCCTGTACTCTGGCGCCGACCTGCCTGTGCCCGCCCGCACTCAGCCCTCGCGTCCTGTACTCTCGTGCCGACCTGACTGCGTCCGCCCGCACTCAACCCTCGCGCCCTGTACTCTGGCGCCGACCCCAACTCGCGCGCCGATCCGGCTACTCCAGCCAGAATCTCTCTCTCGTGTTAACCCCATTCTCCGGCCGTCAACCTGTCGCCTTGAGGCGACACCGACCCGGCTAAAATCCCTCTTTCCTCTTCGTTTCACGCCCTGCGCAAGCTCGATCGCAGCACAAAAACCCGCCAAATCGCGGTCGAATAACTGAATTCGCTTCAATATCACACCCTTATAAATTTGATTCTATTGGGTTTGTCTTATATTCACCCGGATTACCTGTCGCCTCGAGGCGACACTTTTTGACGAGTTTTTCCAAACAAATCCATCTAACCAATTGTTTTTTATTATCTGTAAATTCGCTGGCATTGTATTTGCGAACGATCAGTCTGAAGTTGACTAACTTGTACATGAGGATTCCGGGGGATCTTGCCATGAAATTACTGCTTTTTGAAAATTCACCCAGGATGATCCTCAGGACGCAAAAATACCTGACGTCGCGGGACACCTGGTATGCCACCATGGATGAAACCCAAGCCAAAGCCCTCGTTGTCAATGAAGAGGTGGATGTGATCGTGGTACGCAAATGCCATGAGCAGGCCTTGTGGCGGGCACTGGGGAATCGTTGGACCGAGGGGATGCCAGGGGGCCGGCAGGTCATCGTCCTGCCGCGAATGGGGGGCGGAATTTACCTCCGCAGATACATGCGCTCTCAGCAGAGTCGGGTTTAGGGGCCCTCTATGCTGCGACGAAGGGGGAGCGCCCACCGGCCCGGGGGGGCCGGCTGGTTTATGATGAAGGTCAGCACTGCTCGAATTCCGGACCGACAGAAACAGGATCGGAGAACAAAGTCAGAGTGTGCCGGTTCGAAGATCGTGTTCTTCACCAGCATGGTCTAGGTGGACAGCAAAAAAGCTTTACAAGCGATGCGAAGTCCAAGTTGCCGTGTTAATGTATAATAGCCCTCCCGCTCGCATCCCGCGGAATTTCTGCCAGCCTTTCCAGGAAGGCCCTGCGCCCGTTTGACGCAGGGCCTTTCTCTTAGCCGGCAGAGGGTCAACCCGAGAGGGGGTGATCGCCACGAGAAGGCAGGTCGGCGCGAGAGGGAGTGTCGACGCCAGCGTGGGGGTCGGCACGAGCGTGCAGGTTGGCCCTAGTGGACTGGTCTACACAAGAGGGCGGGTCGGCCCGAGTGGGGGGCCAGGTCGGCGCAAGAGGGGGAGCGGTCAGCCCGAGAGGAAACATTTCAAGGAGCAAGATGGTTCCACAAACCCGTCGCCCCCAGAACTTGATCATAATATTACTTTTCAATCGGCCATGAATTGTTTATCTTACAGTAGCAATCCCCCGGAGACCATTCATGGCCGTTTTACGTTATATCGCTTCCATCCTTATTTTTGCCTGCGGCGCCTTGCTGGCGCAGTCCGAGCTCCTCGAACTCGGCACCGACCAGGTCCCGCCCGGCGTCTCCTGGCAGTCGCTGCAAAGCCCGCACTTCCGGATCATCTTCCCCCGCGAGATCGAAAACGAGGCCGAGCACATCGCTAACCTGCTCGAACGCGTCTATCCGGCCGACGGCAAGTCCCTCGGCGTACAACCCGGGCCCCTGCCGCTGATACTGCATAACCGCAACACCGTGAGCAACGGCTTCGTCACCCTCGCCCCGCGCCGCAGCGAGTGGTACAATACCCCGCCCCAGGTCGGCCTGACCGGTCCGGTCGGCTGGTACCCCCTGCTGGCCATTCATGAATTCCGCCATGTCGTCCAGTTCGAAGCCATGAAGCAAGGCTTCAACCGCCTGCTCTACTGGTCCCTCGGCGAGTACGGCTGGCTCGCCGGGGCCGGCATCTCGGTCCCGGCCTGGTTTTTCGAGGGCGACGCGGTGGTGATGGAGACCGCGCTGACCCGCGGCGGCCGCGGCCGTCAGCCCGAATTCCTCATGCCGATCCGCACGATGCTCCTCTCCGGCAGGCACTACTCATACTACAAGATGAACCTCGGCTCTTACAAGAACTGGATCGCCAATCCCTACGAATACGGTTTCGTCCTCAATACCTGGCTGCGCCGGCAGCAGGGCGCGGGACTCTGGCCGGCAGTGCTGAAAAGCACCGCAAAACTCTCCTTCCTCCCCTATCGCTTTTCCTGGGCTCTCAAACGCCAAACCGGGATGGGCCTGATGAAAAGCCATGCGGCCATGCTGGACGATCTGGAGGCCTGGTACCGGGCCAACCAGCCGCAGCCGGGAGAAGGCGCGGGCGAGAGCGAGGCGGGGCGGCGGGAGTCGGGTCGGCACGAGAGGGTAGGGAGCGGGAGCGAGACAGCGGGGGGATGGAGCGAGACAGCGGGAAGTGACCCGGGTCGGCACGAGAAGGAGGAGAGCGGAAGCGAGACGGCGAGGGGATGGAGCGAGACAGCGGGGAGTGACCCGGGTCGGCACGAGAGGGTGGGGGGCGAGAGCGATCCCGCGGTGCGGCGCTGGGACCGGGGCAACGCCGGCTTCTGGACCGTCTACCAGGCGCCGCAGTTCGCCAGCGATGGCTCGGTCATCGCCCTCAAGCTCGGCCTCGCCGACCAGAGCACCTTCATCCGCATCCACCCCGACGGCCGCGAGGAGAACCTCCTCTTCCCCAATCCCGTCGATGGCAGCCCGCACAGCCTGCACGGCGCTGTGCTGCTCTGGTCCGAGCAGACCCGCGATCCGCGTTGGGGCAACCAGGATTTCCGCACCCTGAAGCGCTGCGACATCGCCAGCGGCACCCGGCAGACCCTCGTCGCCCGCAGCCGGCTTTTCGCCCCGGCTCTCTCTCCGGACGGCCGCAGCATCGCGGCCATCCTGGTCGAGAAGGACAACCGCTGCCGCCTGCTCCTGCTGAACGGCGAAAACGGCAATGAAATCCGCCGTTTTGAAAATCCCGACAACGATTTTCTCATGACGCCAGCCTGGTCCCCCGACGGCCGCGAAATCATCTGCAGCCGTTTGACCGCCGCGGGCCGGGCCCTGACCGCCATCACCCTGGAGGATGGCGGGATGCGTGATATCATCTCGCCCGGCGCCTGGACCATCACCACCCCGGTTTGGTCCGGCAATTTTATTTTTTTCAGCAGCAACGACGGCGACACCGAACAGATCTTTGCCGTCCAGCCCCGCAGCGGCCACCTCTTCCGCGTGACTACCCGGCCCTTTGGCGCCTTTTATCCGGCGCCCTCTGCCGACGGCCGCTGGCTGCTCTTCAGCGATTATGACCTCGAGGGCTACCACATCGCGGAAATGGCCCTGGATTCCTCGCGCTGGCGCGCCATCGACCAGCTCCCCGAGATGGATAATCCCTGGTTCAGCCCCGTCGTCGCCCAGGAGGCAGGCGCTGCGCTTCTCGATGATCTTCCTGCCGTGAACTATCCGGTCGCTTCCTTCGGTTTCCGTAACGATCTCATCCGCATCCACAGCTGGCAGATCACCGCGGATGAAGCCGCGCGCACCTGGGGCGGCCGGCTCTATTCGCAGAACCTGTTAGGCTCCTTGCAAACCTCGGCGGGCTACGACTATGACCGGGATGAGAAGGCGGGGGCCGCCAGCGCCTCCCTCACCTGGGCGCGCTTTTATCCCCTCCTCGACGCCGGCGTGATCTATGGCCACCGCGCCTCCAGCTACCGCAACGCCGCCGGAACGCTGCAGCGCTATACCTGGCGGGAGCAGAGCGCCCGGGCCGGCCTGCGTCTGCCGCTGAACTTCAGCCGCGGAGGCTTCACCACCAGCCTCTCCCTGCGAGGCGCCGCCCGGCTGACCTGGATCAGCGATATCAGCGACGACGACGCCTATGACCGCTGGGATAACCAGAACGGCTGGTGGAAATCCCTGGGCTACGCCCTCGAGTACCACCGCTATCGCAAAGCCGCGGCCGATATCCTGCCGGTCCGCGGACAAAGCCTCAGCGCCGGATTCGACCATACCCCGTGGAAAAGCCGCTATCAGGGCCGGCGATACCATCTGAGCGCCAGCCTCTACCTGCCCGGCCTCGCGCGCCGCCATGGTCTGGCACTGCGCGCCGACTATGAGGCGCAGCAGCCCGCCCCTTACCGCTACAGCAGCCTCATCCGTTTCCCGCGTGGGTACGGCTACCGCTACCAGGACAAAATCGGCCGCCTCGCCATCGACTATACACTGCCACTCGCCTACCCCGATCAGCACCTCTGGGCCCTGCTCTATGTCCAGCGGCTGAAGAGCCTCTTCTTCCACGATTACGGCTGGTCCAGCCTGCGGGACCGCACCACCTTTTACCGCGCCAGCGGGATCGAGCTGACCGCTGACGTCAACTTTTTCTCCCTCCCGGTCGTTTTCGATCTCGGCCTCCGCCTGGCCTGGCGCTGGCACGAAAAGGAGTGGCGCCGGGAGATTATTCTCGGATTGCCCTTCTAAAACGCCGGCGTTTTGCTCAGGAGCACCCCAATCCAACGGACGGACCAGTCTGGGGGCCTGATTGAGTTTGACAAAAAAGCAAGTGCTATGGATGATTCTCCTGTTTATGGTGTTGTGGATCCTGGCTTTGGGCATATGGCAGCAAAGTGAACTCGACCGCCGTGTTGTCTTCGCCCATGAAGAACTGCGCCAGCACACCGGACTGATGCAGTTTCTCGCCCTGGTCTCCCGCTACGGCATGTGGGCCCTCTTTGCGCTCACCCTGGTCTGGCTGCTGCCCTTTTCAAAACCGGCTCTGCACAAATCAAGAGCCCTCTACCTGCTCATGTTCATCGCCTTCGTGCTCTCGGGCCTGACCAGCGAGGGACTCAAGCTGGCGATCGGCCGCTCGCGTCCCTTCAAGGCCTATTCGGGCCAAATCGAACCCGTCACCCGGCCGGTGACCAACTCGTTCCCCTCGAGCCACGCGACCGAGAGTGCCGCCCTCATCTTGCCCTTTCTTCTCTTCCTGAGAAAGGCCTCGCGCAGCATCTCCCAGCTGAAAATTGTGCTCGTGGCGGTGGCGTTGACGGTTTGCTATTCGCGGATCGCGCTGGGGGTCCATTTCCTCAGCGATGTGCTGGCCGGCGTCGGTGTGGCATTGATCTGCTTTCCGGCTGCCGTATGGGTCACCCGGTTGGTGATGGTCAGATGGCACTGGCGCCGGGCACGGAGTTGATCCGCAACGCACTTTGCCGGGCTTTCTCTCCTCCATTGTAACAGGAATTCAAGATGGTGCATGAGCTGAAAAAACGTAACGTCGTCATCGATATTGCCAAGGGCATCAGCATCATCCTGGTCGTGATCGGACACAGCCCGGTCCTGGTCAGGATGGCTCCGTTGAACAACTTTCTCACCTCGTTCCGCCTGCCCTTCTTCTTCTTTGTCGCAGGCGTCTTTTTCAATTACAGCAAACCCTTCGGCCGGGTCCTGGCCGACAAGGCCGATGCCCTGCTGAAACCCTACCTGGTCACTCTGTTGCTTTACGGGATCATCGAAGTCGTGCAGAACGATGCCAATCCGGCCGGCTATCTCTCCGGCATCCTCTATGGCACCAGCCAGCTTTTACCCCTGCGCTGGCGGCCAATGTGGTTTTTGCCGCATCTCTTCAGCGTCATCCTCTTTGCCTGGCTGTTCGTCCGGGTGACTCGGCTCAGGAATCGACCCTGGTTTGTTCAATCTCTGCTGCTGCTCGGACTGCTGGGGGCAGGCGTCCTGATCCTGCATCCTGCCCTGGCTCTCCCCATCAGGATCCTCGCTCATTCCTATCGGGAGGCGGGGCTGCCGCTGAGCATCGATTTGGTGCCCCTGACCTGTTTCTATTTTCTCGGCGGATTTCTGCAGCGCGATGCCCTGCAGGAGTTCTCGGTCCGGCGGGCACTGCTGATCCTGGCGGTCGCGACGGTCGCTGTGATCCAGTATTACACCCACGCCTCGATGAATCTGAACCTCAGGCGATATGATCATTTCTTTTTTTCAACCCTTAACGCCGCCGCGATGATCTACCTTGTCCTCGCGCTGGCCACGGTATCGGCCAAAATCAGACTGCTGCGCGCCACTCTGGCCCGGGTGGGCAGCCGGAGTCTCTTTGTGCTGATCTTCCATTTTGTCATTATGCAGCATGCCGCGTACCTGCTGCAGGGATCCGATCCGGTCTTGTCGATCCGCGGCGGGATCCTGGCCGTTTTGGCGGGGATTGCGCTGCCGGTCCTGTTAGGCGAAGGGGTCAGTCGCAGCGCCTGGCTGTCGTTGTTCTTCCTTCCCCTGAAAACCAATTCATGGCTCGTGAAGAGAAAGGCGGAGATGCAGGTGCATGTGCGGGGGTGAACAGGGGCTGCGAGTCGGTAGCGCAGCTGTGCCTCGCCTGTCTCCGGACGCAGAGCCTCACCCTGGTACGATAGCAAAACCAGCCTAGCAGGAAATCTCTTTTGCTTTCCTGCCGGGATTTTTGTATACTCTTGCAGGAGGAGCCTATGAAAAAACAAGCCTACCATTCCATGGAAGTCGTGCCGTCGCTCAACCGCCGCGAGATGCTCAAGCTCGGCGCCGGCGTCGGTCTGCTGCTCGGCACACCCACCGCCTGGGCGCAGGAGGCGCAAAAACCGCAGCCGCCGGTCCGGCCCAAAACCAATATCGATGAGGCGCTCAAGATCCCGAGAACCGCCCACTCCCTGCCAGGCCCCTTCCCCGGGCGGGTGGTGCAGGTGACCGATGCGTCCGCCACCCGCGAGAATCGCATCCAGCCGGAAATCGTCACCACGATGTTCGAGCGGGGGATACAAAAGCTGACCGGCGCCAGCCTTAAAAAAAGCTTCAAGCTCTTCTTTGATAAAAAGGATGTTGTGGGGATCAAGGTCAATCCCGTTGGACCGGGTGTCATCGCCACCCATCTCGAGCTGGTTGATGCGGTCATTGCCTGGCTCACCCGTTCCGGCCTCAAGCGCGAGCAGATCGTCATCTGGGACCGCTTCGATTACATGCTCAGGGATGCCGGCTTTACCCCCGAGCGTTTTCCCGGCGTCGCCATCGAAGGACTGCAGACCATGGACGAGGCCGCCGCCGAGGGCAAGAGCGACAACAGCCGCTGGCTCAAACCCGACGGCACCCATGTCAGCGCCGGCAACTATGACCAGGAGGCCTATTACTGGGCCGACGTCGAAGGCGACCAGGCCGAAGCTTACCTCAACCAGCATGTTTATAACGGGAAATACTCCTATTTCGGCAAACTGGTGACCCGGCGCTTGAGCAAGATCATCAACCTCCCCGCGTTCAAGAACACCGGTAACGGCGTCTCGATGGCCACCAAGAACCTCGGTTATGCCGCCATCTGCAACACCGCACGCCTGCACCGGCCGCTCTTTTTCGATGTCTGCACTGAAGTGCTCGCCTTCCCGGCGATCCGCGACAAGCTCGTGCTCAATATAACCGATGGTCTGCGCGGCCAGTACGACGGCGGCCCGGACGGCGCTGCCCAGTTCACCTGGGACTACAACACCCTCTTTTTCGCCACCGATCCCTTCGCCCTCGACATGGTTTGCCATAACCTGCTGGTGGCGAAGCGCAAGGAGATGAACGTCAAGGTTAACGAGCACCCCCGTTTCACCGAGTACCTCCGCTATGCCGAGAAGCTCGGACTGGGGATGGCCTCTCCGGAGAAGATCACCCATGTCGTGGTTTGACCCTCCGCGGCCCGGGCGACGGCGCCGGCCGGCCGTATGGCTGCTGGCAGTGCTCTGGCTCGGCATCGCCGGCTTCGGACTGACGCAGATAGAGTCTTCGGCACCCGCCGCCCATCACGATCAGGCCATCGTTCTGCCCGGCGCCGGATTCTATCCCGGCTGGCGCCCCGCCGGCAAGCCCCGCAGCTACGAGGCGCAGAATCTCTACGGCTATATCGACGGCGGCG
Source organism: uncultured Cytophagia bacterium (assembly GCA_964436305.1). GTDB lineage: Bacteria > Zhuqueibacterota > Zhuqueibacteria > Residuimicrobiales > Residuimicrobiaceae > JAKPUX01. Next base: position 7,893 of record CAYTCI010000016.1, on the reverse strand, counting down.
CCGAGCTCTTTCTCGAGTTCGGCTTTGCCGTACTGACGGTTCAGCGCTATGGCAGCGGCGAGAGCGAACTAAGCCTCGATCTCTATGGCATGACCTCGGCCGATGCTGCCCTCGGGATCTACCTGGCGAAAAAGGGAACGGAGCAACCGATCGAAGGGATCGAGAGCCGCAACACCGGCAGCGCCTGGCAGGTGGCTGCCCTCAAGGGGCGCTATTATATCCAGCTCACCAATCTGAGCGGCGAGGAGCGCCTGCTGCCGGTCATGGTCGTCCTGCTGCAAAAACTGCTGGCCACGCTCCCCGAAGAACCAGCACGCGACTGGCTCGCTGCCATGCCTTCAGACCGCATCCCCGGCTCCGAGTTGCTCATCGCCGGGCCATACAGCCTGCAACCGCTCTGTACCCTCGGCGAGGGGGATGTCCTGCAGCTCAATGGCCGGGTGATGGGGGTTGCCGTCGAGCGGCCCGGCCGGGAGGGCAAGCGGGAGAGCTGCCTGCGCTTCTTCTATCCCGACTCCGGCGCCGCATCTTCAGCCTTTGCATCCACTGTGACCAACCTCGATCCCTACCTCACGCCGCTGCATGCCGTCCGCGACACCCTGCTCTTCAGGGATTACCAGCAGGAGTACGGCCGCATCATCCGCTCCGGCAGCACCATTCAGATCGATCTCCATTCCCCGCAACCCTGATCTCGTAAGGAGGTACCATCATGCTAAAAAAAGCCGGCCTCCTCTCCATGCTGGCACTGTTTGCCGTCTCTGCCCTGCTCCACGGCGGCACAGCGATCATCGCCCACCGCGGCGCCTCCGGTCTTGCGCCGGAGAACACCCTGGCCGCGTACGCCAAGGCCGTCGAGATCGGCGCCGACTGGTTCGAGCTGGACGTCTGGCTCTCGAGTGATGACTCGCTCATGCTGATGCATGACGAGGCGGTCGCGCGCACGACCGGCGCCGGCGGAACGATCCCGACGATGACCTACGCGCAGCTGCGCAACCTCGACGCCGGTTCCTGGTTCAGTCCAGCTTTCTCCGGGGAAAAGATACCCACCCTGGCCGAGGCCCTCGACCTCGCCGTGCGCGCCTCCTATCGCGTCGGCGTGGTCATCGAGATCAAGAGCGCCAAACCCACCGTGGTCGCCCGGGTCGTAGAGGCTGTTCAGCAGCGCGGCCTGCAGCAGCGGGTGATCATCAGCAGTTTCACCTTCAGCCACCTCAGCCAGGCCAAACAGCTCGATCCCTCGATCCCGGTCCAGCTTTTCGGCACCATCGCCCTGGCGCAGATCCGGCAAGTGGCCAGCATCGGCGGGGAGTGGGCCGGCACCGATGGTGCCATCACCGCAGCCTTGCTCGATTCGGCCCACGTCCATGGCATCAAGATGAACAAATGGACCATCAACAGCGCCGCCGAGATGCTGCCGCTGATCCGCCAGGGGGTGGACGCCATCACCACCAATTTCCCCGACATCGCCCGCGCCCTGCTGGATACCACCCCGCCGGGCGAGGTCGTGCTTCTGCCGCCGGTGGTCGAGGAGACGCGCATCGGCCTGAGCTGGCTGCCGGCGGAGGATCCGGAGAGCCCCGCCATCACCTATGAGATTTATCGTGATACCCGGTCCCAGCCGGAGGTCCTGCTGGCGACGGTGAGCGATACGACCGCCTACATCGATGAGACCCGGCTCGAATCCAAGCAGTTCTTCTACCGCATCCGGGCCAAAAACATCGCCGGGCTCTACAGCCTCACCTTCAGTAACGAGGTGGCGGCGACGACCGCGCCGGATTTGCGCCCGCCGCAGATCGCCGCGGTCCGCGCCTACGGCCGGCCCAACCATCTGGTGATCCGCTTCAACGAGCGGGTCGAAGCGGCCAGCGCGGCGACGACAGCCTGTTACCAGATCGCACCCGGGATTGCCGTCGAGAGCGCCCGGCTCGCCCTCGACTCGCTCTCGGTCCTGCTGACGATTTCGCCCCTGGCCGAAAAAAATCCCTACACCCTGACCGTCACCGGAGTCAAGGATCAGGCCCTTCACCCCAATCCCATCGTCGAGCCCGAGACCGCGGACTTTTCCTACCAGTCCTATCGCCCTGGCCTGGTTGCCGCCTGGGACTTTGATGAAGAGGCCGGCACCACCCTGCCCGACCACTCCGGCAACGCCAACCACGGCGCCCTGCAAAACGGGATCGCCTGGTCGGGCGGCCACAACGGCAACGGCCTCCTCTTCGACGGCATCGACGACTATATCCTGATTCCCGCCTCCTCCTCCCTCGATATCAATACCCCAGCGGTCACCCTCTCGCTCTGGGCGTGGCTGGCCCACAAGCCCAACGATCTCCAGGGCGCCTACGGCCCCCTCTACGACTCGGAAAGCGATACCTACGTCCTCTTTGAGGACAAGGGCATCCATGAGCTCCGTTTCAAGGTGACCACCACGGTCAGCGCCGAGCGGCCGGGGGTTCGCGATGCCGACCTCTTCGCCGGCGAATGGATCCATCTGGTCGGGGTCTATGACGGCGCCAGGGCGATGATCTACCTCAACGGTGAACTCAAGGACAGCCACAACCTGACCGGCACGGTCAAGGCGGGCCAGATCGCCACCATTGGCAAGACCGGCGGCGTCTATTTCAAGGGCCGGATCGATGACATCCAGATCTACAATCGGGCCCTGAGCGCCGAGGAGATCCTCTTCCTCTATGACGGCCGTGCAATCACCAGCTCGGCCGAGTCCCACCCCCAGCAGCCGGAGGCATTGGGCCTCTCGCAGAGCTTTCCCAATCCCTTCAATTCAACGACCCTCCTCCGGTTCGACCTCCCTCGCCGGGAATGGATCGATCTCGCCATCTATGACATACTGGGCCGCCGGGTCGCCGGTCTGGTGCAGGGCCTGCAGGGGCCGGGCGCCGGCCAGGTTTTCTGGGATGGCCGGGACGAGAACGGACTCCCTGCCGGCAGCGGCCTCTATTTCTGTACCCTGAAAAGCAGTGAGAAAACCCTGACCCGCGCGCTGCTCCTCCTCAAGTAGGGGAGCGGCGCCGGCGCGGGCCGGGCCGGCGCGAGGGGGAAAGGGCGCCAGGTCGGCGCGAGTGCCTGGGGCGCCAGGTCGGCGCGAGTGCCTGGGGCGCCAGGTCGGCACGAGAGATTTGCGCCGGCGCGAGGGGAGGGGTCCGCAAAAAAATCACCCCGATTTGAAAAACTTCTTGCTATTCCCGCGAATAATGCGTACAATTCGAAAGCATAAGTAACCATTTATAACCAAACGTAACACTTCGCTTGCCCCATTAAAATCAAACGAAAGATCGCCAACTTATGTCATCCCGAACCAGCAGCACCCTGCTGCTCGCAGAGGAACGGCGCAATCGCATCGAGGAGATCCTCAAAGCACAAAACCGCATCCTGGTGGCGGAGATGGCCAGGGAGATGGCGACCTCGGAGGTCACCATCCGCAAGGATCTGGAGGTGCTTGAGCGTCGCGGGGTGCTCAAGCGGGTCCATCGTGGCGCCATCCTCGTCCAGAATCCTGCGGTCATCGACCTGGCTGTGTTCGAGAAAGAACACATCCACGCCGCCGACAAGGAGCGAATCGCCCGCAAGGCTGCCGACCTCATTCGCGACGGCGAGGTGATCATCCTCGATTCGGGTTCAACGACCACCGCCATCGCCCGGGCGCTGCGCGCACGCAGCGGGTTGACGATCATCACCAACGCTGTCAATATCGCCTGGGAGCTGACTGCGAGCAGGAATCAGGTGATTCTGATCGGCGGCATTGTCCGTGAAAACTCGTTTTCTCTGGTGGGACCCCTCTCCGAAGAGGCCTTGCGCAGCCTCACCGCCGACAAGCTCTTTCTCGGCGTCGACGGCATTCACTGCGAGTTCGGCCTGACCACCCCCAATCTTCAGGAAGCGACCATCAACCGCATGATGCTCCACAGCGCCACCGACGTCTTTGTCGTCGCCGACTCCAGCAAGATCGGCCGCCGCAGCCTCGGGGTCATTGACGAGGTGCGCGCCGCGCATCATCTCATCACCGACGCCCAGATCAAGGCCTCCGACCGGCAAAAGCTGGAGGAACTCGGGCTAGAGGTCATCATCGTCTGACAGATACTCTTAACGAATGGAAGTTCTCCATGCTGTTGCGATACCAGTCCTGCTCCCGCAGTCGTCGTCTGCTACAATCCGGTCTTGCTCTGGCCTTTCTTGTCATCCTCCCCTCCGCAGCTTCTGCCCTCTCGCGGCTGCCTATTGATGCCCGCTCCGATTATCTCTGCTACTATGGCGCCTGGAACAATGACAACCTCTTCCGCGCCAAGGATTTTGACCTCGTCATCCTCGAACCCTCCAATATCTCGGCGGCCCAGGTCGCCGAACTCAAAAAAGGTCATGACGGCGTCGCCGGCACCGCCGATGACGTCATCGTCATCGGTTATGTTTCGGTCGGCGAGGATCACCAGGGCGGACGCACCGGCGACGGCCGCGGCCCCTGTTACTGGGATTGGGGAAGCAGTACGGTCGTCTATACCAACGCCGGCTATGCCTCCTGGTATCTCGATGACGCCAACCATGATCGCAAGCCGGATATGAACGGCAATTGGGGCAGTTATTATGTCAACGCCGGTGATTCCTCCTGGCGAGCCTTCCTCAAGAGCAGCCCGACCGGCACCGACAACATCCTCCTGACCAAGAACTGCGACGGGCTCTTCCTCGACACCATCGATACCGCCTCCCCCTGGTCTCCCTGGCCCTATCGCTGGATGGTGGTGGCGATGTCCGATCTGGTCGGCTGGCTGCACGCGGCCTACCCGGAGAAGTATCTGGTGGCCAACCGCGGGCTTTTTTACTTCGATCCCGATCTCGCCACCGCCTATGCCCATTCGATCCGTCCCTATATCGACGGGGTGATGTTCGAATCCTATTTCAAGGAGGGTGAACGGGGCGTCTGGTCGGCCAAGGTCAACGCCGAGGCCGCCAAACCCGACGGCTTCAGCGTGATCGCTCTCGACTATTATTCAGCGAGCCAGACCGCCGCCATCAACAAGCAGGTCGCCGAGGTCCTGGGGCTGAACTGGAGCGATTACATCTCCTCCTCCTCCCTCAATGAGATCCGCTACGAGGTCTTTCACCGCCATCCGGTCGATGTCAATCCCCCGACCTGGAATTCAGCGATCGGCCTGACCGAAGCGGCAGCTGCCGATGGCGCCGTCCGTCTGCGCTGGCGTCAGGTCACCGACCAGTCGCTCCCGCTCTCCTTCACGGTCTATTACAGCAGCGCGGCGAGCTTTACCCTGGCAGGAGCGAGCCGTCTGGAACAGGTGCCCGCCACCTGGCAGAGCGCCAGCCAGTCCTGGGAATACGTGGTCACCGGCCTGAGCAACTTTACGACCTACACCTTCCTGGTCCGTGCCCGTGACGCGCTCGGCAACGAGGACAAGAACCTTCGGCTGCTCAAGGCCACCCCGCCGGCGGGCTCGAAAACCCTGATCAGCATCGACGGCCTCTTCAGCGACTGGAGCGGGATTGCTGCGCTCGATGTGCCGCCCAATCCGGTGGAGGCGGCCGGTGACGGTCCCGATGCCGCCGCCGATCTCGTCGATCTCTATGCCGCGCACGATGCGAACTCTTTCTACCTCCAGTTCACCACCGCCGCCACCCTTGGCAGCGGCTACTTCTACCACGTTTTCTTCGACATCGACAACGATCCCGCGACAGGATACCGCTACGCCGACAGTGCGGCGGCCGGAGCCGAGCTGATGATGGAAAACCTCGCCCTCTGGCAATATACCGGCACCGGCGGCAGCAACTGGAGCTGGACCCAGGTCAGCGGCCTGACCCGCGCCACCTCAGGCAACCAGACCGAGCTGAGCATTCCGCTCTCCCTGCTGCCGCAGTCGGTGCAGCAGCAAAAGCTCACCCTGCTGCTGCAGACCAACCGCGCCGTGACGCCCTTTGCCTTTGTCGACGCTGCTCCCGACCGCTTTGGCAGTGAGCGTCTGCTCTACACCTTCCATAGCGGCACCGCCGTGCCCGACCGGCCGGCAGCGCTGCAGCCCGCGGGATTGGTCCTCGGCCAGAACTATCCCAATCCTTTCAACGAGACCACCCGCATTCCGTTTACACTCGACCGGGCCGGCGATGTAACCCTCCGGCTCTACAATGTGCGCGGTGAGAGTGCCGCCATCTACCAGTTTGGCTTGATGAGCGCCGGGTTGCATAACGTCCCGCTATCGGCGCATGAGTTAACCAGTGGCATCTATTACTACGAACTTTTGACAGGAGGGAAACGGCAGACAGGCAAAATGGTATTGATCCGGTAGGCCGCCGGCGGTTGCGCGCGGCGAGTTCAGCCCGTTAACATTGAGCGGTCCCCAAGGGACCACGGTAACCCCATCTTCATTTGCGAGGGAAAAATGAGAAAGACCCTGCTCTTTTGTTTGGCCGTGCTCGGTATGCTGCTCCTGGGGCAGCCTGCCGCAGCGCAGATCACCATCGATGGGCTCTTCTTCGACTGGGACAGTGCCACACAGCTGGATGTGGCTCCGCAGGCGGAGGAGTTGGCCTTTGACATGGGCGATCCGGATTGCCCCAATCCCGCCGTGCCGAGCTATTTCGCTGATCTCGACATCGACGATGTTTTCGCCACCGATGATGCGGATTTCGTCTATTTCCGCATCAAGATGAATCCGGTGGCCAATCTCACCAATGTGCCAAACGACACCTCCTATCATGGCGGTGCGGCGCTGGCCGTTTATATCTCCGTAGACCCCGGCTGGTCGGACAACACCGGCCTGACCTGGGGCTGGTGGGGCAGCGGCTACGATTACTTTGTTCAGGTCTATCCGGAGGACAGCACCGTCGTCAATGCGACCCACTATGACCAGTACCTCTGGGAACACAAGCAGGCCGGCAACGGCTGGGATTTCGTCCCCGCCGATTCCACCATCGGCTCGAAGGTGGCCTGGAACGCCGCCAACAACGAGGTCGAGTTCTCCGTGCCCAAGCAGCTGCTCTTCAATCCCCACTATCTCCCCGATTTCGTTCGCCCCGATACCATTTCGGTGATGGTCTATGCCGGTGAGAACCTCGCCCCCTGGCGGGCGGATTACGCCAGCAATCCCGGCGTCGCCGGTTTCAAGGTGGCGATGAAAAAGCCCGGCCCGATCGCCATCGACGGCCTCTTTTTCGACTGGAGCGCCGAGATGCAGCTCGACACCCCGGCTACCCAGGAAGAGAAAACCTTCGATGCCGGCGACCCGGACTGTCCCAATCCCGCGGTCCCGAGCTACTTCGCTGATCTCGACATCGATGATGTCTACGCCACCGACGATGCCGACTTTGTCTACCTTCGCGTCAAGATGAATTCGATCGCCAACCTGGCCAATGTGGCCAACGACACCTCCTATCATGGCGGCGCCGCCATTGCCGCCTATTTCTCGGTGGATCCGGGTGCAGCCGACACCACCGGTCTGACCTGGGGCTGGTGGGGCAACGGGTATGATTTCTTCGTCCAGGCCTATCCCTCCGATTCAGCCTATGCAGCGGTGGGCGGCTATCCCCAGGCGGTCTGGGAGCACAAGCAGGCGGGCAATGGCTGGGATTTTGAAGTGGTCGATTCGCTGCGCGGCGCCTGGGTGGCCTGGAATGCCCTCAGCAACGACGTCGAGATGGCCATCCCCAAGGCCCAGCTGCTCAATCCCCGCTATATTCAGAATTTTCAGCAGCCGGACAAGATCGCCATCATGGTCTATGCCGGCGAGAACCTGGGGCCGTGGCGTGCCGATTACGCCTCGATGCCCGGCGTGGCCGGCTTTATCCTCAATCTCAACGGATCGACCGGCGTCACCACCCGGCCTGCCAGCCAGATGCCGGCCAGTCCCAGCGGTACCAGCAGCCACGCGCCCACCGGGA
>CAYTCI010000015.1:0-61288 GCA_964436305.1 uncultured Cytophagia bacterium | reverse complement strand
GACCGGATGATGGCCGATGGCCGCTACCGCCTGCTGCGCGTGTTTCCCCTCGCCCGCGGCAAGAATCTCCTGCTATTTGAGCGGCAAGGGCCATGACGGGGTGGGGGGATAGGCCTCTCGCCGGGAGACCGGGCGCCAGGGCGGAGCGGCTCGAGCAGGGGCTGCGGATCGCCCTGTGGGCACTGGGCGGATATTATCTCGCCCTTTTTCTCTATCTGGCGGTACAGCACATCGCCTGGCCGTTCGAGCTGGAATGGATGGAGGGGGGGATGGTCGATTCCGTCCGACGGCTGCTGCAGGGGCAAGCCCTTTATGCTCCTCCCGCGCTCGATTTCACTGCCTTCAGCTATGGGCCACTCTATTTTTATGCGGCTGCGGTGCCGGGAGTGCTCTTCGGCGCGAATTTTGCGCTCTTGCGCGCCCTCTCGGTCCTCTCCTGCCTGGCTGCGCTGCTCCTGCTCAACCGCTGGGTGCGGGAGGAGAGCGGCTCCCGGCAAGCCGGCCTCCTCGCCGCAGCGCTCTTCCTGGCCTGCTATCCGGTCAGCGGCGCCTGGTACGATCTGGCCCGCGTCGATTCCCTCTTTCTGCTGCTGTTGCTGGGCGGCCTCTATCTGGTCCGCCGCGGCCGGAGCACGCGCAGCGAGGTCGCTGCAGCGCTCCTGCTTGCCCTCGCTGCCTTTTGCAAACAGACGGCCCTGGTCATCACCCTGCCGGTGCTCTGCTGGCACCTCCTCGGCGCCAGGGGGCTGCGCCGATGGCGCTGGCCGGCCCTCTACCTGATCCTCCTGGCGGGCGGCTATGCCCTGATGCAGGGGCTGACCGGAGGCTGGTTTGCCTGGTACACCTTCTACCTCCCCCGTCAGCACCCGCCGGTGTGGTGGCGCATCCACCATTTCTGGATCGATTACTTTTTCAAGCCGCTGCCGATCGCGACCCTGCTGGGCGCGCTGGCGCTCCTCGGCGGGCGGCACGCTCCGGGCCGTCAGGATTCTTTCTGGCTCTTTTTTGCCGCCGGTCTTGTCGGCGGCCCCTGGCTGGCGGTGGTCCCCTCGGGGGCGTATCACAATGCCGTCATCCCCGGCCATGCCGCCCTGGCCGTGCTCTGCGGCCTGGCCTTCGCCCGGCCGGGGCGCTGGCGCCTGGGATGGATGGGTTTGGCGGTCGTGCAGCTCCTGCTGTTGTTCTACCTCCCGGGGCGATTTCTGCCGCCGCCGGCCGATCGCGCCGCCGGCGAAGAACTGGTGCGGCAGCTGGCCGCTGCGCCCGGACCAGTCTGGATCCCGGGCCAGGGCTATCTCGCAGAAATGGCCGGCAAAGGGGGATCGGCGCATCGCTGCGCCCTGGATGATGTACTGCGGGGGAAGGATGAAGCGGGAAAGCGGATACTGCTGGCCGGGATGAATACAGCACTGCGCGAGGGCCGATTTGCGGTGGTGGTCACCGGAGAGGAGGGATTGCCGGACAGTCTGGCGGGAGCCTACCAGTCCGGCCGGAAACTCTTCGCCGATCCCGGCCGCTTTCGTCCAATGACCGGGTGGCAGGCGCGCCCCGAATGGTGGTACGCCCGCCGAACGGAGTGATCAGGGCTCGGCCGGAACCGTGGTGCTGCGGAAACGGGCGATGGCCCGGGTGAAACTGGCCAGCAGACCCTCCAGATAAAACAATTCGGAAAATTCACTGCGGATGCGCTCGCGGCCGGCTACCCCCATCTGCCGCACCAGCACCGGATTGGCGGCGAGACGGTCGATGCGTTCCGCCATCGCGGCAGTGTCCAGCCAGGGCACCATGAAACCCGTGACGTTCTCACGCAGCCACTGCGGGATACCGCCCACCTCAAAGGCGACGACCGGCGTACCATTGGCCATCGCCTCCAGACCCACCAGCCCGAAAGGCTCCGCCCACAACGAGGGCATCACCACCGCCATCGCCTGCCGGTAGAGCTGCTGCAGCGCCTCTCCCTGGACCCAGCCCATAAAGCGCACCCGGTGCGAAACCTCTCTCTTCGCCGCCAGCGAACGGATGCGGGCGGCATAGCGCCCCTCTCCGGCGATCACCAGGCGGACATCCTGACGGCAGCGCTGCAGTACCTCGAGCAACAGATCCGCTCCCTTGTAGCGATCGGTGAGCCGGCCGACAAAGAGGATCATCTTCTCCCGCGGATAGGAGGAGGCAGGGTCAAAGGGCTGCTCGCTGGTGAAAAGGGGGAGGGTGCTGAGGCGTTCGGCTGTAAAACCGTTGCGCAGATAGGCCGAGCGAACATGGTCGCTCGCGACCAGGGTCTGATGGCACTGCTGCAGGACGGCGAGGCGCCTGCGGGCCTGTTTCAGACTCTGCAGACGCGGCCGTAACGAGCCGGCGGCTGAGCGGCGGAGGAAATGGCCGCGGAGCAGACAGCCCAATCCGAGCGGGTCATCGCAGAGGCGGGGAATAAAAAAGTCGCGGCGCGTCTCCTTGAGGCAGATGGGACGATAGTCGTGGAACATCACCACGACCGGCCAGGCCTGCTGCAGGGCGGTCAATGCCGCATAATGGACCATATCCTGGACGAAGATGACATCGGGGGCCACGCTGGCTGCGAGATCAAGGAGGCGGCCGGGCAGAGCGGCATTCCCTTTACCCGGCAGCTGCTCCAGGCCGGGCAGTTCATATTCGCCGGCAAGCGGCTGGGAGACGCCGGCGGCCTGGCCCTTGCGCCGGCCGTAAACCAGGGTCGGCTGATGGCCGTGACGGTGCAGCAGCTGGATGACCTGGGTGATATAGCTTTCGATGCCACCGGGATGGCCGCCCCAGACGCTGTTGATCAAAAGAACCTTCATCACTCGCCCAGGTTGGAGATGATCCGGGCGATCAGAGCCTCCCCCGTCTCCGTACTCCGGTGGCCGGAGACGCCGACGATCCAGTGGAGATGGTGCACGGCGAGGAGGCGTCCCTGATAGGGGAGCTCCATCTCGATCCGGCCCGGACGTTCCGCGAGCAATTTGCCACGCTCCTTGAGGCTGGCCGTGAAGGCCGAGAACGCGGCCAGTGATTGCCGGGTTTCGGCCGTGAGCACCAGAAAAGCCTGCAGGGTGTCGCCGGCGGTCAGATAGCGGGCCATCAGCCCGGCGGGGAAAACGGATTGCCCCAGCATGCCGCGGGTGAAATACTGCAGGGAGTGCGGCTGCTGGTCCGCTTGCGGCAGCAGCTGCAGCTCATGCACCGGGACCGCGGGCGGCAGGGAGGAGGCGATGACGCGGGCGACGCGCAGCATCTCCGCCTGCACCTCTTTCTCGAAGGAGCCGGCGTTGATCTGGATAAAATAACGGTTTTGGTAGAAGCGAAGATTCAGCTCGGAGAGGGTCGCCTCCTCACCCAGCGCCGCAAAGGAGAGCTCGGGGGTGCGGTGGCGGCTATACAAGCCGAAGGCATCGAGCGGTGTGGCCAGTTCGCTGATATCGACTGTATAGCTCAGCGCCATGTCGCTGCCTTTGCCGTAGACCGCGGTGATCATGCCGATGAAGTGATAGTCGTTATAGAGTTCGGCCTCGCCGTCGATATACTCGAAGAGATTGTCCGGGCCATAGCTCTCGGGCTCGATGTCAAAACGCCAGCCTTGATCGGCAGGAGGGGGCGGCAGCAGACTGGCCAGCGGCCGCTCCTGGGCGCCGCAAAGGGTGACGAGGAGCAGCAGGGTGATCCAGGTAATGATGATCCGGTTCATGCGGCTCCTCTCAGACAAAGCGCTGCCGGGCGCGCTGGAGGTTGGCGGCGATATCCACACCGTTACGGCAGGAGACGGTGCATCCCGCGCATCTGCGGCAGGCGGCGAGGTTGACTGTTGACGGCAGCTCGGCATAGGCCGTGCGCGCCAGCGCCTCATCGCCATACCCCTCGGCATACATCAGGCAGCGCTGGATATCGCTGATGGCGACGCCGGCGGGACATTGGGCCGAACAGCGGGTGCAAAAGCGGCACAGGCGGCTGTTGATCACCCGGCCGTAGCGGTCGAGGGTCTTGCGGTCGTTCCAGCCGAAGGGAGCGGCCATGACCAAAAAGTTTTCATTGAGCTGGTCGAAGGTGACCATGGCGGGAATGGCGCAGCTGATGTTGGTATCATTGAGGGCCCATTTGAGGGCGGCCTGATGCGGATTGAGGGTGCCCATCCTGGCATCCTCATAGCCGCCGGCCTGGGTCTTCATGGCGATGAGGCCCAATCCGGCGGCAGCGCCCTCGGCGATGGCCTTGGTCAGATCGGGTTCGCATTTGAAGTTATAGGCGGCCAGCACCACGTCGAAGAACCCGCCCTTGATGGCGGCACGGATGACCCCGGCCATGTTGTTATGCGTCGAAAAGCCGGTGAAACGGATCTTGCCCGCCTGCCTGGCCGCAGCGAGCACCTCCATCCACTGCTCGTTCGCCACCTCGTCATCGCGTTTGAGACCGTGCAGCAGGAGGATGTCGATGTAGTCGGTGTTGAGCGCGGTCAGGCTGGCCTCGATGTCGGCGCGCATCCGTTCGCTGGTGCCGACCGGGATCTTGGTGGTGATGATCACCTTTTTGCGCTGGTCGCCGATAGCCTTGGCGAGGATCTCCTCGTTGTGGCCGTCCATGTAGCGGCGGGCGGTATCGAAATTGTTGATGCCGAGATCGAGGGCATGGCGGACCACCGCGGGATCGGAGGTGCGCATGGCGCCGTAGCCGAGGATCGTCATTTGCAGACCGGTCTTGCCGAGTTTGCGGTAGCGGATGGCCGCTTCGCGTTTCTGCTCGCCGGCCGGCCTGGCGAAGGCCGGAATTCCCCCCACCCCGAGCACCAGTCCGGCGGTCGTGGCATTTTTCAGAAAACGTCTGCGGGTGATCTGGTCTTTCATGGGGAGCCTCCTGACGCGGGTACGAAGGTGCAGCCAGCCGTTGGCCGGGCTGTATCGGGTTATTGAAAATAAGGATAAATAGGTTTGGACGCAAGCAGATAATCTTGCGGGAAACCCCGCCCCTGCCGTTCCGGCGAAAAAGAGGAAAAATTGTTCTTGTTTTTATGCCCATTTGCCGTTATAATTATAGAAACTATTTATCCCTCAAAGTTGCAGCGAGATAGCCATGCCCAAGCCCAGACTGACCAGCACCCAAATCCTGCAGCTTGTACCGCGCGTTTTCCCGCCGCTGGCCCAGGACCGCCGCCTCGCCGTCCTCGTTGATCTGCCGGAGCAGGAGCTCAGCGATTCGCCCGCCTGGCGGGCGCGTCGCCAGTTTGCCGCCACCCTCCAGCAGACCTGCGCTGCGGCTGCCGATCGGCTCGGCCTCGATGAGGTGCTCCTGGTCGCCTATCCGGCGGTGGGGAGCAACAACGGCGACCTGCCGCCGGTCTGCTACGCCATCGCCGGCCCGCTGCCCGCCACCGCGGCGGAACTGCAGGGTCTGCCCGGCCGCATCGAAACCGAGACGCTCTTCGGCCACTGCCAGCTTTTCATCGCTCCGACCGAATTCTCGGCCACTGCCCCGCTGATGCTTGCCGCCCGCCGCCACCCCTTTCGCGCTGCGACCATGCCGGGCTTTTCGGAAGCGATGATCCCCGCCCTGCAAATCGACTATACCGAGGTGGCGCTCCGGCTGGAGCAGCTCAAGCACCTGCTGGATCCGGCTGACTCCGCCAGCATCCTTTTCCAGGTCCGCGAGACCGAGCATTACTTCTTCGACATCGATCTGCGCCACCGCTCCGCCCATCTCAGCGCCGGCCGTTTTCCCGCTGCGGGCATGGTTGGCAATCTGCCGAGCGGCGAGACCTACATCGTGCCCTATGAGGGTGAACGGGAAGCCGAAAGCCGTACCCGTGGCGAGCTCCCGGTCCAGTTCGGTGATGAGGTCGTTCTCTACCATGTCGAACGCAACCGCGCCCGCAGCGCTTTCGGCAAGGGCCCGGCCGCCCAGGCAGAAAGCCGACGGCTGCAGACCGAGCCCGCTTACGGCAACATCGCCGAGCTGGGATTCGGTATCCTCGCCGATTTCGGCATCGAACCGGTGGGGGAGATCCTGCTCGATGAAAAACTGGGTCTGCATATCGCTTTCGGCCGCAGCGACCACTTTGGCGGATTCGTCGGTGCCGGCCAGTTCTCCTCGCCCCAGGCCCTGGTGCACATCGACCGCATCTACATCCCGCAATGCCAGCCCCTGATCGAGGTGGCCTCACTCAAGCTCAATTTTGCCGACGGCCGCACTGAAGAGATCATCCGCAACGGCCGCTACCTCCATCCCGCTCCGCCCTCCGCCTGACTTTTTTGGGGCGAAGGGGGTTGCGGGCAAGTTTTTGCTTGCATTTTAGCCTTTATTGCTGTATTTTTGTATATTTGTTGATTGAATCCTTTATCCTGCCCCAGAGTTCGTATCGGCCTTCGCGATCCACTGCCCCATGCCGTCTCGCACAGGATGTGTGAACCCATTCCGCAGTACGAATGCTCCTCCGGCCCATGCGCAACCCTTCAGGGGGGCAGCGGGAAAATCTGACTCAGTTCTTTGCAGCGAAAGACCGATGTGCGTGAAATCCATATACCTAGTACGAAATTGCCCGAAAAAGATGGCCAAGACGGCGCCGCGCGTCAGTTGGTACTGATTTAAAAGTGCATCCCATCCAGGTGCACTTTTTTTTGTGCTTATCATCCCGCACGCCATGCGGACAAGCGAGGAGAGACCACTTTGAGAGAGACTCTGGCAGCTTTGATCCACTTGCAGGACATCGATTGTGAACTGCGCGCCCTGGAACAGTCCAAGGGCGACCTGCCCCAGCGTATCGCCGTCCTGAGCCAGGAGATCGCCCGCTTCGAGGAGACCATCGCCGCGAAGAAGGCGGATTTCACGGCCAGCCGGCGCGAACGGGAGAGCGGCGCCCTGGAGGTCGCTCATATGCGCGATCAGCTGAAAAAATATCAGAACCAGCTCTACCAGGTCAAGAACAACAAGGAATATGACGCCATCACGGTGGAGATCGAAACCACCGAGAAGAGCATCGAGGGGCGGGAATTCCAGATGCTCGAGATGGAGGAGAGAGAGAAGGTGCTTCAGGCCGAGAGCGAGGCGCTTCAGCCGCTGCTGGCCGAGGCGCAGCAGCAGCGCGCGGAGGCCGAGGGGCGGCTCGAGGCGATGCTGGCCGTGACCCGCGAACGCGAGGAGAAGCTGCAAGCCCGGCGTCAGGAGACCATCACCGCCCTTCCCAAGCCGATCTACAGCACCTACGAACGCACCCGGCTCGGCCGCGGCGGCATCGCCGTCGCCTTTCTCAAGGATGGCTCGTGCAGCGAGTGTTCCACCCGCATTCCCCCCCAGCGCGGCCTCGAGATCCGCATGATGAACCACATCTACCTCTGCGAGGTGTGCGGCCGCATCATGCTCTACGATCCCGAACGGGTCACGGTCTGTGAGGGTCGATAGATTTGTTTCAGGCTCCAAAGCAGGACAGGTGATCGCGTCCTCCCCTGCCTGGCAGGAGGGGATGAGGAAAGTCCGAACTCCATAGAGCAGGGTGGTCCGTAACACGGACGCGTCGTGAGACGGGGAAAGTGCCACAGAAAGCAAACATCCCCGGCCCCAGGCCGGGGTTAAGGTGAAAGGGTGAGGTAAGAGCTCACCGTCCCGGTGGCGACATCGGGTGCATGGCAAACCCCACCCGGAGCAAGGCCAAATAGGAGGGAAGAGGCGGCTCGTCTCGTTTGACCCTCGGGTAGGCTGCTCGAGGTGCGGAGCAATCCGCATCCCAGATAGATGATCACCACCCCTGCCTCGGCAGGGGGACAGAATTCGGCTTATCGGCCTGCTTTGGAGCCCTGTTTTTAACCGGCAGCAGCCCCCGGCTGCTCATCCCGTTGAACTATGACTATGGCTGGAGTACCGGCTCTATGCAACTCAGGTGGGACATCCTGAACCAGGTTTCCACAGAAGAGATCAACAAGCTCTCGCAGTCGCTGCGCATTCCCCCGATCATCGCCAGGATGCTGCTTTGTCGCGGGATCTCCGGCAACGCGGCCGCAGAGCGCTTTTTCGAGCCCTCCCTCGATCTGCTCTATGATCCCTTCCTTCTCCACGATATGCAGCGCGCCGTGGACCGGCTGCGTAAGGCGATCCTTTCGGAAGAAAAGATCCTCATTTATGGCGATTATGACGTTGACGGCATCACCTCGGTCTCCTTCCTTTACCTCATCCTCAAGGAGCTCGGAGCGGAGGTCTCCTACTATATCCCGGACCGCCAGAGCGAGGGCTACGGCCTCTCGATCAACGGCATCGAGGAGGCGCGCCAGTCCGGCACCAATTTGATCATCACCGTCGACTGCGGCATCACCGGCCACGTCGAGATCGATGCCGCCCACGCCCACGGGATTGATGTGATCGTCTGCGACCACCACGAGCCGGGTGAGACCCTCCCCAGGGCTTACGCGGTGATCGATCCCAAGCTGGAGCACTCGACCTATCCTTTCCGCGAGCTCGCCGGGGTCGGGGTCACCCACAAGCTTTGCCAGGGGCTGCTGCTGCGGATGGAGATCGACCTCTCGATCCTGGAGAACTATCTCGAACTGGTGGCGATCGGAACCGCCGCCGATATCGTCCCCCTCGTCGATGAGAACCGCGTCTTCGTCAAGGAGGGTATCGAGCGCCTCAACGAGAGTGAAAACATCGGCATCAAGGCCCTGCTGCAGGTGGCGGGCCTGAGCGGCAAGGAGATCAGCACCGGTCATATCATCTTCATCATCGCACCGCGGATCAATGCGGTCGGCCGTATGGGCGATGCCCAGCGAGCGGTCAGGCTGCTCACCACCGACGATCCCGCCGAGGCGATCGAAATCGCCAATATCCTCGAACAGGAGAACCGCCACCGCAAGAATGTCGACGAGGAGACCTTCCGGCAGGCCCTGACCATCGCCGAAGAGCAGTATGCCCAGGGCAGTGCCCGTTCACTCATCCTCCACCAGCGCGGCTGGCACCCGGGGGTCATCGGCATCGTCGCCTCGCGCGTGGTCGAACGCTTTTATCGTCCGACGGTGCTGATCTCGGTGGACAACGGGGTGGGCAAGGGCTCGGCCCGCAGCATCGAGGGTTTCGATCTGCACGATGCCCTGAAACAGTGCGAAGACCTGCTGATCGGCTTTGGCGGTCACAAGTATGCGGCCGGCCTCTCGATCGCCGAGGAGCAGATCCCCGCTTTTCATGAGCGGTTCGAGCAGGTGGCCGCCAGCCGCCTGCAGCCTGAGCAGCTCATCCCCAAGCTGACCATCGATGCCGAACTCCGACTCTATGAGATCGATGCCCTCTTTCTCAAACTGCTGCGCATGTTCGCTCCCTTTGGACCGCTGAACACCCGTCCGGTCTTTATGAGCCGCAATCTGCAGATTTTCGGCACTCCCACCATCGTCGGCGGCAACCATCTGAAATTCAAGGTGCGCGACAGCGGCGCGACCTTTGAGGTGATCGGCTTCAATATGGGCGGCCTGCTGCCGCGTATTCAGCAGCCCGAACATACCATCGACCTGGTCTATGTTATTGAGGAAAATGAATATAACGGCAGGAAAACGATACAACTGCGGGCCAAGGATTTACGCTGATACCCGCACTCAGATCCCCATCTGACACAAGGAGAGAATGATGGATGCCAGAGACGAGAAAAGCAAGATCTGGATGAACGGCAAGTTCATCCCGTGGCACGAGGCCACCATTCACGTCATGTCCCATGTGATCCATTACGGCTCGAGCGTTTTCGAGGGGCTGCGCTGTTACGATACCCCGAAGGGGCCGATGATCTTCCGGCTGCGGGAGCACATCCGTCGTCTGTTCGACTCGGCCAAGATCTACCGGATGACCATCCCTTTCACGCAGGAGGAGATCGTCCAGGCGTGCAACGACATAATCAAGGTCAACGGTTTTGCGGCCGCCTATCTTCGGCCCGTGGCCTATCGCGGTTATTTTTCACTGGGTGTGGATCCGCGCAAATGCCCGGTCGATGTGGCCATCGGCGCCCTTAACTGGGGCAAATACCTCGGCGACGAGGCCCTGGCTGCGGGTGTCGATGTTCGCATCGCCTCCTGGCAGCGGTTCGCTCCCAATACCCTGCCGGCCATGGCCAAGGCCGCCGGCAACTATATGAACTCAGCCCTGATCAAGCAGGAAGCCAATGCGGACAACTATGTGGAGGGCATCGCCCTCGATGTCAACGGCATGGTCAGCGAAGGCAGCGGTGAGAACATCTTTGCGGTCCGCGATGGCATGGTCTACACCCCGCCGGTCTCGGCGAGCATCCTCAGCGGCATCACCCGCGACAGCGTCCTGCGGATCTGCGGCGAACTCGGCCTGCCGGTCCGCGAGGCGCCCATCCCGCGCGAGCTGCTCTATATCAGCGATGAGGTCTTTTTCACCGGCTCCGCGGCCGAGATCACGCCCATCCGCTCGATCGACCACTATGTGATCGGCGCCGGCAAATGCGGCCCGGTGGCCGCCCAACTGCAGAAACGTTTCTTTGAATACATTAATGGTGAGTGCGAAGACCGCTATGGCTGGAACCACTACGTCCGATAATTTCAGCGAAGACGAGGATATCTACCACGCCTCGGCGCCGGGTTCGCGCCGGCGCGGCCGCGAGATCGCGCTGCAGGGGCTCTACGCCATCGAACTCTCGGGCGAGGCGATGACCAAGGTCCTCCGTGATCTCCTGACCTTCCATGAGGAGGAGACCGTCATCCGCGACTTTGCCCGCGATGTGGTGGCCAAGGCGGTTGAACACCACGACGAACTGGACCGGCTGATCCGCCAGCACGTTACCAACTGGGACTTTGACCGGATCGCCATCATCGATCGCATCATCCTGCGCATGGCCATCTGCGAGTTTCTCTACTTCTTCGATATTCCGCCCAAGGTCTCCATCGACGAAGCCATCGAGATGTCCAAGCTCTACAGTACCGACCAGAGCGGCCGGTTCGTCAACGGCATTCTGGATGCGGTGCTGCTCGAACTCAAGAAAAGCGGCCAGCTGGTCAAGAGCGGCCGCGGGCTGCAGAACGGCTCCAGCGGCGAAAAAGCGGAAACATCCTGAGCGCTGGCGTCGTTCTAATAAGCATACTGGTATGGATGCCGCTCGTTCTCAGGGCGGCGCCTTTTTTTTAGGGCCATTTCTGCCGGCCCATCTATCCCCGAAGTGAGGAACCTACTGCATGAGTTCATTTACCAATATGTTCTCCCGGCTGGTCGGCGGCACCAGCAACGAAAAGCAGGTCAAACGCATGAATCCGATCGTGGCGGAGGTCAACGAGTACGCCGCGGCCTACCAGCAACTCAGTGATGACGAGCTCAAGGCCAAGACCCCCGAATTCAAATACCGGCTCAATACCGGAGAGACCCTCGAAGATATCCTGCCGGAGGCCTACGCCGCGGTCAAGGAGACCTGCCGTCGCCTGCTCGGACGCAGCTGGATGGTCCGCGGCCAGGAGATCAGCTGGAATATGGTTCCCTATGATGTGCAGATCCTCGGTGCCGTCGTCCTTCACGAGGGCAAGATCGCGGAAATGGCCACCGGCGAGGGCAAGACCCTCGTCGCCACCATGCCGCTCTACCTCAACGCCCTGAGCGGCAAGGGCGCCCACCTGGTGACGGTCAACGATTATCTCGCCCAGCGCGACTGCGAATGGATGGGCAAGATCTATGAATTTCTCGGCCTGACGACCGCCGCGCTTCACGGCGAGATGAGCCCCGAGGAGCGCCGCGAGGCCTATAATGCCGACATCACCTACGGTACCAACAACGAGTTCGGCTTCGATTACCTGCGCGACAACATGGCCGCCGATGTCTGGAACGTCGTGCAGCGCAAGCTCAACTATGCGATCGTCGACGAGGTCGACAGCGTCCTCATCGACGAATCGCGCACCCCGCTGATCATCTCCGGATCGGTCGGGGCCCCGCGGAATATCTATTATGAGCTCAAGCCGATCGTCGCCAATCTCTACCGGCGACAGATGGAACTGGTGGCGGAGCTGCTACGCAAGGGCAAGGAACTGCTCGAATCGGATCAGGATGCCGGCGGCATGGCCCTGCTGCGCGTGCTGCGCGGCGATCCCAAGAACAACCAGCTGCTGGAACTGCTCACCTCGGAGTTCTGGGTCAAAAAACTGATCGAGGGCATCCAGGCGCAGCACGAGATCAACAAGGAGATGCACATCGTCGATGCCGAGCTCTACTATACCATTGACGAGAAGAGCCACGTCGTCGACATCACCGAGAAGGGGCGTATCTTCCTCTCGGGCGGCCGCGACCAGGATATTGTCCGCAAGATCGGCCTGCTCGACACCCTCGATGAGCAGCTTGGCAAACTGGCCGAGCAAAAGAATCCACAACGCTTCTTTTCAACCGATCCCCTGACCGGCCTCTGCAACGGGATCGCCCTGGCGGGTCAGGTGGCGCTCACCGGCGCTGCCAAACCGCTCGATGAGTCGCTGACCGCGGCAATGGAGCGGCTGGCCGCCCGCATCGCCGGCCTGGCCGAGGCCGCCGGCGAGATCGCCCAGCAGCAGAAAGTGGACAAGGCAGCGGCCTGGCGCCAGCTCTATGCCTGGTCGAAAAAGACCGATCGCCTCGTCACCGGCCTTACCGACCAGGGCATGACCCGCCTCACCCGCGGTGAGGAGGATGCGCTCTATCTCGCGCTCGCCCACAGCTATAACCAGCTGCTCAACCAGCTCGATCCCGGCGAGGCCGATGACCGCCTCGAAGGCGAACGCCGGCGCGAGTTCGCCGCCCAGCTCTTCGAACTCGACAAAAACAACAATGCCCCCATCGCCCTCCGGCCCGAGGGCCGGATTGCGCTCCTCGCCGTGCACCTCCAGGGCGATCCGCAAGGTGCCGCCTTTATCGCCCGCATGGACCAGCTGCTGCATGGCAACGATCCCCTCGACGCCCGCCGTCAGGAGTATTTCGAATTCAGTGACAAAGGCGGCTTTCCACGCCATGTAGCGGAGAAGGGGCGCATCGCCCTGCTCGGCGGCAATCCCGACCTCTACATCCTGCCCGACCGCAGCCTGGTAGAGGAACGCGACCGCCATATCCAGGAGCTGCTCGACCGCACCCTCAACCAGAATACCTTCGACTATACCGAGCGCGTCCGTGCCATCGAGGCGATGGACCACGATCTGGCGCAGATGCATGCCCTGAACGGCGCCGATAACCGCTTCATCACGCCGCCCGAGGGTGAGCCGGCCCGTATCGCTTTCACCGGGGAGGGGGCGGCATTTCTCGGCGATTTCGCGGAGGAGGCCCTCGCGGTCGTGGCCCAGTTCGATCGCGATCTGCGCGCCGAAAAACATCCCGCCGGCACCGTCCTGCAACCGGACGACCAGGGCGGGTATGCCGGACTGGCCGCGGCGGAACGCGACCGCCTGCTGGGCGCCGCCGATGCCGCAGTGCGCGCCCGCATCGCTGAATGGCAAGCCCGGCCCAATCCCGGCGCCTCTGCCGGCTCCCTCGCCCTGCGCCTGAGCCTCGATGCCTGTCTGGCTGAAACCTTCCCCACCACCGCCAGCGGCAGCCTCTCCCGCCGCTTCGAGGAGGTGGAACGCCTCGACCGCACCCTGCAGATGATCTTCGCCTGGTACCGGCGCGGTGACCTCGGCGAGAGCGAACGCCTGCGCTATCTGCGCCGCACCTTTGAGGTCGACCCCCTCGTTATCCATGCCCGGCCGCTGCAGGAGATCCCGCTCAACGGCCTCTCCGAAAACGGCCTGCGCCTGCTGCCCGGCGCGGCCGAGGCGCGCAGTCAGGTCAGCCGCCGCCTGCTGGCCCTGGCCGCCGACAGGGAACTCGAACAGCAAAATCTGTTCGAGCTGGCTGAGAACGGCCTGCCGCTGCGCCTGAAAAAAGCAACACGGCCACTGCTCCTCGATGGCCTCCCCTTCTATCCGTACAGCGAGGAGCTGACCCGGTTCCGCGAAGAGGTGCTCTTCCTCGCCACCAAAAAAGTCAACAGCCAGCAGGAGTATGAGAGCCTCCTGGCCAAGGAAAAGGCCCACCTCCGCGGCAAACACTTCCTCCTCGACGACCGGGAGATGGCCGAGCTGATCTTCAAGGCCCACGCCCCCAACGAAACCCTCACCGCCGAGGAGATCGAACAATGGTGCCGCCTGCAGTTCGAGCGCAAGCCGCGCCGCCTCCTCGAGGAGCAGCGCGAAGCCCTCTGGCAGGACTATACCGCGATCGAGGAGCGGGTGCAGAACATCTCGCAGCTCCTGCGCGCCTATACCCTCTACCAACGCGATGTGGATTATGTGGTCAAGACCCTCGATGAAGCGGACCTGCGCGGCCGCGTCGCCGGGCGCAAGGGGGCCAAGGCGGTGATGATCGTCGACCAATTCACCGGCCGCCTCATGCCCGGGCGCCGCTATAGCGACGGACTCCATGAAGCCCTCGAGGCCAAGGAGGGGGTCGAGGTACAGGCCGAATCCCAGACCCTGGCAACCATCACCATCCAGAACTTCTTCCGCCTCTACGACAAACTCGCCGGCATGACCGGTACGGCCGAGACCGAATCCCAGGAGTTCTTCAGTACCTACAAGCTCGAGGTGGTGGTCATCCCCACCAACCGGCCGGTCATCCGCGACGACGAGAATGATGTCATCTTCCGGACGCGCAAGGAAAAGTACAGCGCCATCGTCCAGGAGGCGATCGACATGCACGAGCAGGGACGCTCGGTGCTGGTCGGCACCATCTCGGTCGAGGTCTCGCAGCTGCTGAGCGATATGCTGACCCAGCGCGGCGTGCCCATCGCCAACTGGCTCAAGAAAGGCGACGTCAGCCAGGAGCTCGAATCGGGCCGCTTCCACACCGTGCTCAACGCCAAGTTCCACCGCCAGGAAGCGGAGATCGTCGCCAAGGCGGGTCTGCCCGGCAGCATCACCATCGCCACCAACATGGCGGGCCGCGGCACCGACATCAAGCTCCATTCCGAGGTCGCCCAGCGCGGCGGCCTGCACATCATCGGCTCGGAGAAACATGAAGCCCGGCGCATCGACCGCCAGCTGCGCGGCCGCTCCGGCCGCCAGGGCGACCCCGGCTCCTCGCGCTTTTACCTCTCCCTCGAGGACGACCTGATGCGCCTCTTCGGCTCAGATCGCATCAGCACGATGATGAGCCGCCTCGGTCCGATGGAGGAGGGCGAACGCATCGAACACCCGCTCATCACCCGCTCCATCGAACGGGCGCAGAAAAAGGTCGAGGAGCGCAACTTTGAAATCCGCAAGCATCTCCTCGACTATGACAACGTCCTCAACGATCAGCGCAAGATCATCTACAAGCGCCGCCAGAACCTGCTCGGCTTCGCCGGTGCGGAGGATTTCGTCGAATCCAAGGCGAAACTCTATTTCAACGAGGAGTCCGAGCGCACCGAATGGGACCTGGCGAAACTGGTCGACAACCTGCAGGGCTTTTTCAAGGCCGATACCCCCTTTGATGCAGAGGACCTGGACCGGCTCAAGCAGGAGGAGATCAAGGAGACCCTGCGCGAGTGGGTGGCCGAACAGATCGAAGAGGAGAGCCTGCAGCGCCAGTTGCAGATCCGCCACCGGCTGATGGGCTATGCGCCCTTCGACCGCACGCTGGAGGAACTGGTACGGCTCAAGATCCGGCTCCACAACGGCGGGTCACGGGACCTCACGCGCTGGAACATGGAGGGCATCCGCTATGAACTCGAGCGCATCTTTGCCAGCGCGCCGGAGTGGCTGACCAGCCAGGGCGCGGGTAGCGATGCCACCGCCTTCGAGAACCGGATCGTCACCTGGGCAGCCGCCCTCTATCGCGACCGTCTGGCTGCCGATCACGCCGGCCTCGATCAGGCCCTTTTCGCTGCCCTGGCGCCGGCCGAGATGGTCAAGGCCGCACTGCATGGCCTGATGACGCTCCATCTCAACGAGAATGTGGCACAGATCAACTGGACGCCCGAGGAGTTCCTGCTCGATCTCGAGCACCTCTTCGAGGAGCGGCCGCAGCTGGGGGTCAACGAACTGCGCACGATCCAGCGGCCGCGCATCGCCGCCATGGTCGAGAAGTGGGCGCTGGAGCGCCTCTCCGGTATCGCAGAGCAGAGCCTGCGCCACCGCATCGTCGGCTATTTCTCGACCGGCTTTTTCATCGATGTGCTGGTCTACTACGTCCTGGCGGAGATGGGCGATGCGCAGTCGGGTGCGCTTAATCCGCGGCAGCAGGAGTTTCTCGCTGCCCTCTTCGGCAGCGAAGCCGTGGTCCGCGACCGCCAGGAGAGCGCCGAGGCGCTCGCCCGGGCCCAAAGCCGGAGCGCCCACATCGCCTGCAATGAGCGGCTCGCTGCAGCACGCGAGGGCTATCTCCAGGCCATGCTCACCCGGGCTTCGATGGATGAATACCTGACCGCGGCCATCCTGGCCCTGATCAAGTCGATCGCCACGGGCGAGGGCAGCGCCGAGTTGCGGCAGCGGCATCTCAGCAACCGCATGGAATTTATCTTGCAGCAGCGGCCGCCCAAGTCGCTGCCCGACAGCCGCGAGGAGGGGGTGATCGCCTCCTACGCCGAGGATATCCGCGCCTGGGCGCTGAAATGGTACGCCACCTTTGCCGACCGGCAGGAGCGGCTGCATCAGGAGAGCCTCAGCTCCGAGATCGTGCGCGATTCGGTGCTGATGATGATCGATGATACGGTCTATGCGATGATCAATACCCTGCTCGGCGAGGATGAGGTGCTCGATGACACGGCGGCCCGGCGGCTGGAATCGGAGTGCCGGCTGGTCTTCCGCCAATCGCCGCGGCTGGCGGATGGCTCGACCGAGGGCTACGATCCCAAGGCGGTGATGGCACAGGTGAGCCAGTGGGCGCGGGCGATCTACCAGAAGCGCATCGCCGAACTGGGCGCCGAGCGCGCGACGCGCTACGAACGCTACTTCGTTCTCGAAAAGATCGACGAGAACTGGCGGCAGCATCTCAACGCCACCGACGAGCTGCGCGAGGGCATCGGCCTGCGCGGCTACGGACAGAAAGATCCGCTGCTCGAATACAAGCGCGAGGCCTTTGATCTCTTCATCAAAATGAACGAGCGGGTCAACCGCGACGTCGTCAGCCAGCTCTTCAAGTTCTTCGATGTCGGCGGCGAGCTGGAGGAGCGGCAGATCCGCCGCGCCGAGCCGAAGAATTACAGCGCCACCCATTCGCAGGTGGAGAGCTTCAAGCAGGCGCCGGCGCCGCAGCCGCAGGGGGGGAGTGCACCCGCAGTGGTTCCGCAGGCACCGGTCAAGGCGGCGCAAGTGGTCAAGGCGGCGCATGTGGGCCGTAATGACCCCTGTCCCTGCGGCAGCGGTAAAAAATACAAGAACTGCTGCGGCCGCAACTGAGGCGGTGCTGATCCCGGCATGGCGCTGATACCGTCGTGGGCCAGGACTCTCGCGCACCGGCGCAACTTGTACTCGCACGGCGCTATTCTTGCGCCGGCCCGGTTTTTCGCAAAAGCCGGCCGACGAGAGCGAAAGCACTTGCTTTTGCAAATATATTTCTTATATTGAAATGGATGGCCGACGAGAGCCATCCGGCACGTCAGCATGGAGCGTTGAATGAACAAACGATTGCTTGAGATCATAGCGTTTGCGATGAAGGAAATAAAAGAGAATTCCATTGAAAATATTGATTTGCAGTTTATAACCGAGGTATTGCTGGAGCGCGGTTTTTCCGAGGAAGAGATCTCCGCGGCCATGTCCTGGCTGGTCAACCATGGCGAAACCATTGACCGGATCATCAGGAAACAGCAGGAGGGGATGCCGCGGCCTGTTTGGCGGATGCTGAATGAGACCGAGCGGCAGGCGATCTCCCCGGAGGCCTACAGTTATCTCTTTCATCTGCGCGAGATGGAACTGCTGAATGATGACGATATGGAGACGATCATCGAGCGCGCGGTCAATATCAAGCTGCCTTCACTGGATGTCGAAGATATGCAGGATCTGATTGCCATCGTGGTTCTCGATTTTGAGAACAATGCATCCGAGGGATATTTTCAGTATACAGCCAACCATCTGCCCAATTGAGGGGCGAGCCGGCCGGTTGATGGTGCGGCCGGCGCTGCATGGCATGGGGTGACGTTTGTCTGGCCTCACGGCGGCGAGGGGGAACTGGTCAACCCGCCGAAGAGCACGTGGGCTAATTTGGGCTCTACATGGCGATCTCATCATCACCTACCCTTCCCTACTGGATTCAACGTTTCGTAAACGCCCTGGAAGTCGAACGACATGGTTCCGCCCATACCCGCCAGGGCTATGCGGCGGATCTCGCGCAGTGGCAGACCTATCTGGCTGAGCGGTTTCAGTCCAATCCGCCGGGCGTCGCCCTGATGACGCGCCCGGCCGTCCGCGGCTTCCTCTCCCACCTCCTCCGTCAGGGGTATTCCCCGCGTTCGATCGCACGCAAGCAGGCCACTCTGCGTTCCTTTGCCCGTTTTCTGGTACGCGAGTCGGTGCTGCCGGCCAATCCGCTGCTGGCGCTGCGTTCGCCCCGGTTGCCGAAGCGGCTGCCGGATTTCCTCACCCGCGAGGAGATACAAAAGCTGCTGCGGCTGCCGGAGAGCGGCACCTTTGCCGGAATGCGCGACAGTCTGGTGCTGAAACTTTTTTATGCCACGGGCGTCCGTATCAGTGAGGCCGCGCTGCTGCAGGTTGCCGATCTGCAGCTCTGGGATGGTGCGGTGCGCGTGCAGGGCAAAGGCGGCAAGACCCGTCTGCTGCCGCTCGGCCGGCACATGCTCCAGCATTTGCAAGCGTATCTGCCCCTGCGTCAGGAGGTCGCCCGGCAGAATCCCCACAACGGCGATCGTCTGCTGCTCACAGAGGCCGGCGAGCCCTATACCCGCCAGCAGCTGGCCCGCCTGATCCGCGGCTACATGCTCCGCGTGGTCGAGCCGGGCAAGGCGCATCCGCATGCGTTGCGCCACAGCTTCGCGACCCATCTGCTGGATGAGGGAGCGGAAATCCTCGCCGTCAAGGAGCTGCTCGGCCATGCCAGTCTCTCGACCACCCAGATCTATACCCATCTCTCCGCGGAGCATTTGCGCCGCGTCTACCAACAGGCGCACCCTCGCGCCGAAAGGGAGTAACCACCCGGTCCGGGCTGCCGGATCCGCGACCATCAGCAAAAGGAGGTGCATCCGATCGTACCTGCTTTCTCATTGAGCGTCATTGTCCACCGCATTATTTGAAAGGAGGTCTGCCATGCGCGTTACATTCACGGCTCGTCACTTCAAACCTTCAGAGCGACTCAAAGAACACGCCGTCTCAGAGGCCGAAAAGCTCAAAAAATATAGTGATGGCATCCTTGACATAGAGATAATTTTGGATTATATTAAGCAGGTGCAGAAAGCGGAGCTCGTGGCCAAGGTCTACGGCACCCGTCTCACCGTGGTCGAGGAGAGCGAGGATATGTACAAATCGATCGACCTGGCCATGAACAAGTTGAGCCGGCAGCTGCAGCGGCACAAGGACAAGCTGCGCGACTTTGAGAACGACCGGATCGCCGAGAATGTCGAGAATCTGGAATCGTGAACCCCAGGTCAGGCCCCCGCACCCGGGGGCCTGACCTCTATTTGAGAAGCGATCAAACGATGGCCGAACAGAACGAAGCAGACTTTATCACCGTTGAAACGCTCTACCAGATGAGCCAGAAGCAGGTTGGCTTGAGCATCGTCAATAATACGGCCAGCTTTTCCCGCAAGATCCGTGAACGCGAACTCCACCGGCCCGGATTGGCTTTGAGCGGTTTTGTCGACGTCTTCACCTACTGGCGTGTTCAGATCATGGGCAATACCGAGATCGGCTATCTGAACACCTTGCCCCCCGAGGAGCGGCGGCGTTCGATCATGACCGTGCTCGGATTCGAACTGCCCTGTATCATCATCACCAACAATCATCCCCCGCCCGAAGAACTCTTGCAGATCGCCAACGTGAACGGCATCACCCTCTTTTCCACCCCCCTGAGTACCACGGCGGTCACCCATCATCTGAGCGAGTACCTCGACTCGGTTTTTGCGGAGACGATGATCCAGCACGGGGCCCTGGTCGATGTCTATGGCATGGGGGTGCTGATCACCGGCGATCCCGCCATCGGCAAGAGCGAACTGGCGCTGGATCTGATCGAACGCGGACACCAGCTGGTGGCGGATGACGCGGTGCGCATCACCCGGATCGGCATGAACCGGCTGGAGGGCGCACCGAGCGGTCAGCTCAAGCACTATATGGAGATCCGCGGTCTCGGCATCATCGATGTCCGGCGGATGTTCGGCATCCGCGCCATCCGCGGCAAAAAAATCATCACCATCAACGTCCATCTCGAGAAATTCTCACCCGACCGCGATTACGAGCGCATTGGGATCGATGGCAAGACGATCAGGATCCTCGGGGTGCCCGTGCCGCTGGTCGAACTGCCGATCATGCCGGGCAAGAATATCACGGTCATCACCGAGGTGGTCGCGATGAACCAGAAGATGCGCGACCTGGGTGAGAATCCCGCGGAAGAATTCAACGCGCAGCGCATCGAGGCGATGCGCGCCCAGCAAAACCATTAAGCCATCCGGCTCAAGGCCCTGCGGCCAGCGGGCCACTGGACAAGGAGAGCGATGAAACACGCCATACTGCTGACCCATGGCCCCATCGGCGAGGCCCTGATCGAAGCGGTGCGAGGCATCATGGGCCTGGATGAGGGCTTGCATGCCCTCTCGGTCACCGATATGTCGATCACCGAGATCGCCTCGCGGCTGGAGGCACTGGTGAGCGGTCCGGATGAACAACAGGATGGCGTGATCATCATGGCCAGCCTGCGCGGCGGCAGCTGCTGGAATGTGGCCGTTGGTG
The DNA here is from genome assembly GCA_964436305.1 of uncultured Cytophagia bacterium. Taxonomy (GTDB): domain Bacteria; phylum Zhuqueibacterota; class Zhuqueibacteria; order Residuimicrobiales; family Residuimicrobiaceae; genus JAKPUX01. The sequence continues at coordinate 40,448 of CAYTCI010000015.1, read as the reverse complement.
TGGGCAGCGGCCGGGCCAACGTCAGGGTCGTCTCGGGCGTGAATCTGCCGATGGTGCTCTCGTTCATCACCAAGCGTCAGGAACTGGACCTCGATGCCCTCGCCGAGGAGGTCGAGCAGGACGGCCGGCGCGGCATCTGCCGGCCCGCCCCCGGAAAAAGTTGTTGAAAGAACCCAACCCCGATAACGCGCGACCGGATGTAAGGGAGAATGACGGATATGCCATTGGTGCAAGTGCGAATAGATGACCGGTTGATCCATGGACAGGTGGTGGTGGGGTGGCGGCATGTGCTCGATCCGCAGCGGATCATGCTGTGCAGTGATGAAGTGGCCAATTCAGACTGGCAAAAAACGATCTACATGTCGGCGGTAACCAACGATATCGCCGCCTCGGTGCTGACCTTGCAGGAGACGGTCGCTGAACTCGCCAGCGGGCTGCTCGACCGGGAGCGGGTGTTGCTGCTGGTCGACTCCCCCAAGATGCTGGTGCACCTGGTCGATGCCGGCGTGCCCATCACCGAGGTCAACGTCGGCGGCATGCATTTTCGCGCCGGTAAAAACCAGATTGCGCCCTTTATCTTCGTCGATGAGGAAGATGTCAGCCATTTCCGGACGCTCTATGAACGCGGCATCAAACTCGAAGGGCGGGATGTCCCGACCCGGTCGCCTATCGACATCGCCCAGGCCCTGCGCTTCGAGCCGATCTAGCTTGTGCAAAATATACACATTCCATGCGCCCGGTGTTGCAAAAACCACACAGATCCACGGCTGAACGGTTTGGCGATAAAGATATAATGATTGTTAAAACATCATCTTAGTTAAACAGGTCATTTCTGGCGCGGTTATTGCATATTATTATTTGCCGAGGGAGACATTATGCCCCTGGGGGGACAGCCGTTGTTTGGATGACAAACAACGGCTTTTTTATTGCTCGCCGGGTCAGCATGGCCCGCTGGTACCCATGTTCTCCGCCCTCCACCTATTCCCGGTGCACCAGGCTCAGGATCGAGCCGTTCGCATACCCCACGCTGCAGCCGATCAGCACATACCAGGGCCAGGCGATATGCGGTGAGGCGATCCGGGCGATCAGTAACAGCATCCCGGCGCTCCAGAGAAAGACGAAGATCCGGCCGCTCCAGCTGCGCAGCCGGACCAGCAGCCAGATCCCCGCCACCAGGGCGAGCAACGCCGGTATCCACACCCCTGCCCCTTTCTGCCCGATGATCCAGACCATGAAGAAGATGGCACTCCACATCGCCAGCAGCCCCTCATCCTCCTGCGCCCGCCGGTTGGTGATTCCCAGAAAAAAGGTCCCCAGCAGCCCGCCGTAGGTGAAGGAGGCGATGGCCAGACCGAGTTCGACCACGGGATTTTTATTGTCGGTGAAAAACATCGCGCTGAAAATGAAAACCAGGCCCCACATGACGGTGAAAGAACGGGAGATCACAAGATCCCGGCTTGGGCTGCTCTCGCGTTTGCCACGCAGTGGCTTGTAGAGGTCGAGCATGCTCGAGGAGGCGAGGGAGTTGAGCGAACCGCTGAGGTTGCCCATCGCTGCGGCAAAGATCCCGGCGATGATGATGCCGGAGAGGCCGTGCGGCAGGCCCTCGACGATGAAGCGCGGCAGCACCTCGTCCGAGCGCATCGCCGCGCCCTGGTAGTAGGCGTAGAGAGCCAGGCCCAGGGTGAGGAAGAGGGCGAACTGGATGAGAACAACCACGCCGGAGCCGATCAGCGCCTTCTGGCTGGAGCGGAGGTCGCGACACGTCAGCAGCCGCTGGACGATCAGCTGGTCGGTGCCATGCGAGGCCATCGACAAAAACGCGCCACCGAGCAGGCCGGAGAGGAGGGTATAATTGATGGTGAAAAACTCCTTGAGGGAGCGATCCAGTCCCAGCTCGAGTATGGCGAGTTTGTGACCGGGTGCAGCGGCAGCGACTACACTCGCCCAGCCCTGCGGCAGCCGTCCGAGGATCAGCACCAGGGCCAGCACCGCGCCGGTGATGTAGACGCTCCACTGCAGCACGTCCAGCCAAACGACGGCGCGGATGCCGCCGATGAAGGTGTAGAGGATGGTGACCAGGGCGATGACCATGATGCTGGTGCCGTAATTCCAGCCGGTGATGATGTGCAGCGGAATGGCGGTCGCAAAGAGCCGGACGCCGTCCGCCAGCAGCCTGGTGAGCTGGAAGACGATCGATGAAAAGCTGCGCATGCGCGGACCGAAACGATTGCCGAGCAGATGATAGGCCGTCTGCATCTCCCCGCGGTAGTAACGCGGCAGCAGGACCAGGGCGATCACGACGCGGCCGATCAGATAGCCGGTGGCGAGCTGCAAAAAATTGAGATTGGTGAGATAGGCCAGGCCGGGGATGCTGATGAAGGTGAGGGTGCTGGTCTCGGTCGCAACAACCGAGAGACAGACCGCCAGCCAGGGGAGGTCACGGCCGCCGAGGAAGTAATCGGCGGTACTGGTCTGTTTCTTGCCGAGCCAGGCCCCGAGCAGGGTGACACCAGCCAGATAGGCAAAAACGATGGCAAGGTCGATGGGGGCAAAGTGCATGGATTCTCGTCCTTTCGCGGATTGTGTCGTCTAATTTACAAAAAAACGGGCGATTTCCAAGGACAAACTGCAGCCGCGGGCGGGGCGGCAAGCCGGAGCAGGCGCCCCGAACTCGATAAGAATTTTCTTGCTTATCAGGGACGAAGTAAGTATATTTCAAATTATTTAAAGGAGTTATGAGGGCAGGAGATGAACAATCCCTACAAGCGGAATGATCTTTTTACCTGCCATTACACCCGGCATGCCGCCTTTGCCAACCGGGTTTCTGCCTGGCATGTGCTGATGGCCAAAAAGTGCTATCCCCAGGGCTGTCTTGAATTTCGCTGGTCCTGCGCCCTGCTCAACAAGGGCAAGCGCTGCAGCCGGGGCTTCAATCGCATGGGACGTCTCTGCCCCGGCTGTGCCCACTATCGCGATGAGAAGGTCCATTATCAGCCGCGTCTGCAGGTGACCCCGGCCGAATTTGCCCGCTTTCAGCAGGAGCGGGAGAGCTTTGACGAATGGGTCGAGGAGAACCAGGGGCGGGAGAAGGACGTAACCTTCCGCATCGAGGCCCTCAAACCGCGCTTTCTCAAGGAGCTCGATGCCCACGGCGCCCGGCTGCGGCTCGACGGCTTTCTCCTCGTCGCCCGTGACGGCTTTATCGGCCGCGAGGCGTTTGATGATTATTTCTACGCGGTCGTCACGCCGCTGCAGCAGGATCGCCTTCTTCTCGCCGCCGGCGATCTGCTGGACGCCCGCGGCGCCTTTGTCCTGGATCAGGGCCGGCTGCTTTTCCCGCGCCTGCATGCCATCGAGCCCGGCGAGCGTTCGGGCGCGGAGACCTGGCGCAGCAGTCAGGCGCTGGTGGCCCGCCAGAGCGCCCGGCCGCTGCAGGGCCAGCCGGAGCGTTGTCTCCACTGCCGCCAGGGCGCCCTCATCGATCTCCTCGATCGCCGCTGCCGGCCGGAACGCCGCCGCCGCGAACTGATCTGCCTCGAGGGCCTCGAGGGCGAAACATCCTGTTACTATCAAGCCGCCGAGCAGCTCAACCCCGGGGAACACGGCTGTCCGGCACAATCCGAATCCCGTCGTTAACCGAATCCATCAGGCAGGAGCATATGGCAAAAGGTATCACCACACGCGCAGCCGATTATTCACAATGGTATCTGGACGTTGTGGCAGCGGCCGAACTCGCCGAACATGCCGCAGTCAAGGGCTGCATGGTCATCAAACCCACCGGCTATGCCATCTGGGAGATGATCCAGGCGCAGCTGGACAAGATGTTCAAGGCCAGCGGGCATGTCAACGCCTATTTCCCCCTCTTCATTCCCGAGAGTTTTCTCAAGAAAGAGGCCGAACACGTTGAGGGCTTTGCCCCGGAGTGCGCCGTGGTCACCCATGGCGGCGGCAAACGGCTGGAAGAACCCCTGGTGGTCCGTCCTACCTCGGAGACCATCATCTGGTCGACCTACAAGAACTGGATCCAGAGTTACCGCGACCTGCCGATCCTGATCAACCAGTGGGCCAATGTGGTGCGCTGGGAGATGCGCACCCGCCTCTTCCTGCGCACGACCGAGTTCCTCTGGCAGGAGGGGCACACTGCCCATGCCACGGCGGAGGAAGCCGAGGAGGAGACCCGCATGATCCTCGATATCTATCGCCGCTTCGCCGAGGAGTACATGGCGGCGCCGGTCTTTTTCGGACTCAAGACCGATGCCCAGCGTTTCGCGGGTGCGGTGCGGACCTACTGTATCGAGGCGATGATGCAGGATCGCAAGGCGCTGCAGGCGGGCACCTCGCACAATCTCGGTCAGAATTTTGCCCGAGCCTTTGACGTCACCTTCCAGAGCGAGCAGGGGCGACTCGAGTATGTCTACGCGAGCAGCTGGGGCGTTTCGACGCGGCTGATCGGCGGCCTGATCATGACCCACAGCGATGACAACGGCCTGGTGCTGCCGCCGCGGTTGGCCCCGGTCAAGGCGGTCCTGGTGCCGATCTGGAAGGAGGATTCCGAGCGGGAAATGATGGTGACCCGCGCGCGCGAGCTGACGGCCGGTTGGGAGGACAAGATCTCGTTCAGGATTGACGATCGTGACCAGTACCGTCCTGGTTACAAATTCAACGAGTGGGAGAAGAAGGGGGTGCCGGTCCGGATCGAAATGGGTCCGAAGGATCTCGCCGCCAGCCAGGTCGTCCTGGTCCGCCGCGATACCGGCGACAAGATCACCGTACCGCAGGAGAATCTCCTGCCCCGGCTTCTGGATCTGCTGGAGGAGATCCAGAGGAACCTCTTCGAGCGCGCCCGGGCTTTCCGCGATGCCAATACTTTCACGGTCGACACCTGGCCCGAGTTCGCCGAGCAGATCGAAAATCCGGGCGGTTTTTTCTGGGTTCACTGGTGCGGCTCGCCGGCTTGCGAGGAGAAATTCCAGGAAGAGCACAAGGCGACTATCCGTCTCGTACCCCTGGATGAGCAAAAGGAAGAGGGGGCCTGTATCGCCTGCGGCCAGCCCTCCCACCAGCGCGTCCTGGTGGCCAAATCCTATTAATCCCCGGGCCGCCGGTTTGCGGCCCGGAATTTTATGGTGCGGAGGATACATGTCCAGTAACAAGGATATCGTCGAACTGGAAGTGCCGAGCAAGGTGCTGCGCATCCAGAACGCCAGCTGTCCCCAAGGCCACAGCCTGATGGATGAAAACCATCTCATCGACGGCTATCCCTCGGTGACCGTCCTGGCCAAATACGATGACGAGATCGGGCAAATCCATCTGGATCCGATCTACGGCAGCTTCAAGAACATCTCCCAGATCAATGTGCCTGAGGGTGAACTGGTCGATTTTCTCTGTCCGACCTGCCAGGTGACCCTGCAGGATCCCGACCAGCGCTGCTCGGTCTGTTCGGCGCCGATGTTCGCCATGCATCTGCCCAAAGGCGGCATTGTCGAGGGGTGTTTGCGCAACGGCTGCCAGTTCCACAATCTCAAGCTGGTCAGCAGCGACGAGCTGGTCAAGCGGCTTTACGAATCTCACAGCCTCGACGCCTACCTGTGAGCCGCATGCCCCGGCAGGAAGAAACAGCGGGCGCCGGCCTCTTTCGTGCCGGCTATATTGCGGTCGCCGGGCAGCCCAATGTCGGCAAATCGACCCTGATCAACCGGCTGCTGCAGTTCAAGCTGTCGATCACCACGCCCAAGCCGCAGACCACCCGGCACCGCATCATGGGGATCCTCACCACCGACACCTGTCAGATGGTCTTCCTCGACACCCCGGGTTTGATCACCCCCAGCTACCGGCTCCAGGAGGTGATGATGGAGACGGCGCGGCGGGCGGCGGCCGATGCCGACCTGGTGCTCTTCATGGTGGTGGCGTCGGGCAAACCGGAACCGCGCGACCTTGAGATCCTCGCTGACCTCGCCACGCTCGGCAAGCCCTTGCTGCTTGGGGTCAACAAGATCGATCTGGTGCCCAAAACCGCCCTGCTGCCCTTCCTCAACACCTGGAATGGCCATCATCGCTTCGCCGGTATTGTCCCCTTCTCGGCGCGCAGCGGCGAGAACTGCGAGGTCCTGCTGGAGACCCTGACCGGGCTCCTGCCGGCCGGTCACCCCTTCTATGACCGCGAGGCCGTGACCGAGCATCCCGAGCGCTTCTTTGTCAGCGAGATCATCCGTGAAAAGATCTTTGCCCACTATGGCGAGGAGATCCCCTACTCGACGGCGGTGATCATCGACGAGTTCAAGGAGGGACGGCCGGGGCGCAAGGATGTGATCAAGGCGCGGATCGTGGTGGAGCGGCAGACGCAGAAGGGGATCATCATCGGCAAGGGCGGGGCGATGTTGCGCAAAGTGGGCGAGGAGTCGCGGATAGAGATCGAGGCATTTCTTGAGCGTCCTGTTTTTCTCGAGCTTTGGGTGGCCGTGCGCGACAAATGGCGCACGAAGGATACATTTCTCAGGGAATTTGGCTATCAGGGGTAGAGGGTTGAGTATGAGACGAACGGCTACCATCATTCTGGCTGGATTGCTGCTGCTCGCCGCCGGCTGCGCGCGCTTGCGCTACGTCCCGGTCGCGGGTGATCCGATCATTCGCGTCGGCATTGTCGAGGATCAGGAGGCGATCTATTTCGAACCGCAGAACGAGTTCACCGTCCTCGGCTACGATGCCAAGGAGAATTTTCAGGCGCTGGAGAAGGGCCTGTGGAAGGCGACGATCCACTCCCTGATCCCCAATGCCCTGTTCTACCAGATCCAGTTGTACGAATCCCTCGATGGCGCGCGCGCTGAGGAGCAGGCAAGGCGGCTGCGCGGCAAGGGGCTGGCGGTGATCCTCAGGAACCAGGGCGAACAGCTGCAGGCGGGTGACAAGATGCTGATCGACCGCACCTATCATCGGGTGCTGCTTGACCGCACCTTCGCCAGCGCCGAAGAGGCCGAGAGCTATCTCAAATCAAACAGTGCCCTGACCGGCGGCAGGGTGGTGCGCAGCCTGGATGACGTGGTCATGGGCAAGATCGTGCTGCAATCCCCCTCCGGCCGCACCACCATCATGACCCAGGCGCTGCGGATCACCGGTACCCCGGTCGTGCTGCGCGACGTCGAGGTGGGCAGTGGTTATCATTGGGCGCGCAACGAAGCCCGCACCTACGGCGGCGAGATGGAGTTGCGCATCAGCGCCAGGGGCAAGCTCACCGCGATCAATGTCGTTTCCCTCGAGCTCTATTTGCGCGGCGTAGTGGCCGGCGAAATGGCCAGCACCTTTCCGGATGAGGCCCTCAAGGCGCAGGCGATCATCTCGCGCACCATGTTCCTCAACGGCTTCGGGCGCGTGCACCGCGGCGCTGAATTCGATGTCTGCGACGATGTCCACTGCCAGGCCTATGTCGGGATCGCCCGCAACAGTGAGGCCGTCGATAAAGCCGTCTCCGGGACCAAGGGGCTGGTGCTGACCTGGCATGATGAGCTCTGCTCTGCCAGCTACTCGGCCGTCTGCGGCGGCCACACCGCCGATGCCGCGGAGGTCTGGGATGGCGATGGCGAACCCTACCTCAAAGGGCTGCTCGACACCCGCACTGCTATCGGCCAGTTTGACCTGAGTCAGGAGGAGAACGCCCGGATCTGGATCCGCTCGAAACCCGATGTCTGCTGCAACCTCGAGGCCGCCGGGCGCCCCGACTTTGGCAAATACGCCGAGAAATATTTCCGCTGGGTGGAGCGCATCCCGCGCGTCGAACTGGAAAAATCGATTGCGGAGTATGCCGGCACCTCCATCGGCCAGCTCAAGGAGATCGTGCCACTGCAGCGCGGCGTCTCGGGCCGTCTGGTGAGCATCAACTGTGTCGGCACCGAGGAGAGCGTGCAGGTGCGCAAGGAACTGAACATCCGCCGGGCGCTCTCCAGGTCGACGCTCTATTCCTCCTGTTTCACCATCGAAAAAGAGGGGGTGAAGGACGGCCTGGCCGAGACCTTTGTCTTCCGCGGCGCCGGCTGGGGCCATGGGGTCGGCTTGTGTCAATTGGGGGCTGGCGTCCGCGCCCGCCAGGGCCAGACCGTCAGCGAGATCCTCGCCTGGTACTACCCCGGCACCCAGATCAAGCAGCTCTATTGAGGGAGATCCCGATGTCCGTTCATGAACCTTCCATCTGGCTCTACATCATCCTCGGCCTTTGCGCCGGCACGCTTTCGGGCTTTTTCGGGATCGGCGGCGGCATCATCATCGTCCCGGCGCTGGTCTATTTCGCCGGCTTTACCCAGCAGATGGCGACCGGCACCAGCCTGACGATCCTGCTGCCGCCGGTCGGTCTGGCGGCGGTGATGGTCTACTACCAGAATGGTCAGATCAATGTCAAGGCGGCGTTGATCATCGCCCTCTGCCTCTTTATCGCGGCCTGGGCCGCCGCGCACATCGCCAGCAAGCTCAACCAGATGCATTTGCGCCTGGCCTTCGGCGTGATGATGATCGGCATGGGAATCTTTATGGCGCTTGATTCCTGGGCCAAGATGCATAAATGAAGCGGATCGCGGCCCTGCAGCACATTGTCCTGCTCTTCGTTGACGGGCTCGGGATTGGCCCACACGATCCGGAGACCAATCCCTGCTGCCGGCCGGAGCTGCGCCTGCTTCACCAGTGCCGCGCCGCCGATTTCCCGCACCCGCTCGAGCCCGCAGGGTTGGCCCTCGGTATCGACGCCAATCTGGGCGTCGAGGGGCTGCCGCAGAGCGCCACCGGTCAGACCGCGCTGCTGACCGGGATCAACGCGGCGCAACTGCTGGGGCGCCATCTCAATGCCTTCCCCAACAAGGCCCTGCGCGAGGTCATCGCCGCGCACAACATTCTCAAACGCTGCACCGACCTCGGCTATCGCGCCGCTTTTCTCAACACCTTCCGCCCGCCCTTTTTCGACCTCGATCCCTTCGCCATCCTCTCTCACCTCTCGGTCACCACGGTGAGCAACCTCTACGCCGGCCTGCGCTTCTTCGACCTTGATGACCTCCGCGCCGGCCGCTCAGTCTATCAGGATATCACCGGGGCTTCGCTGCGCGATCACGGCTTCGACGTCCCGCTGCTCTCGCCGCGGGAAGCGGGGGCGGTCATCGGCCGCGCCAGCCGGCTCTACGAATTCGCCCTCTTCGAATACTTCCAGACCGATGTCGCCGGCCACAGCCGCGATTTCGCCCGCGCCCTGCCGGTGCTGATCCGCCTCGAGGATTTTCTCGGCAGTCTGCTCGAAAACGTCGATCTGGCCACCACCCTGGTGCTGGTCACCAGCGATCACGGCAACATCGAGGATCTCTCCTTCAAAGGTCATACCCGCAATCCGGCGATGACCCTTCTCTTTGGCTGCGGCTGCGCGGAGATCGCCGCCCGGCTGCATTCCCTCACCGATGTCGTCCCGGCGCTGCTCGGCGCCCTGACAGGCGACGAGGCTCGTTGACCCGGCCTATTTGAAGACGACCTGGCTCCCCGGCGATTCAACATAGTCGATGGTATGGCCAGGCACCCAGGTGCCGTTCTGCAGGAACTCGGCGACATTATGCATGCTGCCATCGGGCTTGAGTTCACTCGTGCTGCGCACTTCCGTGATACCATTGGCGTTGTTGGCGACATACTCGTGGCTCACCCATTTGCCATCCTCCTGAACCATGGTGCCCTGGGTGAAAAATCCGGCGGTGGTGAAGTAATAATAGACCAGGCTCTGCTTGTTCCGATCCCAGAAAAGGATGGTCTCGCCGCCATAGATGCCGTCATTGACCGAATGCATCATCCGGATCGCCTGGCCGTTGAGGATGCGTTCCCAGCGCGAAACGTCGTGCATCGGCGCGACACCGGCTTCCGCTGCGAAGGTGCCCAGCCAGCTCTTGTTGAGATAGGATTTGAAAGGGCGGAGGTGGAGGTTGAGGCTGTCGGGCTCGTTGGTGGCAAACGGCACCGGTGGTTGCTGAGCCAGGGCGCCGCTGACGAGCACAAGCAGGATGAAGAGCATTTTTTGCATCGTTTTCTCCTCAATAAAATGGCCGTTTGTGGTGGACAGATATGCCAACACAAACGGCCTTGTTTTTATTCACCGTGGCGGGCCCGTGGGGCCGGCCGCGCCGTATTTTACCCTTCGCTGCTCCTTAAATAACTAATAGCTGTGCGAATCGAGCTTGACCTTGCCGCGGAAAATCCAGTAGATGCTGCCGGTATAGGCGAGCACCATCGGCACACCGCAGACCGCGATGAGGAGCATGATCTTCAGGGTCTTGGGCGACGACGCGGCGTTGTAGATGGTCAGGCTGTTGACCGGCAAGGGATTGGAATAAATCAAATTGGGATAGGTGCCTATGCCGAAGAGCAGCAGCAGGGCGAGCACCGCCGCGCAGCTCGAGAGAAAGGCGCGCATCTCACGGCCGTGAAAGATCTCGCGCGGGATGTTGGCGATCGCCAGCATGTTGACCAGGGCCACCGCGAAGAGCCAGGGATTGGCGCGAATGGTGTCGGTCATATGCGGCACGTAGAGCAGGGTGAACATGGTGACGGTGATATAAAAGAGAATGAAGGCGATGATGGTTGAACGGGTCCACTCGCGGATCTGCTGCTGCAGCGCCCCCTCGGTCTTCATCACCAGGTAGATCGAGCCGTGCATGGTAAAGAGGGCAACCGTGCAGAGGCCGACGAGCAGCGAGTAGGGATGGATCAGGCTCCAGAAGGAGCCATTAAAGTTGCCCTGGGCGTCAAGGGGCACCCCCCAGGCCATGTTGCCGAGGGCCACCCCGATGAGCAGGCTGGAGAGGATGCTGCTGAGGCTGAAGCTGATGTCCCAGAAGCGCCGCCACCACGCCATCGGCTGCTTGCTGCGGAACTCGATGGCCACCGCGCGGAAGATCAGTCCGAAGAGCAGGAGCATAAAGGCGACGTAAAAGCCGGAGAAGGCGGTCGCGTAAACCTCGGGAAAAGCAGCGAAGAGGGCGCCGCCGCCGGTGACCAGCCAGACCTCGTTGCCGTCCCAGATCGGCGCGATGGCATTGAGCAGGATGCGGCGGTTTTCGTCACCGCGGGTGAAGAGGTGGAGGGCGCCGACGCCGAGGTCAAAGCCGTCGAGCATGGCATACCCGGCGAAGAGAACGCCCACCAGAAAGAACCAGATGGTGTTGAGATCAAAGGCCAGATTCATGCGCGGTGTCCCTCCAGGCTGGTGCTGTCATCCGGGCCATGCTGAATCTTGTCGTTGAGCAAGTAGATGAAAAGGGCCAGAAGCAGCGCGTAAATGATGAAAAACATCACCAGGGAAAAGAGGAGTTCGCCTCCCGAGACATTGGGCGAAAAGGCCTCGCGGGTCTTCAGCAGATTCTGCACGATCCAGGGCTGCCGGCCGACCTCGGCAGAGGCCCAGCCGAGCTGGTTGGCCGCCTGCGGTCCGAGTACGGCGAAGACAAAGATCCAGAGCAGCCAGCGCTGACCCTCCAGCCGTTTGCGCAGCTGCAGCAGCAGTGCGAACAGGGAGAGACCGATCAGACCCATGCCGAGGAGGACCATGAGATGGTAGGTCTGGAAGACCAGATTGACCGGCGGTCGCGCGTCGGGCGGGAAGGCCTGCAGACCGGTCACCGGGGCCTGGCTGTCGCCGTGGACCATCCAGCTCAGCATCCCGGGGATCCGGAGGCCGAGCTGGACCCGCTCCTCTCTTTCGTTGACCCAGCCGAAGAGATACATGTCGGCCGGAGCACTGGCCTGGTAATGCCCCTCGAAGGCGGCCAGTTTGGCCGGCTGGTTTTGCGCAACGCCCCTGGCGCTGGCATGGCCGGTCAGCAACTGCAGCAGTGAGGCGATCACCGCCACCGGCAAGGCGATGCGGAACGAGGCCTTGCTGAAGTTGAGGTGCTTGTTGCGCAACAGGTAATAGGCGGCGACGCTGAGGACGAGAAAGGCGCCGGCTTGCCAGGCCCCGGCGACCGCATGGCAGAGGCGGTGCAGGGAGGAGGGATTGAAGACCACCTGCCAAAAGTCGACGATCTCGGCGCGCATTCCTGCGCCAAAGCCGACAATATGATGACCCGCCGGTGTCTGCTGCCAGGAGTTGGCGACGATGATCCAGACCGCGCTGAAATGGGCCCCGAGCGCTACCATGCAGGTGGCAAGGAAGTGGGTCGCAGGCTTGACCCGGTTCCAGCCAAAGAGGAGGATAGCGAGAAAACCCGATTCGAGAAAGAAAGCAAAGATCCCCTCCGCGGCCAGAGCGCTGCCGAAAACATCCCCGACATAGCGGGAATAGACCGACCAGTTGGTGCCGAACTGAAACTCCATGACGATCCCGGAGGCAACCCCCAGGGCGAAAATGAGTCCAAAGATCCGCGACCAGAATTTGGTCATCTCCAGATAGAGCGGTTTTCTGGTCTTGAGCCAGCAGGCCTCCATGATCACCAGCAGCACGCCCAGGCCGATACTCAATGGCGGAAAGATGTAGTGGAAGGCAATCGTGAAGGCGAACTGTATGCGCGACAGCAGAAACACATCCATGGCATCACCTCAGAGTTGGTAGCCGGTTTGGTGCTGCGGCCGGATTATTCGGTCTGCCCCAGCAGGTAGTTGCCCAGGCCCATCTGCCCGATCTGATCCAGCTGCGCCTCCAGCCAGTCGATATGGGCTTCCTCGTCTTTCAGGTTGGCGTCGATCAGCTCGCGGGTGCCGTTGTCACCCAGTTCGAGGCAGAGGCGGATGCCGTCGTTGTAGGCCTTGATGGCGCCGGCTTCCGCTTGCCGGTCATTTTCCAGCTGCTGGTCGACGGCGGCACCAATATTGAGTTTGTTCAACTCGTTGACGATCGGCTGACCCTCGAGGAAGAGGATGCGGGCGATCAGCTTTTCGGCGTGTTTCATCTCCTCGATGGCGCGTTTTTCAATGGCCGCATGAAGCTTGCCGTAGCCCCAGTTGTCGCACATTTCCGAGTGGACAATATACTGGCTGATCGCGGTCAATTCGTCCGCCAGGAAGGCATTCAAGGCTGCAACAATTTTGGCGTTGCCTTTCATGATCACTCCTTTCCTTGTTGATTCGGGTTATCTCGTCCCAGACATCAGGCCGCTTTTTCAGGGGATCAGCGCCTTGAGCAGGGGGGTATACCATTCGTTCTTGCCGAGATTGTAGACCGCAAAGCCGGAGCCAAATTCCCAGTAGGCCCAGCTCATCGCGCGGTTCTCGGCCTGCCGGGCCACGGCCTCGGTCCAGAGCTTGCGCGAGTTCATATCCGCCCTTTCATAGGCACCGAATTCTCCCATGAAGAGCGGCCGGTTGTTGGTGCGCGCCCAGCTGCGTGCGCTCTCCAGCTCGCTCTGCAGGGCCGCCAGGTCGGCGGCAGAGCCCCAGGTTGTGCCGCGCCAGGCGTCGGAACCGGTCACCCAGCTGGCTCCCTGGTGGGTGAAGTGAAAGGGATTATAATAGTGAAAGGTGATAATGAGATTATTCTCGCCGGCCGGCAGTACCAGTTTGTTAAGTGAGGCGTAGCTGTTCCAGTCCACCGGTCCGATCACCAGGGTGCGGTAGGGGTTGGAGGCGCGGATGACGGCGATCACCTCGGCCAGATACTGGTTCCAGAGCGGGGAAGTCAGATTGGTATTGGGCTCGTTGAGGGGTTCGAAGAGCAGGTCGGCCGGATAGGCCTGGTAGTGCTCGGCGATCTGCCGCCACATCGCCAGAAAGCGTTCCTTGTGGCTGGCGGGATCGATAAAGATCTCCTCGTAATGGTGCATGTTGATGACGATCGCCATGCCGCGGTCGAGGGCCTGCGCCACCGCCCAGTCGATCCGGGCGAAGAATTCGCTGGAGATGGTATAGGGGCTGGCACTTTGGGCGTGCGTTGACCAGCGGATCGGGAGGCGAATGCCGGTGAAACCGGCATCGTCAAGCAGCTGGAAATAGCGCGCCTCGAGGGTTATGCCCCATTCACCCTCCTGGGGGGCTTCGAGGGCATTGCCGAAATTGACGGATTTGGCCAGGCGCTGATTGACGGCAAAGGGGTCAAGCGGCGCCGTAATCGGCTGGTATTTGGGGGTGCTCTTTTTGGGCGCGGTGCTCTGCTTTTCACAGCCGCTGCCGGCCAGCAGGGCGGTGCAAAGCAGAGCGTATACGACGATGGTCCTGAGAGAGTGGTCTGGCATGGAAGGATCCCTTGCTGCTAATAGGATGATACCAACCTGGCAAATTAGCCAATCCCGGGGAAAAAGGCAACCGGAATCTCGCGCGGCCGCCATTTTTTGGACCGGTTTTTCCTCCGGGTCGAGGATTATTTCAGTTGACTTTTTCCCGAATTACTGTCACCTTAAGGCGGAATACAAAGCTGTACAACGCAGAAAGAGGAAATCCGCTATGCGAAACCTGTTGTTCCTGTTGGCCCTGCTGCCGGGTTGCATGGGGGTGGCTGCCGGAAAGCAAACTGCTCCGCGACCGGCCTATGCGGACCTGGTCAATCCGCTCGTCGGCACTGATTCACAATCCCGGCTTTCGAATGGCAACACCTATCCCGCCATCGCCTTGCCCTGGGGGATGAATTTCTGGACGCCGCAAACCGGTCGAATGGGCGACGGTTGGCAGTACACCTATGACGCCCACCAGATAACCGGATTCAAACAGACCCACCAGCCTTCGCCCTGGATCAATGATTACGGCGCCTTCGCCCTCATGCCCGAGAGCGGACGCCTGCGGATCAGCGAGACCGAACGGGCCTCGTGGTTCAGCCACAAGCGCGAGACGGCCAGGCCCTATTATTATCGCGTTTACCTCGGCGACTATGATCTCTGGACCGAGATCGCACCGACCGAACGCTGCGCCCAGTTCCGCATCCGCTATCCCGCTGCGGACAGCGCCCGCCTCGTGATCGATGCCTTTGACCAGGGATCCTGGGTCAAAATCATCCCGGCAGAGAACACCATTCTCGGTTACTGCCGCAACAACCACGGCGGGGTGCCTGAAAATTTCCATACCTGGTTCGTCATCCATCCGGATGCCGAGATCGCCTCCTTCGCCACCTGGGAGGGCGATCAACTCTTCCCGGGCAGCACAGAGCGGCAGGGCGAGCACGTCGGCGCCGCGCTCTCCTTCAAACTCAAGCCTGGCCGGCCGCTTCACCTCCGGGTGGCCTCCTCTTTTATCAGCATCGAGCAGGCCGAGCTCAATCTGGCCCGCGAAGTGGGCGGGGATACCTTCGAGCAAACCCTGCTCAAGGCCAAATCAGCCTGGGACCAGGGCCTGGGGCGGATCGAGGTCACGGGCGGTACCTCTGAGCAGCAGCGCACCTTTTACACCGCCCTCTACCGCACCATGCTCTTCCCGCGGAAATTCTTTGAATACGATCGCACCGGCCAGGTTGTCCACTACAGCCCCTATAACGGCCAGGTGCTGCCCGGCTACCTCTATACGGATAACGGCTTCTGGGATACTTTCAGGGCGGCCTTCCCGCTGCTGACCATTATGCAGCCCACCCTGGTCAGCCAGATCATGGAGGGACTGGTCCACACCTACCGGGAAAGCGGCTGGCTGCCGGAATGGGCCAGTCCGGGCCATCGCGACTGCATGATCGGCTCCAACTCCGCCTCGATCATCGCCGATGCCTGGCTCAAGGGGATCCGCGGCTATGACATCCAGACCCTCTATGAGGCCCTGCTGAAAAACGCACAGCAGGAGGGACCGCTGCGCTCGGTGGGGCGCTTTGGCGCCGATTGGTATAACAGCATCGGCTATATCCCCTATGACGTGGGCATCAACGAGAATGCCGCCCGTACTCTGGAGTACAGCTACGATGATTTCGCCATCCTGCGGCTCGCCCGGGCGCTCGCCCGGCCGGAGGAGGAGATCAACCGCTTTGCCCGGCGCGCGCTGAACTACCGCAATCTCTTTGATCCGGCCACCGGCTTTATGCGCGGCCGCAACCGCGACGGCAGTTTCCAGGCGCCCTTCCGCCCGGACAAATGGGGCGACGCCTTCACCGAGGGCTGCGCCTGGCACTATACCTGGTCGGTTTTTCACGACCCCCAGGGATTGATCGATCTCATGGGCGGCCGAGCGCCCTTCATCGCCCGGCTGGATTCGGTCTTTTCGGCCCCACCCACCTTCGATTTCTCCTATTATGGCTACCAGATTCACGAGATCACCGAGATGGTCATCGCCGGCATGGGACAGTATGCCCACGGCAATCAGCCGATCCAGCATGCCATCTATCTCTACGATTGGGCCGGCGAACCCTGGAAGGCCCAGCAGCGGGTGCGCGAGGTGATGGATCTGCTCTACACGCCCCAACCCGACGGGCTTTGCGGCGACGAGGACAATGGCCAGACCTCCGCCTGGTACGTCTTCTCCGCACTGGGCTTCTATCCGGTCTGCCCGGTGGCCGGGCAGTATGCCCTGGGATCGCCCCTCTTCGAACGGGCCATCCTCCATCTGGAGGATGGCGCCCGTTTTGTCGTCGACAGCGGCAAGAACAGCCGCGAGACGGTCTATATTGCCGGCGCCCGGCTGCAGGGCCAATCTTTCAGCAAGAATTATATTACCCACCAGGAGGTGATGCAAGGGGGGAGGCTTGAATTCACCATGAGTGCCCTCCCCAATACCCGGAGGGGGAGGGAACCGGCGGATTGGCCCTACTCTTTTTCGAAAGAAACCGGCTTCAAGCCCTGAATTCCTTGCGCAGGAGTGTGAGCAGGGTGGGGAGATCGCCGGCGGCCTCGACGCCGGCATGCAAGCCGGTCTGCTCCATGATTCGCTCATGGGTATCCAGGCGGTCGAGCCGCAGCGAGAGGGTTCCGCCGAGGGTTTCGGCGATGCGGCCCTGCATCCCCTCCGGCGTGGGAGCGTGCAGCAGGCCGGCCAATGCGCGCCCGGCGCGGATATGCAGCCGGTGGTGGCGGTCGCGGACATGCAGCAGGATCTCCGCATCGCCGATTTCGAGCAGTTCAACCTGGGCGCCGGTGTAGGTGGCAAAACGGTAGAGATGGTGGCGGTGGTGCAGCCCGATGATGAAACCGGGAAAGGCGCTGCGCAGCCAGGGGATGATGGCGACCGAGGCCATGACGCTTGTTTCCGCGGCCGGGAAATGGTTGCTCTGCAGCCAGATATAGGCATGCGGGAAGGCGCGGCCCCAATCCTTTTCGATGTAACCGCGGCCGCCGGTGAAATCAATCTCCCGTCCGTTGAGGCGCACGCAGCCGTTCAGATCGTGGTAAAAGCTGACCACGCCATGATAGCACTGCATCAAGGGGACCCAGCCATACCAACCCATGGCGCCGCGTGAGCAGAGGGTGACCGGCCAGGGTGTCAAGGGGCCGAAGCGGAGCTCGCCCTTGAGCTGCCAGCCCTCGTCCTCAAGGTCGACGGCCAGCCCGTCTCGGCCGAAGCGGCTGGCGCCGAGGCGCTGCTCGTGGTCCCGGGGTGCGGCGCTGAACTGCTCCACCGGCACCCGGTGATAGAGGGTGCGGCCGTTGCTGCCATCGAGGAGCTGAATGAAAGCATGATCCCGCTCCGCCTCCCGATGCAGCGCGACGCCAGGGATCAGCGCCAGCCGGTTTTCACCGGTACGGTCGACACATTTGTAATACCAGCCCGCGAAAAAGGGCGCCCGCATCTGGGCGAAGTGGCCGGGCCGTGGCGCTGTCATGACGAATGTTCCTCTCGGGTTGGTGGCTCTCTTCTTAACAGCGGATCGGGAAACCGCATTCCTGAACCGGGAAGATTAATCGTCTGACCCGCACACTCAGAGCGCGCAACGCCACTTCACCCCAACGCCTGGTGCAAAGGGGAGGAGCATTAGTCCGCTTAATGCTGCCAATGAGGTGAAAGTTCTTGCCTAAATCTCTCTTTTTCCCTATACTGTAGGGAATGAAATCAGGCTTCCGTACCTGCCACGGAGACGTGCATTATGGATTTCCCCCTGTTCCATCTCGATTTCATCGGCAACCGCATGCTCATCGCCATCACCGCCATCGTCCATACCCTTATCAACCATCCCATGGCGGTGGGGGCGATCCCGATGGCGACCCTGCTGGAATGGATCGCGTTCCGCAAAAAGTGGGCGGAACTGGACCAGCTGGCCTACAAGATCACCTTTGTCTTTTTTGTCATCACCACCTCACTGGGGGCAATGACCGGTGTTGGCATCTGGTTTACCACCTCACTGGTCAATCCGGACGCCATCGGCACCCTGATCCGCGTCTTCTTTTGGGCCTGGTTCAGCGAATGGACGGTCTTTTTTCTTGAGGTGGTCTTCATTATGATCTATTTCCTCACCTGGAAACCCTGGAGCGGGGCGAAAAAACGGCTGCACCTCGGCGTCGGCCTATTTCTCAGCCTCTTTTCCTGGTTGACCATGGCGATCATCACCGGGATCCTCGGTTTCATGATGAACACCGGCAAATGGGTACCCTTCTCGCATGAATGGGCGCCTGAATCGAGCCTCTTCACCGCCTTTTTCAATCCGCTCTACCTGCCGCAGCTGCTCTTTCGTTCTGCTGTTGCTTTTCTGGCTGCCGGTCTCTTCTTCCTCTTCCTCATCCCCCTTTTCAGGAAGGTCAGCTCGGAACTGCGCGCGCGGGCGGTACGTCCGATCAGCCTTTGGGTGCTGGGCTGGCTGCCGCTGCTGGTCGCTGGCGCGCTCTGGTACTGGCAGCAGATCCCGCCCTATATGCGGGCCAACGCTCCCGTCGCCCTGACGACCCAGGATTTCATCCGCTGGTATCAATCGATCCTTTGGGTCCTGCTCGGCATGGGGTTGATCGTCCCCCTGATTGCGCTCTGGGGGGCTGTCAAGCCCAAAAAGCTGCCGGCCGCCGCCCTGATTATTCCCTTTCTCGCCGTCGCCACGCTGCTCGGTACCTTCGAGCGCTTGCGTGAGTTCGTGCGCAAACCCTGGATCATCCAGGGTTATCTTTATGCCAACGGCCTGCGCGTTCAGGATTATCCCCTCTTCAAGGAGGAGGGGGTGCTCGCCCGCGCCACCTGGGTCAGCCATCATCAGGTGACCGAGGAGAACAAACTAGCGGCGGGGGGAGAGGTCTTTATGATCGCCTGCAGCCGCTGCCACACCCTGAGCGGGGTCAACAGTGTCCGTACCCGGCTGCAAAAGCTCTTTCCGGCCGACAAATGGCAGGAGGATCAGATTGCGGCCTATATCAGCACGATGCATAATGTGCGCATCTTCATGCCGCCTTTCCCGGGCAATGACGCCGAGCTCAAGGCTTTGAGTGCCTGGCTGACCGCCAATCAGCATCTCGCTCTCCGTGCCGAGGGGGCACAATCCGCCTTGCTGCCCAATGCGCCGGTGCTGAAGTAGCTGCGCTGAACAGCCGTGCCCGGCGCGTCGCGCACGGATGCAAGTAGCTCACAATTGAATCAGGACCTGTCGATGAATCCTCTGCCCGTACCACATGATATCCCCTTGCAGCTGCCCCTGCCTGAGGGATTGGTCAAGCACCTGCTGGTGCTGCTCTTTCTGGTTCATATTCTCTTCGTCAATTTCATGCTCGGCGGCCAGACCCTGGCGGTGCTGTTCGAATTCGCCGGACTCTGGCGTAAAAAATACGACCGCCTGGCCTACGAAATCGCCACGACCGTCACGGTGAGCAAGAGTCTCGCCGTGGTCCTCGGGGTGGCGCCCTTGCTGGCCATCAACGTCGCTTATACCCTCTATTTTTACTCCTCCACCGCCCTGGTGGGCTTTGCCTGGATCATGATCATTCTCATGGCCACGATGGCTTTTCTCCTGACCTACCTGCACAAGTACAGTTGGGAACGTTGGGGGGAGCGCCACCGGGCCCTGCATCTGACGGTCGGCGCGGCATCGATGGCGCTCTTTTTGAGCATTGCCCTGGTCTTCATCACCAACATCAATCTGATGATTCTGCCTGGCTTTTGGCCGCGCGTGGCCGGTTTCCTTTCGGCGGTACTGCTGCCGAGCGCGCTGCTGCGCTACCTCCATTTCATCTTTGCCACCATGGCCATCTCGAGCCTCTTTGCGGCCGGTTGGTTCGGCCGCCGCAGTTTTGCGATGGAGCGCCTCCCCGGCTTCAGCCGCGGCGAGGTCATCACGCTCTTTTTCCGTATCGCCTTGCTGATCACCCTGCTGCAGTTCCTCGCCGGTCCGGCCTTGCTGCTCTCACTGCCGGTGCAGGGCCACTCGCTGACCGTCTGGCTGCTTTTTCTTGCCGGCGCCGCGGTGGCCATGCTCTTCGCCTGGCTGTTGTGGCGGGAGCTGGAACGGCCGCGAGAGGCGCTGCATGGCAGCTACCTTCTCGTCCTCGCCCTGCTGACGGTCACTGCCCTTTTCATGGCCTACGGCCGCCACTTTTATCGCGAACGCGCCGTCACGCCGCATCACCAGGCAATGCTGGCCAAAACCGAGGCGATGATGTGGGATTCGCGCGCCGCGGCCGCGCGGGCACGCATGGGACTGAGCAAGGTCGTTTATGCCTCTGAGGGGGAGAAGGGCTTCAAGACCAACTGCGCCGCCTGCCACGGCGAGACCACGACCATCGTCGGTCCGCCGCTGACCGAGGTTCGCTCCCTTTATGCCGGCCAGCCTGATGCCCTGGTCGCCTGGGCCAAGGCCCCGGGGGTCAAGCGCGGCGGGGCGCCGATGCCCTCCTTCCGGCATCTGCCGGACAAGGTGCTGCACGAGATCGCAGAGTACATCCTCGCTGGTCAATGAGGAGCGCCATGAAATATTTTCCCGCGGGATGATGTTACGTGTTGTAACATTCATCTGAAAAAGGGAATCTATTTCATGCGAAACCGGGCACTCTCCACACTGCTTCTGCTTTTCGCCGCCGGCGCGCTGCTGGCGGATCCTGTTGCCGTACAACGCCTCGGCCGGATTACCGGCCATGTTTATGATGCCGTCACCAAGGAGGCGCTCATCGGTGCCAATGTCCAGGTGGTCGGCACCACCCTGGGGGCCATCTCCGCGGTCGATGGAACCTTCACCATTGATCGCGTGCCGGAGGGGATGATCGCCCTGCAGGTCTCGATGATCGGCTACAAGGCGGTCATCCAGCCTGATCTGATGGTCACGCCGGTTAAACCCCTCGAGGTCAAGCTCGGCCTCAACCAGACGGTGCTGGCGGGGGCCAGTGTCACCATCAAACCCAGCTATTTCGAGTCGGTCAGCGACAAACCCCTGAGCGTCCAGACCCAGTCCTATGCCGAGATCCGCCGCCTGCCCGGCGGCTATGAGGACGTGGTCCGCGCCATCTCCATTCTCCCCGGCGTGGCCCAGGCCCAAAACGGCCGCAATGACCTGATCGTCCGCGGCGGAGCCCCCTCCGAAAACCTCTACGTCATCGACGGCGTTGAGGTCCCCAATATCAACCACTATGGCACCCAGGGCGCCACTGGCGGCCCCCTGAGTTTTGTCAACCTCGATTATGTCGCCAATACCACCTTTTCGACCGGTGGCTTCGGCGTGCGCTATGGCGACCGCCTCTCCTCGGTGACCAACATCGAGTTGCGCGAGGGCCGCGAGGATCGCTGGGGCGGCAAGGGCACCATCTCGGCCTCCCAGTTCGGCCTCAATCTTGAGGGCCCGATCGCCAACAAGGGCAGTATGGTCCTCTCCGCTCGCCGCAGCTATCTCGATTTCGTCTTCAAGGCCGCGGGCTTTGCCTTTGTGCCGGAGTATTGGGATTTCCTCGTCAAGACCGACTACAAGCTGGGGCCGCATGACCAGCTCTCGCTGACCGCCTTGTCCGCCATCGACAACGTCAAGCTGTTCAACGACACCGCCGAAAAGCGCTACGACAATTCCCGGGTGATCAAGACCGACCAGTACGAAGCGGTCGCCGGTCTGACCTGGCGGCATCTCTTCACTTCGGGTTATAGCACCGTCAGCCTCAGTAATAACCGTTTCCGCTATGATCTGCTCCAGGCCGACACCACACAAAAGTCGATCTTCAGGAACAATTCGCTCGAGCGCGAGACCCTGCTGACGGCCAATCTGGTCGTCAAGCCGGCGCGGCACACCGAGGTAACCCTGGGTGGGCAGGCGC
Organism: uncultured Cytophagia bacterium; assembly: GCA_964436305.1. Classification (GTDB taxonomy): domain Bacteria; phylum Zhuqueibacterota; class Zhuqueibacteria; order Residuimicrobiales; family Residuimicrobiaceae; genus JAKPUX01. Next base: position 18,405 of record CAYTCI010000015.1, on the reverse strand, counting down.
GCGCCGTCCTCTTTGAGAGCGCCATCGCCGTGCCGCCCTTCACCAATCCCTATGGCCAGCTCTTCACCATCGATGCCGACCTGGATACGACCGCGCTCAAGGGTTCGGCCTGGCTGCAGCTTGTGCAGAGAAGCGGTCCTTTCAGCTTCACGCTTGGCAGCCGCTACGACTATTTCAACCTGATCGATAAAGGCTCGGCCTTTTCGCCCCGTGCCTCGCTCGAGTATCAGTGGGGTCCGCTGACCCGGCTGAGTTTCAGCGCCGGACGCTACCATCAGACCCCCGCCTACATCTGGCTGGTCGCCAATCTGATCAACCGCCGTTTGCGCCAGATCCAGGCCGACCAGTACATCCTCGGCATGCAGCACCTCCTGCGCGACGACCTCAAACTCAGCCTCGAGGGCTATTACAAAAAGTACAGCCGCTATCCGGCCAGCACCCTGCAGCCCTGGCTGGTGATGGCCAATACCGGGGCGGGCTATGGCGGCGCGGAGGAGGGCTTCGCTTCCTACGGGATCGACCCTCTGGTCAGCCAGGGGAGCGGATGGGCGCGCGGCATAGAACTGTTCGCCCAGAAACGGCTCTCGCAGGCCCCCTGGTATGGCCTGCTCAGTGTCAGCTATAACGAGGCGCAATTCAGGGGACTGGATGGCATCGAACGACCCGGCAGTTTTGACCAGCGCTGGATCGCCAACCTCGGCGGCGGCTGGATCCCCGACGGCCGCTGGGAGTTCAGCGCCAAATTCCGGCTGGCGACCGGTCGGCCCTACACCCCTTTGAACGCCGACTACAGCCGCTCGGGCGATCGCTATAACGCCGCCCGCATCGGAGTCAACCACTCGCTCGATCTCCGCGCCGATCGCCACTGGCAGACGGGCGGGGTGGTCCTGATCACCTTTATCGATATTCAGAACATCTACAACCGCAAGTTCAAGGATGTACCGCGCTGGAACGCCTTCAAGAAAGAGCTCGACGAGACCTCCAGCATCGGCATTCTGCCGACCATCGGCATCAGCGCCGAATTCTAGATTCCACCTTTAAAAAAAAGCCCGGCTGCTGCCGGGCTTTTTTTTTGCTCACTCTATCATCGACTGCGGCCGAGCACGGCCATTAGCGCGGTGTTGAGATCGGGATGGCGGAACTGGAATCCGGCGGTGGTGAGGCGGGCGGGGAGGACCCGGGCGCTGCTGAGCAGCATTTCCTGCGCCATCTCGCCCAGGGCCAGGCGCAGCGCGAAGGCGGGGGCGGCGAGGAGGGCGGGGCGGTGAAGAATGCGGGCAGCCTGCCGGGTGAATTCAGCGTTGGTGACCGGCGCCGGCGCGGTGACGTTGACCGGGCCGCTCACCCCCGGTGCCTCCAGCAAAAAGGCCAGGGCGCGGTGGACATCGGTCATGGTCACCCAGCTCCAGTATTGCCGGCCGCTGCCCAGTTTGCCGCCGGCGCCCCAGCGAAGCAGCGGCAGCAGACGCGCCAGCGCGCCGCCGGCCGGATCGAGGATGATCCCGAAACGGCTGTGCACGACCCGGAGGCCGGCCTGGCGGGCGGGATCGGCGGCCGCTTCCCACGCCGCACAGACTTCGGCGAGAAAACCGCTGCCGCCAGCCGCGGATTCATCCAGCTGCTCCTCACCGCGGTCACCGTAGAATCCGGTCGCCGAGGCGCTGATAAAGACCGCCGGCGGCCGCTGCAGCCGGGCCAGCGCACCGGCCAGCAGCCGGGTTCCGGTCCGGCGGCTGGTCATGATTCGCTCCTTCTTCTCCCGGCTCCAGCGGCCAGCCAGATTCTCGCCGGCCAGATGGATCACCGCATCCATTCCCTCCAGGCCACCCTGATCGATCTCCCCCTTGTCCGGATTCCAGAAGATTTGCCGGGCCGAGTGCAGCGGCCACTGCCGAACCAGAGGATGAATATCATGATGCAGCGACTGCAGGTAAGCGGACAAGCTGGCGCCGATCAGGCCGGTGGCGCCGGTGATGGCGATCTTCATGCGTACCTCGCAAATAGCGGTGTTCTGGCATTTTTACCGCGGAATAGAGCCCAAATAGTATATACTAAATTGTCCGGCCAATAGCAAAAAATATCTTGCTTCGCATCCATTATATTGCATAATTGTAACCACTGTGCCGTGCACTGTTGTGCGCTGGCAGCCTGAAAAAATAGCCCGTTGATCGACAAGCCGGATGCGCTGCCATGAGTTCCACACCGATCCTCGAGATGCGTCATATCCGCCGGGCGTTTCCCGGTGTCATCGCCCTGGATGATGTCCATTTCGACCTCTGCGCGGGCGAGGTACATGTCCTGCTTGGGGAGAACGGCGCCGGCAAATCCACCCTGGTCCGCATCCTCAGCGGCGCCCTGGCACCGGACAGCGGCGAGATCCTCCTCCGCGGACAAACGGTCCGGATCGACTCTGCACGCCGGGCGCAGCAGCTGGGTATCGCCAGCATCTACCAGGAGCTCAATCTCGTTCCTGCGCTTTCCGCCGCGGAAAATATCTTTCTCGGCCGCGAACCGCAGCGATACGGCCGCATCGATCAGCGCACTCTCAATGTCCGTGCCCAGGCCCTCCTCGACGATTTGCAGGCCGGCATCGACGCCCGCAGCCGCATCCGCGATCTGAGCACCGCCCAGCAGCAGCTGGTCGAGGTGGCGCGTGCTCTTTCGCTCCAGGCACGCATTCTCATCATGGACGAACCCACTTCGGCCCTGACCGAGCAGGAGATCGCCGCGCTCTTCGACCGGATCCGTGACTTGCTCAGGAGCGGGGTGGCGGTGATCTATATCTCGCACCGGTTCGAAGAACTGGCCGAGATCGGCGACCGCGTCACCATCCTCCGCGACGGCCGCCATATCGCCACCCGGCCGATCGCCGGCAGCTCGCGCGAGGAGCTCATCCGCCTGATGGTCGACCGCCCGCTCGAGGACTCGTATCCCGGAGTGAGGGGCGCACGCGGCGCCGAGGCCCTGCGCGTCGAGGGCCTCAGCCGCAAGGGGGGGCTGCACGATATCTCTTTCACCCTGCATCACGGCGAGGTGGTGGGTATCGCCGGGCTCCTCGGCTCCGGCCGCACAGAGCTCGCGCGGGCCCTCTTCGGCGCGGATCCGGTCGACGGCGGCCGCATTTTCCTGCATGGACGGGAGGTGCGCATCCCCTCACCGCGGACGGCGATCCGCCTGGGGATTGGCTTGCTGACTGAAGACCGCAAGCACCAGGGGCTGATCCTCGGCCTCCCGGTCACCGGGAATATCACCCTGCCCAGTCTGGGCCGTTTTTCCCGGCTGGGCTGGATTCGCCGGGAGGCCGAACAGACGGCCGCCGTCGGCTATGCCGCACGGCTGCGCATCCGTACGCCCGGCCTCGACCAGCCGGTCCGTGCACTCAGCGGTGGCAACCAGCAAAAAGTGGTGCTGAGCAAATGGCTTTGCTCGCACGCGCAGATCCTGCTCTTCGACGAGCCGACGCGCGGGATCGATGTGGGGGCCAAATTTGAAATCTATCAGCTGCTCGACCAGCTCGCCGCCGCCGGCAGCGCCATCCTGATGATCTCCTCCGAGCTGCCGGAGATCCTCGGCATGAGCGACCGCATCCTGGTCATGTGCCGCGGACGCATCGCCGCCGAGTTCCCCGCCGCAACAGCGACTGCGGAAAAGATACTGAGTCATGCTCTGGGAGAATAGTACCTTGCGCGCGAAACCGCTTGTCCTCCACTACGGCCGTCAGCTGGGCACCCTGCTGGTGCTCATCGCCCTCTCGCTCCTGCTCTGGGGGCTGACGCCCCATTTCATGACCCTCTCCAACCTTTTAAATATCGCCCAGCAGACCGCCATTAACGCCATTATCGCCGCCGGCATGACCTTCGTCATCATCAGCGCCGGTATCGACCTCTCGGTCGGCTCGATCCTGGCGCTGGCCGGCGTGACCATGGCCAGCGCTCTCAAGGCCGGTGCGCCGGTGCCGCTGGCCATCCTCCTCTGTCTGGCCGTCGGATTTCTCTGCGGCGGCGTCAACGGCCTGCTCATCGCCCGCGGCAGGCTGCCCCCCTTCATCGCCTCCCTGGGCATGATGAGCGTCGCCCGCGGCGGCGCCCTGATCTTCACCGACGGCCGCCCGGTCTCCGGCTTTGCCGAGGAATTCCGCGCCATTGCCAACGGCGAATTCCTCGCCGTGCCCCTCCCGGTCTGGGTGATGCTGCTGGTCTATCTCGCCGCCCATCTGGTGCTGGGAAGGACCAAAATGGGGCGCTATACCTACGCCATCGGCGGCAACGAGGAGGCGGCGTCCCTTTCGGGCGTCAACGTCCCCCTCTACAAGAGCCTGGTCTATGGGCTCTCAGGGCTGCTCAGCGCCCTGGCGGCGGTTTTGCTGACCGCCCGGCTCAATTCGGCGCAGCCCATCGCCGGCATGAGCTATGAACTGGATGCCATCGCCGCGACGGTGATCGGCGGCGCCAGCCTGATGGGTGGAGAGGGACGCATCACCGGCACCCTGATCGGGGCTTTCATCATGGGGGTATTGCGCAATGGACTCAACCTGCTTGGCGTTTCCTCGTTCGTGCAGCAGACGGTGATCGGCAGTGTGATTATCGTCGCGGTGCTGCTCGACATGGCGATCAAGAAACGCCGCATCTGACCGGAGATTCAAAATGAAAAAATGTATCCTGGCCCTGCTGCTGGCGAATCTGCTGGCCGGCTGTCAGCAGAAGCCGCAAGGGAGCGGCTCCCCCGCCATCGCCCTGGTTATGAAGACCCTCAACAATCCCTTTTTCATGGAGATGCAGCAAGGCGCGGAGGAGGCGGCTGGCCGGCTGCAGGTGCAGCTGATCGTCCAGGCGGCGGAGCGCGAGCTCGACGTCGAAAAGCAGATGCAGATCATCGAGAATCTCATCCAGCGGCGGGTGGCGGCGATCTGCCTCACACCGGCCGGCTCCCGCGAGGTGATCCCGGCCATTCTCAAGGCCAACCGCGCCGGCATCCCGGTGCTGATCGTCGATTCGCGAGTCGACTCGGCGGCGCTGGCCGAGGCCGGCGGCCGCGTGGCCACCTTCATCGGCTCGGATAATTTTGACGGCGGCCGCCTGGCGGGGCAGATGATCGTCGACCGCCTCGGCGGCAAGGGGAACGTCGCCATCCTCGAAGGCATCCCGGGGCACGAGACCGGCGATTCACGCCTGCGCGGATTTCATGCCGCGGTCGACCGGGCACCGGGTATCCGGGTCGTTGCCTCCCAGACCGCCAACTTTGAGCGCGACCAGGGCTACAACGTCTTTCAGAATATCCTTCAGTCCCATCCCGAGGTGCAGGCGGTCTTTGGCTGCAACGACATGATGGCACTCGGCGCCGTCGAGGCGATCGCCGCAGCCGGCCGGACCCGCGATATCCTCGTTGTCGGCTTTGATGCCATCGCCGACGCCCGCGAGGCGATCCGGGCAGGAGGGATGGCGGCCTCGATCGCACAGAATCCGCGCGCCATGGGCCAGCTGGCTGTCGAGAGCAGCCTGCGGGTGCTCAGGGGTGAACAGCTCCCCGCAGTGATCCCGGTCCCGATCGAGCTGGTACGCTAGCTGCTCCGGCCTCAGGCAGGGGGGTAAGGTAAGAGGAAGGGGGATCCCGCCGTTTCAGGAGAGGGCCGCGCCGATGGCTGTGGCATATTCGGCATCGGCGGGGTATTCAAAGGTGACCGGGTAGAGGCGGGAGATCTCGCCGAGGATGTTCTGGCCGATCCGGTTGTTGCTGCCGTTGCCGGTGACCGCGATCGTATCGTATCCCTTTCCCTGGGCGGCGAAGACCGCGAGCATGCCGATGACCTGATAGGTCAGGTTGATCAGACCGAGGGCGATGTCCTCCGGCTGGGCGGTATCGAGCATCTTGCCAAAGTTGGCGGCGGTCGCCTCCTTGCTGAGAAAACTGATGCGGGCGTCCGTGATATCCCCGATCTGCAGGTCCACCTGCCGCAATTCCCCCTTGCCGGCCATCTTCATGATGTTGGCGAAATCGGTGGTCTTGAGCAGCGCCTTGGCCAGCCCGACAATCGTACCGCCCCCGACACCCGTGCCGCCGAGGTGGGTGATTTTCTCCCTGGTCGCCTCGATGAAGGCGGTGCCGGTGCCAATGTTGGCGATGAGCACGCGCTCCCGCTGCTGCAGGAAGAGGGCGCCCTGGCCGATGGCAGTGATCTCGTCGACCTTGCTGGTCGGGATGGCGAATAGGTCGCCGTGGATCTTGCTGGCGCCGACGCCGGTGATAATGATCCGCTCGATCTCGCCGATCCGAACCCCCTTTTCCAGCGTCAGTTTGCCGATGATGCCGGTGGCGGAGGTGATGGCATCGATGGCCCGGGTCTTCAACCGGCAGAGGATGCCGTCAGCCGCCATGGCGACGGCCTTGGTGGTGGTGCTGCCGATATCAATTCCTACGATCATGACGACTCCTCAAGCTGGGTTTGCCTCCCCGGTTCAGCGGTGGCGAATGCGATCATGAACCGGGCAGGCAGCCCGGCTGCGCTCCCGGGATCCTACCGGGTTGCGCAGGCAACCACCATCTCTTCCCCTGAGTAGAGTACAGTGCGGTCCGGCGTCGGACACGGCGCTAATCCGGTACCACGGCCGGGCCGGACCAGGACGATGTGAAATTCCCGTTTGCTGAGCATGCCGGGAAAGGATCCCTGGCGCCTGCCGATGTGCAGTTCCCTGCGGCTCTCGTCCCAACGCAGCGGGATGAGGGTAAAAGCCCCCTGTTCGTAGCGGTAACTGTCCATCTCATCCTCATAGAGCACGAAAACGCCATCCTGGCCCGCATAGATGCGGATTTCGAGCGGATCGGTGGGCTTTTCGTCACTGTACTGCAGTTCCGGCCCGAGCGGCAGGATGGCGCCGCGGCAGACGTAGAGCGGCAGATGCTCCAGCACAGCCTTCACGGAATGGTCGCCGGCGGCCAGGGTCTCGCCACTCCAGAAATCGTACCAGGGCAAGGCGGCCGGCCGGGCGTTGGTGCTCTTTTCAGCCTGTGAAGACGCGGGCAAGTAGAGGCTTATCCGGTCTCCCGTCGCGGTCGACTCCGGCTTGATCCAGGCCAGCCGAAGATTGGCTTGCTGCGCGATGAACTGCCGGTGTTCCAGCCTCAGGGCATGGTTTTGGCCGGCCTGCAGGGGCAGGGTGACCCGGAAGGTCGAATCCTGATGGTTCTCCAGCGCATCGATATACAACCTTCCATCCAGCCACAGGCGCAAGCCGCCATCACTTCGCACCAGCAGGGTATGCTCCCCGCTCACTTCGCCCCGCAGCTGCCCCTCCCAGCGAAGGCTGTAGGGCCCGCTGACTTGCAGAGGGATGCAACCGGACCAACCGATGGTGCTCTGGTCCAGCTTCCTGACCAGGACCTCGTTCACAAAATTCAGGTCGTCAAAGATCTGCATGGTTAATCCCGGTTCGCTGCCATCCGGCCCAAAGAGGCAGCGGCCCGGAATGGATTCGCTGGCATCGGCGGGGGGATGGAGTACCGCGCGGGTGACAGGGCAAACCAGCAGAGCCGGGCCGAACATGAACTGGCCGGCCGGGTTGCGGACAAGCGGATCATCAGGGAAATCCATCGGCAGGGCGCGCATCATCGTGCCACCCTGGCTGGTCACCTGCCAGGCCTGGGAATAGATGTAGGGGAGGAGCCGGTAGCGCAAACAATCGGCAGTGGCCAGGGCTTCGTAGCTCCATTCACCCGGTTCGCCAAACTGCCAGATCTCGCGCGGCGTGTTGGTGCCATGGGCGCGGAATATGGGGCAAAAGGCCCCGAATTGGAACCAGCGGACATAGAGCTCGCGGTAGGCAGGATCGGCGGCGCCGCGCGGAAATTTCGGCTGGGAAAGAAAACCGCCGATATCGGCGGTCCAGTAGGGGAGACCCGAGAGCGAAAAGGTCAGACCGGCGGTGATCTGCTGCCGGAAGCACTCCCAGCCCGCGGCGGTATCGCCGGACCAGGTGGCTGCGGCATAACGCTGTTGTCCGGAGAAGGCCGAGCGGGTGAGGATAAAAACCCGTTTTTGCGGCGCCGCCGCGCGCTGGCCCTCGTAGATCCCCCGGGTGGTCATCAGCGAATAGGCGTTGAGGGTACGGGCGGCATCACCGAGAAAACCGGGACCGGCAGCCTTGATGGCATCAGCGGTGGCATAGCGGTCATCGGTACAGCGGAATTCGGGCTCGGTGCCGTCCATCCACCACGCGTCGACGCCGACGTCAAAAAGAGCTTTTTTGGTGTATTGCCAGTAGAGGGCGCGCGCCTCAGGATTGAAGGCATCGTAAACCCGGGCGCCGCTCCAATGCGGCTCCGGGAAAAGAAATCCCCTGGCGCTCATCTCCTGGTAGATAGGAGAAGCAGAGCCGAAGGCCGGCCAGATCGAAACCATCAGCCGGGCGTGCAAGGCGTGGAGGCTGTCGGTCATGGCTTTCGGATCAGGGTAGTGTTGCGGATCCCAGACCATCCCGCTGAAATTCTCCTGCCCGCCCCAGTAGGCCCAATCCTGGACAATGACATCCAGAGGGAGCCGGCGGCGACGGTATTCCCCGACCACATCGAGCAGCTCCTGTTCGGAGCGATAACGCTCCTTCGACTGGAAATAACCGTAGGCCCATTTTGGGAAGAGCGGGGCCTGGCCCGTCAGAGTGCGGTAGCCGGCGATGGCTTGATCAATATCCCGGCCGATGACGACGTAATACTCGATCTGTTCGCCCGACTCCGAGCGGAAGCGGGTGTTGCCTTCGCCATCGCGGAAACGGCTGAGGCTGGCATTGTCCCAGAGTACCCCACTGCCGGCACTGCTTACCAGGAAGGGATTGATGGCAACGCGGTTGGCCTGTCCGAGGAGCACCTCGCGTCCGCGAAGATTGAGGATCCCGTCCTCGAACTGTCCCAGACCATAAAGCGCCTCTTCCGGCGGGAAAATGAAATTTTGGGTTGGCTGCTGCGATCCGGTATCACCCGGCGCCAGGGCGGTGAGCCGTTCCCGTCCCCGCGCATCGAGGAAGACCAGGGACCCATCGCTCCTGTTCAGACGCACGCCGGCCTCTGCGGTATTGAGATGGATCCAGCCGCCCTGGCGGCGGATCTGGCACTCCGTCTTTTCGGATGGCTGGATCACGCTGAGACTGGCCTGGTCATCCAATCCGGAAGGTGGCGCGACCGTGACGCGAAAAATGTTGGCGGTGATCGCCTGCAGGCGCAGCTGCGCCCCCGCGAGCGGAAGAATCACCTGTTGCTGATCTCTCGTCATCGTTTGGCTCCATGCACCCGTCGAGAGGCTTGTGAGGATCAGCAAGGCATTGGCTAGTCGTCCCATTCCGGTCGACTCCTGATCAGCGCAGCAACAACATCTTGCCGGTCGCATGCTCCGCACCGAGGCGGGCGCTATAGAAGTAGAGGCCGCTCGGCAAGGCTGCTCCGGCTTGATCGCGGCCGTCCCACTGGAAGCAGTGCTCGCTGCCGCTGGGGAGGGCTTCAAGGCGGCGCACCTCACGGCCGAGGGCATCGGTGATTGCAAGCTGCAGCCGCTCGCCGCGGGCCGCCGCCGGCAGGCGGCAGAGGATGGCGGTGGAGGCATTGAAGGGATTGGGCCAGGCCCCAACCAGGCGGAACCCCGCCGGTGCGTACTCCGGACGCGCCCCAATCCCGGTCGTCAGGGTGAAGTCGATATAATTGAGGTTAAAGCCGCCGCGGCTCGCCTGGATGCGCAAGGTGTGACTGCCTTTGGAAAGTGCGGCCGTGGTGGCCGCGTTCTGCCAGGTTTGCCAGCCGCCAGTGACCGGCAGGTCGAGGGTTGCCAGCAGGGTACTTCCGTCGATCACCTTGATCTGGCCGGACTTGCTCTCGGCGGCGATGCGGAACTCGAGTTCATAGCTCCCGCTCTCGCTCACCTCCACCTGATAAACCAGGTAATCCCCGGTATCGATATAGCCGACATTCAGGCCGCCGCCGGCATCGGTCGTGGTCTCGGTCTGCACCCCCTGCATCATCACATAATCCTCCGCCTGGATCCGGCCAGGCACGGGATCCTTGCCAGCGATGTCGTTGCGCAGATTGTAGACCGGCTGGGCGGCAAAGGGAGCGAGCGAACCGCCGTCGGCGCTGCGCACCATTCCCCCATGATAGATGAGCTGGATGACGTCATGTTTGACCACCGCCCGGTCGAGAGCCAGGCGGAGGAGGGTGGGATCCTGCGGATCGCGGCGGATGTCGGTGACACCAGCCAGGCCCCAGTTGACGAGGACGCTCCACTCCGCCGGGGTGCTCGCAGCCGGATCGGCCATCGCCTTGTTAAAGCCGGCGATGAGGGTATCGCCTGAGGCGGCGACGGCGGCCGCATAAAACTGCGGGGCGCTGCCGGGATCCGCAGCGGCGAAGGCGGTGAGGCCATAGCCGTAGGGATAGAGCGGCCGGTAGGGATCATCGCCCTGGTTGATGGGCAGGTCGCTCATGGCGCCTGGCCACGAATGGGGCAGTCGGCCGCTGGGCGGATAGCTGCCAAAGAGGACATCGGTGATGCCGCGGCCCTCGCTGCCGGGGAGCCAGCCGGCGATGAGGACGTCGGCCCAGGGCAGGATCGAGTCGATGATCATCGGCCGGCCCGAGTAGAGGATGACCACCGTCTTCAGTCCGGCCTTCTTGAGGGCCCGCACCGGCTCGACCACCCTCGCGGCGAGGCGAAGATCGTCGCGGTCGCCCTGGCCTTCGGCGTAGGGGGTCTCGCCGACGACCGCAATGCCGAGGTCGGCGCCGGCGGCGCCGGAGCCGTCGAGTGAGTAAGTGAACTGCACCCCAGGGGCCTCGGCACGCAGGGCTTCGAGCAGGGTCGTGCCTTCGGTGACCTCTCCGCTGGAACCCTGCCAGCTGATGGTCCAGCCGCCGCACTGGTTGCCGAGGTTGTCGGCGCCGTTGCCGGCCACGTGAATGCGCCGGGCCGCGCGGGAGAGGGGCAGGATGCCCTCCTTTTGGGCCAGCAGTACCAGGGATTCGCGCACGCAGGCGCGGGCCACCTCGCGGTGGGCGGCGCTGCCGATGGCGGCGGTGAGGTCGCGGTCGGTCGAGGCGTCCTCAAAGAGCCCCATGCGGAATTTGATGGTGAGGATACGGCGCACGGCGTCGTCGATGCGCGCCATGCTGACCTCGCCGGCAGTATACGCCCTGGTAAGCTCCTGGATGAACTCGCGATAGCTGTCCGGCACCATGCCCATGTCGACGCCGGCGTTGATCGCGGCGACGATCTGGGCATGATAGGTACTGCCGGGCAGCCGCTTGATCCCGTCCCAGTCGGAGATGACAAAGCCCGCGAAGCCGAGTTCGCCCTTGAGCACCGTGGTCAGCAGATAACGGTTGCTGTGCATTTTGGCGCCGTTCCAGCTGCTGTAGGAGGGCATGATCGTGCCGACGCCGGCCGCGATCGCGCGGGCATAGGCCGGCAGGTAGAGGCGGCGCAGGGTGGCCTCGTCGCAGATGGTGTTGCCCTCATTGACGCCGCCGCTGGTGCCGCCGTCGCCGAGGTAGTGCTTGGCGCAGGCAAGGATACGGTCGCGCCGGCCGAGCGAGTCGCCCTGGAAGCCGAGGACCTGGGCGGCGCCCATCTGCTCCGCGAGTTCGGCGGTCTCGCCGAAGGCCTCGTAGGTGCGGCCCCAGCGCTCGTCGCGGACGACGGCGACGCAGGGTGAAAAGGTCCAGTCGATGCCGGTCCCGGCCACCTCGAGAGCGGTGATCTCGGCGGCGCGGCGCACCAGGGCGGAGTCGCGCGTCGCCCCGAGTCCGATGTTGTGGGGAAAGATCACCGCGCCCTTGACGTTGTTGTGGCCGTGCACCGCGTCGATGCCATAGAGCAGGGGGATGGCCAGGCGGGTGGAGAGGGCCTGGGACTGGAGGCGATCGTACATATCGGCCCAGCCGGCGGGCGAGTTGTCCTCCGGGGCCGAGCCGCCGCCGCTGAGCACGGAACCGAGGAAATAGCCGGCAACGTCCGCCTCGCTGGCGAGGCCGCCGCGGTCGGCCTGGGTCATCTGGCCGATCTTCTCAGCCAGGCTCATACGCCCGAGGAGGTCATTAACCCGATCTTCGATCGAAGCGGCGGGATCGAGATAGGTTTGTGAGGCCGCGGGCATGGCCAGGAGGATGACACAGCCCAATATGGACTGGATGGTCTTCTGAATTGATAGGCGCATGAACACTCTTTCAATAGTAAATAATCTGATGATGAAGCCTCCCCCACCAGCTGTCTACTGCACCTGCCCCACGATCACGGTGTAGTTTTTACCGTACTTTTTCGCGCACTTGGGGCAGGTTGTATACCACATGTACCACTTCTTGACCTCCAGCCCCTTCTCCCTGGCATGTGTGCTGTAATCCGCGCACCATTTTGCGGTGTCCTGGAAAGGCCCTTCATAGACTCTGGTCAGGAACTTGCCGTTCAGAGTGGTGTTTTCCGCCCCGGGGATCTCCCGATCGACCGAGAGGTAGACATCCATATTCCATTTGGAGGTATGATCGGAGAGGCAAAGCTCGCTGGCCAGGCTCCCGCCCGCCGCCGTCACCCTGGCATCCAGCTTTCTCATGACGGATCCAAAGTTGAGCGGCATGAAGAAGAAGGTACGGACCTTCTCCTTGATGAACTTTTTATCCGACCACTCCACCATCTGGTCCTGCCAGGGCGCCGGGTCGAATTTCGGACAGCAGGATTTCTCTTCCATACTTTCCTCCTTTAAAAAGTACGCTGCACGGTTCACGGCTGCAAACGCTGATTGGGCTGAACGCATCCCTCAAGGGTGGGCTCTATCATTCTGCCGGCGAGATTCCGCACCATCCTCTTCACCGAAGAGGTGGGCCGCCTTCATCAGTTCGAGGTTCTCCAGGATATAGGCCCACAGGGCTTTGGAGCCATTGGCGACCAGGGTGGCGTTGAGCGCCACCACCCGGTCGAAGGTGATGCCATTTCGCTGCCAGGTTTCGCCGTTGTGATGGATGTTTTGCAGGATGGGTTCCGCCCGGTCGATCGCGCCGGCGTAGCGGGCTTCGGGTGTCGAACAGGCCTCGAATTCGCTCAGGAGGGCGTAGAACTCCTCCTGCCGGAGGGGTCCCAGCATACCAAAGAATTCTCCCGCGGCTGCCAACTCACGACGCTTGTGCTCCTCGTTCTTGGCATAGACGATGGTGTCGCCGCAAAAAATCTCCCCCAGGTCATGCAGGATGAGCATCTTGAGCACCCGGGTGAGGTCGACCGCCTCGTTGGCATAGGGGTGCAAGGTGATGGCCATCAGGCAGATATGCCAGGAATGCTCGGCATCGTTTTCGAAACGTTCGTTGGAAAAGTTTTGGGTCTTGCGGAAGATGTTCTTGAGCTGGTCCGCTTCCCTGATAAAGGCGATGACCTGATCCATCCGGGTTACAGCCTCCCTCTCCTGACAGCTTGCAGGTACCTTGTTCTGCTCAGTATCAACGTTACAAAAAAGAATGGTCGCATGCAAGCAAAAAGGGGGGAGAGCGGCGCCGGGCAGGTACCAGATTTTGGCGGCCCACCAGGTCGGCACCAGAGTTTTCCGGCGCCGACCCGGCAGCCTACCGGATCAGACCAACCTTCCACGACTGCTGCCGGATCGATCCACGGACAGTCGCCCGCAGACGGCAGAGATAGATACCGCTGGGGAGGGCATGGCCAAGATCATCCACCCCGTTCCAGCGCACCTCGCGCCGCCCGGCCGGAACCTGGGCACTCAACAAGTGGGCAACCCGCCGGCCGGCAAGGTTGTAAATGGCCAGATCGACCCGGGCGGGTTCCCCAGCATCAAACACCAGGGTGGTCGCGGAATTGAAGGGATTGGGATAGCTGCCCTCCAGGGTAAAAGAAGCAGGCTGAGGAGAGGAGAAAACCCCATCGAGACCCTGCGCGCCTCCCTTGCCGGTATTGGCGTTATTTCCTCGGAATTTCGGCCAGGGTGAGTCGGCCAGGCCGCTGCTGCCGGTATCAAAGGCGATCACACCGAGAATACTGTGCGTCGCCACATAGAGGGTGCCATCGCTCGCCAGGGCTGGTGACTCATAATGCAGGGACCAGATGTTGTCGTCGATCCATTCCACCCCACCATCCGGTGACAGGGCATAGAGCAAGCCGATCTCGTTGCCGAAATAGATACGGCCTTTGGCATCGATGGCGGGCGAGTTATAGATATCCGGGGGATTGATCTGCGCCGGCGGGAACTTGATGACATCGTCATGGGTGTCGTATTTCCATTTGAGGTGGCCCTCCGGAGAGATCGCAAGGAACCAGGCGGGTATCCGCAGCGGATGATGGGTGGTGCCGGCGTACAGGGTCCCATCCGCGCCAATGGAGGGAGAGGCCTCGATCCACAAGCCGGTCTCCACCGACCATTTAAGGGTGCCATCGGGATGGAGCGCCAGGATTTTCGCCTCCCGCGATGCGATCTCCCAATCGCTGCTGTCCGGGCCTTCATAGCGGCCGATCGCCGAATAAATGGTGCCATCGGCGCCGATGACCGGTGCGGCGGTCCCGCCGAGGTCATGCGTCCGCCATTTCAGACTGCCCTCCGGCGAGAAGGCGAAAACGCCGCCTTCCACCGTCTCCCTCCCGTGTCCGCCGGCCATGGTATTGACGTAGACGGTGCCATCCGGTCCCAGGGTTGGCGCGCTGTGATGGCTGCCTGTCGTAAAGATCTCCCCGGAACTGAACCTGTTGTCCCTGAGCGGGAAATCATACTGCCATTTTTTCGTGCCCTGACGGTCGAAGGCATAGAGGCTGTACCGGCCGCAGGCATAGAGGGTGCCATCGGCTGCGAGCGCCGGGGTATACCCGGTATTGGGGACCGGGACCTGCCAGCCGATGGCTTCGGAGCTCCAGCGCTGCGCTCCGGATGCATCGAGGGAGATCACCACCGCATCCATACCGCTGGAATCGCTGGCCTCTCCGGCGATGAAATAGAGATGGTCCTCAGCATCCAGGGCGACGCTCGAATGGATGGCCCTTCCGAGATGGCGTTTCCATTTCAACGTTCCATTCGGATGGATGGCGTAGAGGGCGTCAGCGGCCGGGCCGATATCAGGAAGGCCGGTGCCGATATAGAGGGTGCCATCGCTGCCGATGGCAGGGGACTGCACGCCGGTCACCTCCATGGCGAACTGCCAGCGGCGATGGCCGGGATTGACCTGCGCGAGCGCCAGGTGGCAAAGGGCCAGGAGGATGACAAATGCCGCTTCCAACGGGATAAATGACCATGTGCGCCTGCAATTCATGAGGCCTCCCTTGAGGTTGTCGCCGCCTACCCCAGACGCCGCAGCCGCGGGAGGAGGAGGCCGGCCAGCGCGAGTACGACGATCCCGGCCGAGAGCAGAACCATACCGCGATTCGCGTGCCGGCTTTGCGCCCACATGGTATAGTCCGTGAAAAAGAACTGCTTCGCCGAGACCGGCCACTCGACCTGCGTCGAATCGATGGCCAGGCCATTGCTCGCCCAAACCCTGCCCGGCATCACCACGCGGTTGCGATAGCGGGCATGGCGCACGTCATCATCAAATTCGATCTTTTTTTCGATGACCTGGTAGGTGCTGTCGAGGGCCGGTTTGAGCATGCGGACGGCGGAGGTGCCGAGCACGCGCTCACAGGCGGCTGTGAGGTTGTTGAGGTCATCCTCCTTGAGCGAATCGACGAGAGCGGTGCGCAGTGCTCCCTTTTTTGCGGCGATCAGCTCGGGCGTCAGGATGGGGTCGTGCAGTCTGGCTGCATTCGTCAGCAGCGATTGATAGAACTCCTCAAAGACCCCGGCGATGAGCCAGCTCTCCACCCGGTCGTCCCAGGTGTCATCACTGTCCGGCGCCGCGATCCAGGCGGCGAGATCCTTCTCCTCGAGATATCCCATCTTGGGCAGCAGCAGGAAAGGATTATAGGCGTGGTAGGTTTCGCGATAGTCGTAGTAGGTGTAGAACCAGCGGAATTTTTTGGTCACTCCCACATCGATCCGCACCTGCCACGGCTGGGCGCCGGCTCGGGCATAGAGCTGCTGCAGATCGCCGATCGAGGCGAACCGCTTGCGCGCCGTGCTGGTCGTCTCCTTGCCCTCCTTGCCGGCCGGAGCGGTGGTGATGCTCCAGGTGGAATCGACCGGCAGGGTGAAGTGGCTCTCCGCATAGTTGGCCGGCTCGCGATTCAGGACGATCGTCCGCTCGATGCTGCCGTCGGCGAAGATGCGCGTTGTGGTCTCGATCTCCTTGCAGCCGGCGAGCAGCAGTGGCAACACCAGCCCGCAGGTTACCCACAGGTTCTTCTGTTGCATTTTTCTCCTCCTAGCCATTGATCAGGATGCTCATGAGTTCCGTGCGATGCCGAAGCAGGTAGTCGAGGTCCTCCGGCCGCCAGCCGCAATCAGCGAGCAGCCGGGTGAGCTGGCGGGTGTCGATCCGGGGATCGCTACGCCGCAGCAGAACACGAGCCGGATCCGGTTGCTGCACGCCCGGCCACCCTTCCTGCCGTGTCCATTCGCGCACCTGCTCCAGGCAGTTGCGATGCTGGCGGAGCGCGGCCCAGTCCCGCAAGCCGGGCGAAAGGGCTGGCAGCGTGAGAGCCGGAGCCGGCGGCTGATGAACCTCCTGCAGGGCGGCCGGCGTCAGCCAAGTCTGCCAGACGAAGAGGCTGCAGAGCAGGAGCACCGCCGCGGCCTGCAGCCACTGCAGTTGCGGCTGAGCGAAGGGAACGACGAATCGCTGCAAGGATCGCCCCTCCAAAGCAGCGATGCGGCCCAAAATGACCTGTGTTGCCGGCGGTGCCCCGGGTGGGACGGTGCTCCGCAGCGCCGCGAACTCCGTTTGCCGTACCGCGATTTCATCCGCGAGCGCCTGACACGCCGGACAGGTGTGGCGATGCGCTCGCCATTGCTCGGCTTCAGCTCGGGTGAGCTCGCCCGGGCGCGAGAGATAAGCATATCGCTCAAGGGTTTTACAGCTCATCAACGTAATCCTGCTTTCTTCGACAGCTTGTACAGCGCTTTGCGGGCATAATAGAGGTTGCTCTTGATCGCCCCTGCCGTCAACCCCGTGATCTGCTCGATCTCCGCCATTTCGAGATCCTCGAGATCGCGCAGCACAAGGATCAGCTGCTGCCTGGGGGGCAGGCGGCGCGTCAGCTCCATCAACTGCGCCAGCCATTCCGCCCGCTCGACCTCCGGTGCGCCATCCTCTGCTCCGCGTTCCAGCTGCAGCTGCTCGAGTGCATGCCGGCGGCGGCGGTCCCGCTTGAGTTGATCGTAGCAGAGGCGGGCCACGATCTGGTAAAACCAGGTGGTGAAAGCGACGCGGCCATCATAGCGATGGCGATGCCTCCAGAGGCGGATATAGGCCTCCTGCAGGACATCCCGGGCCGCCTCCGGACTGCGCACCAGCCGGCAGGCGAAGGCGTAACCACGACGCCGGCTCTCCTCGACTACCGGCGCAAAGGCGGCATCGTCGCCCCGCGCGCATGCGCAGAAGAGCATGGTCAGTCGATCCGCAGCCCTTCCGCTACCAGGCGGATCGGACGCAGCGGCATGTGTGACGGTTGGAGCGATCGGCGGCCTCATTGGTGGATGATCCCTGCTCATCTATTATACGACGGCGGGGATAAAAAGTCAAAAGGAAACCATGGGCCGCAACAAAATGGGCAAGCTGAGGTCAGTGCGGGGCGGAGCTGCGCCTGGTCTGCGAGGCGGTGGCAGCCTCGGTGCAGGGAATCCGGTTTGCCGCGGCAAATTCCTTGAGCAGCACCAGCAGACGTTTGTTCTCTGCGTAGGCTTGCGCGGCGATGGGGATGGCGGAGCCGGTTCCTGCTTTGAGAAAGAGATCACAGCGGGCGGGATGAAAAGTGAAACGGCCGATTTCAGCCGCGGTGATGGTGCGCAATTTGCCAAAGGAGGTCAACTTGAGCAGGAGTGCGTTATCGGTGAGGACCAGGCGTGGAACGCCGCTGCGGCTGCTCTGAAACCACAGGGCGATGCCGGCGATGACGGTTATCAATAAAGCGGTCGCAAAAAGGGGAGCCAGGGGACGTTTCTGAACAAGATTCAGAATGGTCTGGCTGGCGAGCAGCAGCAGGGCCAGCAGATAGATGATGATCTGCCGCCTGGCAGTGCCTTTTCCGTCCAGGCTCAGGTATACGATCTGCTCCATGACGGCCTCCCGGTCGGGTTCGCTTGCGGATGAATGCGGATGGCATCATCCTGTAATTCAACATACAGTATATTTGCACACAGGTCAAGGGAAAAAAACGCCACTGGAGGGGGAAGCGCGGCGGCGGAGCGAGCCGGGTTGACGCGAGAGCTTTGGCACGGGGTCGGCGCGAGGGGAGCGGAAGACAGCCGGGTTGGCGCGAGAGTTGGGCCGGCGCGAGAGGGGGGCAGAGGGGGGAAC
>CAYTCI010000014.1:0-62099 GCA_964436305.1 uncultured Cytophagia bacterium | reverse complement strand
AGAGAGGAATATAGCAAATTCAGTTCAACTTACCCACACAATGTTGGATAGAACCTTTTAAAAAAAGGCTGGTATCTGGAATATTGTTATAACAACATATGTTATAACATTAAAAGAAGAGGATACCATGCGTATCGAGGAAGAGATTCACCAGAAACAATTTGCCAGCGCCCGCCACAAGTTGATCGTCAATATCTTTTTCACGGCCAACTGGCTGCGGGAACAGCATACCCAGCTGCTGAAGCCCTTTGACATCACTCTGCAGCAGTTCAACATCCTGCGGATCTTGCGCGGCCAGGCACCACAGGCGGCCTCCATCGGGCTGTTGCAGGAACGGATGCTGGATCGCCAACCGGACGTCTCCCGGCTGGTTGAGCGGCTGCGTCTGAAAGGACTGTTGCAGCGTTCCATGAGCCTCAAGGACCGGCGCAGCTGTGAGGTGACGATCACAACAGCAGGGCTTGAGCTGCTGGTCGCCATCGACCAGGTACTGGAAAAATGGCTCGCCGGGTTGAGGGACCTCGATGAAAGCGAGGCCGAAGAGGCCAGCCGGATTCTCGACCGGATGCGCTAAACATTGTAATTCAACGCATTATAATAAAACAAGAAAGGATCCATCCCATGAAAACCCTGACTACTGTCAGCCGCATCGTTTTTGCTCTGCCCTTCGTCGTCTTCGGCATCAATCATCTTATCTATGCTCCGGCCATGGCCGGCATGGTCCCCTCCTTCGTCCCCGGTGGTGTTTTGTGGGTCTACTTCACCGGCCTGGCGATGATCGCCGCCGCCGTCGCCATCATTGCACAAAAGTGGGCCAAGCTGGCGGCCACGCTGCTCGCCGGCTTGCTGGGCGTCTACATCCTGACGCTGCACATCCCCGGGATGCTCAATGCCCAGACCATGCAGATGTCGATGATCAGCCTGCTGAAAGATCTGGCGATGGCCGGTGGCGCGCTGCTGGTAGCGAGCATCTCCAGGGACTGAGGCACCATCCCCTTCGTCTTATTGCCCGTCCGGTTTACGCAGAGGGCGTTCCAATAACAAAACAGGGCGGCTCACCCCAGTGGTGGCCGCCCTGTACTGTTTTTCAGCAGCTCATTCCACTCTCACCTTTCCCCCCACGGTCCGTCCGTAAACCTCAGGTTTGTACATCTCCTCCGCCCGGGTGGGCGGCAGCGTAAAGGTACCGGACGTGGTCGCGCGCATCAGATAGGTATACGTATGCGCACCCTCCGGCAGCCAGTCAGCAAAGAGGAGCACCCGATCGTCCCGCTTTTCGATGTGGGTGAATCCGCTCCACCACTCTTCTCCGGCGGACTCCTCCTCACCCAGGCGTGCCGTCGCCGCGCTGGTCGTCGCAAAGGTGACCTGGACCGCCTCCATGCCGGCCGGCAGGGGATCGTCCACCACGACATAATGACGCGCCTGGGGCACCACCACCGTCAGGGTGACCTTGACCACCTCGCCGGCCGGAATCTTGTCCGCGGCCTTGACGCCGGAGGTCAGCGGTTCCATCAGCTTGAAGACCGTGATCCCCTCCTCGCGGGTATCATCATAGTCGAGGGGATAATAGCTCATGCGCAGGCCATAGTAGAGGGTGCCCGGTCCCTCCTTGCTGATCTCGGCCGGGACCTTTTTCTCGGTGTAAGCCGCCAGCGGCAGAACCTTGCGCTGCACGGCGGTCGACCGGCCGGCGAAGAGAGCGCTCATCGCCTCCTGGCCGGCGAGCCGGACCCGGGCGGTGAACTGGGGCGTCTCGGCCTCGTTCTTCTTCAGGTATTCAGCGAGGGCATAGAGGACGAAGAAATTCTCCTGGGTGTTGGACCAGTGGCCATCGCGGCGCTCGGTCATCAGCCAGGCGACCGTCTGCTCGGCCTGCGGGAAGGCCGCCCCGGTTTCAAGCAGGGCCTGCAGCACCACCGCGGTGGTGCGGACATCCGAGTCGTAGACCCAGGGGGCCTCGTTCTCCGCCGCAAAATGGGCCTCCGTCGGCGAGATCCGGATCTTGTTGAGCAGGGCCTGGGTCAGCTGGGCGCGGGCGCCATCCTTGCGGCCGAGGAGCGAGACAGTCTTGAGCAGCCAGGCCTTGCCGGTCGTCGTCATCGGCGCCTTGGCCCCGATCAGGCGATCGAGGGTTGCGGGCTCCGCCTGGCCGTTGAGCGCCAGGACGTAGAGCATCAGGGCATGGGTCGTCTGCCAGGAGGCCTCATTGTAGGGGGTCGTCTGGTAGAATTGGCCATCGAGCACATTTTTCAGGAAAGTGAGGGCATCCGCCAGCAGGGTCTCATCCACCTCGTAGCCCGACTTTTTGGCCAGCGTCATGGCCCAGGCGGCGTAAGCCGTGACAAAGGGCGAGCTGTAGTTCGAGCCGGGCCAGATGGCAAGCCCGCCCTCCTCGGTACGGAAGCGGCCGAGGTCCGCGAGCATGCTGCGGGCGATGGTTTTGTACTCCTTGACCCCCTTGACCTGCAAGCCGAAAGCCTCCACCAGATCGCCGGCGACCAGCACCGGCAGGGCGCGGGACAGCCGCTGCTCGAGGCAGTCGTAGGGGTAGTACATCAGGTATTCGAAGGGGCCGGAGAGTTCGGCGAGGGCCGTCGAGGCGAGCGACACCTCGAGGGTCGATAGCTCCTTGTAGGCCGCCTGCGGGATCTCCAGGGTCTGAGCGGCGGCTCCACCGGCGCGCTCATAGAGCGCCACGGTCTCGCGCACCCCCGGGGCCTCCACGGGGATGGAGCGTTCGAGCGCATCACTGTATCCGGCCATCTGGCAGCGGAAACGGAAGGTGGCGGTGCCCTCTTTGACCGCCTTGAAGGTATAGCGCACCTCCTGGCTGCCGTTGTGGGGGACCGTCACCGGGACCGAGCTGCGCCCCTGTACCTCGAGGCCGCTGACCTCCAGATTGAGGGTGGCTTCGCCTGCCGAGCCGGAGTAATTGTGGATCACCGCCCCCGCCTCGAAGGTATCACCGATGCGAGCGAAGCGCGGCAGCGAGGCCAGCAGCATCAGCGGCTGGTTGACCTTGAGCTCGCTGCTGCCATAGCCGAACTCGGAGGCGATGGAATTGGCGACGGCCATGATCTTGAAGGTGGTGAGGTTATCGGGCAGCTTGAAAGTGACGCGGGCATGGCCGGTTGCATCGACGTCGAGCGCCGGATTCCAGTAGGCGGTGGCCTTGAAATTCTTGCGCACGTCCATCTCACTGCCATAGCCCTCGGCGCCGCCGCCGCCGCGTTTTTCGCCTTTCTCGCCATAGTTACGCTGCTCGACGATATGGAGACGAGTCTCGGAGGTCTGTATCGAGAGCGGGCGGTTGCCGTAAAAGGCATCAAAGGGGTCGGGCAGCTCGTAATTGATCAGGTTGAGGACGCCGCGATCGACGACCGCCAGGGTGACCTCTGCGGCCGAGGGCTCGCCGGCCGCATCCTTGACGTCAATATCCAGGGTCACCGGCGTGCCGGGGAGATAATCGCTGCGTTCCGCCTTGACAGCCACCTTGAGATGCTGGTCGCCGGGATCGACCGGCAGGTTGACGTAGCCGATCTTGAAGGCCGGGCGGCCGACATCTTCGCCCTCCTCGGAATAGAGGGCGGTGGCGGTCCGGCCGCGCAGGAGGATCACCGAGACGAAGACGTTGGGCAAATGTTTGCGCGTCAGCGGGATCTCCAGCGTCGGTGTGCTGCCGTTCAGGGTGACGACCTGCTGGCTCATGATTCCTTCGCGCTCGAGGGTCACCAGGGCCTGGGCGCTCTCGAAGGGGGACTTGACCATCACCCGGGCCGTCTGTCCCGGCTTGTAACCGGCGCGGTCCGCGACCAGCTCAATCCGGTCGTCATCCTCACGCATCCAGGCGACATAGCCCTTGCCGGTGACGTAGAGCCACGCCTGACTCCGCGTCGTCCGCCCGGCGCCCTCCCGGCCGGAGGCCTCAAGGTAATAGACCCCGGCCTCTTTGGGAGTGAAACTGCGGCTCACACTCTTCCCGGACGAGGTGATCGTGACCGAATCGATGGGCGTGTCGACCGCCTTGCTGTTCCATTCGTAACGGCCGCCGAGGCCGGCCTTGTGCACCGAGTGCCACTGCCGTTTGACCAGACGCACCTTGAGATTCTTGCCGGGGGCGGGCGTCCCGTCGGGCGTGACCGTGATCAGGTCGAAGGCCAGCGGCTTCATCGCCTCGGCAAAGGTCGTCGCCGGCTTGAGGCCGATATAAAAGGAGGCGGGATGGATGGTGATTCGTTCGCTCGAGCCGATCACCTGCCGGCCGGGGCTGGTGACATCCGCGCTGACCGTCAGGGAGAGGGGAAAATCGATCCCGGCCGCCTGCACCGGCGCGGCGAAACGGGCCTCGCCCTGGGCATCCAGAGTGGCATGCGACTGGGCGAGCACCCGGCCGGAAAAGCGGTCGGTCTCTTCCTCGGACCAGTCGGTGACGCCAAAAAGGTAGCCCTCATAACCCTGCGGCCAGAAGGTATCGCGATCAAGGTAGGCGTTCCAGGCCACTTTTTGTCCCGCCAGGGGGGCGCCGAAAAGGTAATGCGCCGCAACCCGGGCGGTCACGCTGTCGCCGAGCAGAAAGGCGGGGGCGGTGCTGCGCACCTGGACCGAGAATTCCGCGGGGCGGTAGGCCTCGACGCGGAAGCTGGCGTTCATATAGTTCTCACCCTCCGCGCCGCTGCTGTCGGGCTGGTCGCCGAGATTGGCATAGTAATAGCCCAGCGGGGCGGTCGCCGCCAACTTGAGGTCGAAATCAAAGGAGCCGAATTCCGAGAGGACCACCGAACGGTTCTCCAGCAGATTGCCGCGGCTGTCGCTGATGCGCAGGAGATACTTCTTTTTAGCCGGAAGGCCCCAATCGTGATAGCGCTTTTCCCGCATCATCCCCTTGAGGTGGACGGTTTCGCCGGCGCGATAGAGGCCACGCTCGGTGAAAAGCAAGCCCGCGTGCTTGACCGGTTCGGGATTCCATTCGTAATCAATACCGAAGCGATAGGGAAAGATGCCGGTGCCCCAATCCGAGGCGTTGTAGGCGAAATCCTGATCCTTGTAAACGAAAACCCACTGCCGTGGTTTCTCCCAGGCCTGGGTGGCGGTGATACCGAGCTCGCGCCAGCCCGGCGTCTCACACAGCCCCTGCGGACCCGTGGTCCCGCTCCAGAGCTTGCGGTTGGCATCGTCACGGATCTCGACGCGCGCCCCGGCCACTGGCGTCGCATCCTTGAGGTTGGTGATCCAGATCAGGTTGTTGAGCGGCGAGAATTTGGCCGAAACGCCGAGGTTGGTCACCTGCAGCAGAATGCGGTTCCAGCGCACCGGGATCTCCGGGTCGGTGGTCAGATCGTCGATCTCGGAGAGGACCACGCCGGTGCTGCGGCCGCCCAGAACCCAGTCCACCTTGAGCGGCTGGGCGCTCTTGATGTTGCGCGGCTGCTTGACCTCCCACATCCGGTCGATCATGAAGAGCGAATCGGGCAGGGGCTTGACGCGACCGTAGATATCCTCGGGCGAGAGCAGCAGGGGGATCAACCGCTCGGGCGCCACGAGGCCGAGGCGGACCCGGACCCGATCCTTGTTGACGAAAAAGACCGGGTAATTGCGGTCGCCGTAGGCCTCGAGTACCCCGGGACCGGTATTCAGCGAGACCCGCGCCGGGAATGCGGCCGTGCGAAAGGTATCACTGACGGCGCTGCGGATGAGATTGCCATAGGTATCCTTCAGGCCGGCATCGATGGAAAAGTGGTAGAGGGTTTCGGGCAGCAGGTCGAGATTCAGGCGAACCGTTGAATTCGCCCAGTTGCGCTCGGCATAAAACTCGGGGATTTTCACTTCGGGCTGGAACTTGAGATGCTGGATCAGCTCTGCCGGTGTTACCCGGTTGCTGAAGGCCAACTCGATGCCGCTGACCGGGGTGATCCGCCCGCCCTCCTCGTCGCGGCCGGAAGAGATCCCGGTGAACCAGAGATCGCCGACGGTGGTGACGGCGATGCTCCTGGCCTCGGCCAGGCCGAGTGCACCCCGGCTGGCCAATAGACCCGGTGCGAGTTTGAGGGTATACTTCCTGTTGCGCCCCAACGGCGCCGACGGTGTCACGGCGATCACCCGCGTCGAATCCTCGCCGAGCCGCCAGGAGCGGTGGATCTCCTCACTGGTGGCCTGGCGCAGCTGGACGGGAAGGGAGCGCATCCCGTCGCTCAGGGTGAGCTTGTCGCCGATGCGGGCGGGATCCATCTCCAGATTGAAGCAGAGCAAAAAGAGGCCGCGCGGATCGAATCCCTGTTCGCCTTCTTCGGGTTCCGACTGCAGCAGTAGCGGGCGCAGGGTCTCGAAGTTCCAGGTGAAGGGTTTGGCCAAAAGGGCCCCGCTGAGGGCTTTGGTACCCGCCGGCACGGTCACGGCAAAGCGGGTGGCGACCGGCAGGGTATCGAGTGGGGTGAAGACCAGGGTCCGTGTTCCCATCCAGCGGAATCGGCCCCTGATGGCGGGCTCGATCTGCAAGGGGCCGGATGCGAGCCCCTCCGGCGTCGCCTTGAGCGCGACCATCGGCTCGCTGAACGTGACGACCAGACTGAGGGCATCGGTCACGGCGCCGACCGGACCTTTGGGGGTCACCGAGAGCACCGCGAGTTCACCGCCCAGGACCATACCGGCCAACGCCAGCAACAGCAACAACGTCCAGCACCCTCTCATCCTGACCTCCGAATATTAAACCCGATTACAGCCGATATTCGATAGCGCGGATTCCGTGAGCCCATCCTTGCGCATTTTAGCAAGTTTTGCGGCCATATGCAAGTATTTGTTGCTTGACTTTTTGCGTCTCAGGGTGTATACTGAAGTACGGCAAGCGAGGTGCGAAGAACAGCGCGGCGCTATTTCATAAGAGGGGGCACCAGCCCATGATCGGTACCAGCAACGGGTATCACGCCTTTTCGGCCGGTGGCTTCGGCCTGCTGCTGTTGGCCATCCTCTCGAGTGCGACCTGTACCTCGCAAAAGCACGAAGCCGCCCTCCTCTCCATTCCCGCGGCCGGTCTGCCGCTGCGTCTGGAACTGGTGCGGCGCTACCCCAACCCGCCGAACGCTGCCAACCGCATCGCCGATCTCGACAACGACGGAGTCAGCGATTTCCTCAACGTCGCCACAAGTCCGGATACCATCGGCAAATCCCCCTCCCAGGTCACCTGGACCGACCTCGATCAGATTCTTGCCGGCACCCAGCGCAATTTCAGGGGTTTGATCTCCGCAACCTGTTTTGACTGGGACCGCGACAACCGCCTTGAAGTCTTTGTCGACGAACAGCTGGGGGACGATAACACCCTGCACGTCTTCGACTATCGCGGCGATTCCCTGGCGGTTATCCCGCTGGTGAAGGATGCCCCCGCCGCCGTCAATCCGGTCTGGCGCTGCAACGCCTGGCCGGCCGGCCTCATCGACGGCAACCGCGACGGCCGTCCCGACCTCCTGGTGATCCTCGCCACCAATGAGGCCTATCAACCGCGCATGATCAAACTGATTGATAGCAAAACCCTGAAAACGATCTGGGAATTCCCTTGCGGCACGGTTATCGAACGGCTTTTCGTCGCGGATGCCAACCTCGATGGCGAAGAGGAGATCTATTGCAAGACCAACGCCCCCGGCAACGGCATCGGTGAGCCGGTCAATGGCACCGATGACGGCCATTCCTGGTTCATCATCCTCTCCGCCTCCGGTAAACCGCTGCAGAAGGTGCCGATGGGTGGTGAATTCTCCTCCTTCATCGCCAGGCCGGTGGACATGGATCACGATAACCGGCCAAAAGTCGTCCTGATCCGGATGAGCCGCAACAAGTACCTGCCCGAAAAGAGCATGATCGCTTTTTGGGATCCGGTACAGCGGCGCATGCTCTCCCGCAAGGAATATGACAACCATTTGATCGATGAATGCTGCTTCCTCGATGTCAATGGGGATGGCCGGGACGAGCTGATCGTCTTCTGGAGCAATGGCACGATCGAGGCCCGCAGCAGCAGCAATGCGGTCTTCCAATCGGTCGATCTCGGCGAGTCGCTCACCGGTTCGCCGGTTGTGGAGGACCTCAACAACGATGGCGATCCGGAACTGCTGATCGCCGGCAAATCAGCCGTCTTCGTTTTTTCCCGTTCCCTGAAGCTTCTCGCCCGCTATCCGGGTGACTTTCCGACTGTGGAAAGTGCGGCAACCGGGAGGGGCAAGCCGAAAGCAATCATCGTCCGGACCGGGCTCTCCCGCCTCATCCTCTCCATACGTCCCAACTATGCAGCCCCGCTCGAGCTCTCCTGGCCGCTCATCGCCGCTTTCGCCAGTGGCGCGGTATTCGTCCTCCTGCTGCTGCACCTCAGACGGCAGCGGCAGCGCAAGGACCCGCGGTACTGGGCACGGCAGGCCCTTTTCGATCATCTCGAAGCGGGCCTGATCGTCCTGGATCACTCCGGCGAGGTCCTCTTTATCAACGACCGGCTGCGCCAGCTGCTGGAGCGCCAGGAGGATCCGGTTTTGCCTTGCGACCGCCGCTCCCTGCTGCCGGATCCACGCTTTCTCGCCCTGAACGAATGGATCGACAGCCACCAGCAGACGGGATCGGCCCTGCCCCTGCACCTCGAGAAGGTCTTCCCCGCCAGGGAGATCCAGGCGACCCTGCGCGGCCTGCGCGACCACCGGGGCCGGCAGTGTGGCGTGCTCATCCTCCTGCAGGACATCACTTCACAGCGTCAGTCCAGCCGTGCAATCGCCTGGACCCGGCTGGCGCAGCGGCTGGCCCATCAGATCAAGACCCCGCTCTCCTCGGTCCTGCTGGCCGTGCAGCGGCTGCAGATGGAGTATCAACGCGATGGCATCGGCAAGGCCCGGGTCTACGACCGCTATGTCGACTATGTCGCCGAGGAGGTGGCCCGTATCCGCGAAATAACCGACGGATTCCTCAAATTCGCCCAGCTCGAGCCGCCACGGCTGGCGCCGGTGGAGATCAACCCGCTCATCCTGGCCACCCTGGACAAGTACCGTCAGACGCTCGCCGGCGGAGTGGAGATCCAGGCGGACCTCGATCCGGCAATCGGCAAGCTCCTCCTCGACGAGGAACAGATCAGGATCGTCCTCGGAATTCTGATCGAGAACAGTCTGGAGGCCATGGAAGGTCACGGTAAACTCACCCTCACCAGCCGGCTGCGGCAAGGCTTTGCCGAGCAGGCGGCCGGGATGGCCGAAGAATCGCTCCTGATCGAATGTGCCGACACCGGCCCTGGCATGACTGCCGAAACCGTGGCCAAACTCTTCGATCCCTTTTTCACGACCAAGGCACGCGGCACAGGCCTGGGATTGCCGATCGCCAGACGCATCGTGGAGGACCACTCCGGCAGCATCGAGGTCCGCAGCCGAAAGGGCATCGGCACCGTGGTTGCAGTCAGCCTGCCGCGCCTTCAGGATTGAGGGAACAGAATTTGCATACTACCCTGGGAGATGAGCGCGGCAGGCCCTGAATTGGCTCAGACCGGATCGCAGGAGTGGTGAAAAGGAGGAGGACGGTTTAATTGTGCGGTAAAAATACCACACTCAGAGGGGGAGCGTATGGCCACAGACCACATCCTGATCGTCGATGACGACCCTCTCTTTTGCAATCTGCTGTCCGATGTCCTCGCGTTCGAGGGCTTCCACGTCGTCACAGCCCTGGATGGCGCCGGGGCCTGGGCCTTTATTGAGCGGCAAAAGCCCGATTTGCTGCTCCTCGATCTCGCCTTGCCGGACAGCGATGGGCTGCAGATCCTGCAACGGGTGCTGCGCCGCTACCCCGATCTCAGCGTGGTGATGATCTCCGGCCAGGGCAGCATCCAGCAGGCAGTCGAGGCGGTCAAGGCCGGAGCCTACGACTTTATACAAAAACCGGTGGATGCCCAGCGCGTCCTGCTGACGGTACGCAACTGCCTGCAGGCGACCCGGCTGAAAAATACCCACCGTCAAACCCTGGAGAAAAATCTCGCCGAATATGGCATGATCGGGGTGAGTCCCGCCATGCAGCGGGTCTTTGGCCTGATCGACGCTCTGGCGCCCACCCAGACCCCGGTGCTGATCACCGGAGAAAATGGCACCGGCAAGGAGCTGGTGGCCCAGGCGCTGCACCGCCGCAGCGGCCGGGCGTCAGGACCCTTCGTCCAGGTCAACTGCGCCGCTATCCCGGACTCCCTGCTTGAGAGCGAGCTCTTCGGCCATGAGAAGGGCGCCTATACCGACGCGCGCAGCAGCTATAAAGGGAAATTCCTGCTCGCCCACGCCGGCACGCTGTTTCTTGATGAGATTGGCGACCTCGCGCTCCAAGCGCAAGCGAAAATTCTGCTCGCCCTCGAGCATGGCGAGGTCTCGCCCCTCGGCAGCGAGCAGAGCGAACGGGCGGATGTGCGCCTCGTTTGCGCCACCAACCAGAATCTGCCGCAAATGATGGCCGATAAACGCTTCCGCGAGGACCTCTATTACCGCATCAATGTCTTTCCGATCCATCTGCAGCCCCTGCGCGAACGCCAGGAGGATATTGTTCCCCTGGCGGACCATTTCCTCCGCCAATACTGCCAGATTCACGGCTGTGAGCGCAAGGAGCTGATGAGCGACGCCCAGGCCTTCCTGACCACCCAACCCTGGCCCGGCAATGTGCGGGAACTGAAAAATGCCATCGAAAAGCTGGTCATCCTCGCTCCCGAACGCCGGATCTCCGCACGGCTGGCGCAGAACGCCCTGCAGTACCTCTCCGGCGAAGCGGTTCCGATGGCGCGGGAGACCCTGCGCGAGGCGCGCGAGGCCTTTGAGCGCACCTTCATTCTCGCCACCCTGCGCGAATTCCACGGCAACATGACCGAGGCCGCCGCCGCGCTGGATATCGACCGCTCCCACCTCTACCGCAAGATGGAGCAGCTGGGGATCCGGGGGGAGGTGTTGTAAAAAAGAGATTTTATCCCCTCACCTTTAGCTAAAAAACCACACCCATTCTGCCCTGAAAAACCTTCATTTCCATCGTTAATTAATTAACAAGATGTTGCATGGGATTAACCACTCCGGAATCGTTCATAAACATCGGAATGATTATTGCCATTCCTCATCCAGATTCCTGATTCTAGACCGGATGCCATCAAGGAGGTGTGGATGAGAAAGCAGCTCATTTTCTGTGTGGGGATTATCTGCCAGATACTGTCCAGTCCAACAGCATTTGCACAGGACAGCCCTATTCTTTGGTCGGATGACTTTAATGACAACGATCCGTATGCGCAAAGGGATGTCGGCTGGATCAGATTCGGAGATCGGATTGGCCTCGAAGGTGCCGTTGTCGAACAAGAGGACGGATGGCTACACCTAAAGATGGGCTCCCTGCGCGGATATTTGAGCGGTGTGATAGCAGGCACTAATGGTGTCCCGACGCTCGATTACTATCTGGGTGAACTTACCCCCGAAAGCATTGATAATATCATGAAGAACAATTATAGCTCACCTAATCAGGAGATCTCTTTTGATTTCTATTATCCCCTGTACGCCCCCCTTTCCCAATTTGGATTGTGCACACGGCTTGATATCGCCGGTCTTGAAAATTATTACCCCGACTTTTCGGATGCCTATATCTTCCTGTTTGAACCGATTGCTGGCCGCTTGTCCATCGCGTACTCTACCGGTGGGATCGATTTAGTTAATCCGAATGGTTATCAATACCTGCGCAGCACGGAGTATCCCCTCTTGCGCGGCGAAATCTATTCGGTTAAAGTCGTGGCCGATGGCGATCAGCTCAAGTTCAAGATCTGGGAAAGAGACCTCGAACGGGAACCAGAAGAATGGATGATGGAAGTCACTGATCCTGAACCTCTCCTTCAAGGCACCTTCACTGTCGTTGGACTACTGGGCAATAATAGCAAAACGGCTGGTGAACTCTATCTCGATAATTTCACTCTGCGTGGATTGCCACAAACGCAGCGCCCCCCCAATAACTTCATCAGAACGATCTCGCCCTCGCCCTTGTCAAATACCGCAGACAGAACAGCCAACATCCGGGTCACCTTTGCAGCAAAGATTCTTCCTGCGACCTTAAATGACAGTACAGTCGCTATCTTCGGGGATCAGACAGGGAAAATTCCTGGGGATATTTACTACAGCGCTGCTGACAGCTCAATGGTATTCACTCCAACTTCTCCATTCAAGGTGGGAGAAAAGATATTCATTTCGTTGACAGCTGATATCAGAACAGTATCAGGAACGCACCCAACGCAGGGAATGGCATGGTCTTTCACCACCCGGGGAAACTCTGCGGGCGGCCCCCTCAGACCGAACCAGATGTTTTTTCCAAATGATGCAATAACCGGCTTCTCTATCGGGGATCTGGATCACGACCAAGTGAATGAGATGATTCTTGCCAGGGATTCAGATCCTTCCAGTGATTTGTTGATCTACACCCTTAAAAAAGACGAAACCAGACTTGTACAACAACTCCCTGCTTTTGGAGGCTATTCTTTACTTCGGAATTCTGGCCTTGGCGACCTTGACAAGGATACTAATCTGGATTTATTATTCGCCGGCGGGCAAGACAATCTCACCGATGGTTTCTGGCGCCTCTTTATTGGTTCAGGTGCCGGGGCCTTCACGTTGAGCGACCCGATGTACCAAACCAGTGGCCTTTGTTCCGAACTGCACGCCTGTGATATGGAGGGCGATGGTGACCAAGATGTGATTAGCCTTAACGGAAATAGCTTTGCCGAATATCCTTGCGAAATCCAGCTCTTCGAAAATGAAGCTTCGTCATTTACAGCAAACGAACGGTTTCATATTTCCACTGGAATGAATAGAATTGATAGAATTATTCCAGCCGACATTGATCATGACTTTCTCACAGATCTCATTGTTGTTGAAAAAACGATGGACTGGCCGAGTCTGTCCTTTCCCTCAGGGATGAGGATCGTCCTTTATCGTAATACGGGGACTTCATTTCAAAAGCTGCGCACAACAACGGAGCTGCCCGGCTATTCGCAGGTCCAGGCTGCGGCGGCAGACTTTAATATGGATGGCTACATCGACGTTGCAATCGCTAATGATACAGGGCTGAATATCGTCTATCTGGGCCAATTCTATCACATGAGCGTGGAAAATATTCATCCCGGCAGTAGCATCCCCTCAGCCTTGGCTACGGCAGATCTCGACGGTAATGGCAGCCCCGACCTGGTGGCTGCCTACCCGGACACCCTTGTCATCTTCTACACCAGCGACAGAGGGGATTTCCTGCCGCCTGAAATATTTCCCGGTATGCAAGCAGGAAATGAAATGCAGATCGCAGATCTCGATGGCGACGACGATCTCGATATCGCCTGCCTGCAAAAAAATCAGAAGGGCCTGATACTATGGCTGAATGATGAAGAGCCAGATCTTCAAATCAAACCGGACAGCATTCTGATAGAGGTCAAGGAGGACCAAAGCGCTGAAGCTCGATTGACTCTATCCAATCGGGGTAAAGAACCCATTAGCATCGATCCATCGGTTACCCTCGGGATACCCGGAGGAACGCAAGATGATGTTCTTGGATATACATGGTCTGACAGCAAAGGCTTGGGTAACACCAAATTTGATTGGATAGACATAACCCAAACTGGCAAGAGGATCGATCTTTATGCAGATGATCAGATCGTTGAAATGGAAATAGGTTTTACCTTCCCCTTCTTCGGAATATCCTATCAAAAAATGAACATTTGCAGCAATGGCTTCCTAAGCTTCAACTCCACCTATCCATCCTATTCCAATCGTCCGATTCCATCGGAGTATGAACCTAATGCCATGATCGCACCCTACTGGGATGATCTGTTCCATCCACAGGTCTTCTGTCGTTATGACCACCACCGTACGATCATCGAGTATTATCAGAGTGATGGAAGAACTTTCGAAATAGTGCTCTATCCCTCTGGAAGGATTGTTTTACAGTACCTTGACGATTTTTCAGGATTCAATGACGCCACAATCGGCATCGAAAATGGGTCCGGGACCAAGGGTATCGAAATCGCATTTGATTCAGACTATCTCGTCAACAACATGGCGATCGAAATAATCCCCATTGGTGCAGTTCTCTCTGTGCAGCCAGAAAACGCCATGCTCAATCCCGGCGACTCCACTCAGTTTAAAATTGTCGCCGATGCAACCGATCTGCCCTCGGGACTATATACTGGAACCGTTGATATCCAAAGCAATGCCGTATTATCTCCGCTTCTTAGTGTTCCCATTCAGGTTCGCGTTATTGGTATGCCTGATCTTGTCCTCGGAGCGGCCTCGCTTAACTTCAATAAAACTTACATTGGTTTTGCTGATACTCTTGCTGTAAAAATCTGGAATGACGGCTCGGCAAGAGGGGATCTGCAACTGCCCCAAGTTGAAAATCCAGCCTTCACCGCCTGGCTGCAATCAACGTCCCTTTCACCCGGAGATACAACTCGGCTATTTGTCTGTTTTTCCCCCGTAAATGACGGTATCGAGCTGGATACCGTAATAGTCCTCTCAAACGACGAGAATGCACCTGCATTGAAGCTGCTCATACAGGCAACTGGCAGGATCGCTCCGCTCATTTCCTTCGATCCCTCCCAGTTATTCTCTCAACTCTCGGAAGGGGTGACAGAAATTCAAACTCTTGATATTAGTAACAGAACGGATGGTTCACTCCATTTCCGGCTTGATTTTAGGGCTGAACCCCCGTCCAATTCGCTACTATCGGTTGCAGATATTCTCAAGGCCAATGAGGCAACGGCAAGAAAAGCCACCATCTCTACTCCCACCGATACCAAACATACTTTGAGCGGTATGGCCCTGGATGGAAAAAAGTACGATCCAGAGGCCTGGCAGAGCATCCTGAAAACGCATGCCCAGGATTACTCTTATCAGCCCTACCCGATTAAAATCGCCGTCATCCGCGGATCGGGAACAACTCGCGAGGGCTTTATCAAGACCTGGGATCACCTGAACCTGAACTGGCGCAAGTATGGCCGGAATGAAATCATCATTGATTATGCGACGCTCAACAAGCTCAACATTTCTGCAGCGGATCTTCAGGCCAGCCAGGCCGATGTTCTGGTTATCTCCAGCTTCCCAGACCAGGCAGATCCGCTATCCGCGGAGGAATGCAATTCCATCGCCGCCTACGTTCAGGCGGGCCATGGACTCTATGCATCGGGTGCGATCCTGGTTGGAGATTCAGCTTCCAACCCCAGGCTCACCCCTCTTTCATCCCTGTTCGGAATACGTCCTGATTTAAACTTTCGCTGGGACTATCTAAGCTATGGCGAGTCCATGGAGCTCCTCTCCCCCGATGACCTACTCGCAGGAGGCATCAACTCTCCACTTGTTCCGGATTATTCCGCCAGCACTGTTCCGGTTACCGCCTCTTTTTGGGAACAGGCACTGACCGATGGCGAATTGATAGCCCTTTCTCCCAGCAAACGTTGTGCGCTTTTGGCAAAAGATAACCGTATTTTCAGCTCGACCCTGCTGGAATATACCTATTGGGATGTGAACATCCAGAATGCCCAATTTCTGTTTAATATGTTTAGCCGCTGTGCAAGCAGAGCGCTCTCATGGTGTTATTCCCCCGTTTGGGCTGACAGTATTATGGGTCAAGCAAGTAAATCCATCCCAATCCATTTTTCCTCGTTTGGTCTCGACCAGGATACGTATAAAGGCTCCCTGTTGATAAGCAGCGATGACCCCCTCAATCGCAAGGCCATCCTCAACTTTACTTTAAGTGTAATAGATACAACGCCACCAGCCGCTATTAAGGATTTCCAGCTGGTTAACGCAGGCTCAGGGTATGCGATGCTAAAATGGACCTCTCAAGGCGATAATGATACACTGGAAATCGCCGATCATTACGATATTCGCTATGCTGAAGCGCCCCTGACGGATGATAATTGGCCCCAAGCCGTGGCAATAATGGATACTCTGATTCCAAAACCCAGTTGGCCTGGCCATACGGAAGATTTAATTCTGGATGGACTCTTGCCGGAGACCCACTATTATTTTGGCATTCGCACAGTAGATGAAGCCAACAATATCGCTTCCCTTTCCAACGTTTTGACGGTTCAAACTGCAAAGAGCCTTCCAGGCATCATACATCTCCCCCTTGATGAAAGGAAGGGTCAGCAGGCTTTTAATACACAAAACTCGAAATATTTCCATGGAACACTAAACAATTTCGCGTCCCTTGAGCAACAGGACGTGGATCCGGCAAGCGGCTGGACCAGATTTGGAAAAAAGGATGGTGGATTGGCATTCGACGGCCAAAACGATTTGGTGCGAATAGCGGACTATAGCTATTCCCCCATTTCGGTGAACTCGGGCTTAGCCCTGCGTCTCTCTTTTTCTCTGCCGGATTCGACCTCCAGACAGTCAGACCAATTCCCTGTCCAAACATTAATTGAAAAATATGAGTGGTTTGGTGGCGGTTATGCATTGCAGCTGGATCGAGAACATGGCAAGTTGCTCTTTATCCTGCGTTGGACTAATGAGGATTTCAGAGTTTTCGAATCGAGACCTACCAACTGGCGCGCCGGCAAATGGTATACCGCTGGTGTCAATTATTCCTTTACCGGCAAGGCCGGAGTAATTACTCTCTTTATCAATGACTCTTTATCGGCACGCTATACGGATTCGAGAGTATTGGTAACAAATACAGCGGATATTATTATCGGCGCAAGCCTGGTTTACGGAGATCATTTTGCCGGCACGCTGGATGAAATAACGATCCATAATGCAGCTATCCCGGGATCGGGTGGGGGCGAATTCAAGTTCACTTCACCAGCACAGGGTGACCAGGTTACTGTCGGCACAGAATTGCTGATCTCCTGGAATACCAACCAGGTCAACGATCCCATCTCCATTTTACTCAGCAGAAATAGAGGGATCTCATGGGAAACGCTTGCAGCGAATATTGCGAATTCCGGAGACTATAATTGGCTGGTCAGCCCCCCCGTCTCATCAGACTGCCTGCTTAAATTGACAGATTCTGCTGGCAACCTGATCGCGCTTAGCGACAGCCTTTTCTCCATCAGATATCTCACCGGTATTGAAGACAGAAATGGAGCAATACCAAAGGACTATGCCTTTTTCCAAAACTACCCCAATCCATTCAATCATGTAAGTACGCTAACCTATCATCTGCCCACAACAAATCGAGTCCGTATCGAGGTTTTTGACGTGGCCGGGCATGTGGTTAAAACCATTTGCCGCAGAGAGCAAAAAGCGGGAATGTATCAAGAACAGTGGGATGGAACTGACGGTAACGGCAAAGCTGTCGCATCGGGGTTGTATTTCTGCAAAATGGTTGCAGGCGACTATGAAAAAATCATCCGCATGTCTTTGGTAAAATAAGTCCTGATCTAGTTTATCTTTCCACGGATTGCCGTATCGCACTGATTCTTTCCAGCACCGGCGGATGAGAATAGGTCAGCCAGACATAAAAGGGGTGGGGGGTGAGGTGGGAGAGATTGTCGCGGGCGAGTTTTTTCAGCGCCGCGACCATCGCCGCGCCGAGACCGCCGGCAGCTGCAAAATGGTCGGCCTGATATTCATGCCGGCGCGAAAGCCCATTCAGCAGTGGTCCCAGGATCATCTCGACGGGTGAATAAAGCAAGCCGAAAAAGACCAGACCCGCATAGAGCGAGACCTGCTCCATTCTGAACGCCGCGTGCAGCCCGGCAACGCGAATGAAGAGCGAGAGCAGGAAGAACATGATCCCCATGTGCAGGATGCTGAGGAGCATCCCGGTCAAAATGTGCTTTTTCTTATAATGGCCGATCTCGTGCGCCAGCACCGCGACCAGCTCATCGGTAGTGTGCTTCTCGATCAGGGTGTCGAACAGGGCGATGCGCTTGTTCTTGCCGAAGCCAGTGAAAAAGGCGTTTGATTTGGTCGACCGCTTCGAACCGTCCATGACAAAAACGCCCTGAAGCGGAAAGTGCACCTGCTCCGCGAAGGCCAGGATCGCCGTGCGCAGCTCGCCCTCCGCCAGGGGGGTGAACTTGTTGAAGAGCGGCATGATCCAGGTCGGGGCGACAAAGCTCACCACCAGCGAATAGCCCGCCGTGACCAGCCAGGCGTAGAACCATCCCCATGCCCCCGCGTAGGCAAAGAAGGCCAGCAAACCCGCCAGCAATGGTCCCCCCAGAACGATCGCCAGTAGCAGACCCTTGATCAGGTCGAGGAGGAAAATGCGCAGGGTAGTGCGGTTAAAGCCGTATTTCGCCTCGATGACGAAGGTATTGTAGAGGGTGAAGGGCAGGGAAAGAAGAGAGGAGGCGGCCATGAGCACGCCGATAAAGAGCAGGCCGGTCACCAGCAGCGGGAGATCCCAGCCCCGCAGGAGCCGATCCAGCGCATTGAATCCCCCGGCAAACCAGAAGATCAATAATACGACCAGATCGAAAGCGGCGGTGAGAAGGCTGAAGAGGGTCTTCTCACGGGTATAGGCCTGCATCCTGGCATAGGCCTCCGGATCGAACACCCCGGTGAACTCAGCCGGCAGCGGCGTCGAGAGGGTCCTGAGGTTCAAGCCCTTGGCCACGCCGGTCAGCAGAAAGTCCGCCAGCAAGGCTGCCAGAATGATCAGTGCATAGAGATTCATAGGTCCACTCCCGTTGGGATCAGGGATTTCTCGGCCGCGTCAACAGCTCCACCCCCTCCAGGATCTGCCGCACCCGGTCGGTGGAAAGGGTGCCGATCTTTTCGGTCAGTTCGGTCTTGTCGACCGTGAAAAGCTGGGTCACATTGACGACGCTGGCCCTGGGCAGGCCGGCTTCGCCTTTTTTGAGGACCACATTGCCCGGAGAGCGGCCGCGCTGCAGATTGGAGGTCAAGGCACAAACAACCACCGTGCGGATCTTGCTGGCATTGAAGAGGTTGTTCTGGATGACGACGTGCGGATGGCGGTACCCGGGTCCGGATCCGGTTGGGGGTTCCAGAGTGATCCAGTAGACCTCACCCTGCCTGATCACCAGGTATCCTCCAGGAGATGGCGCTGCCGTCGTCGCATATGCGCCAGGTAGCCCTGCTCGCGCGGATCCGGGTCGGAACAGGCCGCGTCGATTTTTTCCAGCAGGATCTGGTTTTGCAGCTGCTCCAGATAGGCCTCGACGGCCAGAGCAAAAACCTTGCTGCGGGAGAGCGACAGGTCCTTGGCCAGCGAGTCGACCTTGTCGAGGAGCGGTTTTTGAATGGAGATTGCCGTTTTTGCGATCGCCATATTCATACCTCCTTCATACCAATAGTATATGCATTTGTTATAATATTGTCAATACTTTTTTTATACCGGATCAGAGGGAGGGCGAGGGTTCCCGGCCGGCGTATGACCCGGCGGGCTGTCGGGCAGGCGGGTGCAGCAGAACAAAGCGGGGATGTCGTAAAATACCATTTCACAAGAATCAGCCGGTTTGGCCGGATGAATCACTCCGGGGGGGATGTTATAACTGAGGCCTGAACGCATCCTAGCCTGGAGGTTCGTATGAAAGCCTTAAAAATCATCTTTTACATTCTCGCAGGTCTTGCCGCCCTGGTCATCATCCTCGGCCTGGCAGCCCCCAAAGCGTACCGGGTCGAGCGCAGCATGGTGATCCAGGCCCCCCCGGAAGTCGTCTTCGCGCATGTGCAATACTGGAGCAAGTGGCAGGCCTGGCTGCCATGGGGAAAGGATGATCCCGATCTCAAGGTCACCTATTCGGGCGTGGATGGCACTGTCGGTGCGAGCTACCAGTGGATCGGTAGCAAATCCGGCTCGGGTGAAATGTCCACCACCGCCATCAAGCCGGCCGAAGAGATAACCTATCATCTCAAATTCATCACCCCGATGGCGAGCGAGGCCGATGGCTTTGTCCGCGTCGATCCCGTCGGCGGCGGCAGCAAGGTCACCTGGGCGATGTTCGGCCGGGACCCCTTCCCCTGGAACATCCTGCTGCTCTTCGTGAGCATGGACAAGATGATCGGCAAGGATTTTGATCGCGGATTGACCATGCTGAAAGAGATCAGCGAGAAGGACGAAGCCCGGATCGCCGATCGTCGAGGAGTACATCACTGACCCAACCCGGGAGCCTGATCCCGCCAAATGGCTCACCCGAATCTACTTCTTCGCAGAGTGAGTAAAAAAAAAGCCCATCAGTGATGGGCTTTTTTTTGGGATTCCGGCGTCAGGACTGGATCTCGTGGCGGAGAAACTGTCCGGTATAAGAGGCCTCGACGCGCGCCACCTCCTCGGGGGTGCCGGCGGCGACGACATAGCCGCCCTTGTCGCCGCCATCGGGTCCGAGATCGATGACATAATCGGCCGTCTTGATCACATCCAGATGGTGTTCGATTACCACCACGGTATTGCCTTTATCCACCAGGCGGTTGAGGACCCGGAGGAGCATATTACAGTCCTCGAAATGGAGCCCGGTGGTCGGTTCATCGAGGATATAGATGGTCCGGCCGGTGCCGATCTTGCTCAGCTCGGTGGCCAGCTTGACCCGCTGCGCCTCGCCGCCCGAGAGGGTGGTCCCCTGCTGGCCGAGACGGATATAACCCAGACCGACATCCGCGAGGGTTTTGAGCTTGCGTTTGATCACCGGGATCTTGTCGAAGAACTCGAGCGCATGATCCACGGTCATGTCGAGGATGCCGGCGATCGACTCCCCCTTGTACTTGATCTCGAGGGTTTCGCGGTTATAACGCTGACCCTTGCACACCTCGCAAGTGACATAGACATCGGGGAGGAAATTCATCTCGATCTTGATAATGCCGTCGCCCTGGCAGGCCTCGCAGCGCCCGCCCTTGACGTTGAAACTGAAGCGGCCGGGCTGATAGCCGCGGATCTTGGAGTCCGGCAGCTGGGTGAAGAGGTCGCGGATCGGAGTAAAGAGGCCGGTATAGGTCGCCGGATTGGAGCGCGGGGTGCGGCCGATCGGTGACTGGTCGATGGCGATCACCTTGTCGAGGTGCTCCAGCCCGGTGATGCGGCCATAGGCGAGGGGGGTCTCCTTGGACCGATAGAAATGCTTGCTGAGAATATTATAGAGGGTCTCGTTGATCAGGCTGCTTTTGCCGCTGCCCGAGACGCCGGTGACGCAGACCAGGGTGCCGAGGGGGAGGTCGACATCGATATTCTTGAGATTGTTGCCGGTGGCGTTGCGGATCGAGAGCTGGTGACCATTACCCGGGCGGCGTTTTTTCGGCAGCGGGATGGTGCGCCGCCCGGCCAGATAATCACCGGTGATGGAGGCGGGATTGGCCGATACCTCCTGCGGGGTGCCGAGCGCGACCAGCTCGCCGCCGTGCTCACCGGCACCCGGCCCGAGATCGACGACAAAATCGGCCATCTCGATGGTCTCCTTGTCGTGCTCGACGACGATGACTGAATTGCCGAGATCGCGCAGTTTCATCAGGGTGTCGATCAGCCGCTGGTTGTCGCGCTGATGCAGGCCGATCGAGGGCTCATCGAGGATATAGAGCACCCCCACCAGCTGCGAGCCGATCTGGGTCGCCAGCCGGATGCGCTGGGCCTCGCCGCCCGAGAGGGTGCCCGCGGCCCGGTCGAGGGTCAGATAGTCGAGTCCGACATTGTCGAGAAAGGTCAGCCGTTCGCGGATCTCCTTGAGGATCTGCTGGGCGATCAGCTGGTCACGATCCGAGAGCTGCAGTCCGTCGAAAAAGGATTGCGCCCGATCGACCGAGAATCCAACCACATCCTGAATGGTGAGCTCGCCGATCCGCACCGCCCGCGCCTCCTTGCGCAGCCGCGAGCCCTGGCATTCCGGACAGGGGATGATATCCATAAAGCCTTCGATCCATTCGCGGATCCCGCTCGAGTCGGTCTGCTGGTAACGCCGCTCCATATTGCGGATGATCCCCTCGAACTTGTTGCGGTAGATCCCCTCCATCCGGCCGGTGGAGGAGCGGTAGTTGAACTCCAGCTCCTCATCGGAGCCGTAGAGCAGCACCTGTCGGCATTCGGGGGAGAGCTGGTCGAAGCGCGTCTCCATGGTGAAGCCGAATTTCTCCACCACTCCGGCGGTGAGGCTGAGGTACCAGCCGTCCTGGAGCTTGCCCCAGGGCGCGATGGCGCCCTGATTGAGCGGTTTGCTCTTGTCCGGGACGATCAGCTCGGGATCGATCTCCATCTTGGTGCCGAGGCCGTTGCAGACCGGGCAGGCGCCGTAGGGGGTGTTGAACGAGAACATCCGCGGGGCGAGTTCCTCGTAGGAGATGCCGCAATCGATGCAGGCATAGTGTTCGCTGAAGAGCAACTCCCCGCCGCCGACGACATCGATCAGGACGATGCCCGAGGCGAGGCTGAGCGCGGTCTCGACCGAATCGGTGAGGCGCGACTGGATGCGGGGTCCGACGATCAGGCGGTCGACCACCACCTCGATATTGTGCTTCTTGTTCTTGTCCGGCTTGATCTCCTGCTCCAGTTCGAGGACCTCACCGTCGACGCGGACGCGGACATAGCCGTCGCGGCGCGCCTCCTCAAAGATCTCGCGGTACTCGCCCTTGCGGCCGCGCACCACCGGGGCCAACACCTGGATTTTGGTCTCCTCCGGCAGCGCCATCACCTGATCGACGATCTGCTGGATCGTCTGGCGCTCAATCTTTTTGCCGCAGTTGTAGCAGTAGGGCACGCCGATGCGCGCAAAGAGCAGGCGCAGGTAGTCATAAATCTCGGTCACCGTGCCGACGGTCGAGCGGGGATTGCGGCCGGTGGTGCGCTGCTCGATCGAGATCGCCGGCGAGAGGCCCTCGATATAGTCGACATCCGGCTTTTCCATCAGACCGAGGAACTGGCGGGCATACGCCGAGAGCGACTCAACGTAGCGCCGCTGGCCTTCAGCGTAAAGCGTATCAAACGCCAGGGAGGATTTGCCGCTGCCGGAGAGGCCGGTGATGACGACCAGCCGGTTGCGCGGGATTTCCAGACTGATATTCTTGAGGTTATGCTCGCGGGCGCCGCGAATGACGATCTGCTCTTTTTCCATTTTCCACTGCCCTTTTTCAATGCTCAAGCTCTAATTTACGAAAGCGGCTGGCCAAATTAAAGTATTTTGTGGGGTCCGGATGAAAGGGAGAGAAAAAGATTGACATTGTGGCAAAAAAAGTGTAGAATAATGAATAAAGTTCATTTTGCTGTGGCCACTGAAATCCGGAGACCAACCATGAGAACCCTTTGCCTGATCTTCGCCCTCTTGCTGCTGACCCTTCCCCTGGCCGCCCAGACCACCGCGCAGGATGATCTGGCCCAGGGTGAAGCCGCCTACGCCAAATTCGACAATGCAACGGCGCTGAAATTCTACCAGCTCGCCTGGAAAGCCGATTCCTCCCGCTGCGTCACCGCCTGGAAGATCGCCCGCGCCCACACGGACATCGGCGAAATGGCCTCCAAGGAGATCCAGCGCGCCAACTATTACACCGGTGAGCGGTTCGCCCGCAAGGCGGTGGCCCTCTGCCCCAATGACGACATGGCGCACCTCACCCTGGCGATCGTCGTCGGCCGCGTCGCCCTGATGGAGGGTGGCAAAAAGAAAGTCGAACTCTCCAAAGAGGTCAAGAGCGAGGCGGAAAAAGCCCTGCAGATCAATCCCGACAACGATATCGCCTGCCATGTCCTCGGCCGCTGGAACCGCGAAGTGGCCAATCTCAGCGGCGTCCTCAAGATGTTCGCCAAGGTCCTCTACGGCGGACTGCCCCCGGCCAGTAACGAAAAGGCCGTCGAGCTCTTTAAAAAAGCCATCGCCCTGAAACCGGATTATTGCAACCACTATCTCGAACTCGGCATCACCTTCCAGGAGATCGACCAGTACCAGCCGGCCAAAGAGGCCTTCGAAAAAGCCCTCACCTGCCCCAACCAGGTCTTCAATGACGATGTTCACAAGCAAGAGGCCCGCGAACGCCTCGCCAAGGTGACGAAAAAGCTCCAATAGACTGCTAAAATGTCAAAAAAAGGCCTCCCGGACATCGAGTCCGGGAGGCCTTTTCATTTCACACGCCGGCGAGGGCCCTTATTTGACAAAAGCCATGCGCCGCAGCTCGGTATATCCCGCCGCCTCCAGCCGCAGCAGATAGATCCCGCTCACGACCTCCTGGCCCGACTCATTGCGGCCGTCCCAGATCCGGCGGTAACTCCCCGCCTCGAACCGACCTTCGGCCAGAGTTCGTACCGGCTGACCCAGGATATTCAGCACGACCACCCGCGCCATCCCGCTCTTCGGCAGCGCGAAGCGCACCTCGGTGCGTCCGTTGAAGGGATTGGGATAGTTCTGCGCCAGCTCAAAGCGGGTGGGCAATTCGCTGAAGCGGAGAGCTCCCGCATCCGGCGCCAGCGCCAGGATCCGGCTGGCGCTGCCGCGGAGATCGAGATCCTCCACCTTCCAGTCGCAAAGGGTTCCGGCGGCACCGCGTTCCTGCACCACCAGACGCACCAGGGCGCCGGCGCCGTTCACCCCGGCCCGGCGGCTCTTTTCCGCCAGGCGGGCGAGGGCGAGATCGATGTGCCCGCTGCGGGCATCGTGATCGACCAGCAGTGCGGTGGTCGCCTCGCTTTCCTCCCAGAGCGCGCCGGCGGTGATGGCGCCGACCTGCAGCTGATCGGGATTGTAACGCAGCCGCAGATGCGCCATCGCCAGATCCTCGATCTCCGGTGCGATCAATTCACAGAGGAACTGCCCCTCCGCACCGGGCAGCGGCGAGACCTTCCAGGCCAGCGCCGCAGCAGCGCTCCGGGCAAGCCCGGACCCGGCGGCCGGCCGGGACTGATACCAGTTCCACATCCGGGTGAAGACGAAGAGATCCTCAAAATTGACCACTCCGTCGCGCACCACCGTGAGTGCGGGAACGCTCCCTGCCGCCGGACCGATATCGCCGGCGGCGGTGTTGGCCGGCTGCCAGTAGCTCGAGAGCAGGGTGAAATCGCGCAGGTCGATGTCGAGATCGCCGTCGAAATCGCCGATCAGGCCCACTGCGGTGGCGGACTGGATATGTGCGCCGCTGCTGGTGACCGGCAGCACGCTGTTGTCGGGCTGGCGCAGCTGCACCGAGTTGAGATTCAGATCACTGGCGCAATCGGCGGTGAGCACCTTGAAACGCACGCTCACCAGGGTGCCGCTGCCGCTGGCGCCGGTGGTGGCGCCGACTCGGGTCATGGAGATATCGAGCAGCCCCACCCCGTCGTCGGTGACGACCAGAGCGGGATCGGCGGCCCCGCCCTGCTTCATAAAGTCACCCGCCGACCAGCTGACCACATCGACCTTGGCCGCATTGTAGGCGAGGACGAAATGGACCAGACCGAGATTGACCAGCCCCTCGACCGTAACGTTGACATCGAAGGAGGCATCCTTGATGCCGATCAGCGCGGCGGGTGCGAGGGCAATGCGGCTGGCGCCGACATAGTAGCGCCCGATGTCGTAGCCCCCCTTGCCACTGCGTTCGGCTACCACCGCCACCTGGCGCCAGGTATTGTCCGGCAGCGGATTGCTGGTGGTGTAGGTGATGACATATTGCGAGGTCAGCAGCGCCCCGATGGCGTCGATGATGCCCGCAAAGTCGGCGCTGATGCTGTACCAGAGCCCGCTGGTCCGCTCCGCCAGGCTGTGGAAGGGTGCGCTGTTCGGCCCGACGACATGGGTGACGAGGCGCTGGCCCTGCAGCAGCGAGATCATCGTCTCGGTCGTATAGGTCGTGGTGCCGCCGCCCGACTCGCCGGCCTGATGATAATCGGCATCGGTGATCAAGACCGCCATCTTTTGGCTGGTCGCGCGATAGGAGAGTTTGCTCGCGCGCGCCAGGGCTTCCAGGGCGTTCTCTTTGGTATCCCCGCCGCCGGAGGCACGCAGCCCATCGATCCAGGCCTTGAATTCGGCGGCATCCGCGGTGAAGTCGTGTACCTCCTCGGTGCTGTCGCTGAAGGTGACCAGACCGAGCCGGAAATCGATCCCCTTGGCGGCCAAAGCGTCGGCGAAAGCAAGGGCGCGCGCCTTCAACCCGGCGATCTCGTCCCCCATGCTGCCGGTGACATCAAAGACAAAGGCGATGTCCGCGCGGGCGCCGGAACCGGTGCTGACCATCTCCACCTTGATGGGTGACTGCAGGAGGCCCTCTTCGCGCACCTTAAAGTTGTCCGCGGTGAGATCGGTCACCGAGGTATGGGTCGCAGAATCGACAACCGAGACGAAGCTCTTGATCACGGGGAAGGCCTCGGCATCGACGGAGCTGACGGTCACATCGAACCCCGAATAGGCCGCTGCCCCCCTCGAGCCCAGATTGAGCAGGGTACCAC
This sequence comes from uncultured Cytophagia bacterium, assembly GCA_964436305.1. Classification (GTDB taxonomy): domain Bacteria; phylum Zhuqueibacterota; class Zhuqueibacteria; order Residuimicrobiales; family Residuimicrobiaceae; genus JAKPUX01. Next base: position 35,810 of record CAYTCI010000014.1, on the reverse strand, counting down.
CATCACCGACGATCCAGCCGGAGTAAGCGCTGACGAGGCAGACGGCGTTAAGGCGGACGGTCACACCACTGGCTTCGAGGCTCCAGGTGGTGCCGCCATCGCGCGTGCGGTAGATGCGGCCGCCCTCGCCGACCGCAATCCCGTTGCTGACATCTGCGAAATCGATCGCACGCAGAGGCAGGGTACTCACGGTGGTGCTGCTCCAGATGGCGCCGCCGTTGCGGGTCTGCAGCACCTTGCCATCGGCGGTCACCGCCCAGCCCCGGTTGGCGTCGACAAAGACCACACCGTGGATGGCGCTGGTCACACCGCTCTTTTGACTGCTCCACAGGGCGCCGCCGTTGACGGTCCGGAGAATCACCCCCGCCTCACCGACGGCCCAGCCGGTGTCGGCATTGACAAAGGCGAGATCATAAAAGGTCTGCCCGGCGGCGCTGTACTGCGAGCTCCAGCTGCCAGCGCCATTGACCGTCTTTTCGATCAATCCCTGGCTGCCGGCCTGCCAGCCAAGCGCACCGCCCAGCATCTCGATGGCATGGAGTATCCCCGCGGCACTGGTCGGGGAGGCCGACCAGCTATCGCCGCCGTTGGTGGTCTTCATGCAGAGCCCCGCCCCGGCGTTGCTCTGGCCGACCACCCAGCCGGTAGTGTAATCGACAAAGGCCACATCCCGGATCGCACTCATGGCGGCGAGTGAAGAGCTGTTCCAGCTCACCCCGCCGTTTGCGGTGCGCAGGATCACCCCATTGTCCCCTGCCGCCATTGCATGCAGCGAATCCGCAACGATCGCATAAAGGTTGCTGGTCGTGCCGGAGGCGCCCGCCGTCCAGCCGCTGGTGCCGGTATAAAAGGGCCAGGTGCGGGCATAGCCGCGGGCGGTGGCTGAAGCACTGGCCACCTGGCCGCTGCTGTTGTAGGTAAAGGCGCTGTAATAGTAGGTGGTCTCGGGAGTCCGTCCGGCATCGATGCAGCTGCTGTCGCTGCCGGCATAAACCAGTTCCCCGTCGCCAGGGTCGGCCGGATAGCCGCCCATGCGGCGCACAACCTTGACCCCTTCATACGCCTTGCCCGGCGGGAAGGACCAGCGGCAGTAGATCTTGTCATAAGCAATCGCCACGGCGGCTAGGTTGCGCACATTGGGCAGCTCGCCGGCGATATAATAGCGACCGCTGTCCCAGCCGCCCCGGGTGCCGCGCGCCGCCGTGATGACGACATCGCGCCAGGTGTTATCGCGCACCGGATTGTGGGTGGTATAGCTCACCACATATTGCGATGAGAGGGCGACGCTCAGCTTGTCGATGATCGCCTGAAAATCGCCGCTGATGTTGAAGAAGAGTCCGCCCGTCTCGGTGGCTATCTGGTGGAACTGGGGGTAATCGGGTCCAACGACGTTGCACATGATCCGCTGGGATTGCAAAAGGGCAATCATGCTGGCGGTCGTGTAGCTGGTGGTGCCGCCCCCACCGGTCTCACCGGCCTGATGATAGTCGGCATCGGTGATGAGGATGAAAATGCGCTGGCTGACCGGCCGGAAGCTGAGGGCGGTCGCATCGGCCAATCCTTCGAGCGAATTTTCCTTGGTGTCGCCCCCGCCCGAGGCGTAAAGGCTGCCGATCCATCCCTTGAAGGTGGCGATGTCCGCGGTGAAATCGTTGGTCTTGTCGACGGCATCGCCGTAGGTCACCAGGGCGAGGCGGTAATCGATGCCCTTGGCGGCAAGGGCATCGGCAAAAGCCGAGGCCCGTTCCTTGAGGCCGTTGATCTCATCGCCCATGCTTCCGGTGGTATCGAAGACGAAGACGATGTCGGCCTTGGCGCCGGAGGTGACGCTGACCGATTCGACCGTGATGGGCGCCTCTTTGGTGCCGTCCTCGCGCACACCGAAATGGTCGGAGGTCAGCCCGGCAATGGGCTCCATGGTCGCGGAATCGACGACCGAGACAAAGGATTTGACCAGCGGGAAGGCTCCGGCATCCACGCTGCTGACGGTCACCTTGAAGCCGTACAGATTGAATCCCTCTTCGGTCTTGACCAGCGCCCTTGAGGTCGCGCCGAGGAGCGAATAGCGCCCGGCACTGTTGTAGGCGAAGGCGGCATAATAGTAGGTGGCATTGGCCGCCAGCAGGGTATCCTTGCAGGCGGTCCCGATGCCATGGAAAATGGTGATGCCGTCGCTCACGCTGGCCGGATAGCCAGTGGTGCTGCGCACGATCACCGTACCGGCATACTCCTCGGCGGGATTGTCCCAGGAGAGGCCGACGGAATGGGGGCCGGTCGCCCTGGCGGTCAGATTGGTGATGCTGACCGGATAGCTGGCGCCCTGATGCAGGCGGAGGATGACCCCGCCGGCGCCGACCGCCCAGCCGCACACGGGATCGACGATGAAAAGATCGTTGAGCGAGGAGCCCACGGTGCTGCTCTCTTCACTCCAGCTCTCACCGCCGTCATAGCTCTTGAAGATCCGGCCGCCGTCCCCGGCGGCATAGCCATGCCAGGAGGAAGTGAAGTGGATGGCGCGCAGCGCAGCGCTGCTCACCTGGAGAGCACTCCAGGTCGATCCGCCGTTGGTGCTGCGGAGGATTTTGCCGTTTTCGCAGACCGCCCAGCCGAGATTTTCATCGGCGAACCAGAGGTCGTTGATCCGGACATTGACGCCGCTGGTCATCAGCTGCCAGTTGGCCCCGCCGTCGCCGGTGCGCAGGATGACCCCGTTGTCGCCGGCGGCCATCCCCTTGTCCGCGTTGAGGAAGAAGACCGTGTAGAGCCCGGCGGCCAGGCCGGTGAACTGCTGCGACCAGTTTGCGCCGCCATCGGTAGTGGTCTCGATCTTGCCCTCATGGCCGCTCGCCCAGCCGAGCGAGCCGTTGACCATGGCCAGACTGTATAGACGCGCCGTGGTGCTGCTCAGAACCCGGCTCCAGGTGAGCCCGCCGTCGGTACTCCTGAGGATGGCGGCATTCTGCTTGCTGTCATAGCCCACCGCCCAGCCATTCAGGGCATTGGTGAAGCAGAGGTCCCGCAGGGTATACTTGGCATCGACATTGCGGACCTGCCAGGTCGTTCCGCCATTTGCCGTGAAAAGCAGCGCGCCGCCGGTGCCGCCCGCCCAGGCGGTCAGGGTGTCGAGGGCGTGGATGGCATACAGATCCTGGGTCAGTGGTGCGTACTGACGGCTCCAGGAGACATCGGTGATCACCCCGGGTTGAACCGTGATGTAATTGTCCTTGCTCACCGAATACTCCCGGCTGCCATCGCTGACCCGTAGGGAGACCGAATAGAGGCCCGGTTTGCTGTAGGTGTGGACCGGATTCTGCTGAGCGGAATCGATGAAGAGGTCGCCATCAAGATCCCAGGCCCAGGAGATCACCCCGCCGCTGCCACGGATCTCGTGATCGGCCGGCACCTTGGCACGATAGGCCGCCAGCGCCGCCGCCGGGGAGGCCGGCTGGATCAGATTGCGCACCGTGACCGTGCCGGTGGCGCCGTCGATATCACAGACATACCAAAAGGCACCCGTGCCCGCAGCAGGGATGGTGATGGTCTGCAGCAGCCCTGCCGAGGTGTAGATCTGCAGCCGCGCCCTGGCACTGCTGATCGCCGGCAGCTCGGAGAAATTTTCGACATAACAGCGATAGGTACCCGGCTGCAGCGCGCCGATGGTGATCGTCTCCGGGCCGTATCCCTCCTGGTGGTCGACATCGAGGAAGACGTAGGGGGCGGTTTCGAGGCTGCCCTTGTTGTCCCAATAGATCTCATGGCTGACGCCATCGATCACCGGAGTGCGCAGATGCAGATCGAGATCCCTGGGCTGGTTGGCCCAGTTGAGGATCAGCCGCATTTCCCCGGGTTTGATGACCGGTGAAAGCGAGATCTCGAGATATTTGTCTTCGCTCTCGCTGAAGGTGAGGATCGATTCGGTGCCCATATAATCGGTGGCGGAGACGGCGAGGGTATAGCTGCCGATGCTGGAGAGGTCGGTGAACTGTACCTGGAGCGGGGCCTTGCCGGCCAGGGGCTCGGCGCTGAAATTGGCGGAGATGACGCTGGTGGGGATATCCGTGATCGTATAATCGCCAAGGGCGTTGGTCACCGTGTTCCGGCCCGCCAGCCAGACCACTGCGCCGGCGATGCCTTCCTTGGTGATTGCATCGGTCACGCGTCCCCGCAGGGTGGCATAGGTGCCAGCTTCAACCGGCTTGCCGACTGAGAGGGTGAGCCGGCCGGTCCGGAAGCCCGGTGCCGAAGCCGTTATGACCGAGCTGCAGCCCGGTTCGCTCGCGGCGGAGGAGATTTTGAACTCCTGCTCCAGGGTGCCGCGGCTGATGGTCACGACCTCAGGCACGTGCAGGCAGGCAGGATCCGAGGAGGTCAGCATGATCTTGACATCGGTGGGGGCCACCGCAGCCAGCGAGATCTTGGCCAGGGTGTAGGACCCCAGGGGTACCGTGAGCGGTGAAGCGCTCAGGATCAGCTGGGTATTTTCAGCCGAGGTGATCTCGATCAGAGCGGGATAGTCGGGATGGTCGGTTTTGAAATAAAAGGTGATCGCGCTACCCTTGAGCTCCGACCAGTCACCCGACCAGGCGGGCGGAGCGACCGCCCAGTGCCAGTCGCCGGTGCCCCAGTCGCTGATCTGCAGATATCCGCCCGGGACACCCCCGGTGGATTTCCATTCGAGCGTGCCGTCACCCGAGGCGCTCCACCCCTCGGTGCCGGTCTGGAAGCCGGCCGCGAAGCGCGAGCCGACGCTGATGCTGTCGAGGCCGGCGATATCTTTCGCGTCGCTCATCTCGGTGCGGATGCGGAAGGTCTGGACATTGGCCAGCACGAGATCGAAGAGGCTGTCGGGGACCTTGAAACTGGCCGCGGTGAGGGGGATGGAATAGGACTGCCAGTCGCTGTCCAGCGGCGGGCCATAAGGGGCCTGCAGGGTATCCGGGGCCACGGTGGCGACGATACGGTTGGTCGCAGCCAGGGGGAGGCCGGCGGCCAAAAGCAAGAAAATCGTGATTAGTCCGATGACCGGTTTTACACTCATGTTCTTCATATGCGACTCTCAAGTTTTAATGTCGAAAGATCCTGGATATCGCCGGAGAACAACCCATCCACCCCGGCCCGTCAACCGATCTCGATGAAGGCAGCGCTACTGAATCACGATGCGGCTTCCCAGCGCCACTGCTTGCATGGGATTGGCGTGCTTGTCGTACAACCCCAGATCCGTACCCTTCAGATTGAGGTCGATCTCTGCGGTCGAAGCCGCGACCGCCCTGAAGAGGATGCGGGCGATCTTGCCCGCACCGCTGACGGATTTGCCCGCCGGGAAGATGCCCAGTTGCAGGATCACGTCACCGGTGGTGTTGTCTTTACTGAACTGCAGCTGCGTGACCGCACCGCCGTTCTGTTTGAGAAAATCATCCTCGCGGCCGAGTTCGACCACCTGCAGCCGGGCGGGGTCGAATTTCAGTTTGGTGCCGATGGTGCACAGGCTGTCGACGTGATGGGCTTTGACATAGACCGTGAAGGTGCTGTTGGCCGCCAGGACGGTATCGATGGGGCTCAGGGTGAGGGCGGGCACCTGGAACTGCAGGGTCAGATTGAGGGTGGCTTTTTGCCCGGCCTTCAGGTCGAGGCTGTCTTTGCCGGTCAGCACCAGCAGGCTATCCTGCCAGGCCGACACCTGAAAGAGCCGGTTCTTGCCGGGCGAGACCCGGAGGGTGGTCTGGAACCGGCCCTCGGCAGCCGCCGAGAGGGCGGTATCCAGCGTCATGGTCTTCATCCCCGTTCCCGAGACGCTGATGACCAGCCGGCTGATGCCGGTCTCGAGGCTGCCCGCTTTGGCGAGCGAGAAGGCGGCCGTGACGCGGGCATCGGCTGCATTCTCCGGTTCCGTCGACAAGGGTTGGCTGCAGGCGAACAGCAGCGCCAGCAGCGCAGCGGTAGAGAGGGTGGCTATTCTTTTGACAGCAGACATGCGGCAACTCCTTTGAATGGAAAACGCTCACTCGCACAGCCTGTTCATTCGGCCGGAAGCTCCCGGCCCGCGCTCCTGCCCGGTCTGGATCACCAGCCGATGGTGACGCCGACCGCCGCCTTTTGCGGCGAGCTATCGTCCTTTCCGCTGGTGAGCATATAGATGATCCCGCCGCCGATGGCGGCCGTGGTGATCCAGAAGGCCGGCCGGCGATACAGGGAGGTTCCGGCACTCGCCTTCGTGGCATGGACAGCCGGCGCCTCTTCGCTGCGGCCGGACGGTGTTTGCCCGCTCCGCCGCTCCTGCAGCTGGGCAATCTCGGCATCGGTGAGCAGCCGGACCGGGATCAGATCGCTCCGGGCCTCGTTGCCGAAATCATCGGTCGCGGTGATCTGGTAGGAGAGGCGCCCACCGGCGGTGAGGGCCAGGGGCAAAATGATCCGGTAGGCGGTGCCGGATTCGACGGTCTGGACCGCATCGGTCGGGATATATCCCACCAGACCTGCCGCGTTGCGAATGCGGTAATAGGGCGGACGCACCAGGGTGACTTCGAGCAGTTCACCCGGTGCGAGCTGGCCCAGCAGCTTGCCGGTAGCGCCGGGCGTGGCGTAGAGCGCCACCGACTCGGATCCGGTTTGCACCACCACCGGCACACTCGCGGCGTCGGCAACCGGATTCATCTCGTGCTGGATCTGCTCCCCGTCGTGCTGGATGGTGATGCGCACGCTCTTGACCCCGGTGTTATCGCTCACATTGGCGAGAATGGGCAGCGTCTTGCCAACGCGGCCGAGCCGGACCGGCTGATGGGCGATTTTGGGCGGTGTGGTATCAAAGACTTGCGCCCCTGCGGCGAGCGGCAAGACCAGCAGCACCAAAAACAGACGCCAGTTTGTTTCAGTGTTTGGCACGTGTTTCATGGTATGACATTCTCCCTGGATTGGGCGAATAGCTTAACATCTTTATTATAATGACGATACAATAATCTGCCGGCAGTTTGTTCCCCTCCCCGTGCAGACAGGCAAATTCCAGTCCACGATTACAGAATCGTCGCGGCAGGCCGCAAATTTCTCCATAAAAAAAGCCCGGTTTCATACGAAACACGGGCGATTCGTCGCAAAAAGGCGGCTGGCAACGTATGAAGTGGTCTGGATGCAATTCCGAAGCTGCGCATGCAAGAACAATCAATCCGGATCTCCCCGCACCCCGCTCCTGGCCGGAGCGGACGGCCCCCCTGGTTGCCGTTTATGAAATCTTTTTAACCCGATAGGTGATCTCGCCTGCCGGCACGCGGATTGAGACGATTTCGTCTACACCCTTGCCGACCAGGGCCTTGCCAACGGGTGAATCGATGGAGATGGCATCAAGATCATAGGAATGGAACTCGGCGGTCGGGACCAGCTCATAGACCGTCTCCTCCTCGGTCTTGAGGTCGACCAGCACCACCCGGCTGCCGACATGGACCTGCTCGGTGTTCATCATCTCTTCGCTCAGGATCCGCGCCCGCGACAGGGTCTCCTCCAGCCGGGCGATCTTGCGCTCGATCAGCAGCTGCTTCTCCTTGGCGGCATCATACTCGGCATTCTCGCTCAGATCGCCCTTCTCACGCGCTTCTGCGATCTCCCGGATCACCTTGGTGCGCTCGTTGCGCTTGAGATGATGCAATTCGGTTTGTAACTTTTCCAGCTGTTCTTTGGTCAGGTACAAGGGTTTCATCACCAGGCCTCTTCACTCTCTTTGCACAGTTCAATGGACAAGTCGGGAGACGGATCCAAGCGGAATAAAAACGCAAACCGAACCGGCGTCAGGACACCGATTCGGTTTGCGTGGTGTTAAACTAATAAAAAATACGCAATTTGTCAAGAAAAATTTCAAGAATTCCCTGCCGGGCCACAGGCAAAAACAAATTCCTTGGCTTTTTAGCCCGCGTGTGCTAAATTGAATATCGGCTAAGCAGAAAGAAGGCCTTCATGCCCGCAAAAAAAGTCAAGATCTACGTCATCACCACCGGCGGCACCATCGAAAAGATCTACGACGAAGAGAGCGGCACCCTGACCAACCGCGGTTCCCTCCTCCAGCAGATGCTCGCCCGGCTGCGTCTGCCCTATACCACCATCCAAAGCTACGACCTGCTCTGCAAAGACTCGCTCGAGATGACCGACAAGGACCGGCAGATGATCCTCCTCGCGGTCGACAATCTCCTCGAACACGACACGCCCATTCTCATCCTCCATGGCACCGACACCATGGAAAAGACAGCAGAGTATCTCCACAACAACCTCGCCGGATTGCGGGTGCCCGTCATCCTGACCGGGGCGATGAAACCCTTCGGCTTTGAAAACTCCGACGCCCTGCAGAACTTTACCGAAGCCCTGCTCGCTTGCTCCCTGGCCGCACCCGGGGTCTATATCAGCATGCATGGACGCATCCATCCCCTGCCCGGCGTCTTTAAAAACCGCGAAAAAGGCACCTTTGAAACAAGAGAGCCCATTTAACACCTTAACGATAGCCATCAAAATCAGGAGGCAGCCATGTCCGTCACAGCCCATCTTGAACCCAAATCACTCTGGAAACATTTTGAGGAAATCTGCAAGATCCCCCACGGCTCAGGCAACGAAAAAGCGATCGGCGATTATGTGCTCCAGGTAGCCAAAAACGCGGGCCTGAAAGCGGTGCGCGATGAAACCGGTAATGTGATCGTCTATAAAAAGGCCACGCCCGGCCATGAAAAATCCACCGGCGTGGTCCTCCAGGGCCACCTTGACATGGTCAACGTGAAGGAACCGGGCTCCCCGCATGATTTTGAAAAAGATCCCATCCGCCTGATCCTCAACGGCGACTGGCTGAAAGCGGACGGCACAACCCTCGGGGCCGATAACGGCATCGGCGTCGCTGCCGCGCTCGCGGTGCTGGAGGAAAACAAGCTGGTGCACGGACCCCTCGAAGCCATCTTCACCGTCTCCGAAGAGACCGGGCTGGACGGCGCACGTACCCTCTCCCCGGATGCCATCAAGGGGCGCATCCTGCTCAACCTCGACAGCGAGGAGCTCGGTAATTTTTCGATCGGCTGCGCCGGCGGCGCTGATTCCAGTCTGCAGCTGCCGGTCAAACGTACCGCGGCCAAGGGCGACAAGGCCCTCGCGGTGACAGTCACCGGCCTGAACGGCGGGCACTCCGGCATCGAGATCCATCAGGGGCGCGGAAACGCCATCAAGATCCTCAACCGCCTCATCTGGCAACTCTCCAGAGAGGTGAAGGTCGAGCTGGCCGGCTTCAAGGGCGGCACCAAACATAACGCCATCCCTGATACCGCAACGGCCGAGATCGTCCTGAAGAAAAAAGAGGTCGAAAAAGCCAAAGCCTGGCTGAACCGTACCCTCGATGACATCCGCCTTGAATTCAAGCCGGTCGAGGAAAAAATCCGCCTGACCATCGAGGAACCCAAGGGCAAGATTCCCACGGTACTCGATGCCGAATCCAGAGAGCAGCTGCTGGGGCTGATCTTCGCGCTTCCCCATGGCCCGCTGGCGATGAGCCGCAGCATCAAGGGACTGGTCGAGACCTCGAACAATGTCGCCATCATCGAAACCAGGGATAAAAAAGCGATCATACTCTGCAGCAGCCGCAGTTCGAGCATGCCGGCGCTGCGTGCCACCCGCGACAAGCTGGCGGCGATCGCCCGGATGGCCGGAGCCAAAATCGAACAGCCCGAGGGCTATCCCTCCTGGATGCCCAATGTCGACTCCCCCCTGCTCAAGGTGACGGCGGAGACCTATGAAACGGTTAGCCGCAAAAAGGCCAAGTACTCGGCCATCCACGCCGGCCTCGAATGCGGCATCATCGGCGCCATCTACCCGGGGATGGACATGATCTCTTTCGGCCCGGATCTGCGCGATGTCCATTCACCCAAGGAACGGGTCGATGTCAAAAGCGTCGCCAAGTTCTACACGCACCTGCTCAAGCTGGTCGAAACCTTCGCCTGAGCCATCCTGCCTCGAGCCCCGCGCCTTCCGCACGGGGCTTTTTTTTTGCCGCCCTCCTCTTTCTGTCCCCCTGTAACAAACCACCCTGGCTTGCGTATATTCCAGTAAACCGATTTTTCACCAATTGGCGGCAAACTAGATGGAGTCCTCCGCTATGATGAAACGCAGCAAAAAGAAATGGTTCTGGCTGATCGCTGCCGTGGTCATTGTCATCCTCCTGGCGGTATCACTGATGGCCAAATCGAAGAAGGGGGAGGAGAAGGGACCAGCCAGGATCAAGGTTGGCCGGATGGATATCATCGACAAGGCCCTGGCCGTCGGCGCGATCGAGCCCCGCAATGAGATCGCGGTCAAATCCAAGACCTCCGGCGTGGTCGGCAAACTCTACGTCGAGGTCGGCGATCTGGTGCAGGCCGGCGCCCCGCTGCTCGACGTCCGTCCCGATCCCACCCCCCTCGAGCTGGCCGAGGCCACCCGCGGCGTCGAGATCGCCGAGATCGAGCTGGCCACGCTCAACAAGGAGCTCGAGCGTCAGAAAGAACTCAAGATCAAGGGATTGATCGCACAGCAGGAGTACGAGTCGCTCGCCCAGCAGCATGACCAGGCCTCCGTGCGCACCCAGATCGCGCGCGAACGGCTGGAGCTGCTCAAAAAGGGGCGGATCAATATTGCCGGCAGCGCCATCGAAACCACCGTCCGCGCCCCGATCACCGGCTACATCCTGCTAAAATCGGTCAACCTCGGCGATCCGGTCGTCCCCCTGACCTCCTATCAGGCCGGCACCGAATTGATGAAAATGGCCAATATGAAGGACCTGCTCTTCCGCGGCACCCTGGATGAGATCGACGTCGGCAAGATCAGTGAACAGATGCCCTGCGAACTGCAGATCGGCGCTCTGCCGGGCAAGGCCGTCAAGGGCCACGTCTCGCTGATCTCGCTCAAGGCGCGTAAAGAGGAGAACACCACCCTCTTCCCGGTGGAAATCGCTATCGACGATGCGGCGGGCGCCGTGCTCCGCGCCGGCTTTTCCGCCAACGCCAGCATCATCATCAGCAAGAAGGAAAAGGTCCTGGCCATCCCGGAGCGGGTCGTCACCTTCCGCAATGACTCCGCCTTCGTCCAGGTCCCCACTGGCCTCGAGACCAGCAAGGAGCAGCACATCAAGACCGGTCTCAGCGACGCCATCAACATCGAGGTGATCTCCGGCCTGCAGGAGGGGCAAGAGGTGCTTGAGAAGAAGGTCAAGCCGATCGTCTAGCGCGGAATAGTCCCCAGCAATCCGGGAGTAGCCATCATGAGTCATTTGCTCGAAACCATCAAAGAGATCCTCTATTACCTGCGCCAGTACAAGGGCCGAACCTTCATGACCCTGTTCGGGATCATCTGGGGCACGGTGAGCATCGTCGTGTTGCTGGCCTTTGGTGTGGGGGTGCACACCTCGATGAGCAAAAACATGCATGGCATGGGGGAGTCCATTGCCATCCTCTGGCCGGGCCGTACTGCGCTTCCGTGGATGGGTTTCGGCCGCGACCGCTATATCAGCTTCATCGAGGAGGATGCGGAGCTGCTGCGCCGCGAGGTGCGCGAAATTCACCAGATCAGTCCGGAATACTCCAAATGGAATGCGCCGCTGCGTTATGGCGAGCAGATCAACAAGCCCAACGTCTCCGGGATCATCCCCGAATACGCAGAGATGCGCAACATCCAGACCCAGCCCGGCGGACGCTGGATCGATGATCTCGATCTCAAGGAGCGCAGACGGGTGGTCTTTTTGGGCGACGAGCTGGCCAAATTCCTCTTCGGCGAGGGCAGCAATCCCGTCGGCAAATATGTCTATGTCGCCGATTCGCCCTTCCTGGTCATCGGCGTGCTGATGCACAAGACGCAAAACTCCTCCTACAGCTCGCGCGATCAGGACCGCGCTTTTATCCCGGCCTCCACCTTTCAATCGATGTTCGGGGCGCGGCGGATCGACAATATCGTCTACCGCATCGGCAATCCGCTCGATTCGCAACAGGCCCAGCAGCGGATCTACGAGGTGCTCGGCAAGAAGAAGGGCTTCGATCCCAAGGACAAGGAGGCCCTGAGCATCTGGGATACTACCGAAATGGACAAGTTCACCTACTACTTTTCACTCGGCTTCAATATCTTTATGGGCATCATCGGCGTGATGACCCTGACTGTCGGCGGTATCGGCCTGGCCAATATCATGTATGTCGTCGTCCAGGAGCGCACCGCGGAGATCGGCGTGCGGCGATCCATCGGCGCCCGGCGCTCGCATATCATGACCCAGTTCCTGCTCGAGTCCTTCATCATCGTTCTGGCCGGAGCGATCATCGGCTTTTTCCTCGCCGCGCTGATCATCAAGGGGATCGCCGCCATGCCCTATGAGGAGTACGTCGGCGATCCCGCACTCAACCTGCAGGTCGCGTTGATCACCATGCTGATCCTCGGTCTGGTCGGGATGGTCGCCGGCTGGTTCCCGGCGCGCAAGGCCTCCCGGCTTAGCGTCATCGAGTGCCTGCGCCACTAACCCTTTACGCGGAGAAACCAGGATGCATCTCTGGATGTTGATCAGGGAATTCCTGCAAGACATTAAAAAGCAGCGGCTGCGCGCCTTTCTCACCACCTTCGCCATCACCTGGGGCACCCTGGTGGTGATCCTGCTGATGTCGTTCGGTGCCGGACTCTCCTTCCGCATGCGTGAGGGGCTGCTCAACGCCGCCGACCGGGTGATCACGATCTGGCCTAACCAGACCACCATCAAGTTCCAGGGACTGCCGATCGGCCGGCGTATCCGTTTTACCGAGGATGATGTCGAGCTGCTGCAGCAGAGCCTGCCCATGGTCAGCCAGGTCTGCGCCCAGCAGGGCAAACACGGCACCCGGCTGCGCAACGGCAGCCGCACCGCTCTGACCTACATGGAGGCGGTCTATCCCAATTTCGAATTCATGCGGCGGATGTATCCGGCGGCAGGCGGCCGTTTCCTCGACGCCATGGACCAACAGGAGAAGCGGCGCGTGCTTTTTATCGGCAGCGAGATCGCCCGGGAGGTCTTTGGCGAGGAAAATCCGATCGGCAAAACCTGTGAGCTCGATGGCCTGCCTTTCACGGTCGTCGGTGTTCTGCCCAAAAAGATGCAAACCTCGATGAACAACGGCCCGGATGACCGCCGCGCCGTCATCCCCTACTCCACCTTTCAGAGCATTTACGGCTGGCGCTACCTCAACAGTATCATCATGCAGCCGGCCAATCCCCAGGAGGGCACCCTGATCAAGGAGGAGATCTATCGCGTTCTCGGCCGCAAACACCGCTTCGATCCCAAAGATGACAAAGCCCTCTTCGTCTGGGACGTTGCCGAGACCGTGGCCATCCAGGACAAGATCTTTCTCGGGCTGAATATTTTCATGGGCGTCGTCGGCTCGATGACCCTGATCATCGCCGGGGTTGGGGTGGCCAACATCATGTACGTGGTGGTCAAGGAGCGCACCCGCGAAATCGGTATCAAACGCGCGGTGGGCGCCCGGCGCTGGCATATCATGCTGCAGATCATCTTTGAATCGCTGCTGATGTCCACCGTCGGCGGACTGGTGGGTATTCTGGCCGCAACGGGGATCATCAAGGCAGTCTGGCTGATTCCGGCGCAAGAGGGAGCCATGCAGTTTCTCGGCCGGCCCCTGCTCTCCGCTCCGGTGATGATCATCGCCGTCTCGCTTCTGGCGCTGATCGGCCTCCTCGCCGGCTTCTTCCCGGCGCGCCGGGCCGCCCATATCGATCCGGTCGAGGCCCTGCGCTACGAATAGGGTTGCACCGAAAACTAAAAAGTCGTACATTGAGGGGAACAAATCCCGCTCCGGATTCGTTTCAGCAGTGCCTGGGGACGAATATGGTTTCGACGGGAATCATGGTGATAGTGGACGCATGCCGAGGACCCCGGTTGGCCTCGTTAATCATCCGGGACAATAAGTAGATGCAGACGATTATTCGTATGCACTGGCTGCCTAATTAAAGGCAACCACGTTCCCTATGGTTTGCGCCCGCAGGGGCTGTAGAGGAGCGTCGATCACTGCAGGATAGCCTCCGGGCATGCTCTGGGCCCAGAGGCGAACCTTGACAGAGCTGGATCGCATCCGCCTGGTCTGTTGCGCGTGATGCGGTCGAGATTCAGCAGCAGACTAAGCATGTAGTGGCTGCTATGGCCGGGTTTTCGGACGTGGGTTCGACTCCCACCGTCTCCACTTCAAGCCTTGTTGAACAAACAAGGCTTTTTTTATCCGCCTGCAAGAAGGAGAGATCATGGCCCCAGAGGTGATCACCGCAGAGATGCTGAGCAGTGCCTTTGCCCTCGGCGAGGGCAGCGAGATCCATCTGCCTTATGGCAGCGAGCTGACCCCCGCCGCCCGGCAGCTCCTCAGCGAACGTCACATCGTCGTCCGCTATATCGATGATCAGGGCGGGGTTTTTGCCGGCCCGCCGGACCAGCCCCTGCAGCGTCTCCACCCGCTGACCGGACGGAGTGCCTCCCAGGAGGAGCGCCACCCCGCTGTGCGCAAGCAGAGTCAAGCCGATGCGGAGTGGGTCACCCATCTCGATGCCCAGACCCTGGTCGCCAAGACCCACCCGCGCATCGCCTTGCGCGGCAAGCTCGACACCCTCATCGCCTTCACCGTGCTCGCCCAAAGCGATTTCGACCGGGAGAACCGCTTCCCCTGGCTCCATCCCTATCTGACGGAACTTCGCTCACGCATGGGCAATCTGCTGAAATCCGAGGTGACCGGGGAGATTCTCGCTCCGGCAGGTCTGGGTGGCATCGATGCGGAGCGGCTGCATGCCTTGTCGCACCAGCCGCTGCTCTATCTGGGTCATGATCATATCGTACCGGAGGAGACGCAGGGGAGGAATGTCGCACTGCTCAACGTGCTGCGTGCGCTGAGCCGCGAGGTGGAGGTCGCCATCGTCCAGGCCTTCAGCGGTCCTGAGGGCGAGTTGACACGGCCCGATCTGATGACGGCGGCCAACCGGCTGAGCAGCGCCCTGTACGTGCTGATGCTGCTCACCGTGCTGGCGGAAAAAGGCAAGAGGGTGGAACTGTAGAAAATTGAAATCTAGCGGTCTTCGTGGGGATGGTCGTGTTCGTGTGCGTGCAGCCCCTGCAGGAGGGTCCGCCAGGCAAGCATGGCGCACTTGACCCGGGTGGGAAATTCGCACACTCCTGCAAAAGCCTCGATCTCGTCGAACTCCTCTCCCTCCGGCCGTTCGTAACGCCCCTCCTTGACCAGCCGGGTGAACTGGTCAGCGATCTTTTCGATCTCCTCCACCCGTAATCCCTTGATCTTTTCGGTCATCACCGATGCCGAGGCCTGGCTGATCACGCAGCCATGCCCCGCAAAGGCCGCCTCCTGCACCCGGCCGTCCGCCAGCTTCAGGGTCAGCAGGATTTCGTCCCCGCAGAAGGGATTCTTCAGTTCCAGGCGGACATCCGCTTCGGCAATCTCCCCCCGGTTACGCGGCTGCTTGTAATGGTCCAGCAGCACTTCCTGATAGAGTTGATCTAGAGCCATTTTTTAAAGTATTCCTTTGCCTGTAACAAACTGCCCAGCAAACGTTCGACATCCTCTTCGCGGTTGTAGAGATAAAAGCTGGCGCGGGCGGTGGCCGCAACCCGCAGTTTGCGCATCACCACCTGGGCGCAGTGATGGCCTGATCGGATGGCGATCTGCTGCTGATCGAGAAAGGTGGCCAGATCATGCGGATGGATCGAGGCCAGGTTGAAAGAGAGCGCCGGTCCGTGATCCGTGCGCGGACCGTAGAGGGTGATCTCCGGCAGAGCGGCCAGCTTCTCCTGGGCCAGCTGGGTCAGCAAACGATCATGCTCCTCTATGGCTGCCATACCGATGGCGTCCAGGTAATCGATGGCCGCCGCCAAACCAACCGCTCCCGCCACATTCTGGGTGCCCGCCTCGAATTTCCACGGCACATCGTTCCACTCGGAGTGCAGATAATCGACACTGCTGATCATGTCTCCGCCAAAGAGGAAGGGCTCCATCTTGTCCAGGTGGGCCATCTTGCCGTAAAGGACGCCGATCCCGAGCGGCCCAAGCATCTTGTGGCCGGAGAAGACGAGAAAATCGGCGTCGAGTGCCTGGACATCGACGGCCATGTGCGGCACACTCTGGGCGCCGTCGACTAGCACCAGGGTGCCGGCGGCGTGCGCCTTCTCAATGAAACTCCGCAGCGGGATGAGGGTTCCCAGGGCGTTGGAGGTCTGGGTGATCGCCAACAAACGGGTGCGCGGTGTGAGCAGCTCATCCAGCTGCGCAGGCGAGAGGCGTCCTTCAGCATCAAATTCGAGAAAACGCAGCCGCGCTCCGCGCCGCTGCGCGACCATTTGCCAGGGTACCAGGTTGCTGTGGTGCTCCAGCTCGGTGACGATGATTTCGTCGCCCGGCTGCACGACGCGCTCCGCCCAACCCCAGGCGACCAGGTTAATCGCCTCGGTGGTATTGCGGGTGAAAACGATCTCCTCACTGCGTCCGGCGCCGATGAACGCGCCCACCCGCCTCCGCGCCGCCTCGTAAGCGGCCGTCGCCCGCTCCGCAAGCCGATAGGCGCCCCGGTGGGGGTTGGCGTTATCGCGGCGGTAGAACTCCTCCATCGCCGCCAGAACCTGACGCGGCCGGTGGGTGGTGGCCGCGCTGTCAAGGTAAACGAGCTCGCGGTTCTCCGGCTGCATCAGGAGGGGAAAATCGGAGCGAATTTGTCCGATATCCAGCATACTACTCCTCACCTTCCAGCTGAACCATCCCCTCCATCACCCGCACCCGCCGCACAGCAACAGCTTCATAGGCCGGCGGCGCCAGGACCTCGCCGCTGTGCAGATCAAAAGCGGCGCCATGCTGCGCGCAGCAGATGCGGCCGCGCTCCAGATAGCCCTCCGAAAGCGGCACTGCCTCGTGCGAGCAGGTATCCGCGAGGGCGTACCACTCGCCGCCCTGATGGACGATCACCAGCGGCTCCCCTCCGGCCATGACGCGGCGCATCCCGCCCTCTGGCAGCGCCTCAGCCGGGAAAAGCGGAATATACCCGGGCATCTGCACCCTCCTTACAACAGACCCAGTTCAAGCCGCGCCTCTTCACTCATCCGTGAGTAATCCCAGGGCGGCTCCCAGGTTACCTCCAGCCGGACCGCGCTCACTCCCGGGATGGCCGACACGCGCGCTTCCACCTCCGGCGGCAAGCTCTCCGCCACCGGGCACATCGGCGAGGTGAGGGTCATCAGAATATCGACGAGGCCCTCCTCGCTGATGTCGATCTGGTAGATGAGACCAAGATCATAGATATTGACGGGAATCTCGGGATCGTAAAGATCCCGCAGGGCCAGCACGATCTGGTCCATCAGCGTTTCCCGGTCCAGAGGCTCACTCATACGCTACTCCTCCCGGCCCAGCCGGTCCAGCACCATCTCCCCCACCCGCTCACGCAACGTTTCGAGCCGGATCGACCCGGTGATCTCACCGGAAAAGGCATGCACCATGATCTGCCGCGCCTTCTCCGCTCCGATGCCGCGGGACTGCAGGTAAAAAATCCCCTCCTGATCCATCTGGCCGATCGTCCCCCCGTGGGTGCAGCGCACATCGTCCGCAAAGATCTCCAGCTGCGGCTGGCTGTCGGCAAGGGCTTCGTCGGAGAGGAGCAGGTTCTTGTTGTGCTGGATGGCATCGGTGTGCTGCGCCTCGCGGGCCACAGCAATCCGTCCATTGAAAACCGAATGCGACTTGTCCTGCAGCACCCCCTTGTAGAGCTGGCGGCTGAAGGTGTGCGGCTGCAGATGGCGCAGGGTGGTATGGTGATCCACGTGCTGCCGCCCCCTGGGCATATAGAGGCCAAAGAGGTGGGCTTCGGCCGCCTCACCCGCCAGCTCGACCTCGAGGTCGTGCCGCACCAGTTTGCCGCCAAAATCGCAAACCCAGCGGGTATAGCGGCTGCCGCGCCCCAGGGTGGCGCGGGTCGAGGAGACATAAAGGGCGGCATCCCCCTCATTCTGGAGGACATAGTGATCGCACCGGCTCTCTTCACCCACCACCACATCGGTCAGGGGATTGGTAAAGTGGTTGGAGGCGGCGCCGCCGCTGTAGACCTCGATCAGCTGGGCGGCTGACCTCTCCCCCATCAGCAGCAGGACGCGCGGGTGGACGGCCGACATCGGCGCATCGGTATAATAAACGATCTCGATGGGCACCAGCAGCGTGAGCCGGTCCGGAATGGTCAACACCACACTCTCCGCCGCCAGTGCGGTGTTGATCTGGGCAAAGGGGGCCTCGATCCTCGCGGCGGTTTCGCGCATCCGCTCCTCCACCCGGCCGAGCACGCCGTTGTCGAGCTCGGACAACAGGCGGATCGAACACGAGTCCGCCGCACCGGGCAGCCGTGACTCCGGACTGAGCCGGCCGTTAAGGAAGACCAGACGGTAGGCGGTTGGATCCAGCAGCGCACTCAGCCGCTCCGGCAAGCACGCCGGCGCGGTCGACTCGTCGATCCGCTCCCAGCCGTCACCGGCCAGCGGTGAGACGTCGGTAAAACGCCAGCGCTCCTGCTTCAGGGTCGGAAAGCCCTGCGCCGTGAAACGCGCCAACGCCTCCCGGCGCAAGGTCGTGAGGAACGGCGGTACAGCACCTGCGGCCTGCTCCAGCGCGTGAAGATGCCGTTCGGGCCACAAGGAGGATGTGCTCTCTTTCATCGCCAACCTCGCCTATGCCGTCGGCGCCGGCTGGCCGGCGCGCTCTTTGATCTCATCATAACCCCGCGCCTCGAGTTCGAGGGCCAGGGATTTGTCGCCTGACTGGACGATCCGGCCGTCATAAAGCACATGCACGAAATCAGGGACGATATATTCGAGCAGACGCTGATAATGGGTGACGACGACAAAGGCATTCTCCGGACTGCGCAGCTGATTGACGCCGCTGGCGACGATGCGCAGGGCGTCGATATCGAGCCCCGAGTCGGTCTCGTCGAGAATGGCCAGCCTGGGCTCGAGCACGGCCATCTGCAGGATCTCATTGCGCTTCTTCTCGCCTCCCGAAAAGCCTTCGTTGATCGCGCGGTTGAGGAAGACCGGATCCATCTCCACCAGTTTCATTTTGGCGCGCACCACCTTGAGAAACTCGGCGGCACTCAGGCGGTTCTCACCGCGATGGGCGCGCACCTCGTTGAGGGCCGTGCGCAAAAAGTAGGAGCTGTTCACACCGGGGATTTCCACCGGATACTGGAAGGCCAAAAAGACCCCCTCCCGGGCGCGTACTTCCGGCGCCAGCTCGAGCAGATCAATCCCGCAATAGCGCACCTCCCCGCCGAGGACCTCATACCCCGGGCGCCCGGCTAACACCTGGGCCAGGGTGCTTTTCCCCGAGCCGTTAGGCCCCATAATCGCATGCACCTCGCCTGGCCGGACCGAAAGCGTGATCCCCTTGAGGATCTCCCGTCCCTCTATGCCCACCCGCAGATTGCGTATTTCAAGCATATCCATTCTCCCGAATAAGGTATTCTGCAGGCCTCTCAGCCCACACTGCCTTCCAGACTGACGCTGAGCAGCTTTTGTGCTTCCACGGCAAACTCCATCGGCAGCTCGGCCAGCACCTCGCGACAAAAACCGTTGACGATCATCGAGACCGCATCCTCCCGCGAGACGCCGCGCTGATTGAGATAAAAGATCTGATCCTCGCCGATCTTGGAGGTGGTCGCTTCGTGTTCCACCCGGGCGGTGCTGTTCTTCACTTCGATATAGGGAAAGGTGTGCGCGCCGCAGCGGTCGCCGATCAGCAAAGAGTCACATTGGGAAAAATTGCGCGCCTGCCCGGCGCTCTTCAACACCTTCACCTGGCCGCGGTAACTGTTCTGGCTCACCCCGGCCGAAATGCCCTTGGAGACGATCGTGCTGCGCGTATCCCGGCCGATATGGATCATCTTGGTGCCGGTATCCGCCTGCTGATGGTGATTGGTCATCGCGACTGAGTAGAACTCACCGATCGAATGATCGCCCTTGAGGATGCAGCTCGGATACTTCCAGGTGATCGCCGAGCCGGTCTCAACCTGGGTCCAGGAGATGTGCGAATAGGCGCCGGCGCACAGACCGCGCTTGGTGACAAAGTTGTAAACGCCGCCGCGTCCCTCCTTGTCACCGGGATACCAGTTCTGCACCGTCGAGTACTTGATCTCGGCGCGCTCCATCGCGATCAGCTCGACGACGGCGGCATGCAACTGGTTCTCCTTGCGGATCGGAGCGGTGCAGCCCTCGAGATAGCTGACATAACTCCCCTCCTCGGCGATGATCAGGGTACGCTCGAATTGCCCCGTGTTGGCGGCATTGATGCGGAAATAGGTCGAAAGCTCCATCGGGCAGCGCACCCCCTTGGGGACATAGATGAACGACCCGTCGCTAAAAACCGCCGAGTTGAGGGCGGCGTAAAAATTATCGGTCGAAGGCACCACCATCCCCAGATACTGCTGCACCAGATCGGGATGCTCCCGGACCGCCTCCGAGAAGGAGCAGAAAATGACCCCCAGCTGCGCGAGCTTTTCCTTGAAGGTGGTCGCCACCGAGACACTGTCGAGCACCGCATCGACGGCCACTCCGGCCAGAGCCTGCTGCTCCTCGAGGGGGATGCCCAATTTTTGATAGAGCGCCAGGATCTCGGGATCGACCTCGTCCAGACTCTTCGGCCCGGCATGACTTCGGGGGGCCGAGTAGTAGCTGATCGCCTGATAGTCGATGGGCGGATAGTGAACATTGGCCCAGTGCGGCTCCTGCAGGGTCTGCCAGTGGCGGAAGGCCTTGAGCCGCCACTCGAGCATGAAGGCTGGCTCCTGCTTCCTCGCCGATATGGCGCGGATGATCGCCTCATTCAACCCCTGCGGCAGGGTCTCCGCCGCGATATCGGAGGTGAAGCCGTATTTATACTCCTGGTTGGCCAGGGATTCCAGCTGATCGGTTTCGCTACTCATGGCCTCCTCACAATCCTGCAGTGCGTTCCAGATCGGCCAGGGTGACCGACTGCAGGTAGTTGAATATCTGTCGCTGCAGCGGCCGGACCGCACCCTTGAAATCGCAAAAGGCCGCCCGCTCGCAGCGGGATTGCTTGACCGCACAGGCCGTGATCCCGAAGGGGCCCTCGACCGCCTCCATCACCTCGGCGAGATTGATGCCGTCCATGCGGCGGTCGAGGCGATAGCCGCCGTTGACCCCCTGCAGGGAGAGGAGCATGCCCGCCTTGGCCAGACGCTGCATCAGTTTGGCGAGCAGGGCGAGGGGGATGTGGCAGGCCTCCGCGATTTCGCGCACGGTCGCAGTCCCCTCCGCACTCTGATGCAGATGGCGCAGGGCCAGGACGCTGTACTCGGTCTTTTTGGATAATCGGAACATTTTATATAGGACCTTTTTAGTCTTATTTAATTCTGTAAACATCACCACCCGTTCATTTGTTCCCGGCGTCGACCGTTGAGCAAAAAAAAGTCCCCGGCGCGCGATTGCGCGCCGGGGACTCGAGCGGCATACCAGCCGTCAGCCCACGCGGGGGCCGGGCTCTGGTTCTAGAGATAATCCTTGCGGAAATCGTCGATTTTGGATTGGTCCTTCAGGCCGGTGTACCACTGTCCGAAAATGGCCTGTTGTTTGCGCTGCAGCAGCTGGCTGCGCAGGCTCTCTTTTTGCGCGGCATATTCCGACTCGACGAAGCTGCTCTTGTTCAGCAGCTTGATCAGGTAATAACCGCGGCTGCCCTCGACCGGCTGGGAGATGGCGCCGGCTTGCAGCGCAAAGGCCGTGCCGACAAAGCGCGGTTCGCGGCCGACCCCGGAGATGTAGCCCGAGAAGGTGAAATCGCCGGTCTGCTGCACCTTGCCGCCGATCTGTTCCGCTACTCCCTCGAGGGAGTTGGCCGAGCGGGCCTGTTCATAAAGCGACTGGCATTGGGCCTTGGCCAACTCCATGGCCTTGTCATTCTTGAGTTTGCCACTGATGGTCTCCTTGGCCTCCACCCACGATTTGATGTGGGCAGGGATCACATCGACCACATGCACGATCATATAGCCGCGCTCCGCATAGATAACATCGCTGACCGCGCCTTTTTTGCTGCGGAAGGTGAAGCCGCTGACGCGGGGCTCCATGCCGACACCGGGGATGAAGCCGCCGGCGATGAAGGGCTCGGTGCGCTCGACCTTTTTATTCTCGGCGGCGGCAACACTCTTGAGATCCTGCTCCTTGGCGGTCTCGGCGATATAATTGGCCTCTTCCTGCAGCGCCTCGCGGGTGCGCGGCGACATCTCCCATTTGAGCAGGATATGGCTCGCCTGAACCTTTTCCTGGCCCTCTTCGGTCTTGCGCTCACCCACCTTGATGATGTGCAGGCCGAACTGGGAGGCCACGGGGCCGACGATATCGCCCGGACGGGCGGCAAAAGCGGCATCCTCAAAGGGTTTGACCATGGCGCCGCGGGCAAAAAAGCCGAGGTCCCCGCCCTTTTCTGCGGAACCCGGGTCCTGCGAATTGAGCTTGGCCAACTCGGTAAAATCGCTGCCCGAGCGGGCTTCCGCCAGCAGCTCACTGGCCAGCTGCCGGACCGACTCGGAATCGGCCTTGGTCGGCGCAAAATCGAAGAGGACGTATTCGATCACGCGCTTCTCCGCTTCCTTGAACTCCTCTTCGTTCTTCTTGTGGTAGGCCTTGATCTCGGCATCGGAGGGCGCAGCGGCCGCGGCAAGAAAATTAGCGGCGGGAACCAGAACATACTCCGCCTGCGCCTTGAGGGCACGCTTCATGTACTCGGCGCGAAGCTCCTCCTCATTAACCACCGCGGTCGCCCGCAGCAGGTTGTCCAGCTTGCGCATCGGCAGGGTTGTGCGCAGATACTCCTCGACCGACGACCAGAATTCACCGGCGCCCGGATTGTTCAAGGCCGCCTGATAGCGCTGCATATCGAACCTGCCGGTCGAATCCTGAAAGGCCTGATTCTGGCGCAGCTCCTCCGGCGGATTGTTAAAGATCTCTTCAATGATCTCCGGGTCGGAGGCATTCAGCTTGACCGCCTTGACCTCCCGGTTGAGCAGCCGCTGCTGCACCAGATTATCGAAGACACGATTCTCAATCTGCTGCAATTGATACCCCTCGGGATCGCTGCCCGATTGCTGGCGGTAGGCTGTCAGCTCGTTTTGCAGGCGGCTGGAAAACTCTTCATAATGGATCGGCTGGCCGTCCACCTTGGCGATCACACCGCGGGGCTGGTTGGACTTGAAACCGCCCATACCCCAATCCACAATGATCGTCAAAATGAAAGCAACGACCAGAATCAGGAGGATGGTCTTCATGCTGTTACGCATGCTTTTCATCAAAGCCATGGCTTGCATCCTTTATGGTGAAAATGAACGGATTTATTTCTAATAAAACCAATAAATATAGCATTACGGCGCCAAAAATGCAAGGCTTTTTTCCCCGAGTGCGCAGCGCAAAGGCAGCAATTCCCGCAGAGGGCGGCATAATAAAAAAGCGGGACCCCGTGGGGTCCCGCTCTCTCAGGCGTCAAGCGGGCATAGCCCTCTCCCCTCGACGCCGGGCTGCATAGGTCATCAGACGGGGAGGGACCGTCTGATTGCCTATCTGGAGAATCCGTGACGCAGTGCTCGTCCCTTATTTGACCAGCAGCATCTTCTTGACATCGTGGAACGAGCCCATAGTGATGCTGTAGATATAGACCCCGGAGGGCAGGGCGTGGGCATCGAAGGAGATCCGATGCACCCCCGCCGTCCGTTTCTCATTGACCAGGGTACGCACCTCGCGGCCCAGCAGATCGAAGACCTTGAGGGAGACCATCCCCTCCTGCTTGACCCGGAAGACGATCTCCGTCTGGGGGTTGAACGGATTGGGGAAGTTCTGCGTCAATTCATAGCGCTGCGGCGCGGTGACCTCCACCTCCCGCACATCGGAGTAGGTAAAGGCGCCGTTGCGGTCGATCTGTTTCAGACGATAGAAATAGGTGCCCACCTCGACCTTGCTGTCGGTGAAGCCGTAACTCTGGGCGAGGTTGGTAGAGCCGGCGCCGGCGACGAATCCCAGCCGGGCGAAGGATTTGCCATCCAGGCTGCGTTCGACATCAAAGCCGAGGTTGTTGCTTTCGCCGACGGTATGCCACTCCAGCAGGACCACATCGCTGAGCGAGGTGTTCTTGACCCCGGCGGTGAAGGTGGTGAGCTCGACCGGCAGCGAGACGCTGCCGACGATCTCATAGGGATCCTCGGTGGTGACATAGGAGATCGACTTGGCCGCACCATAAAAGGGGCTGGTCGGGAGCACGTTCTCGAAGTCGACCACCAGGGTATCGCCCGCCTGCCAGTTGGCATAGGAGATCATCGGCGTCTGCTTGAGTTCGACACTCCAGCCGCCTCCGGTGGCGCAGAAATTGGTCTGGCTGGTGTCGCCCGGCGATTTGGCGAGATAGGCCTGGAACTGGATCTCGCCGGCGGCGGGCACCGAGCCGTCCGGATTGAGAAATTTACCGCCCACGATGTGGGGCATCATATCGCCCTGCGCGTACAGGGCGCCGATTTGACCCAGCGCAAACAGGGCCAGCGCGAAATATCTGAGTCTCATGACAATCCCTCCTGATTAACGAGAGTATGTGGGCCACAGGGCCGGTGCGGTCTTGTTGACCTGGATCAGAACCGGCTCACCGGGGGCGACGCTGAACGGAGTCATCGGACTGCCGAAGTTGAGCGACGGCAGCCAGTACTGGCTGAAGCCGCGGCCGTCGGCGCCGACCTTGAGCAGCACTTCCACGCCACCGATCGCGGCGGCCAGCTGGTTGGCATCGGTGATCTCCGGCCGATCCAGCGGCACGATGATTTCGTTGTAGGTGTACTTGGCCGCCGTGCTCAGGCTGAACTGCAGTGCGCCGGCATCCGGTACTGCACCGCAGTAGAACCATTTTTCCGGTGCGGTATCATCCGCCTGGATCAAAACCGGCATGCCACTCCGGAGGGCGAAGGGCGTCGCCGGGAAATTCAAATCCGGCAGATAATAGGTGCTGAAGCCATTGGTCGCGTGGTTGATCTGCAGCACCACCTTGACGCCGGAGCCGATCGCCGCGGCGAGATCCCGGGCATTGCGGATCGAGCTCTCCAGCGGCAGGGAGAGGTAGTTATAACGCGGCTTGGCCGCACGGGCCAGGGTAAAGCCGTACTTGCCGACGCGGCGGGAGAGCGCCGACTGATTGTCGCTGTCGACGGCGCGGACGACGTAGTACTGGCGCAGGCTTTCGCTGTTGACCATCAGCGTGGTGTCGGCCGTGGCCGCCAGCAGCGTTCCCTCCGCCTCCGGATTGAAATAGGGATTGCTCTCATGGACGTAGATGCGGTAGCCGATGGTGCCGCTGCGTTCGAGCGAGCCATTGACGCCGCGGGTCACCGGATTCCAGTGCAGGTTGACCGCAGCGCCTTTCTTCTCGGCAGCCAGCATGGCCGGGGCCAACGGGGCAATATTGTCGATCGCCCGGCCACTGCCCATCGCGGCGCCGGAGACCACCGAACCACCCATGGTCCCGAGCACCGAGGTCACCGCGCCTGTGCCTGCCAGGCTGTGGATCACCAGGGGAACCGCGCCCGAGGTGGTCTGCGGCATGGCGGCCAGCGTGGCGCCACCACCCTTGACGGCAGCCGTCGGCGGCACCCAGACCGCCCGCACATAAAAGGCCATCGAGTCACTGCTGACGACCGGCAGATCGACCGCCATCATCGTCGAGCCGGTGCCCGAGGGATTATAGGCGGCGATTTGCTGCGGCCAGTAATGCAGCGTGTCTTCGCCGTTGATGGTGTAAAAGATCTCGTAATAGTTGATCACCGGAGTGGCGCCCATGCCCTGATGGTTGGCCGAGAAGGGCCACTTCAGGGTAACCCAACCGCCCTGATCACCGGGCACATCCTTCACCGTCAGATAATCCGGCTGATCGATGACCGGATCGATGACCGTGATTGCAGCCGAGGCGGCGGAATCGAGCGGATAGATGTCCGTGCCGATCGAGACCGAGAGGATGAGGTTGGTGGTGGTCACCCAACTGGTGAAGCGGAAGACACCGATGCCGTCGGTCAGCTTCTTGGGTCCGCTCGGCATGACGATCTCGCTCGACTGGAGATTGCTGGAGAAGGTCAAATAGCCGGCGAAGTTCTTGTCCATCATGCCATACTTGTCGCGTGCGATCACCTGAACATCAAAGGGAACGCCGCGCACCTGCGCACCCGCGACCACCGGCTGAATCACAAAGCTGCAGGCGGTATTGCTGGTCACCATCACCTGGCTGGTCTGGGTGTTGCTGTTGGAGACCGGCGTCACCAGATCTTCCTCGAGCCCGGGGCCCGCAAAGGCGATCACCCCTTCGGTCTTGGGATCCCAGCCCATCGAGGAGCTGTAGGAGAGGGTATTGATCAGCACCTTGCCCGGATCGACTTCCTTGGCATCGCTGATCGGCCAGCTACCGCCATAATTGGCCCTGGGCGCCATATTGAGGTAGAAATCGGTGCTGTAGACCGACCAGTCCGCCAGGTCCTCGCTCATAAAAACCTCGACGTCAAAGCGGTTGATCGTCCTGGCGCTCATGATCGCCGGACCGGCATTGTCTTTTTCCACCGTCAGGCCGACCGGCAGCGGGGCCATCGGGTTATCGGCCCAGTCGGTGAATCCGTTGTTGGCGCCGACCACCACATCCGGCACATCGCCGGTATCGCCGCCGTAGGGCGTCAGGGTCGGTCCGCCGCCGGTGGTCTCGTCAAAGCGGATATAGGCGGCAACCGTATCCCCGTAGGCATTGATGGCCAACGGCTGGTAGTAGGCGTAGCCTGAATTGTAGACATTGAGGTCCACCACCAGATTGCGTTTGACGCCATCGTAGCCGGTGATGGTCCAGTTGGCCGGCCTGAAAGAGCGCTTGGGATAGATCGGCGAGAGATCATCATAGCTGAAGCGATAATGGTCGAGCTTGCCATCGGCATCGAGGTCGACCGTCGCCAGGCTGAGAAGGATGGGCGGAATGTTGTCGCGCTCGACCTTGACATCCGAACCCAGCAGGGTCCGGGTGGTGCCGCTGAGGCTCAGCTCGTTGTCGTACTGCATGTTGCCGTTGGGCGCGACAGCCAGATCGTTAACCAGTGACTGTGCCCGGAAGTTGATGGCGCCGCTGTCGTTCTTGGTCCAGGCCAGCCCGGTATGATTGAGATAGACGATGCTGTCGGTGCGTGCCGGGGACATGCCGGTGAAGTAGACCTGGATCCCCGAGACGTCATAGTTGGAGAGGCCGACGAACCATTTGAAAAGAGGAGAGGGCATGCCGGGGGTCGGGGTCACCGGCCAGCTGGCGGTATTGACCTTCTCACTGAAGACCAGGCGAATGCGCTTGGTTCCGGCCGTCAGGGCGCGGATGATCGCGGGGCCGGCGGTGTCCAGAATCTGCACCACCTGTGCGTTATTCACCGAAAGGGCGATATCCGAGCTGTAGAGGGCCTCCACCAGGCCGTTGTTCACCGGCTCGTTGAGGCCATTGGGATCGCCGGGGTTGGTGTAGGTCACCCGCGGGATCAGGCCGGTGTTGGCCACCTTGGGTGAGGTAGCGGTCAGGATCACGCGCAGGGTATTGGCCGAGATCCAGGCGCCGGTTCCACCAATGGTCAGCAAACCTTCACCGCTGACTTGCAGCCCGGCGGTACTGACGCGTGCGGTGTTCATCGCATGGTCAAAGACGATATCGGCATAATCCAGATAGCCCCAGCCATTGGGACCGCCGGTGGTCAGATCCGCGGGCAGAATGGCATCATGGGTCATGACCTGGGTGATGATCGGATAGATACCGTCGGTGATGGGGACCACCGAGCCGGGGGCATTGGATGGAGCTGTCGGCGGGAAGGCCGCCAGCGATTCGCCGTTATAGTTGCCGACAGCGTCGGTCACCTGGCGATCGGCCACATAGACGATGGTGCCGACCTCATTGCCGGAGCCGTAATCGGTGGTCAGTTGAAATTCGTAAGTGTTCGTCGGCGCCAGACTGGAATTGGGCGAGATGATCACACTGATCGGGTTGGGCGAGGGGCTGGTGGTCGTGGTGATGACGGTGAAATCGACCCCTTGCACGCTGGCATAATCGAGCGGCTCACTGAAGATCACCTCGATACGCTTGGTCGCCAGGGCGGCCGCCAGAGGCTGCCGCCGGGTGGCCCGCTTGGTGTGGGCACTGACGATCGCCGGCCCGGCCTTGTCGGTCAGGGTGCGCGAGTGACTCTCGGCATAGGCCTGGTACTGCGAGGTGGTCGCCTCGCGGAAACGGTCGGTCGTGCTCAAGGGTTTGGTGTAGGTCAGGGTCGGGGTGATGCCGCTGTTGGGGGTGTTCGAACGCACCCAGAGGGTGAAACGCTTGGAGGTGCTGCCGACCAGGTTCCAGACGCCGATCGATTCCATACTGTGAATGGTGCTGCCGAGACCGCTGAAGATCTGGTCGTTGACGGTGACGTTGGCGGGATTCATCGGCTCGCTCCAGATCAGGTCGATCCGGTCGATATAGCCGTCAAAGGGCACGCGGTTGCCAACGTGCACACCAGTCACCGGATTCGAGTTGCCACTGCCGTCGTCATAGTAGAAGGCCTGGCGGATCGTGGGGGTGATGCCGTCATCGCATTCGATATAGACGGAGGGGTACTGGATCACGCCCCAGGGGCCGGAGGTCCCGGTGCCGCTGATCTGCAGGCCGCCGCCCTCGACCAGCCAGATCCAGGGACGCAGATTGGTGTCATAGGGATAGGGCGTTGAGGTCCCCTGCCGGACAGGCAAATAGATGGCGTCATCGTTGTTGCCACCGGGCACCCCGGGAGGCGAGGTGAAGATGTCGCCGGGACCGCGCAGGGTATAAAGGTCGCCCGGATTGGTGCTGATGTTGTTGTCGCCATCGACATTCAAATCGATGCGAAATTCGGTGCCGGTAAAGTTGTCGTTCAGGTAGGTCCTCGTGCCGCCGGCCACATTAAAGACCACCTTGATCCAGGCCGCTGTGCCCGTTTGCAGCGGATCGGCGGTCTCCCGGCGCAGGATTTGCGCCGACAGTTCTGCCGAGGCCCCGAGCAAGAGCGCAAGGACGAACATGATGCGTAACATCGGAGTTAACTTCATTTTCGCCTCCATTTGGTTCTTTGTTGATGACGGAGTTGCACCGCTGCCGGTTTTGCAGCCCGAAAACCGGCGGGCACAAAGCAGCCATAGTAGTATACTCTGCGGGCCTCATCGCAAATTCAATGCCATAGTTGGCTGCCCGCTTTTTTTCGGCTCGCGATTGCGATCCCCGTCACAAAGTGCCGGCTTGTCTCGAGAACACTCCTTGTTATTAATGCAATTAGCTCTTGCCTGTATTGGCGGGCAACCTCATCATTTATGACGATTTATAGCCATTATTGCCAGCACCCCACCCCGTTCCGTGTTTCCATGAAACATTGTTCAGCTATGAAACATCTGCTGCCCCGCTCTTTTGCCGGCCCCGCCGCCTGGATGGAATTACGCCAGATCGATCAATTTCCGCTGGCAGCCGAATGCTTTTGCTTTTATTTTTAAATACAAATGGTTACATTATGATATCCATTCTGTTGCACCACCGCCGCAGCAGGAACAGCCCGTTGCAGACCCTTTCGAGAAAATGAAAAAAAAGACGCCACACTTTGATCTTCCCCTCCTCAAAGCCATCGGCGAGGTAGCTGACCGTGCCGGCTGCGCGGCTTATGCTGTGGGGGGTTATGTCCGCGACCGTTTGCTCGGGAAGACCGGCAAGGACATCGACATTGTCGTCGTCGGTGACGGCCCGGACTTCGCCCGGCAGCTGGCCGACCATCTTAATATAGCAAATATTTCGATATTTAAAAAGTTTGGTACGGCGATGTTGCGCTACCGCGGCCTTGTGATCGAAGTGGTTGGCGCCCGCCGCGAGAGCTATCGCAGCGACTCGCGCAATCCCGAGGTCAGCAGCGCCGATCTCGAGACCGATCTGGCGCGCCGCGACTTTACCATCAATGCCCTGGCGGTCGCCCTGAGTGGTGCCGGCCGCGGCGAGGTGATCGATCCCTTTGCCGGTCGCGCCGATCTCGAAAACGGCATCCTGCGCACCCCGCTCGATCCGGTCCGGACTTTCAGCGACGATCCCCTGCGGATCCTCCGCGCCATCCGTTTTGCCGCGCAACTGGAGTTCGAGATCGAAGAGCGCACGTTTGCGGCTCTTGCCAGCGAACGCGAGCGTCTGCGCATCATCTCGCAGGAGCGGATCAGCGAGGAGCTGGTCAAAATGCTCGCCAGCCGCAAACCCTCGATCGCCTTGCGGCTGCTGAGCGACAGCGGTGTCCTCGATCTGGTCCTGCCGGAGGTCGCCGCCCTCAAGGGGGTCGATCAGATCGCCGGCTATCGTCACAAGGATGTCTTTGAGCATACCCTCAAGGTCGTCGACAACGTGGCCGTGGTCTCGCCCGCGCTCGGCCTGCGTTTGGCCGCGCTTTTTCATGACATCGCCAAGCCCCAGACCAAGGAATTCAAACCCGGGACCGGTTGGAGCTTTCACGGTCACGAAGAGCTGGGCGCCCGGGTTTTCCCGGCCATCGGCCGGCGGCTGCGTTTGCCCCAGGAGATGATCGAATACACGCAGAAGCTCATCCGGCTTCATTTGCGGCCGATCCATCTGGCCGAAGAGGGAGTGACCGATTCGGCGATCCGCCGCCTGATCTTTCTTGGCGGCGCGGAGCTGGACGATCTGATCACTCTCTGCCGCGCCGACATCACCTCCGGCAATGCCGGGCGGGTTGCCCGCCATCTGGCCAACTTTGATATCGTCGTCAAACGCATGCAGGAGGTGGAGGAGCGCGATCGGCTGCGCGCCTTCCAGCCACCGGTCCGTGGCGAGGAGATCATGTCCACCCTTGGTCTGGCGCCCGGCCCGGTGGTTGGCCGGATCAAGAAGGCGCTCGAGGAGGCGATCCTCGACGGCCTGATCCCCAACGACCATGATGCCGCCTTCGCCTACATGCTGGAGATCAAGGACCACCTTATGGCCGGGCCTGCGGAATAATCCGAAACTTTTCCATCCCTGATTCGTCTTTGTAATAGTTGCTTTTTACATCAATAAGGAGGCAACACGATGCAATCCTATCCGACTCCCGGTCTCCCCCCCACGACGGCAGGCGACCTGAGCTTCATGCAGCGGCTCGTGCAGCTTTTCGTCAAGCCGAGTGCGGCATTTGCGGCGGTACGCCAGCATCCGCGCTGGATCACCCCTGCGATCGTGGTGCTGCTGCTCACGGCGGGAATGACCTGGTACATCACCCCGGCCATTCAGAAGGAGCAGCGTGAGCGGATGACCATCCAGATGGAGAAACGCAGCATACCCCAGGAGCAGATCGATGCGGCCATCGAGCGGCTCGACAAGCCCTGGATGACCTACATGATGCTCGGCTCCGCGATCGTCGGCAGCCTGCTGGTGATCCTGGCAATGGGCGGTATCTGGCTGCTGGTGGCCAAGAGTGTGCTGGGCGGCGAGGCCCGCTATGCGCACATGCTGGAGGTGGTCTCGCTCAGCATGGTCATTCCGACGCTGGGCATGCTGCTCAAGGCGCCGATCATCCACTACAAGGAGACGATGAACGTCCATTTCAGTCTGGCCACTTTCATGCCGGACTCGGCCCGCGACAGCTTTCTCTACAAGTTCCTCATGAACACCGACTTTTTCAACGTCTGGTTCATCGCGGTGCTCTGCATCGGCATCGCGGTTGTTTCAGGTCTCAAGGTGCAGAAGGTCTGGCCGGTCGTGGTCGGCCTGCTGGTCGTCTGGTATCTGGCCACTGCGGCCATCGGCGGCCTCTTCGCCTGATCTTCCCCCACGCATTGGATCCCAACAGGAGTAGCGTTTCATGAACAAGTGCACGGCTTTGATTTTGACCCTGCTTCTCGGCGCCGGCAGCCTCCTCGCGCAGGAGACCGCCCCGGCGGACCTGACGCTGCAGGAGTGCATCGCCATCGCCCTGGAGAACAACTCCACCCTGCGCGTCGCGCAGAAGAACCTCGCCATCGCCGGGACTGCGGTCACGACGGCCACGGCGGCCTGGCTGCCGCAGGTCAACAGCTCGTTCAGCACCGGCAAGTACATTCAGGGCGCGCGCGTCGACAAGACCGACGTACCGTCCGGGATCGATCCGGTGACCGGACGTGTCATCTACAAGCAGCAGTCGATCTATCAGGAACAGATCGAGCGCAACTCGCATGCGGTGCGACTCTCGCTGAATCAAAACATCTTTGATTTTGGCCAGACGCTCAACAGCATCAAGGCGGCCAAAACGGAAAAGCAGGCCAGCGCCCAGAATGTCGAGAACACCCGGCAGGCGGTCATCTACAACGTCAAAAACGCCTATTACGAGCTGCTCAAGTCGGTCCACCTCGAACAGGTCTATCAGGACGCCGCCAAGCTGGCCGAGGAAGAGGTCAACCGTGCGCAGACGATGATGGATATCGGCATCTCGTCTCAGTCGGAGGTCTATCAGGCCAAAGTCACCCTCGGCTCGGCCCGGACCGTCCTGATCACCCAGCAGAATGCGGTCGAGGCAGCCAAGGCTGACCTCAACAATGCGCTCGGGCGCAATCCCAGCACCCCGGTGGGAGTCTCCGAGGACAAGAGTGAGACGATCTTCCCGACGATCTCCTTTGACGAGGCGGCCAAAACCGCCATTCAGAACAATGCCGCCCTCAAGGCCTATGAGCTCCAGGCCAAGGCGAGCCTCTTCTCCCTGCGCATGTCCCAGATGCGCTATATGCCGAGCATCGGCGGCACCGTCAGCTACTCGCGTTCCAACGAGGACATCGGCCGCGTCTTTTCCTCCAAACTGGATCAGGACTTTAGCGCCACCCTCGGACTTGGCGTTGATCTCAATATCTTCAACGGCCTCTCAGACAAGGCGAACGTGCAGCGCGCCAAACTGAATCATCAGATCGACCAGGAAAATCTGGCGGAGCAGAAACGCCTCCTCACCGCGCAGGTCAAGCAGTATTTCCTGCAGCTCGAGGCCTACAAGGATTTTCTCGAGATCAATCAGCAGAACATTGAGGCGGCCCGTGAAAGCCTGCGGCTGCAGCAGGAGAAACGCCGTGTCGGTTCCGGCACCGAACTGGAGGTCACCCAGGCCCAGGTCGAACTGACCAAAGCCCTGGCCAATCTGGTGAACGCCGAATATGAAGCCAAGATCGCCAGAGCCCGGCTCGAATCCGTCATGGGTGTTGCCGAAACAGGACTATAGCGCAGAGCAGATGCCAATCCAGGAGGGAGTAACTCCATGTCCAACAAAGTAAAGATCATCATCGGGCTTGCTGCCATCGCCATCATCGCCGCCATGGTTGTGGTCAACCTGCGCAAGAGCCGGGGTGAAGTTATCGAGGTCACCGCGACCGAGGTCAAACGCGGGGATATCAGCCGGACCGTCTCGGGCTCAGGCAAGGTTCAGCCCGTCACCGATATCAAGATCGCCGCCCGCATTTCGGCCGAGATCAAAAAGATTCACGTCAAGGAGGGAGACATCGTCAAACAGGGGCAGCTGCTGGTGGAGCTGGACCGGGCGAACTACACCGCCTACGCCGAGCAGATCCAGTCGCAGATGAGCTCCGCCCGGGCGGCGGTAAAAAAAGCCGACGCCGACTTTGCCCGCATCAAGGGGCTCTTCGACAAGAACCTCGCCTCACAGGCGGATCTGGATGCCGCCGAGGCAACCCGGATGTCGGCCTCAGCCAGCCTGGATCAGGCACGCGCGGCCCTCAAACAGGCCGACGACGATCTTGACAAGACCAGACTGCTCTCACCGATTGACGGAACGGTCACCAAACTCAACAAGGAGCCGGGCGAGATCGCCGTGGGCTCCCAGTTCCAGGCCGATATCATCATGAACCTGGCCAACCTCAAGGATATGGAGGTCCTCTCCGAAATCGATGAGAACGAGGTCGTGCTGGTCCACCTCAGCGACAAGACCTCGATCGAGGTGGATGCCATCCCGGACACCAGCTTCCAGGGACGGGTGACCGAGATCGCCCATGTCGCCACGACGACCAACGCCGGGACACAGGAGCAGGTGACCAACTTTGAGGTCAAGGTCGGCGTCACCTCCGATGTCGCCAAGCTGCGGCCGGGGATGTCCGCCACGGTCGATATCCTGACCGAGACCCGGCCCAATGTCCTGTATGTGCCGATCCAGGCGGTCACCGCCCGCGATCTCAAGGCGGATTCACTGAAGAACAGTGCCGCCAGGAAAAAGCCGGCCAGGAGCGAGGATAGCGAGACCGCCGACCCGGGCAAAAAGAGCAAAAAAGAGACCAAAAACGAACTGACCGAGATCGTCTTTGTCGTCCAGAACAATGCTGTCAAAGCTGTGCCGGTCAAGACCGGCATCAGCGATGACAACAATATCGAGATCATCTCCGGCTTGAGCGAAGGCCAAAAAGTCGTCACCGGCAGCTATAAAGCGCTCTCCAAACTCCTCAAGGATGGCAGCCAGGTCAAGGAGAAAAAGGGCACCGGCGTCGAGGAAGAGGAAGCGAAAAAGTGAGGAATGTCCCATGCTGATCAAGCTTGACAAAATAGAAAAAGTCTATGAAATCGGTACCGTGCAGGTGGCGGCGTTGTGCGGTATTAATCTCAGTGTCGACAAGAATGAATACCTCGCCATCATGGGACCCTCCGGCTCCGGCAAATCGACGCTGATGAACATCATCGGCTGCCTGGACACCCCCTCGGGCGGCGATTATCTGCTCAACCAGCACAACGTCAGCACCATGGATGACGACCAGCTGGCCGGGATCCGCAACCGCGAGATCGGCTTTGTCTTCCAGACCTTCAACCTGCTGCCGCGCGCCACCGCCCTCCACAATGTCGAGCTGCCGATGATTTACAACGGCACCCCGGCGGCGATGCGGCGCAAGATGGCCGAGGAGGCTCTGGAGAAGGTGGGACTGGCCGATCGTATGCACCACAAACCCAACGAACTCTCCGGCGGCCAGCGCCAGCGCGTCGCCATCGCCCGCGCCCTGGTCAACCGGCCTTCGATCATCCTCGCCGACGAGCCGACCGGCAACCTTGACAGCCGTACCGGCGACGAGATCATGGAGATTTTTGAGGATCTCCATGAGCAGGGTAACACGATCATTCTGGTCACGCACGAAGAGTATATCGCCGAGCACTCCAACCGGATCGTCCGGCTGCGTGACGGACTCATCGAACGCGACGAATCGATCCACTGACAGGGCTGGCTTATGCGAATTCTGATCTATATGTGGGAAGGGATCCGCATCGCGTACGACGCCCTGCGCTCCTACAAGATGCGATCGATCCTGACCACCCTGGGCATTGTCATCGGCGTGACCACTGTCATCACCATCGTCGCCCTCATCCAGGGGCTGAACGGGGCGTTCTCCAAGGAGATCTCCTCCATCGGCACCGACACGGTCTACATCCAGAAATTTCCGTGGGTGATGAAGGAGGATGACTGGCTCAAATACCGTAACCGCCCCAACCTCACCCTGGAGGAGTCCGACAAGATCAAGGCTGCCTCCCGGCTGGCGACCGCGGTTGCGCCCCAGATCAACACCGCCCGTACGGTCAAGTTCGATGAGAAAGCGGTCGAGCAGGTGATCATCACCGGCACCACCGCCGACTATCTCTATACCTCAAATGCCAATCCACAGTTCGGCCGTTTCTTCAGCGAAAACGACGTTAATACCAACCGCCGGGTTTGCGTCCTTGGCTATGAGGTGGCCGAAAAGCTCTTCGGCCAGGCCGATC